>CP075902.1:4375047-5000054 GCA_020386575.1 Phormidium sp. PBR-2020 | reverse complement strand
TAGGTCTTCTAACGACATATTCACCGAAAAACCTCCTTTCCTCAGGTAATACTAGGGGTAGTTTTTTGACCCAGATTTGACACGAAATCGGTTCAATCGTAAGTCTAATTTAAATTAAAGCCAAACAAAAATTAGCCCTATTTCAACTCCAAAAGACCTTGTTCCTTTAACTTCGGATTAAAGCGGAACGATTCCGTTACACCCCGAGCCGCCAACCGCTCTAATAGATTCCCCTGAATCCGACGGGCCACTTGTTTAATACATTTCGTCTTTTTTCCCTCATCTAACGCCTCCGCTAACCCATTCCGTTCCTCATCGGTCATTAACGGTTTAACATCAATCGGTTGCGTCCATTCCGCCTCAGCCTCGCCATTTCCAGGGGGAACCATCCCATTTTCCTGTAGCCAATGCTGGCGGATATCTTCTAGCACCTGGCGACTGGGACGAGCAATCGTTTCGACCTTAAAACTGTAACAGTCTTCTGGTTTGCGGATGAGATGTTGGCGTAAACTCACACTCACATTGCGAGAATAGCCAACAAATTGAAGGGTTTCCTGCTCATCAAAAATGGCATAAATTCCCACTTTACCCACTAAAAAATCATCAGACACTGACCCATCAGGAGTTAGATAGGGATGGCGTTCAAGGTCTTGCAGGCTTGGAAGTTCGGTTGGAAGTTCGGAGGGGGTTGACATTTTTCTTGGTTTAGTAAATAAAAGCCAATTTTTTAAGATATTTAGCTTGAACGTTACTCCGTCTCGCTGCGGCGATAAATAGCACAAAGACGACTGGGCTTGAAAATCTTAGCTTGAGCCATGAAATTCGGAGGCACGTTAATAATAAAATACTCCTCCGACTCATGATAGATCTCAAAGTCTTTAGGCATTCCTTTCGGAGTAGCAGTACTATAAGGAACTGGCTGGAACAGCTTACCCGTAAACTCCAATCCTGAACAGCTTAACTGTTGGCAAACCTGCTCCAAGAAAGCACCATTAGTTAACAAATCAAATAGAATTTGTTGTGCTTCGGGTTGTAGTTGAAAGCTGCCGTCGAAATTTTCAATAATTTTTAAAGACATTTAACGATTTTTGTCTAATTGTTACAATTAGTGATCTATGGCCATGGACAACTGAGACCTGAGCCTCCCCATTTTACCCTGAACCCTAAACGATATCAAGCCGGACTCGCAGCAAACTGACCCGACGCTCTCCCAACTATCTAACGAAAATTTGATGATACTCTAATTCCCTAAAATATCCTCAGCTTCTGGGGTGTAAATATACTCATAGTTAAATTGCAGATAATTGGGATGACGAATCACAGAAAACCCAAACTCTGTTACCGTTTCGGCTCGAAATGTCACCATCACCAACTCCGTCAGCTTTTTACGGGATATTTTAGGAGCTTGGACATAGTAATCTCGTTTTGCAAAAAACTTTTTCTTGTCTTTAGGGACCACAATACCGTTAATTTGGTGGGCAAAACGAATGGGTTTGACATATTTATTGAGAAATTCGTCCTGGTTTCGTTGCAGACGATAGAGTCGTTCTTGTTGAATCCAACTCATGGTAAACATCATTTTTAGCAACTCAAATCCCAGGGTATAATTAAAAGCATTATTACTTTCTTCAGAGCTGCCAATCAGTCGAACGGCTACTTCTAAATACTGTTCTGGTTGCCGCTGCATATCTTGGGCACAGTGAATATAAAACTGACGAATATAGCCCCGCAAGAGACTTTCACTGAGATTCGTCTCAATATGGAATTGTTCGAGATAGTATTTAACCTTTTGGCGAGTATCGCGATCTTCAATCAGTCGAGAGACTAACCCATCCGCCGTATATTCATCGAGAAATTCCGCCTGCACCTCCGACGGTGCTGCACAGAGGATATGACAGAGGGACAGAACATAGCGGCGTTCATTCCAATGGAGTTGTTCAGCCCAGTCTCGGGCCTGGGGGGGAAGCTGGGCAAAAATGCTATCGGGATCAGTGGAATTAGGAGAAAACATAGACGTTACTGGAACAGTGCGACAACAGTACGATGACAGTGCGATCGCCTCAAAAACGGGTTTTAAGCACTATTTTAAGCACTATGAGATGTCCGAGTTCCCAGATCCCAAAACCTGATGCCTCAAGCCCGAGACTGTCACCCCCCTAAACTAACGTCTAATCAGGGCAACGTCGAGATGGCTACTTCGAGATGGCTACTTCGAGATAAAGTGAACCCAAAAATCTCCATCCGGCTTACAAGTCTCGCGAATCATACGATAGGAATAGCGTTGATACTTCCCAGATAAATCCGTACGATAGCCCGTCGAGAACCATTCCCCATAGGGATCATGGACAAAGAACTGCTCTCGCTCCTCGTCATAGCCCACAAACACCACAATATGACCATAGGAGGTGAAATAGCCATGGACAATCACCGGCTTCAAGTTAGCCAGCCAATCCTTGACCTCATCGAAACTAGCATTGGTGCGGAACTCATCCTGACAGCCATAGTCCCTAACAATCTTAGCTAAATCATAGGGGCTATGACGACTTAAATTGTTATTGAGGGCGTAGCGATAGAGTTCATCCTCGAACTGTCGGGCATTGGTGCGTTGGGGAATGCCAAAATACTTCAAGCACATGGCCACTGCCGTCACATTACAGGAGCCAGTGGGATTCTCAAAATTGTCCAACTGAGACAGATAGGGACAATCGAGTTGAATAATCCGGGGTCGAGGCTTGGGGTAGAGACGAGACATCCCGGCCTCTGCGGGGGCTTGGCCCAGAATCTCCACATGCTCCCCGAAGGCGTACCAAGTATCGAGGCCCGCCAGAGCATTATCCTTAAACGTCACCCGCAGATGATTCCGTTCCTGAGCGAAGGTATCCACAGAAAACTCCCGATCGCGGGTCACCGAGACCTTCTCGCGATCCGGTAACTCCTTAGACTCAATCGGACGCTGCTTAAACACCGTATTCGTGAGGGTACGCAGAACGAGAGACATGGCAGCTACCTCAACACATGAAGACCAATTAGGAACAGCCGCGACCCCGCCAATTCTAGAAATGGGGAGAAGTTAGCTAAGCTATTAGGGACGGTATCACGTTCTGACCCCCCCTCGCTAGATCCAAGCTAATCATGACCGACGGTTCCAATCGCATCTGTATTCTCGGCGGCGGCTTTGGTGGACTCTACACCGCCCTCAAACTGGCTCAATTCCCCTGGGAAAGCGCCACTCAACCCGAGATTACCCTCATCGATCGCAGCGATCGCTTTGTCTTCGCCCCCCTTCTCTACGAACTGGTCACCGACGAACTGCAAAGCTGGGAAATCGCCCCCCCCTTCGTTGAACTCCTCGCCAATACCCCGATTCAATTTCGTCAAGCACAGGTCGAAGACATTAACCCAGACTCCCAACAGGTGTCTCTCGTCGGCGGCGATCGCCTCGACTACGATCGCCTCGTCCTGGCCCTAGGTGGCGAAACCCCCCTCGATGACATTCCCGGTGTTGCTGACCATGCCATCCCCTTTCGTACCGTTAGCGATGCCTACCGCGTCCGGCAACGGCTACAAAACCTAGAAGCCAGCAATTCCGATAAAATCCGGGTGGCCATCGTTGGCGGCGGCTATAGCGGCGTAGAAATTGCCTGTAAACTAGCCGATCGCCTGGGCAATCGAGGCCGCATCCGCATCATCGAACGTAACGACACCATCCTGCGGCATTCCCCCGAATTTAACCGCAATGCCGGCAAACGGGCCCTGAGCGATCGCGGCGTCTGGACCGACCTAGAAACCGACGTCGTCTCCGTCAGCGAGGACAGTATTTCCCTACGCTACCGAGGGCAAATCGACGAAATTCCCGTTGACCTCGTCCTTTGGACCGTGGGGACCCAAGTCGCCCCCGTCGTTGGGCGGCTGCCCGTTCCCCGGGGCGATCGCGGCAAAATCCAGGTTAACGCCCATCTGCAAGTCATCGATCGCCCCAACATCTTCGCCCTGGGTGACCTCGCCGACGTTCATGATGCCGACGGACAAAGTATTCCCGCCACCGCCCAAGCCGCCTTCCAACAAGCCGACTACACCGCCTGGAACATCTGGGCCTCCCTCAGCCACCGTCCCCTGCTGCCCTTCCGCTATCAAGACCTGGGCGAAATGATGACCCTCGGTATCGACAACGCCACCCTCTCCGGCTTAGGACTCAGTCTAGACGGTCCCCTGGCCCAGATTGCCCGCCGCCTCATTTACCTCTACCGCCTACCCACCCTAGACCACCAAGTTAAAGTGGGCTTCAACTGGATGATAGAACCCTTGCGGGCCTTCCTGACTCCGCAGTAAAGTCTAAAGGCTGTACTGACGTCAGCACCCCCGGCTGAAGCACGGGGGCTTCGTGCCTCCCGCAACAGGATAGCTGACCAGCCTAAGCCCTAACAAGCTACGTTCAGAGCAAGAGTTAACGTTCCTACCCTGGAATGCGTGCCAGTTCCAGGCTCTAGAACCGAATCGTTAAACAGTCCTAAGGGGTTAAGACAGTGCGATTGGGAGAGTACCGACTCTGAACCTTGGCGAGGCAAACGTGACGAGCAATCAGAAGAGACGCAACAATGTCTAACCATGTTTTCGTTTTAGATCGCAACCGTAAGCCTCTGACCCCCTGCCAGCCAGGGGTCGCACGGTCACTACTCAACGCCGGAAAAGCATCGGTATTTCGACGCTACCCATTCACCATTATTCTAAATAAGGAGGTTGATGCGAATCCTGAACCCCTCGAACTCAAATTAGACCCAGGTTCTAAAGTCACTGGAATTGCCCTGAAGCAAGGGAATCGAATCATCTTTGCTGCCGAGTTGCAGCACCGAGGACAGCAGATAGTAGAAGCCTTGCGGTCCCGTCGTCAACGGCGACGTTCTCGACGAAACCGCAAGACCCGATATCGGCCGGCTCGGTTCTTGAATCGGACCCGGAGCGAGGGTTGGCTAGCTCCAAGCTTGCAGCATCGAGTCGATACTCTGATGACCTGGGTTAACCGATTCCGTAGACTTGCCCCAGTTGGCCACATGGCTCAAGAGCTAGTACGGTTTGACCTACAATTGATGGAAAACCCGGATATCTCAGGTGTTGAGTATCAGCAGGGAGCCTTACAAGGCTACGAAGTCAGGGAATACCTGTTGGAAAAGTGGGGCCGAACCTGTGCTTACTGTGGTGCTAAACATGTACCCCTTGAAGTTGAGCATATTCAGCCCCGGTCTAAGGGTGGCTCTGACCGGGTGTCTAACCTGACGATGGCTTGCCGCTCGTGCAATCAAGCCAAAGGCAATGGGGACATTCGGGATTTTTTATCGGGGCAGCCTGATGTCCTCAGTCGTCTTCTGAGGCAGGCAAAATCACCTCTTAAAGATGCGGCTGCCGTCAACTCGACTCGGTGGGCCTTGTTCAAGGCTCTCAAAGCCACAGGAGTCCCAGTCAGCACAGGCACAGGTGGACAAACGAAGTTCAATCGACTTCGGTTCAACCTACCTAAAGCTCATTGGCTTGATGCTGCCTGTGTTGGAGACGTCGAATCCCTCGATATTGTGACGTCAAAACCGTTGCTGATCATAGCGAAGGGGCATGGAACTCGTCGGATGTGCGGGACGAATAAGTATGGATTCCCGACTCGTCACCGCTCCAGGAGACAAATTCACAACGGTTTTCAGACTGGCGATATCGTGGCGGCTACGGTCACGGCCGGGAAGAAAATTGGCTCCCATGTAGGACGGGTTCTCTGCCGTGCCTCTGGCAGTTTTGATATTACCACCGCCTCTGGACGGGTGGCAGGTATCAACCACAAATACTGCAAACCTATTCACAGAAAGGATGGTTACGCCTATGCTTGAAAGATTGACGGGGACTAAAGTCCCCCGGTCCCGTTTCCTCCCCGGTCTAAAGACACGGGGCTTCCACGCTCCCAAGAGGTTTACGTAACAAGTGGGACAACCCCATGAGACCCAGCAACTGCCCCTGACCCCATCCCAGAAAGACCCCGAAACGCCGCGCGTCATTTTCCTCGATGCCGTCGGCACAATCTTTGGCGTTCGTGGCAGTGTCGGCGACGTCTATCGCGACTTTACCCGACAACAGACCGGGATTGAACTGGATGCCGATGCCACCAACGACGCTTTTTATGAAGCCTTCAAGGCAGCCCCCCCAGCGGAATTTCCGGACATTGCCCCCCAAAACCTGTTCCAACAGGAATTTAACTGGTGGTTGGCCATCGCCGAGGACACCTTTGGCCGTCTCGGTGTCCTAGAGCAATTCCCCGACTTCGAGAGCTTCTTCGGGCATCTATTCGCCCACTTCGCCACCGCCGAACCTTGGACCATCTATCCCGATGTCCGGCCCGCCCTAACCTATTGGCAACAACAGGGCCTAGAATTGGGCATCGTCTCCAACTTTGACTCCCGGCTCTACACCGTTCTCGACTCCCTCGACCTAGCCCAATTCTTTACCTCCGTGACCGTCTCGACCCGAGTCGGAGCCGCCAAACCCAGCCCCCAGGTCTGGCACTGTGCCTTAGCTGCTCATGACTGTCCCCCAGAAGCCGCCTGGCATATTGGTGACAGTTACCGAGAAGACGTAGAAGGAGCGATCGCCGCCGGGTTGCGGGGAATCTGGTTAAATCGTCCCTAATAAATTACCCACAGAGGTCAAATGAGAGACCCCTCCCCTGGGAACCCACATCGCCATCGTCCCCAGACGCCGGCCATCCCCCTCCTCGCTGTCTGGCTTCTCACCCTAGGGACTAACGCCCCAGCCTGGGGTCAAATCATCCCTGACAGCAGCCTTCCGGAAAACTCCCGCGTTCTCCAAGACGAGAGCCGCTTCACCCTTGAAGGAGGAACCCTCGCTGGCGAGAACCTCTTTCATAGCTTTGAACAGTTTAGTCTGCCCAACGGTTGGCAAGCCCACTTTAACAACCCCGCCGTCGTCGAACGGATTATCACCCGCGTCACCGGCGAGAACCTTTCCCAAATTGACGGCTTACTCTCCGCCAACCATCAAGCCAGTCTGATTTTTCTCAATCCCAACGGTATCCAGTTTGGGGAAAACGCCCAACTGCAACTCGGTGGCTCCTTTATTGCCAGCACCGCCGATCATCTCCTCTTCGCCGATGGTCGTCAGTATCCGGCCCGCTCCCCCCAAGGTGCCGACCCTCTGTTAACCGTTAGCATCCCCATTGGCCTGCAATTTGGCGACAATCCCGCCCCCATCCGCAATCAATCCCGAGCCGCCAGTCCCCTCATTCCCGACCTCGATGCCCGTCTCCCCCTGCCGGACTCTCCCGGACTCACCGTCGCTCCAGGAGAAACTCTAGGCCTGTTTGCCGGAGAGTTACAGCTTGCTGGGGGGAATCTCAGTAGCTTTGGCGGTCAAATCCTCCTGGGGGCCTTTGGCGGGCAAAGTACCCTCACCTGGACTCCCTCCAGCCAGGGCCTGGGTACGCAGCTCAATTACGACCAAGCCACAGCCGGGGGACCCTTGCATCTGTCCCAGGGAGCCAGCGTCAGTAGTAGTGGCTTAGGGGGTGGGGCCATTGACCTCTATGGCGATCGCATCCAACTTGAAGACGGCGCTGGTTTGCGGGCCGATACCTTTGGCCCCATGGATGGCCAAGGCATTACCATTCGTAGCCAAGATATCCAGATGAGCGATCGCGCCTTCATCTCCAGTTCCAGTTTCGCCTCCGGGGCTGGAGGTGATATTCGCCTCAGCGGCGATCGCATCCACATCCAAGGCACAGAACCCGGCCGGACTCTCGCCCAACTCCTCAACGAAACCTTCAACCCCAGCCAACTCCAAGATGGCATCTATGCCCTCAGTTTCGGAACCGGCCCCGGCGGCTCTGTTAGCCTCAGCGGTGGGCAGATTGACATGAGCCAGGGTGCAGTCGTTTTAACCACCACCCTCAATCAGGGGCCAGGGGGCAATCTCCAGGTCAACGGGTCGGGGTTTCGTCTAGCCGATCGCTCCCTTGTCCTCAGCGGAACCACCGCCGCCGGCCGAGCCGGAGATATTCGCCTCACCATTGACCAGCTCCAGATTGAGAATGGCGGCATTGTCAGCACCGCCTCCAGTGCCACCGGAACCGCCGATAGTGGCAATCTTGAGGTCATCGCCGATCGCATCACCATGGAGAGAACCCCAGCGGGAGCCATTCTCCCCGGTGGACTGTTCAGCTCCACCCTAGGGCGAGGCAACGCCGGTAATCTCTCGGTTGAAACCCGAACCTTAGAGGCCCGGGGCGGAATGCAAATTTCAGCCGCCTCCAGTAGTGCCGGAGAAGGAGGAAACCTGCGGATTCGTGCCACCGACTCCATCGACTTGAGCCAAGCCAGTGATGACCGAGTTTGGCTCAGCGGCATTTTTACCACCTCCTCTTTATTGGAAGTGGCCGGACAACAGGGAACCGCCGGGGCTGGCTCCCTAGAGATTGAAACCCAACGGTTACGCCTCAGCGACGGCTCGCGGGTCTCGGCGGCCACCGCCGGACAAGGGGCCGCAGGCAGTTTAACCATTCAAGCCAGTGAGTCAGTTGAGATTGGCGGGGAGATCATCTCGGCCCGAGGTCTTCGGGAACCTAGCGCCCTCTTTGCGGAATCACGGGGAGCTGGGGAAGCGGGCAATCTTCGTATCATCACCCCTCTGTTGCGAGTCCGAGATGGGGGAGAAATTGCGGTACGAGGTCGCGGAACAGGAGCCGCCGGGAATCTGGAGATCCGGGCCGATCGCATTGAGATTTTCAATAACGCCGAAATTGGTGCGTCAACGGTGGATGGAGCCGGGGGAAATCTGCGCCTGGACTTCCGGGACTTGCATCTGGGGAATCAAGCTCAACTCTCAGTAAGTTCTCTGGGTCTGGGGAATGCTGGCGATATGGAGCTGCAAGGACAACGGTTAACCTTAACGGGGGGGCAGATTGTGGCCACCAGTATCTTAGGGCAGGGGGGCAACCTCAACCTAAATGTAGAGGATGTGGCGATTTTACAGGGGGGCAGTACCCTGTCGACTCGCGCTGGGACTGCGGCCACCGCTGGCGGCGATGGTGGCAATATGAGCCTGCAACTCGGGGCGATCGCCCTCCTCGATGGCAGTAGTATTGATGCCAATGCCTTTCAGGGCGCTGGGGGCAATATCCAAATCGCCACCCAGGGACTCTTCTTGGGGAGCAACAGCCAAATTACCGCCAGTTCTGAGTTTGGTGTCGATGGAACCGTCAGCATCCAAACCCCCGATGCCGAAGCGGGGGCGGGGTTAGTGGAGTTAACGGAACGTCCGGTCGATCCCGCTAGTCAAATTGCCTCCGGTTGTGCCGTCAGTGATAGTAATAGTTTCCTGGTCACAGGACGAGGGGGACTGCCCGAGCAACCCAGTGATAGCCTGCGGGGGACTCATAGCAGTTGGGGCGACCATCGTGATTGGCGATCGCTACAGACAACTTCCCCATCTGACAGCACTCCTGAGCTAGAATCAGGGTCTAATCTGGTTGAAGCGACAACTTGGGTGTATCGCCTCGATGGAACCGTGGTCTTAGTCGCCCCTCGCTCGGTTAATCTGGGTCAGGGCTGTGGCTAGATATCTGGGTGTCCCGTCTCCCCTATTCTCCTTATCACCTTAACGTCGTCATGATCCGTTTCCGGTTGCCTCGTCTCGGGCTGGGTTTGCTTCTGAGTCTTTACCTGCTGCTGGGCTTTACCCTGGCTTTGGGCCTGTCTCAGGGGAGAGTCCAGGCCACCGCTACTCCCCCAATAGCGATCGCCCAAAGTTCCCCCCTCGCTCAAGAACAGCAAGGGCGATCGCTCCTCAATGGCGGCCAATTTCAGGCGGCGGTGGAGCAGTTCGCCACGGCGGCCGCTGACTTTGCCCGTCAGGGCGATCGCCTCGGACAAGCCGGAAGCCTCACCTATCAAGCTTTGGCTCTCTACGAACTGGGACAGGTCTTACCGGCGCAAGCGGTCCTCAATCAAGCCTTAGATGCTCTCGATGGCCAACCCCAGAGCCAGGCCGTCGAAGCTCAAGCTCGTCTAACCCAAGGGCGGATTCAACTGGCCCGAGGCGATGCTCAGGGGGCCCTAGACACCTGGGAACGGGCCGCTGAACTCTATCGCCATCAGGGCGATCGCCTCGGGGAACTCGGCGCTCTCAACAATCAAGCCATCGCCCTACAAAGTTTAGGCCTCTACCGACGCTCACAGCAGCAACTCGAACAGGTCACCCGCCAACTCGATGACCTGAATCATCCCTCCTTACAGGTGTCCGCCCTGACTGATTTGGCCATTGCCCAGCAGGTGGTGGGCAATCTACGGGACTCCCAACAGGTGTTACACCGAGCCATCGATCTGGCCCAACAGGAGGGACACCCGCAACAGAGTTTAATGTTTCGGGCCTTGGCCGACAGTCATCGCGCCCTGGGGGAGATTGACGCGGCCCTTGAAGCCTATGAGCAAGCCATCACCCGAGCCACCACCCCCCTAGAACGGATTACCGCCAGCTTAGAACAGGCCAGTTTGCAACGCCAGGCGGGTTTTCCAGACGCTGCCCGTGAGAGTTTAGACACCATCCAAGTCCAACTCAACGCCTTACCTCCCAGTCGTCCAGGAGTGTATGCCCGCGTCAACTTCGCCGAAACCGCCTCCCATCTCTGGGGACCCGCTGAACGTCGTGACTTAGCCGATCTGTTGGCAACTGCCATTAATCAAGCCCGAGACTTAGACGATCCGCGAGCCGAAGCCTTAGCCGTCGGACAATTGGCGCAGCTGTATCAGCAGCAAGGACAACCCCATGAGGCGATCGCCCTAACCCAACAAGCCCTTGCAATTGCCCGGCCCTTGGGGAACAGCAGCGATATCATCGCCCGTTGGCAAGGACAACTGGGACAGTTATATGAACACCAAGGCCAGAGAGACTTAGCGATTCTGGCCTATAGCAATGCCGTCACCGCTCTCGATGAACTCGGGCAAGATTTAGTGGCCATTAACCCAGAAGTTCGTCTATCCTTTCAAGAAACCGTCGAACCCATCTATCGCGACCTGGTCAGTTTATTGTTACAGGGAGACCCCACTCAAGCCCAACTGAGACAGGCCCGAGAAACCATCGAAGCCTTGCAAGTAGCAGAACTGGAAAACTTTTTCCGGGAGGCCTGTTTAGAGGCCCGTCCGATGCAACTCGAAGCCGTAGATGCTAAAGCAGCGGCACTCTATCCGATTATCTTGAGCGATCGCCTGGAGGTAATTTTAGGATTACCGGGGCAACCCCTACGCCATTACAGCACCCCTCTCGGGGAAGGCGAGTTACGACAAACCCTCAACCGCTTCCGTCAATCCCTGAGTTTGTCCTTTTCCCGCAGCGAACAACTGCAACTGTACCAACAACTCTATGATTGGCTGATTCGCCCCGCCGCCGCTGACTTGCGACAGGCCCAAACGGAAACCTTAGTCTTTGTCCTGGATGGGGACTTACGCAACCTGCCCATGGCTGTCTTACATGACGGCGACCATTATCTCATCGAAGACTATAGCGTGGCGATCGCCCCGAGCCTGCAACTTCTCGAACCCCAACCCTTAGACAATCGCCGCCTGCAAGCGGTGATCGCAGGGTTGAGTGAGGCTCGTGGCGGCTTCACAGCGTTACCTGGGGTCGAAACAGAACTCAGCCGGATTCGCGGCACGATTAACGCCGATGTGCGCCTTAATGAATCCTTCACCGTAGAAGCCACTCGTAATGCCCTACGTCGTGCCGATAGTCCTGTTCTTCACCTGGCCACCCATGGTCAATTTAGTTCCAACGCCGAAGACACCTTTATTCTCACCTGGGATGGCCGGCTCAATGTCAATGAATTAGGACAACTCCTGCAACGTCGGGACGAACAGCGATTTGGAGCCTTAGAACTCTTGGTCTTGAGCGCCTGTCAAACCGCCATGGGTGATGACCGCGCCCTCCTAGGCCTAGCCGGCCTCGCCGTCCGCAGTGGGGCCCGCTCGACTATTGCCACCCTCTGGGCCGTCCGCGACGAGGCCACCGCCGACCTAATGGCCGAGTTCTACCAACAACTGGCCCAGCCAGGAATGAGCAAAGCCAAAGCCTTACAACAAGCCCAGTTGTTCTTACTGCACCAATCGGAGTATCAACGTCCCTTCTTTTGGGCCCCCTTTATCTTGGTGGGCAATTGGTTATAAGGAAATTCTTGCTCAAGTTTAGCAAATTTCATCGCATCTTTAAGAAGGCTTCACACGTTAGCCGCAAGTTCCCCAAATCTCTCGGTTAATATGTTAGTGAGGAAGTGTACCAATAACAACCTTGAGTTCATCCCGAGGCCCAATTATGAAGTCTATTTCACAATTCTCCCGTTATTTTCTGGCCACCTTATCCCTAACAACGGTCTTCGGTGTTGCTGCGCCTTCAGTGTTAGGGGTGAGCTTTAGTACTCCTGAAGGGGTCGCCGGAACCCCCCGCACTCGCACCAGCGGTGGAGCGAGCCGCACGAACGGTCAATGTTTAGTGGGCCAGGAAGACGTAGCCGCCGTGCGTCCAATTCTGCCCAACTTTGAGCGCGTCTTAACCGTGTCTGAACATCCCTCGTTCTTTGTTTACGTTCCTGAAACCACCGTTAACACCGGCTCATTTAGTCTCCAAAATAGCAGCGGTGACTTACATTATCGAACCCGCGTTGATTTACCCGAACAGGGTGGAATTGTCCAGATTACGCTGCCGGACGATTACCCTGAAATTGCCCTAGGGGAAGATTATTCTTGGTACTTTGAAGTTCATTGTGTCTCGGAATTCGACCCGAACAATCCCACCATCGAGGGAACTGTCTACCGTTTACCCCTTGAAGAGTCCCTGGCTGAAGCCCTAGCCAACGCTGAGACGGACTTAGACACCGCTCAGGTGTATGGAGAGTTTGGCATTTGGTATGACGCTCTCGGAACCCTAGCCACGGCCTATCAGGGAGAACCGGAGAATCACATCATCGCCGAAAACTGGAATCAACTTTTAACCTCTGTGGGTTTGGAAGAGTTAACCCAACAGTCATTAAACAACGTTGACTAAGTTCCCAGTCAGCTTGGTTCGTCAGGGATTGAAACAAACGAGTCAGGAACACAGGGGATCCCAATTTCCGTCGGGATTCCCTGTGTTCTCAACTGTTAGGATAGGCATCAGGAGGATGGCACACTAGACAAAACGCTTATCTGAAATCGTCTATGGGATCTCGATACGCCAAACTGAAGCGACGGCGCCTTCGGGTTAAGCTGTGGCGGTGGCGATTTGTCCTCATGACCCCAGCTCTAGTTGGGGCCCTATTTATTCTAGGACAGATGTGGGGTCTATTTCGCCCTTGGGAATGGACTGTTCGAGATCAACTGTTTCGTGTACGTTCTGAGGAACCCCTGGATTCTCGGTTAGTCATTGTTGCCATCGATGAAGCTGATATTGTGGAAATCGGACAATGGCCGATGCCCGATACGGTTTTGGGTGAGGTGCTGCGGCGGATTGATGACGCTGACCCAGCGGCCATTGGTTTAGATTTATATCGAGATTTACCCGTTGAACCGGGTCATCAGGAACTGGTTGAGGTCTTTGAAACCACCCCAAGCCTATTCGGGGTGGAAAAGTTAATTGGTAATCCGGTGGCGCCGCCTCCTGCGTTAGCGGCCGTGGGGCGGGTGGGGATTTCCGATGTTCTCCCCGATGCCGATGGCAAGATTCGTCGCGCTATCCTTTCAGCGGAGGATGAGGAGGGGAACTCTCGTTTGGGCTTGGGGGTAGTCTTGGCGTTGCATTACCTTGAACAACAGGACGTTGTCCTAAAACCGTTAGATGAGTCACGGGGGCATCTCGGATTAGGTCAGGCTCGCTTTGTCCCCATCACCCTCAAGGTTGGGGATTATTTTGAAGATGAGATTGGTGGCTACCAAATCCCGATTAACTATCACAGTCAGACCTTTGAAACCGTCAGCCTGACCGATGTTCTCACAGGGGCCGTTCCCCCTGAACAATTCCGCGATCGCATCGTCCTAATTGGCCCCCTCGCCCCCAGCCTCAACGACTTTTTCTATACCCCCTATAGCAGTAACCTTACCCAAGACCCTCCGCAAATGGCTGGGGTAGAGGTTCACGCCAATATCGTCAGTCAAACCCTCGCCGCCGCTCTAGACGGTCGCCCTCTGTTGCGTCTGTGGCATCGTCACGCCATTTTTGGCTGGATTCTTCTTTGGTCGGGGTTGGGGGCCCTCAGTACCGGTCAACTGCTCTTCTGGGCGCGATCGCGGGGCTATAATCTGGGACTGTTGGCCTCAGTCATCACCATCACCACCGGAGTGGGAAGCCTTAGCGTTATCACCTATCTCAGCTTTCTCCAAGGCTGGCTCTCCCCCCTGGTGCTTCCGAGCCTAGCCCTCTCCACCACCTCCATTGTCATTGTCAATAGTCAAAACCTCTGGGAACTGCGCCGGGCCAACCGCAAACTCAAACGCTCCTCAGCGCATCTAGCCCATCGCGTTGAAGAACGAACCGCAGAACTCCAGACGGCTCTCAAAGCCGCCGAAGCGGCTACGGTGGCCAAAGGGGAGTTTCTCGCCAACATGAGCCATGAAATCCGCACTCCCATGAATGGCGTGATTGGCATGACAGATTTACTCCTGGTCACCCAACTTACCCCAGAACAAGAGGATTTTCTCAAAACCATCCGCAGTAGTGGCGAAAGTCTGTTGGAGATCGTCAATGACATTCTCGACTTCTCCAAACTCGAAGCTGGGCGCATGGAAATTGAGTCAATTCCCTTTCATCTCAAAAGCTGTATGACCGATGTGACCCGCTTACTCTACGCCAAAGCCGAAAGTAAGGGCTTGGAATTGCAGGTTGAGGTGGATGAGACGATTCCCGCTCATATTCAGGGAGATCCGACTCGGTTACGACAAATTTTTATTAACTTAGCTGGGAATGCCATCAAATTCACCGCCCAGGGTTCTGTGACGCTGCGGGCCAGCTATGCCGATCGCGAAGCGTGCGGGAACCGCAATCGCCCCCACCTGCCAACATCCTCCTCAGAAGAAGTCCCAGAGGAGGCCTCAGAGACGATTTGGCTGCGCTTTACCGTTCAAGATACAGGCATTGGTATCGCCCCAGAACATCAACATAAACTGTTTCAATCCTTTTCCCAAGTGGATGCCTCCACCACTCGCCAATATGGAGGAACGGGCTTAGGTTTAGCCATCTGTAAACAGTTAACCCAGTTAATGGGGGGAGAGATTGGCGTTGAGAGTCAATGGGGTCAGGGGTCCACCTTCTGGTTTACCGCTCGCGTTAAAGTTGCCAACGAGGTCACCCACGAGGTCGTTGACGAGGTCGCCCACGAGGTCGTCAACGAGGTTAAAGGGGTGACAGATACAGCGATTGAGAGTTCTTTTGTGACTGGCCGGGAAAGCCGACCGGTCTTGGCTAAAACTCAGCTTTCCCAGCACCCAGGTAAAATTTTGGTGGTGGAAGATACCCCCGTCAATCAGAAAGTTGTTCGTAATCAACTCAAGCTGATTGGCTATCTCAATGTCGTGTGCGTGGATCATGGCCAGATGGCTCTCGATCGCCTGACTGAGGAGTTGTTTGATGTGATCCTGATGGACTGTCAGATGCCCGTTCTCGATGGCTATAACACGACCCGTTGTATCCGAGAACAGTATGGCGCTCGTACCCCCATTATCGCCATGACCGCCCATGCCTTAGACGGGGAACGGGAGAAATGTCTCGCCGCCGGGATGGATGATTACATCACCAAGCCGGTGAAACGGGAACGCCTCGCCCAAATCTTGGCACGTTGGCTCCCTGAGTTCCCAGCCGACACCACCACTAGCAAAGATCCCTCTCCCGCGTCCCTCTCCCCATCAGAAGACTCCTCTATTCCCGTTTCAGAACCGGATCTCGTGGACCTGGGACAACTGGCGCTGATTACCGGAGGAGATCTCGAGTTTCAGCAAGAACTCCTCGAAACCTTTTCCGAAGATGCGATCACATCCGTCGAAGCCATGAAACAGGCCCTAGATACCCAAGATTGGGATAATCTCTATCGCCTGGCCCACAAACTCAAAGGAGCCAGTAGTAGTGCCGCAATTCTGCGGGTTCCCGAGTTAGCCGGACAAGTGGAGTCCCAGGCCAGAACCTACTACGGGGCTAATTCCAATCACTCTGCGATCGCCAATGGTGCAGCTCCGGTGGCTCCGGTGGAGGCCGATCTCCCGCAACTGCATCATCTGGTGGAGACGATGGAGTCGACGCTAAAACGGCTGCGGTCTAAAGTAGAACAAAATTCGCTTTAACTCTGATGCTGTTGCAGCCCTCTCGATGATGTCCTTATTTCCCAAGCCAGTCTCGCTACGCCGCTCTCGTCCTATCTCGGGGCTAGTCCTTGCGTTATCCGCCTTCATTCTGGTTATGATTGCTACGTCAGCTCAGGCTGAGTCTTCTCTCCATCTGTCGTATCCTCCCGATAATCATGAAACCGTCGCCGATCGCATCTTTGTCATCGGTACGGCGAACCCCAATCAGACGGTGTTGATCAATGGCGATTCCATCAACCGCTCTCAGGCCGGACATTTTGCCCCTACTGTTCCCCTAGAGATGGGCGAGAATGTCATCGAGGTGCAAGTGGGCGATCGCCGGGTGCAACGCCGTGTAATTCGTCTGTCCCGCGCGCCCAACTTCCCCGCAGATGGGTTCGGCTTTGCGGAAGGCTCCCTCGAACCCGCTGTGGATATCACGCGCCAGGTAGGAGAATTGGTCTGTTTTACTGCCTTGGCCCCCGCCGCCGATTTTAGCGGCTCTGTCAGCCTCGGAGATCATCGGATTCCCCTGTTTCCGGAGTGGAATGGCAGTGAGTTACCGGGGAATGCGGCGGTGCTGACGGGGGAAAATCAGCCTCAAACTGCCATGGCCACTCGCTACGAAGGCTGTCATCGGTTTGAAGAAACGGGTCTTTTAGGACAGCCCGTTTTTGAACTGCGTCAGGGCGATCGCCGCCTGCGAGACACGGCTTCAGGAACCGTCGAGATTGTCCCGGCCCAGATCAGTCCCCTCCCCGTAGCGCGGATTATCAACCGAGAAGCCGTCTCGCGAACAGGTCCGGGAACCAGCTATTCCCGTCTGACGCCTATTCCCGAGGGAGTGCAAGCGGCGGTGACGGGGGCCCAAGGGGATTGGCTGCGCTTAGATTATGGGGTTTGGGTGAATCGAGCAGAAGTGGACGTACAAGAGGCGGGACAACCTCCTCGGGGGGTGATTCGCAGTATTAGTAGTCGTCAGCAGAGCGATCGCACCGAGATTCACTTTCCCCTCAATCGTCGCGTTCCCCCTCAAGTCCAACAAGAGGGGCGACAGTTCCGCCTCACCCTGCACAACACCACCGCCCAAACGGATTTAATTGCTTTCAGGGGCAATCCTGCCATTCGTAGCATGACCTGGCAACAGTTAGAGGGCGATCGGGTTCAATATACCTTTGAGATGAACTCACCCCAGCAGTGGGGGTATGATCTGCGCTATGACAACACCACTCTAGTGCTGACGCTGCGACATCCCCCGCGCATCAACCCACGCCAACCCCTAAGTGGGACGACCATTTTCATTGACCCCGGCCATGGCGGCCCCGAAGATTTAGGGGCTACGAGTCCCACGGGGATACGAGAAAAAGAACCCGCCCTCACGGTGAGTTTACTCTTGCGAGATGAGTTGGAACGACGGGGAGCGAGGGTGGTTCTCGCCCGAGAAACAGATATTGATGTCGGGTTGCGGGAACGGATGGATATGATTCAGAAAACCGAACCCACCCTAGCCTTAAGTATCCATTACAATGCCTTACCCGACAGTGGCGATGCCGAAAATACCGCCGGGATTGGTACATTTTGGTATCATCCCCAGGCCGAGGATTTGGCGGTGTTTCTCTACGAACACCTAGTGACAGACCTCAATCGCCCCGAATATGGCATATTTTGGGCTAACTTCGCCCTAACTCGTCCTCAAATTGCCCCATCTGTTCTCTTGGAGTTAGGATTTATGATTAATCCATACGAGTATGAATGGATTATGGACGAACAAGAACAGCAACGCCTGGCCGTCTCCCTAGCCCAAGGGATTGAAGCGTGGCTAGCCCGACAACCCTAAAGTTTTTTGAATCCTGGGGTCAGGGAACGGCGATCGCGTGTTATTGTCGTGGTAGCAAGCCCCAAATAGCCCAGGGCGCGGCATTTAGAGGCAAAAGGTAAAAGGGAGGTTTTTGCCTGTTGCCTGTTGCCTGTTGCCTGTTGCCTGTTGCCTTCTTTTGCCTACTGCCTTCTTCTTCCCTATTCCTATGCCAATTCAACCTCCAGCACCCCCACCGATTTCTCCTCGCCAGATGAACTTGCTGCGCATTGTTGCGGCGATGGCTTGGGCCGATGGCGAGTTAGCCCAAGAAGAACTGAATGTGATGCTCAAACGGTTCGGTGAGCTATTTGCCAAAAGCCCGGAAGACCAGGAAACCTTACGGCAAGATTTGCAAGCCTATTGTATTCAAAATATCCCCCTAGAAGACTTAGTACCCAAACTTCAAAGCGATGAAGAACGGGAATTAGTGTTGCGGTTGGGGTATGAGGTAATTGCTTCAAGTTCGCGGACACCCGATGAGCCTAAAATTAACGAAGAGGAAGCCACGGCTTATCAAAAACTTCGAGAGTTATTGGGGCTACCCGAGGCAAAAGTCAGGGAGATTGAAGCAGAAGAGTTTTCCTTTGAATCTAACGATCCCTCTCTAGTTGAAAGCTTAGGGGACTCGTTACAAAAGTTTTTTAAAACTTAGTCTAACCTCTCCATGCGTAATACCTTGAAACGTGATTGAGGCAGTATATGGTTGAGTCCGTTAAATCCATTGACGTTAATGAGTTGGTGCAGCGTCTCGCCTCCGAAGCGCAGCCCCTCCAGTTGATTGATGTACGAGAACCCGAGGAGGTGGCGATCGCCGCCCTAGAGGGGTTTGAGAATCTACCCCTAAGTCAATCTCAAGAGTGGATTCCCAAAATCCTAGAGCGTTTCGATCCTGATGTGGAAACCTATGTGTTATGTCACCATGGAATCCGCTCTGCCTATACCTGTCAATGGTTAGAGTCTCAGGGATTTAAACGAGTCTTTAATATTGCGGGGGGGATTGATTCCTATTCAGTTGCTATCGATCGCTCTGTTCCTCGTTATTGAAGAAGAAGGCAGTAGGCAGTAGGCAGTAGGGAAGAAGAAGGGAACGGGGAACACTTCGACAGGCTCAGTGCGGTGCAGGGAATAGGGAAAGACCTCCCTTTTGCCTCTTGCCTTTTGCCTTTTGCCTCTTGCCTCTTGCCTTCTAATACCATTTTTTAAAATGCTTGCCATACATCTGACACCGAGGAGGGCGAACAGCCGTTCGCCCCTACAGACATCTATGGCATGACTTCCGAAAATTGGTATTAAAATGCTTGCTATACATCTGACACCAAGGAGGGCGAACAGCCGTTCGCCCCTACAGACATCTATGGCATGACTTCCGAAAATTGGTATAACTTTTGCCTCTTGCCTTCTAACTTTTGCTATATCAAGGACCGTCCAAGTTGAGAGGGGAATGAGGTGCTTGAGTCCTGTATTCCCCTCTCCACTGACAACTCTTAGAGTTCGCTAACAGCTAAGCCGAGGACATCATCCGGGGTGAAGTTAACAACCCCATTAAAGATCGCAATGGCTTGATCGTCGATCGTCAATTGAGTGTTCTCGCCAACAAGACTGAAACTTAAATCCTCAAAGGTAAGTTCCGTGGCGAAACCGACGAGTTGCACCTTGTCCTCACCGGTGACAAAGTCAACGATGATATCGAAACTATCACCCGAACGCAGTTGAAAAACGTCCGCTCCTGGGCCGCCGATGAGAGTATCATTGCCGAGATCTCCAGAAAGGGTGTCGTCCCCTTCACCGCCAATCAGGAGATCGTCGCCCTGGCCGCCGTGGATTAAGTCATCCCCGTCACCGCCATAGATCGTGTCATTACCCATGTTGCCAAACAGGTAATTATTACCACTTTCCCCAAACACGAGATCATCGTCCTTGCCAGCGGCGATCGTATCATCCCCCTCACCCCCATAGAGGGTGTCATTGCCCGTGTTGCCGAAGATGATATTATTGCCGGAACCGCCGTAAATCAGATCATCACCGGCCAACCCGACGAGGGTATCATCCCCAGCCTCACCATGGATTGTGTCATCCCCGTCACCGCCGATGATCAGGTCATCCCCATCACCGCCATAGATCAAGTTATCACCCTCATCACCGAGGATATAGTCATCCCCATCACCGCCATAAATGACATCGTTACCTGGGCCGCCACGAATGAAGTTATTGCCGGCCGTCCCATAGAGCGTGTCATCCCCTTCGCCACCATTGATCAGGTCATCTCCATCACCGCCATAGATGATGTCATCGCCCCAATCGCCGTAGAGGATGTTGTCCCCAGAGCCAGCGTAAATCACGTCATTATCCCGACCGCCGTGGATGATATCATCGCCATCACCACCATAGATGGTATCGTCTCCAGCATTGCCGTAGATGATATTGTCACCTTCGCCCGCCTCAATCACATCATCGCCGCTGCGGCCAGCAATCCAGTCGTTGAGATTTGTGCCGATGAGGGTGTCCTTTTCCTCCGTTCCTTCGATGATATTTTCAATCACCGTCGTCAGATTTAAACCGGACTGATTGAAGGCCATCAGGCTCTCAAATTGGTCGAAGCCAATCCTGCCGCCGGCCACGGATTTCAAGAGTTGGGCTTGCAGGGATTGAACCATAACCTGGAGTTCTACGAGGTCATCGCGAACCGTGGCAAAGTTGCCTGAGTCGATCGCCGTGTTGGCGATCGCCGTGAAGTTGGCATTACTACTGGCGATGATTTGTGCCATCTGTAGGGCCGCTGGGGGTCGGGCGACGGCTTGTAACAGGGCTAGAATCACCTCAGGATTGCTAAAGTCAGCCAGTTCCACACCCGTCTCAATTGCTGTCACCATCGCCTCAAAGATTTGCGTCTCTGCATCCTCAACCCCTGTGCCGATGGCAATATCCGCTAACTGCGCGACGGTGGCATGCATCTGAATTTGGCGTGTCAGAACCTCGACCCCGAAGCGATTATCTAGGTTGGCAAAGGGGTCAAAGGTTCCCAAATCGATGTTGGGTAAGTTGAGGAGTTTGAGGACGCGATCGCTGGCTGCATCAAGCGGGGGTACAGGCTGACTGGTACGCAGCAGCACTGACCAGGGGTCAACGGCAATGTTAAAGTAGCTGCCATCGATTTGGTCGAGGGCGATGTGGCTGGTAATTGCCTCACGGATGTCCTCGATTGGGGTGTTGCGGGCCTCGATAATGGCCTGGTTGCGGGTTTGAATCTCAGCAATCGTTGCTGACAAATCTACACTTGAGCGACCCCCAGCTGCACGGGTGAGAATGCTCGTGATTTGTTGCTCATCCGTCAGGTTAATCGCCGTACCATTGCGGACTCGGTCCGAGACTTCAGCGATTATGGCATTGGCGATGTCATTGCGTTCGCCCTCGGGTTGCAGGGTGTTCGCCCCCAGGATGATCAGGTTTTGCAGTTGACCTTGGGCGATGAGAACCGTTGCGCCGTTGCTGTCGCCGTTTTCAATGGCCGTAAAGGCATTGTCTGTCTGTAAATCAAACCCCCCAGGTAGGCCAAAGGCGGTTCCTAAACGGGCGGCGGTGGCGGGCAAGTCCGGTTGTGCTAACCGCAGTGCTAGGGAGGTGAGGGGCGAGGCGATCGTCCATTCCGGTGCAGTAAAGAATGGGAAGCGTTGTTTCTGGAAAGTATCAATGTCTGTGCCATCTTGGACAACGATTTGACCTTCGGTTAGGTCAATTTTACCGTCACCGTTGCGGTCAAATAAGTCCAAGGGAATTTCGAGATCATAGTCCCCTGCCCCAAAGCTAATGGTCGCGGGTTCGAGATCATCCAAAATTCCGTTGAAGTTGGCGTCAAAGAAAACATCTGCTCCTTGAATAGGACCATCAAGGGCAGTGCCAAAACTGACCCCATTTTTGCCAACAGATAGCCTGAATAAATCTCGGCTTGGAAAATCAATTGTGTAGAGGTCTTTTTTATAGGTTTCTGTATTCCAAAACCTCGGAAAACTAGGATAATCAATCGAAAATTTTAGGGTTGCAGTTCCAGCAGCAGCTATGTTACCGTGGGCGCGAATCAGATTATTGAGTGACTTAATCTGGGGTAAAACTTCCGAGTAAAAACGGACTTTACCATCGCCATTGGGGTCAACGAGATCGACTTGTACTACTCCATCGAGTAATCCTTTTCCAGAAACAGACAGAAGTTTTCCAGCCTCTAAATCAACTCCGATATTAAAGCGTCCATACAGTTCCTTGACATCCTCTCCAGTTCCATCGGGATTGGCGCGATCGCTGACAAAAAAGCTGTCTAAAATCAAGTCCGATTGTTCCGGGTCAAACCCCGTATTGGCCCAGCGAAAGAGTCCGAATGTATCGAAACCAAATCCCATCCCAGCGCGCACGTCAAAACTCCCTTTGACATGCGCGTCAAACTTACCCACACCCGCAGCGTCCATTAACGTTTTAACCCAATTGGGAAGTGAATTCCTAAAGGATTGAAAAATGGACGTCTTGGCATCAATACTTCCTCGGGCAGCAATCTTCGGCGTTTCTAAGGTTGCCAGGGTGACATCTTCTTTGCCGAGAATGAGATATAGACCTTGCATGGGGTCAGTTAAAACCGGGAACCGAATTGATCGGCTACGGTTCAATTGGGAAATATCGAAATCTCCGGCGACCTGGGGTAAATTCATAGACCCTAAGTCTAGAGAGGGAGAGGGAAGCCGGGGTAAATCCAGAGTCGGTAAATTTAGATCAAGTTGGGGTAAATCTGGAGAGGTAATTTGAAAGGAGCCGAAGTTTAAAAATCCCGTCGGTAAATTGGCAATCAAACTGGGAAACCGTAAGAAGTTTTGCAGTTGAACTTTGAAGTCTCCTAAATCGATATCGATATCAGCAATACCTTCGAGGAAGTTTTGGAAATTTAAGGGATTGACCTTAATCCCTGCGATTGAGTTGATATCAAACAGACCAAAGAAATTGCCGATTGGTGCTGGGATGACATCAAAGTCGAGCAAATCAGCGAATAGATTTAGGGGTTGCAGGAACGGGCCGATTCCTTCAAAAATGGGTAAGACAAAATCACCAATGCTGCCAACATCAATTCCGAAGTTGTTGAAGGCGAGGTTGGGAATTGTTTGCAGGGGTTGGAGGAGATCCTGGTTGGGGTCATAGGTGAGGTCTCCCCAATCAGCGGCGAGGGCAAAGAGATAGCGGGGTAGGGGTACATTCTCTAAACCGGGGAGTTGCGTATCGAGGTTGAGACCGAGGTTATGGGTTCCTGTGAAGTCGCCGTTAACCAGTTGGGGATTGTTGGCATTTCTCCGTAACTCGGTCAGCGTTAGGCGATTGCCATCATCGGGTTTAGGAATTGTGAGAATCGTGCCTTCTTCGGGTTCGTAAACACCGCTGCCGTCGAGGTCGAAGCGTCCTAAGATTGGCAAGGGTGGGAAAGTCCCGTTGGCTTGTTCTTCCACCATTGGCTCATTGTCATCCCAAATCCCATTGTTGTTGGCATCAAGGAAACGAATGCGGCTCACATCGTTGATATCTGTTAATGAGAGATTGTAATCAATGGCGATCGCCGTCGGATTACTGTCATCATCGCTGGCTTTTGCCCCCAATAATCCCGCGCCACCTTGAGCGGTAAACTCCCGAGGCGGTTTGACTTCAAAGTTAGTATTGAGTTGAGTTTCCTCGGCATCGATAAAGAACCCGAAGTTTTGATGCCAACCGAGACGGAAGGCTAAATCAGCCTGGAATTGACCGTCAAGGTCACCGTTTAGCTGGAATTTGAGGTCATCAATGCCCAAATTGGGGTTGAGAGGGGTGGTGAATTGGTCCTCGTAGTTGACGTTCACCATAAAGGCGATTTCGTCGAGGTCAATGCTGGGAGTCACGTCAAGTTCTACAGCCAACCCCGCATCCTGGAAACTTTCTGTCAACGCTTGAGTGATGGTTGCACGGGTGGTAATCCCGTCAACGGGACCGAGTTCTCGTAGATCTGCGAGAAGTCGATCTTTGAAGACGAACAAGTCAGGAACTAGGCTATCGACGGACTCAGATAAAATCGGGAATGTTTGCGATCGCAGGTTCTGGGTAAACAGGGTCTCGAAGCGATCCAACACGATGCCTAAACCATCTGCGGTTTCGTTGCCGAGGAGTTGGCGATCGCCCACAATCACCGGGATAGGCGGCGGTGCCGGGATGGTATCCTCTAAACCACCCGTGGGATCATATTTCGGATCGGCACTGGTGACGGTAAAGCCGAGTTCAATGACTTCCGTCCCCTGAAACTTCGTATCCAGTTTGGCAAAAATGGGAATGCGAAATAGACTGTCCCAAGCTTGAGGGGGGATGACCAAATCGGGGATGGGTTCGAGTTCGCTGCCGGTATTAAAGGCAATTCGTACATCGGCAATGGGTTCGCTACTCAGGAAGATTTCGATAAAGTCGGGATTGTCCGACCCTTCAATCACGTAGGTTCGCGGCCCACTTTCACGAATCGTCAAGCCGACAAAATCATCCTCCGTAATACTCACCGGCACATCTTGCAGGTCCCAATCGTCATAGTTGGGGTCGTCGCTACTGACGAAGTGTTGGAAGATGGCGCTGCGATCGCCATCAGCAATATTGTCATCAATCAGTTTGACGTCAACGGTTTGAGGAACATTCCACTGACTCGGCTCAAACACCAAGGGAGCGATCGCCTCAAAATTGGAAGTCCCGTCAATGACAATCTCTACCGTGACCGGTTCAACGGGTTCGCTCGTCAGGACAATGGTGTAGGCATCATCCCTAGACCCCTCCACCACAGCCGTTCCCCCAGCACTTTCGCTGAGAATCATGCCGGCTTCGTCATCTTCAGTCACAAAGACCGTGATCTCATCGAGTAACCAGCCATCGTAGTTCTCATCGGCACTGGTGACCTGGTGAGTCAGGGTTGTGGTGCGATCGCCACGATCAATGAAATCATCAATCACCACCACATTGACCGTTTGTGGCGTACTCCAGTTCGTCGGCGTAAACACCAGAGGAGCGATGGCCTCTAAGCCGGAATCTGCCGCTTGAACCACCGTCACCGTGACCGGTTCTGTCGGCTGGCTATCCAGGGATACGATGTAGTTATCAGTGACCGATCCCTCGGTGACGCGGGTGCTAAATCCCGGTTCTACCAACGTGATCCCCGGCACATCATCATCGATAATGAGGATAGTCACCTCATCAATCGACATCCCGTCATAATTGCTATCGGCACTACTGACACTGTGGCTGATGACTTGAGTGCGATCGCCGTCAGCAATGTCGTTATCGAGCATCGACAACTGCACCGTTTGCGGCAGGTTCCAGTTGCTGGCATCGAAGCTGACGCGAGTGACACTCGGCGTCACATCGCCGCTGGTGTTGATGTCAATAGTAACCGGATCGCTAGGCTGGCTCGTCAGTTCCAGAGTGTAGCTATCCCCCGCAACGTTTTCCCGCACCCGAGTCGCATTGCCCCGTTCCCGTACCCGCACCCCAGCAACGTCATTATCAAAAATGGTGACGGTCCCGCTGGCATAGGTAGGGTCAATGTCATACTCAGAATCCGGCTGTAAGGCAATGGTGATGATTTCACCCCCAAGCTCAACGATGTCATCTTGGAAGGGATACACCATAATGTCGCCCCCATCAGCCCCCTCGGGAATAAATAGGGAACCCGACAGTGGCACATAATCTAAACCTGGGGTAGCTTCTGCCTCAATAATCTCATAACGGATGGTGACGCCACCGGCGGGGGCGCTTTGATCGAGAACCACGCCAAATCGACCGGCCACTAGGTTTTCTTCACTCGCATCATCGGTGGTGACAATGCCGGCCAGGGGGCGATCGTTATCGTCGATGGTTAGAATCGTCGAGATGGTTTCGCTGGCACTGGGGTAGTTGGGGTCACCGTGATCCAGAAAACGATGGCTGATGACCCCACTATGCCGCCCTTCAACCTTCGTATCATCGATCGCCCGGATGAAAATGGTTTGACTGTCTGTGTTGGTAAAGGTCGTGACCAGACTTGAGGTGAAGCTACTCCCGTCGAGGCTGACTTCGGTTTGGTCATCGGCGAGGATTTCGATGGGGATTGCTTCGCTCGGGGGTTGTGTCAGGGCCAAGCTGTAGGTGCTGATTTCTCCCTCCGTCACACGAGGGGGAGTGGTGGCCAGCAGGCGGTAGCCGTCATTGTCCTGGTTGATGAAGTTGAGGGGAGCTAGGCTGAGGCTGCTATAGGCGGGATCGTCGCTGCTGATGTTGGCGGTAATGCTATAGGGTTGATCACCATCTTCGATCGCATCGTTGACGCCGCGCACAGTGACCGTTTTGGCTTGTTTCCACTCTTCCGGGGCAAAGGTGACCGATGAGACCAGGAGTTCCCCTTCACTGGGATCGCTAGAGGTGAAGTCTAGGGTGACAGGCTCGAGTGGCTCACTTTCGAGGCGGACCTCAATCTCCGCCGTCGCCCCGGATTCGTTCGTAGTATTGCTCAACGCCGTCAAGCGCACTCCCGCTGTGTCATTGTCCTCGATGAGGATCATCGCCGTTTGGGCGCTGCCATCGGCGGTGTAGTTGCGATCGGGTTCAATCACCCGACCCGGTGCCGCCGGCAGTAGACTCAGTTCTAGGGTGCGGTTGGGTTCGTCGATGGCGTTGTCGATGGCTTCGACGCGAATGCGCGCCTGGGTTTCACCGGGGGGAATGGTAATGCGACCGTTAAGACCGATATAGTCACGATTGGCTACGGCATCTCCCCCACTGATGGCATAATCAATGGTCAGTCCTAGATCCAGGGCCGGGCGATCGAGTTCCACAAGCACATAGCCGGGAGTCCCGTTTTCGCTGGCGTTAGCTTCGGGGATGAGACGAACTTGATAGAGGTGATCATTGTCTTCGATGGTGAAGGTCACCGTGTCGTTCACCCCAACGCTGTAGAGTTCACTGCCAGGATCGCTTAGACGGATGGTTAGGGTTTCATCGGGGTCGTGGAGGCCATCGTCAATGGGAATCACCTGAACCGTTCGTTCCCGGCTTCCGGCGGGGAAGGTGACGCTGCCGCTGAGGGGCGCATAGTCGTCGCTGCTGGCGGTGGTTTGCTCCGCCACTACTTCATAACTGACGGTCACTCCCCCTTCGAGGGCGATGGAAGATAACTTGATTTTGAACTCACCGGGAGTCTCGTCTTCTTCCTTGGGATCGCTGAGTTTTTCCAGGCTGGCGACGGGGATAACGTTGTTATCAATAATGGTCAGGGTGACTTCGTTGTCACTGGCCGAAACGCTGTAGAGTTCGTCGGTGGGGGGTTTTAAGCGAAATGTCAGGGTTTCGTCGGGGTCGTAGACCATGTCGTCAATGGGGGTGACAGAGACGGTGGCCTGGGTTTCCCCTTCAGGAATGGTGACCTGTCCACTGAGGGGAACATAGTCAGCAGGGGTAGCGGTGGTTTTCTCCTCTACGATTTCATAGCTGATGGTTACGCCGCCCGCTAGGGCAACTGAAGACAGTTCGATGCGAAATTCTCCGGGGACAGACCCTTCTTCGGCGGCATCCCTGAGGAAGACCATGCGGGCCTCGGGAATTTCATTGTTATCTTCGATGGTGAAGTTGAGGCTGTCGGTGGAACCGAGGTCGTAATGATTGTTGGGGTGAGGCCGAAGTTTAACCTCGAAGGTTTCACCATCGGGTTCGTACTCTAGGTCATCAATAATAGTGACGTCAATGGTGACACTGTTCTGCCCAGTGGGAATAAAGGCTTGTCCACTGGGGGGGATATAGTCTTTACCGGCTGTGGTGGTTCCATCTACGAGTTCGTAGTATACAAAGGTGCCACTGACTCCCCCCTGGGTTTCGACGGGTAGGGCGGGGTTGTCAAAGTCGATGCGGAATCGGGCTGGGATGGGTCCCTCTTCGCTGGGGGATTGTAGGGCGGTGAGGGTGGCGATGGGCAGCAGATCATTGTCTTCAATGATGAGAGTGGCCTCATTGGCGCTGCTGTCAACACCGTAATTGGTGGTGGTGTTGGTAAGGGTAACGATAATGGTTTCGTCGGGGTCAACAATGTCATCGTCGATCGCGTCAACCATGATGCTGGCTCGGTTGGCACCTTGGGGGATGGAAACGCTGCCGCTGAGGGGTTCGTAGTCGCTGCCGGGGGTGGCGGTTCCGCTGACACTGTAGGCGACACTGAAGTTCCGTGGGGCCGGCTTGTCCAGTTGAATTTCAAATTCTCCTCGATCGCCGTCTTCAGAGGGATGACTCTTGGCAATGATACTGATGAGGGGTTCAGTATCATTGATGTTGATATTGGTGCTGGCGGTTCCTAGGGTATAAACGTTCCCAGTGTTGACCCTGGCGTTGATGGTTCGACCGGGGTTGTAGATGTTGTCATCGGCGATCGAGACGCTGGCTTGATAGGTGGTGCTACTGTGGGGGAAGACGCTGGTGTAGGTGGTTCCGTCGATGGTATAGCTGAACCCGAGGGGATAGGGCAGGGGCGCATTGAGCTTGAAATCAACAGTGCCGGTTTCGCCTTCTGTGATGCTTCCACCACTAGCAACGCTCAGTTGCGGACGGGAGACACCGCCGGATGAAATCGCGCTTAAGTCGTCTCCTCCGGTTGCGTAAAGCGTTCCCGCTATTGATCCTGATCCTGGGGCGACCAACGCAATGAGCTGTGCGTTGGTGGCGGTGGCGTTATGAATGTGCCAACCGTTGGTAGCGTTGGGCTGGTAAATAGGGAACAAGTTATTTTTGAAGGTGGTATCGAGGAGATTGATTGAACTCCCAATGGCGTAAATCGCAGTGCCTTCCGTTCTGATGTCTGAGGGTTGGATCGAACCCCCCCTTATATCGGCCGCAGTCCCGGGAGAGAGTAATGTTGCATTACCTTCAAAATGCGAGTCGGCTAAATGAACGGTTCCTCCACCATAGATGGCAGCTCCTACTGCAGAAGCCCAACCGGTAGGTGCGTCAGCCCGAGCCACGTTATTGCTAAAGGTTACCTTGGAACCGCCAAGGTTTATGCTGTTGGTACTGATCCCGGCAGGATAACCGTTTTGATCCTCTACATAACCATTCCTGAGCGTGATGTCATAGAGGGCGAGATTAGCGACAGGAGAACCGTCACCACGCATGAGATAAGTCCCCCCGAATCCCCCACCATCGATCGCGTAGCCATTGCCGTAAATGGTCGTGTCACTGGAGATGATCAGAGGACTGGTGAGTGTGATGTCCCGGGTTAAGGAGATGATGTCACCACTCCCGACCTCCCCAAGCCGAATTCTCAGTGCGTTCTCGGTTCCGACTTCATAGACGGCGAAAACACCGGTATAGGCGGCCAGGACTGATTTTGACCAAGGTAGATGCGATCGCCCTGGGCCGACGATGGCATCTAAGCACCAATTCCCACCCGGCTGTATGGCACCCATGGCCGTCCGTGAGGCGGCGACACTGGCTCCCGTTAGCTGCGCGAACCGTTCTGGGAGCGTCAGATCCTCTCGGGCCAGGTTGCATCCATACAACGAAATCGTTGCCTCATCGGTCAGGGACTCGCGCCAGGCGGCCAGATCTGTGGCGCAGAGGTCGGCGGCGGTGATCCAGCGATCGCCCAAACGTAGCGCCCCTGGGCGACCGTGAGACAGGATATGGAGTGAGCGGACGGGGGCCTGTTGTTGCAAGAGTCGGCCAATCGTCGCGATCGGGTTCCCACTCGGAGGCAAGGTGAGGGCGATCGCCGTTGGGTTTAACCCCTGCTGCAAGGCGGTGGGGTCTGAAATCCCTGGATCGAAGATGATGAGATCGATTGCGGTTCCCGCACACTTCGAGAACGCTTGGGATTGAGTCTTGGCTTGGCGAATCTGGGTAGAAACCAGCATGGCAGTTTTCCTCGAGCAACGAGATTTGTTGCTTGGCTAAAGGTTAAGTCAGTAAATTTACGGAATATAAACGGTTGGCTACCGCTAAAAAAATAAGTAACTTTACGGTTTTTAGCGGTTATTTCTACAGCAATAACAGTCAACAAATAACCGCAATAGTCTATAAGTAGCCAACAAATTAAGATTGCACTCTGATTTGATGTACCCCCATTATCAATGGCTTTCTAGGGGAATGGTGAAAAAAAATATCCGATTTGTGCAAGTTTTTTGTGTACTTTTATTACAAAGTAAAGTCTTGGCTTCAAAAAGGGAACAAGTACAACTTAAAAAGAAAAATTTTTTTATATAATAAAAAACCCGACTGGTCATTTAGTAACGCCAATTTTCGGAAGTCATACCATAGATATCTGTAGTGGCGAACGGCTGTTCGCCCTCCTCGGCGCCCTCCTCGGTGTCAGATGTATAGCAAGCATTTTGAAAAATGCTATAACGCCAAAAAAATCGCCATCAAGAGTTGACAGCGATATGAAAATATAATACTCATTGATAGTTAATCAGTCGGAAATTGAAACGACGAGGATTCTAGGAGCGACGCGATCGCAACTGACGGGGGAGTACACCAAAATGCTGCTGGAACTGCTGTGCGAACCGTCCTAAATGGCTAAAACCATAGTGCCGGGCGATCGCCGCGATGGATGGCTCAGCCCCCTTATCATTATCCCAGCCCTCAAACTGACCTGAAAGCAAGGTCTCGCGCACCCCATGTAACCGCCGTGCTTGAATGTACTTAGCAACGCTAGTTGCCGCGATATCCCGAAAGGCATACTGCAAGGCGCGGGGGGTAACATGAAGATGCTTCGCCAAAATTTCTACCGTCAACGGTTGATCCAAATGAGCCTCAATCCAGGCACAAGCATCAGAAAAATAGCGATAGCGCCGCGATGGTTTGTCAAACAAGAAGGCTTCACGACTCGCTTCACTCAAATCAAAGAGCAATTGTAGGGTTTCCGTAAACTCCAGCCATAATACTGATGCCTGAACCGGTGAAAATGCTGTGAACTGATGGGGATGAGCAAATGGAGCAAACCAAGCTTGAATAAAGCTACGAAAGTGATCTAGGGTGACAACATTAAACCCCAGTAGCGCCTCTTGGGGGTCTTGACTTTTTTTCCAGACAGAAGCTGGCAGCAAATCAAGCTGCTCAAGTAGGGCATTATCCATGCAAATATATAAACAACGCCAACCGGGTGGGGTGACTCCGGTGTACTCTACCTGAGTGCGATGGATGGCGATGGTCTGCCGCGCACTGCGCAAGGATTCATGGCCCGTCCAGGAAATAATCGGTGCATTCAGGTCAAGATCAAGGCTGAAATGGGTTTCCCCTTCGGGAATTGTGTAATGCTCAACATTGGCAACGGCGGAATAGACATAGGCCAGTTCCAGTCCCGGTAAGACCACTTCACGATGCTCTAGTAATGGCTCACCCGGACTTGTCTGGATGTTGTTGACCCACTCAGGCAAAACATCCCCATAGGCGCGATCGAAACAAACGACCTGAGTCCGCGCATATCCTTGCACTGGAGACTGTACGGGAATCTGATGAACCATGTTGCTCACGGCCCCGCGATGGATTGAACCAGCCTCAGAGGCTTTGCTAAGGCTGATAGATTAGGCGATGTGGTGGGAGTTTGGCATCTTTTGTATAAAATTCGCCCACAATTCTAGCGTTAAAAAAACTCTTAACCCCAGTTTCTTAATTATGATTTTAGAATTGACCGGATTCAGGCTATTCAGCCTAGCCTTGCTGTTGCTGTTGTAATTCAGTTAACTGTTGCATAACTTGAGTTTCCAGGAGGGGATCTTCGTCGAGGCGATCGCGAATCTGATTAAACTCCTCAACCGTTAAGTTTTGCGCTTCGATTATCTCGGCCACGCGATCGCAGTAAGCCACAATTTCTCGCCGCAGAGTTCGTGAAAAGCCGCGAATCGTCTCCGGTTGATTGCAACGAACCTCAGCCAAGGCCCCTTGTTCAGTGTCAGGGATATTCTCCTGGAGAACTGGGTAGGTGCTTTGCCGTTGTTGCTCGATTTGCCAAAGTGCCGTCGTATAGTCGTTCAGCCAGGGTTGGGGGCTATTTTCTCCCTCGGCGACGGGAGCGTTTTCGTTCGAGGCATTTCCCCCACAGCCACTGAGTAAAAGCAGGGAGATGGTTGCAGCGGTAGCTAGTGGTTTGGACAGAACTCGCAGATGTAACATTACTCTCAGCACTCTCATTTCGGGGTAGGTTGAAACCATCACGTCCCCCTGGACGCCTTAGCCAGTATAGCGCCCAATGGATGGCCAACAAACGTTCATGGATTGGGTTTTAAGGTTTGTAACCGAATTTAAAACCATGTGGCAATATGCGATAAACCCGGTATACTTTGAGTAGCTTACATCTATAATCCCAATCCAGCTATGTCCAGTCTGTTGGCCCAAGCTCAAGCCGGCGACGAACGGGCGATCGCAGCCATCCTTAATTCTGTCTTCAAAGACGACGTGATTAAGATGGATGTCTCGAAATCAGGAACCTGTCTGCGGGTTGTTGTTTTAATCGATGAATCTGGCGATCGCCGCTGGATTTTGCCCCGTCTGCACAAAATTGTCCGTAAACTCAACTTAGAATCACTCCAAGTTGTCCGCGTCATCGCCATTCGTCCCGGAGCGTCAGATCCCCTCTGGAAACATCAGTTATCATTAGAACCGTCTCACAAGAGTAACAGCAAATCGGCTATCAACGCCAAAAAAATTTCGCTCCAACAATCCGAGGCGGCCCCCAAACTCAATCAACCAGCACTCCCTTCAACTGTTGCTGTCTCTGAGTCCAAATCAAGCTCAGATAAACCCGTTCCCAAACTCTTTAAACCTCGCGACATTTCGGGAATTAAAGCGTTATTTTTAACTCTAATTGGCTTTCCGCTCATCGTTGTTAGTGTCATAGGCGTTGGCTTTTTAATTCTTGCTTCCCTATTAGCCTGGGTGGATGGCGGTTTGACGATCGCCCTTATCTTCGTTTTAGTAGGATTCTTTTTAATTAGCTTTTGTAGCCTATTTTTGTCTCTTTTTTACCAGGCATTTTGGTTTTATTGGCGTCAACCCAAACCCCGAAGTCATAGGCTTTTACAGCCCAACCGGTTCAGTGTGGCGGAAGGATATAAGGGAACTCTCATTATGGGAATAACCACTTTTATTTTGTTATCCGTAATTCCCTTGTTGAGCTTTGCTATTTGTTCAGACACGACTAATATAGACATCAACATCAATACAGATATTTATTCCTGCACAGGTGAATTGTCAGGGCGATTTCTCGCCGCAAAAATGGTAGGTTTCTACCAGCTTTTTGAAGGTCCACAGACATCACCCTATTCTTCAAGGGTCTATATCACCGGAGACTATGAATCTCTCATCTATTATTGGAGTCTTTGGGGTTTAAGCTGGTTGTTCATTGCGACCTACATCTATCACATCGAAGACCTTTGGAAAAATCGATTCAAACCGCAACTTAAACGTTTAGTTGAACGTCAAAAAAGAGCCAAACCCTTAACAGCAGTTGCTGCTTATACATCCAAAGCCTTACCAGTAATTGTAGTTCTATTAAGCTGCGGAGTATTAGGAGTTTCAGGTAGCCTATTGTTTGCCCATCGAGATGCCTTGCAAGCCACATTCTTCACGCCAGAATCCACGACTAATTCAGAGATCGAAGTCACATCGACGATGCCCAGTTATCCCTTCCGGGATGCCGTTAACCAGGCGATTAACGCCTCAGACTTAACCCAAACGGCACAAACCGCTGAAGAGTGGCAAGAAGTCGTTGATGCTTGGAACGCGGCTATAACTGGAATGGAGAATGTTCCAGACAGTCATGAACAAAGTGATTTAGCCCGTCAGAAGGCGTTGGAGTATCGTCAAAATCTCAACTACGCCCAGGCACAATTGGCAGCACAATAATATAGCAAAAATTGGTCTGAATAGGATAAAAAAACTTGGGAAAAGAAGGCAAGAGGCAAGAGGCAAGAGGTAGGAGATTCTCTTCCTCAGAGTATCCTAAGGCAATCTTCGATTGCTATAGATTGTAGGCGAACAGCCGGCAGAGGGCGAACAGCACCTCGACTACCGCTCGCTGAACACCGTTCGCCCCTACAGATTTCTCTCTCTTCCTCTGTGTCCTCTGTGACTCTGTGGTTCTCCTCTTCCTCTGAACTTATCCCCGACAAACACCGCATAATTCTATCACCCTCATTTGCAAAGTGGCGATCGCATCCCCACCACTCTTTAACTGAGTCTCCAAAGCTAATAAAATCGGTAACGTTTGCTGTAACTGTCCCAGAGAAATGCGACTCACCTCTTGACGGAGAAAGTAAATGCGTTTTGGGTTTCCCACCTCTGCCGCCTGGGCGATCGCCTTCTCATCCCGTTCTCGTAACTCTATCATCAACTTCACCCAAAGCCAGGTGCGAAATTGCCCAATCAACGTCGCCGAAATGACAATAGGAACATCATTACGGGCAATTAAATCATGAACCAAACCCAAAGCCCCCGCCGTATCTCCCTGAAGAATCGTTTTCGCCAGTTGTAAACTCGTTTGCGTGGTGGTGGTGACCAGTTCCTCAACCGCATTTACCCCCACCTGTTCGTCTCCCACAAACAGTTTTAGCTTCTCGAGTTCCGTAAATAGCTGGCGAGTATTATTTCCCACCGCTTCCGCCAACCGTTCCGCCGCCACTGGCGTAATCGAAACCTCCAGACTCCGGGCAACCTCGCGAACTCGGCGAATCAGGAGTTCCGTTTTCCAGGGAGGAATTGAGGAAAATTCCTGAAACTCAGCCAGCTTTTTGAACAGTTTAGTGGATTTCAGCCGCTGATCCGGTTTTTTGCGACTGGTGAGGAGTAACACCGAACTCTCTGGGAGTTGGGGAAGGGTGCGTTCAAGGTTTTTCTGGAGATCTTGGGAACATTGTTGCAAAATCGGGCTGTCCACTAACCAGACAAAGCGTTGTCCACCGCCAAAGGGAGGAGTCATCGCCTGATTTAACCCTTCAATTGTGGCATCCGGGGTATCAGCGGGGATTTTGTCGAAGTTAAACGAACCCCAAGCCGGATCGAGACTGCGATCGCGTAACGTCTGTACCGCGCGATCGCAGGCAAACTCATCCTCTCCCCAATAGACATAAATCGCCATGATGCAAAAAATGGACAACGCCAACTCGTAATCTTGGCCAGAACCGATAAAATATAGTCTGCACCCTAGTCGGCACGGATACATCAAAACTGCCTCGAAACTGGGCTTCGGCCACCTCAACAGGATTAAACGTCAATATGATCGATTTTACCCATATCGCCGAACTCTCTCGTCTCCACTGTCTCGGCATTTGCGCCTTTCTCGTCCCTGCAAACCTCCTAAACACCCTTACCACGTTGGGAGTCGTTGCGACCCGTAAACCCCTGTCCATCAGGCTCCTATCAGCCGCTATGGCGATGATTTTTGCCGTAACGATGATTCTCCATGTTTGGACTTGGTTTGCGGTGGGTGTGGTACAAGCCCCCACGTTCATCTTACTGAGTCTCGCCAGTCTCTGTTTGGGCCTCAACCTGTTTGCCCTCTGTGTTCCCCATAGCGTTGTCCTAGCCTATCGCTGGTTCCGACGAGCCTGGAGTCGCTATTCAGCTGCGTCAGCTTTAAAATCAGGGGGATACTGAGACACATAGGTACTATCCCGGCGGCCGAACCAATCATAGCGATTATCCCGCACTTGCTCATAAACCCCGTCACCTAAATTCTTCAGGCCCGGTAAGTTGCGATACGCTGAAACAAACACCTCCCCAGCCGGAAGTCGTCGCCCAATCTCCTCAGCCGCCGCCGTTCCCTGCCAACGTTCCTGAGGATTGTCGGGGTTCAGCAGAATCATACCCAACTCGCAGCCCTGGGGCGTAATCTCAAATTGGGACAACACCCGTTCCTCCTGCATCGGCACATACCGAAAGCGATCGCCCTTGTCCAAAGATTCCAGAAGTTTCACTAAGGTGACACAAAGATTGCAATTGCCGTCAAAAATAATCAACACGATGAATGGTAGATGATAGTGGATAGAGGGTGACCACGGTTCGGCTATCGCTCACCGACCACAGCTCGGCTACCGCTCGCTGACCACAAGAGGGCGACCTTGCCCTCTTCTACCCTACTGCCTACTGCCTACTGCCTACTGCCTTCTTAACCCATTATGACTTCAAACGTTTTGTGTCTGGGAGAAATCCTTTTTGACTGCCTAGCCGATCAAGTGGGCAAACCCTATGATGAGGTTGACTCTTGGACTCCCTACCCCGGAGGTGCGCCCGCGAACGTGGCTTGTGGATTAGTGAAGTTGGGAACCCCGGCGGGATTTATTGGCTGTGTCGGGAACGATGAACCGGGGGATGAGTTAGTTCAGGTTTTAAACGATGTGGGAGTTGAGATAACGGGGATACAGCGACATCCCGAGGCCCCCACCCGACAGGTGTATGTGGTGCGAAGCGAGGAGGGCGATCGCGAATTTGCCGGGTTTGGAGGGTTCGACAGTGCCGACTTTGCCGACACTCGCCTGGATGCGGGACAAATTCCTGAATCCCTGTTTGTGGAAGCGGAGTATTTGGTAATGGGGACCCTGGAACTGGCCTATCCCCAGTCACAGCAAGCGATCGCCCGCTGTCGAGACTTGGCCCAACAGCATGGAGTGCAAGTGCTGATCGATGTGAACTGGCGGCCGGTGTTTTGGCAGGATGTTGAGTCAGCAAAGGCGACGATTCGTAAGGCGATCGCCGATGCCGATTTGCTAAAACTCTCGGAAGAGGAAGCGGATTTTCTGTTTAACACCCAGGTGGTAACAGAGGTGGCCACACAACTGCCCGGGGTGAGTAAGCTGATGATCACGCGGGGCGATCGCGGCTGTAGTTACTGTTTTGGCGATGTGGTGGGGAACATCGAGGCGTTTCCCGTGACGGTGCAAGACACCACGGGAGCAGGAGACGGCTTTGTTGCCGGATTTCTGCATCAACTACAAAAACATGGCGTTGATGCCCTCCATGACCCTGAGAACGCCCGCACTGTGATGATTTACGCCAGTGCAGTGGGGGCATTAACTGCCACAAAACCAGGGGCGATCGCCGCCCAGCCCAACGCCGATGAGGTGCGAGAATTTCTACGCCAACAGGCTTAACGCGCCCCTCGGGTTAGCCGATGGTGAGTCGGGCCTACTGGTGACCGTCTTGGTCGTCATCAGTATGTACCGCTTGCAGGGAGCGGTCAAACGCCATCCGCTGATGGGCACTGTTGAGGAAATACCCATTCATCATCGCGGAGACGAGGAGTTTGCTGAGATTTTCCCGAGAGGTGGTGACGGCGACATCGAAGCCTTCGGGGGGCAGCGTTCCTAACATTCCGGCGATCGACCGTTCCATCACCTGGGCTACTTCCGGATTCGGCTGGGAGAGTTTGGCGATCGCCTCAGGGGAGAGGGACTGCACATAATCCCAGAGGGGGTTATCGGTTTTCTCGCGTCCAGTGTGAGGTAAAGAGTTCATAGTTGTTTTTTTGTCGCTGCGGCTATCTATTACTAAGATAGGGAATCTTTGCGGACTTGCCCAGTGAGTGCAACCGAAATCGGGGGGAGGGTTTCTTCGACCCATTTTTGGCAAAATTGCTCATTTTAATGGGAACTTTCGGCTAAACTGTCCCAATACCGCAACAGTTTAGGGAAGGTCATGGCTCGTAAACGTTTAATTATTGAGATGGGAATGGGGATCGACCAACATGGACAAGATCCCACCGTGGCCGCCACCCGGGCCGTTCGCAATGCGATCGCCCATAATGCCCTACCAGGAGTCTGGGAAGTGGCCCAATTAGATCATCCCAACCAGATGTATGTGGATGTTCAGGTGGCGGTTCCTTATCCTGAACAGGTTCGGGAGGAGGAGGTGTTAGCGGTTTTGCCCTTTGGACAAAAAACCCTACGGGTTGAGTCGGGAGGAATGGTCACCGTGGGGCGAGCGATTCCTGAATTAGAGGATAAAAATGATGATATGCTCATCGCTGTTGCCGCCGTGACGGTCTCCGTAGATTGACCTGGCGGCTTGCTTAACAAGCAGCATACTGACGGACTTCGAGATCAATTCCCTTGGCGATCGCCTGTTCTGCACTCTCAAGGATCACCCGAGTTGTTTCCTCACTAAGATAATACTCGCCACAGGTGTCACAAATTTCGGCGGGAACGTTTTTCAGGATGACAATCACTCCATCCCGGTCTAGAGTCACGGTCGTTCGTCCTGGGACTGTCTGTCCATGCTTACAAATCACACAATTCATTTGAGTCTCCGTTGTTCACCGGGCATACTTCCAGGCTTTCCAAGCTGTGTAACCCAATAAGGAGGTGGCGGCCAAGGCATAGGCCTGGCCGCTGGGAAGTCCTGCAAACGCCAGGGCTAACCCTCCCACCCAGAGGGTGAGGGCGTAGATAAACAGAACCGTGAACCGATGAGACAAACCGGCATTGAGGAGGCGATGATGGAGATGTCGCTTGTCCGCCGCAAACGGAGAAATGCCATTACGGAGGCGATCGACAATCACCGCTGACATATCAAAAATGGGAACCGCCAAAATAATATAGGGCAGTAACACCGCTGTGACGGCGGTACTCTTGACCAAACCGATCGCCCCAACACCGGCCAGAGTAAACCCGAGATAGTAAGATCCGCCATCCCCCATGAAAATTTGGGCTGGGTTGAAGTTGTAGCGGAGAAATCCCAGGGCCCCTCCCGCTAAGGCGGCGGCAATGAGGGCCGCGGCCGGTTGTTCCATAAACAAACTCACCACCAACAGAACCACCGCTGCAATCCCTGAGACGCCAGCAGCTAGGCCATCAAGGCCATCAATCCAGTTAATGGCATTGGCCATCCCCACCAGCCAAATCACCGTCACCGGTAAACTCACCAGTCCCGGTAACTCCACTAAGCCAAGGAAGGGAATGGTGAGAAAATCAATACTGACACCACATAACGACCAAGCAACGCTGGCGATGAGGATTTGTAGGAAGAGGCGGGTAATGGCGGAGAGATTGAACAAATCATCGGCAAACCCAATCATGAAAAAGAAGAGTCCGCCAATGGTGACTCCCCAAATTTCATATTCCGTGGCGGGATCGAGGTAATTGCCATCGGTGTCAATAAATCCCCCTAGCTTCCAAACCAGAAGTAGGGCAATTAGGGTTCCCAGGAAAATCGATACACCTCCTAGGCGAACCATGGGGCGATCGTGAACTTTGCGATCATTGGGAATATCGACTCGTCCACTCCGCAGGCCCAGTTCCTTCACCCAGGGGGTGGTAATTAGAACCAGGGCTGCCGAAATTACGAAGGCAAACAGATGATACAGATGTTGCGGCATCTGGAGTTAGAAGCCCAATGGTGGGGTCAGGGTTGGAGCAATGGGGCTTAGTGTACCGCGATCGCGTCAACTTCTGCCATGATTGTTGCCCCTCAATCTCAGGAATCACAAAAACCTCAAGCTCTCAAAACCAAGACTATAAAACGTTACAGCGGTTTTTAGAGCCAGAAAATTCCCAGTTTATCTCCATCGAGGACGCAAAAAAAAGGACAGCCCGCTCGGACTGCCCAGAAACTCTGTTATCGCGGATACTTAATCTACGCCATAGCGGGAACCGGAATCCGTAAATGTGGATACAGCGGGAACTGCTGACAGAGGTTAGCGACTCGTTGACGGCAGGTCTCAGCTACGGCTTCATCTTCCGGGTTGAGGAGGCGATCGGCGATAATGTTCGCGATTTCCTTAAATTCCTCCACACCCATGCCGCGAGTGGTCATGGCGGGGGACCCCAGGCGTAAGCCGCTGGTGACAAAGGGGGATTCGGGATCGAAGGGAACGGTATTTTTGTTGGCGGTGATATTAACCCCACTCACCAAGGCATCGGCCCGTTTCCCGGTCATGCTTACCGATCGCAAATCGACCAGCATCAAGTGGTTATCGGTGCCATTGGAGACAATTTTAAGACCCCGTTCCTGGAGTTGGCTGGCCATGGCTTGGGCGTTCTCAATTACCTGACCGGAGTAGGTCTTGAAGTCCGGTTTGAGGGCTTCTCCGAAGGCTACGGCTTTGGCGGCGATGACATGTTCCAAGGGACCGCCTTGGCTACCAGGGAAGACGGCTTTATCGAGTTTTTTACCCAAGTCGGCATCCTGGGTCAGAATCAGACCTCCCCGGGGACCGCGTAGGGTTTTGTGGGTGGTGGTGGTGACCACATGGCAATGGGGGAGGGGGTTGGGGTGATGACCGCTGGCCACGAGTCCGGCAATGTGGGCAATGTCGGCCAGGAGATAGGCCCCCACTTCGTCGGCGATGGCCCGGAATTTGTCGAAGTGGATGGTGCGAGGATAGGCGGAGTAGCCGCAGATGAGGAGTTTGGGCCGGTGTTTGAGGGCCAGTTGGCGGATTTCCTCGTAGTCGAGTTGTTCGGTCTCCTGGCTGACTCCGTAATGCTGGACGTTAAACCATTTCCCCGAGACATTCACTGGAGAACCATGGGTGAGGTGACCCCCATGAGACAAATCCATGCCCATAATGGTGTCTCCTGGCTTCAGCAAAGCTAGGAAAACGGCAAAATTGGCTTGGGCGCCGGAATGGGGCTGAACGTTGGCGTGAGCTGCACCAAATAGCTCTTTGGCACGGTCGATGGCCAGTTGTTCAGCGCGATCGATATGTTCGCAGCCGCCGTAGTAGCGTTTGTTGGGCAGCCCCTCGGCGTATTTGTTGGTGAGAACCGACCCTTGGGCCGCTAGAACCGCAGCGGAGGTGAAGTTTTCGCTGGCGATGAGTTCTAGGTGATCCTGCTGGCGTTGCAGTTCCGAGTTGAGGATCTCCGCCAGGGTGGGATCGCTGGCAGCCAGGAAGTCTAAGTTAGTCTGAGTCATGATTGAGTTGAATCGTCTGGGTGCGTCTGCTGACGACGGGTTACAGGTGTTACGAATGGTTTAGGTTGGGGGGGATGCTGGTGGCCCGAACTCCTGATTGTAGCCTGTTTCGGCTGTTAGGTGAAGGGTAGGCTGTCTTGGAAGCCGTGGGCGATCGCCCAGCAGCGGAGGGACGGCTTACAATGGAGTTAGGTCAGCGTTAATCCTGTTTTGGAGGTCTTAGAATCATGGTTGTGATTTTAACGGACAATTCCCTTTTACCCACTTGTCAAGTTTGTCAAAGCTGTATGTTGGCTGACCACAATGGACAACCGCGTTGGCGTGGAGGACAACTTGATTGTGGACGGGTGGTGAGTTCCCGTGGCGATCGCTCAGGTCGCTATTATAAATGTGTCATGGGATTTCATGTGGCCCGTATTGATATGGATTAAGAGTAGACTTCATCCCTCACGACCGGCGATCGCCCATCCGGATCGGTCTTGAAATACCCGGAATACACCCTTAAAACATCCGTAATACTTTCTCTAACTCTTCCTTGCGGTTCGGTTTGGTGAGGGCTTGAATGAATTTCAAGCTCATGAAGGGCATCGATAACAAAAAGGCAAAATAGGTACGCCAGGAACTCCATTGAGATAAGACCCGGCGGCGGGGGAATACGGCCCAAAATCGGTTGGCAGAACAGACAAAACCCTCTCCCAAGGCACTGACTTCATGCCACCAACCCACCGGAAGATAGAGGACATCGCCGGGATTTAAAATAACCTCGTAGCGGTGTTTAAAGGCGTCTTCAAGACCGGGGAACGCCTCAAAATCAGGTTTATCTGGATAGACTTGGCTAAACCAAGAGCGGAGTTTTAAGCCATGGTGTAGATGACCGATTAGGGGGAAGGGATAGAGGTTTGACAGTTGCGACGGGGGGAATAACACCACCCGTTTTTGTCCTGCTAACTGAATTAAGGTGCCATCAAAGGTATCATAATGTAGGCTTTCGGTATGGCCACCGGCTCCCGCCCAAAGATTGAAGTCAGTTATGCCGTTGTACAGGTTAAATTGAGGACCAATAGCTTGCAAGCTCGGGGAGTTCGCTAACGGCGTTGTGGCGAGGGGACATTTGGCTAAATAAATATCCTCACGGTGAGCTTCCCCAGAGCGTACTAGCTTCGCATACTCGAAAAACGAGAGACATTGAGCGGCAATCCCACTACCGATGGTTTGCCATTTCCGTTTGTCGAGAGTTTGTCGCTCCTGGCCATAGAAACGACAAAGGAATTTTTCTGAGCCGATTTTTGACTCTAAATACTCCAGATTCCATTCTGGTTCAGACACCCCCTGGCGCAGAACAACGGGAATCCCTGGGATTTGATGCTCTTGAATAAAAGTCTGGGTTGACCATTGCTCTGGAGACAACTCCTTGACGGGCAAAAAAGGAATTGTTGTATCTTGTGTTTCGGGGGAGTTTGTGACAGTTTCAGAATTGGCTTGCGTCATCTAAGAAAAAGCAGGAATAGAACAGATTTAAGATTAACTTATATTGTAATAGAAAACGGTTCTTTGGCTGGATGAGTCCTGAGGATTCGTTTCAAGAAATCTCCTTGTCCTGGGAAGCTACGGCTCAAGGATGGCCATCTATGGAGTTCAGGTGATTCAGGATACAAAAAAAACTTAACATTTCGACAAAACAAAATCCATATGGAACGTTTTGGGAATTGCGATCGTCATAAACTCAAGAAGGGGAACACTATCACCAGAGGGCTTCTCTGTTTATCATAAGTAGAGGGAGAGATTTTAAGGCTCACTCAACTCAGTTCGGACCCAGAGTTGAAGCCCAGAGTTGAAGCCCAGAGTTCAAATCCAGAGTCATCGCCTGCTATGGCTTCCCACGCGGGAACCTGTGACTTGGCGAGACCTTTGATAACCCTGTTTTTCCCGCTCACCCAGATTTGAGACTGAAATGCGATCGCCTCGGTTGAAACTCCATTACCGTCAAAGCCACCGCTCAAGGACCCGACGACGTTCCCGAACCCGTCCACGACTGAGGTTAACGCGCGCCTACTACCGCATGGCGGTGGGGTTGCTGAGTTTTTTTAGCTGTCTGACGGTGGTCTTGTCGGGTTGGTCAATCTCTGAACAGACGATTGTCTCCTGTATATCGAGCCATACTCTGCTCGGACAACTCTGCGAGGGCAAAGTCCCGGAACATTTGCCCAAACCGATTTTAATTCGTCTAGGAGCCGTCTCCTACCAGGCGATCGCCCAGGTTATGCACTATCAATACCCCTATGGGTCTTCCCTCACCCTATCTCAGAAGCGATATCTGCGTCCTTTTTTTGGCGATCTCGTCGATCGCGTTGAGGTCGTCTATGACGTACAACTGATTGATAACTGGGTGGGGGCAAACCTACGGCTGGATGTCGGCTCATCCAATGCTCAGGTGTATGGGAACCGCATTTATATCAATGACCCCTATACTCCCGAAGATCCCGAGCAACTGGTGCTTCTGGCTCATGAGTTAGTCCATGTGCGGCAATCAGAAGACCTGGGTGGACTTCACGCCTTTGGTCATGAGTACTTCCGGGAGTACAAACGAGCCGGTCTGCGGTACCAGGATAACGTCTTTGAACGGGAAGCCTTCGCCATTGAAGATAAATTCCGCCAATGGTTAGAGCAAAACTTCCGCCGGGGCAGCTTGCGGCATCGACAACCCCAACGACAACCCCAGCGACAACCCCAGCGAGAATCCCAGCGAGAATCCCAGCGGCACTCTCACAGCTCCCCATCTCATGGTTTCCAGACTCCTGAGATTCCCAGACATCCTTAGGACAAAATGCTTAGGCCAAAGCCGAAGACCCCAAATCCGGGGGCACATCTTGCCAGCGTCCCTCACCCACAGCTCGAACCGCCTCTTTCAGAGAAATATCCCCCGTATAGAGGGCCCGACCGATAATGGCCCCGGTCACCCCTAGGGATTCAAGGGAGAGTAACCCCAATAAATCAGAGACTGAACTCATCCCCCCCGAGGCAATCACCGGAACCGAGATGGCCTCAGCCAGCTCTCGCAAGGCGTCCCGATTAGGGCCGCTTAGGGTTCCATCGCGATGGATATCCGTATAGATAATGGCAGCCACCCCATATTGAGCCATCTGTTGCGCTAAATCCGTGGCCTTAACTTCAGAGGTTTCCAACCAGCCGCGCGTTGCCACCGAGCCATCACGAGCATCAATTCCTACCGCAATCTGTCCCGGAAACTCCTGACAGAGTTGTTGAACCAACTGAGGCTGTTCCACCGCAGCGGTTCCGAGAATGGCACGTTCAACGCCACAGTCTAAGACTCGGGCCACAGTATCGCGATCGCGCAGGCCTCCCCCCAGTTGCACCGGAATCGACAGGTGGCGGGTAATGGCCTCAATGACCGCACTATTTTCAGGACGACCCTCCTTGGCCCCATCGAGATCCACTAGATGGAGGCGACTGGCACCTTGGTCTTGCCATTGTTGGGCCATGGCCACAGGGTCTTCGCTAAAGGTTTGGGACTGATCATAGTCCCCTTGGTAGAGGCGGACACAACGGCCACCTAATAAATCAATCGCGGGAATGACATCCATCGGGGGTCTCCTTAGGGTTCAGGGAACGGGTTAATCTGTAAGGGTCGGGACTCGACTGTTCAGGACAGATAACAGATCGGGGCAGATATGAAGATTTCTCTAGTCACAGACCTGAGGGTCGCGATCGCCCACCTGGCAAAGTATCATAGATCAGGTACTTGACTGTCTCCAAGCCAGGGACATGAGCGGGTTCCGATTTGATCAGGGACAAACTGTCCAAATGGAGGTAGGTACAATCAATACCATGCCAGAACTTGATGACGTAAAGACTCGATTGAGGACTTCGATGCGACCCAAGAAACCGAAAATGCTAGTGGTTGACGATGAGCCAGATAATCTAGATTTGCTCTATCGCACCTTTCGCCGAGAATTCCAGGTTTATAAAGCCGAAAGCGGCATCCAGGCCCTTGAGGTTCTGGAAAAACAAGGCGAAGTGGCGGTCATCGTCTCTGATCAACGGATGCCGGAAATGAAAGGGACGGAGTTTTTAAGTAAAACCGTCACTCAGTTTCCCAATACAGTCCGCATTATTCTGACGGGTTTTACGGATATTGAAGACTTGGTTGAGGCCATCAACTCTGGACAAGTCTATAAATACATCACCAAACCCTGGGACCCCAATGAGTTACGTGGGGTAGTGCAACGTGCCGCCGATACCTACGAGTTACTGAAACAGAAAACCGAGGAACTCGAATGGTCTCAAGCTCAGATGGCGGTGTTAGCCACCCTGATCGAAGTGGCCCAAACCTCGGCGGATCTTGGGTCATCCTTACAACCCATCGCTGATGCCTTGGGAGAGAACTTTGAGGCTGACACTTGCGTTTTGCAACTGATGGATGGGGATAGCCTTAGCGGGACCCCAGTCTGTTATGGCGAAGACGAGAGAATCGATCTCGGGGATGATCCCTTGGCCAAGGAGGCGATCGCCAGTCAATCGGTGCAAGGGGTCGCGAACGTCGCCGGAGATGCTGAGTTGGGCCAACTGGAGAGTTATCAGACCGCAGGGGTGAAAGCTCACTTAGTGTTACCCGTGGTCTTTCGCCAGGAACTTCTCGCCTTGGCATCTCTACAATGGAAAAGTCCCAACGCCGTTCAAGAAAACGAGGTGGAGTGGATTCACCGTTGCACCCAACAAATGGCGTTGGCCTTGACCTGTGCCAAGTTAGCCTCGTGACCGCTCTGATTGAATGACTATGCAACCGGACGCAGCGGAGATTCAGCAGCTTTTTGACCGCATCGCCCCTCTCTACGATCGCCTGAATGATAGCCTCAGTTTTGGTACTCACCGCATCTGGAAACAGATGGCGGTGAACTGGTCTGGGGCCAAAGCGGGCGATCGGGTTATAGATGTTTGTTGTGGCAGTGGCGATATCGCCCTCCTCTTGGCGGAGGTGGTGGGTAAAATGGGGACTGTGGTCGGAACTGATTTTTCTGCCGCCCAGTTAGAGGTGGCCCGTGGTCGCAGTTACCAACAACTGCGACCGGTAGACTGGGTACAAGGGGATGCCCTGAACTTACCCTTTGAGGACAATAGCTTCGACGCGGCCACCATGGGGTACGGATTACGCAATCTCACCGATATCCCCCAGGGTCTCGGTGAACTCTACCGCATCCTCAAACCCGGAGCGGCAGTTGCTATCTTAGATATGCACCGTCCCCAATCGGCCGGGATGCGAGCTTTTCAACAGTGGTATCTCAATACCCTAGTGGTTCCCACGGCCCAACGGTTCCGCTTGAAAGAGGAGTACGCCTACATTGCCCCCAGTCTCGATCGCTTCCCCAGCGGTCGCCAACAGGTGCAACTGGCCCAGTCCACCGGATTTGAGCGAGTCGTCCATTACCCCCTCATGGGTGGAATGATGGGGGTTCTCGTCGCCCACAAACCCTAACCCAACCGAGTCTTCCACAAGGGTAAGAGGGCGACCACGGTTCGGCTATCGATCACCGTACGCCCCTACGTGGTTCCCCCTCTTGCCTCTTGCCTCTTGCCTCTTGCCTTCTCTTCCCTACTGCCTACTGCCTTCTTCTCCCCTGTTCCCTGTTCCCTGTTCCCCGTTCCCTTCTTGTTACACCCAGACGTTTGGTTTCTTCTGATCCCCCCCATTGCTGGCGGAATCATTGGCTATTTCACCAATGATCTCGCCATCAAAATGCTGTTTCGTCCTTATCGGGCCTATTATATTGGCAAGTATCGCTTGCCCTTTACCCCCGGTTTGATTCCTCGAAATCAGGAACGACTAGCAACACGGGTCTCGGATACGATTATGGGGTCCTTGCTGACACCGGGCGAATTGCAAAAAATCGCTCGCCGTCTCCTAGCGATTGAGCGGATTCAAGGAGCAATTCTCTGGCTGCTGAAGATGGCCCAGGGGAGTTTGAAGGCAGACCCCAATGATAAGAGTAATAAGATTATCGCCGGAATCCTGCGGGATTTGGTGGGGCGATCGCTCCCCCGCATCTTAAAAGTCTTGGCCCGCCGAGAGGACTTCCTCGATCGCCAACTCAATCAGATTTTTGATGATGTTCTCTTAGAGTTTCAACTCACCGATAGCCAAGCCTATCAGTTGTCTGATTGGTTGATGAAAATTGCTCTATCTCCTAATGCTGTTCGCCTGGCACTGATTGACTTTTTGACAGACCGCAATATCCTGATTATTGATGAAAGTTTCCGAGAAAAAAGTAGTGGAACCTATTGGTTAGTTGCCAATGTTTTGGGGTTAAGAAATGCTCTAATTCGTCTGAGAAACTTTTGTTTAGATGACAGAGAGCAAGCCAACAAACGGCTCGAAGAAGTGATTGATTCCCTCTCCCTTCAATCTCGACTTAAAGAATTTTTGCAGAATCTCTCCCTGCAAAATCTTCCCGTCTCCACCGTGCGACAATTGCGAAAAACCCTAAAAGAGAGTGTTCGCAAATATATTAAAACCGAAGGAAGACCCTTATTCGAGAGTTTAAGTAGCTCCGTTGACTTTGAAAATGTTGCCCAAATCGCCATCACTCGTCTCCAGTCATCCTCGGCGGTGAATGAGTCCTTAGAACCCATTAGCTACGAGTTGGCCTTGGTGCTAGATCGCTATTTAGAAGAAGATCTAGAAAAGATTGTCGCTCAAGCGATTCCGATTTTATCCATCGATAAAGTGATTGTGGATCGGGTCAATGCGACGTCTCCTGAAAATTTGGAAATGGCGGTTGAGGGAATTGTTAAAAGTGAGCTGCAAGCGATTGTCAATCTAGGAGGACTTCTAGGTATTTTTGTCGGCTTAGTTCAGTCCGGCATCTTATTACTACGCCCATGAAATTGAGGGTTTTTGATGGCATCGCCTATGGGATATTGCTGGCAGTAATTGTTGGTGTGAGCGTTGGCTATGTGAGTCAGGAAACGGGCTTTTATAGTTGGGATTATGCTGACTATCAGAACTATGCCATTTTGGTCGCCGATGCCTTTCGTGACTCTGCTGGGGAGGGGTGGGAGTTTATTCGGCTTAGTTTGGGTCAACAAAAAAATGCCCTGCATACCCTGCCAATTTTGCCCTTTCTTTGGCTGGGACAGAATAGCCGTATTGCCTATAGTTTAGGCTTGGCTCTTGTCTATTTAGTGCCTTTTTGTCTGGGATTGGGGGCGATCGCCCAAGAACTGCCCTTTCCTTATCTGGAACGCTGGGGGCGGCGATCGCGATTTTGGTTCGCCAGTTTCTTGGCCCTCCTCATCCCCATGACCTGGGTTCCATTCTTACGAGGCTACCCTGATCTTGGGGGAGCCACCCTCCTCGTTTGGGCAAGCTGGTTGTATCTGCGAGACCCCCGTTTACATCGCTGGGGGTCGATTGTCGGCATGGGGGGTCTCATCGGACTGGCGATTTTGTTTCGTCGCCATTTCGCCTATCCCGCCCTTAGCATCTTACTCGCCGCTGCCCTCTCCCAGGGGTCTCTAGAAGCCAAGGCCTGGCGGCCCATGTTGCGAGTGTGGCTGCGATTGGCCATGGTGGGAGCGGTGGCGTTGCTGTTGATGCTGGCGATCGCCCCAGACTTTACCCAAAGTGCCTTAACGACCGATTTCAGTAGCCGCTATGAACGTTGGCAGCTTCCTCTGGGGGTCATGGTGGGGCGAACTGGAGTTGCCTATGGTTGGGGGGTTTGGGGATTGGCTCTGCTGGGATGGCTCCTAAGTCAACGCTGGTCCTCTCGACGTTGGCGGTTTGTGGGATGGGCCAGCCTTCTCTGTGTGGGGATTTTGCTCGTTAAACTGCGATATGGCAATGTTCACTACACCCTGCATCTAACCCCCTGGCTCGTCTTGGCTCTCTTGGCCCTCCTCGATGAATTGCAACGGCGATGGCGTTGGGGAATGGTTCTGTTGGGAGTGTATTTAACAGTCAATCTCTCCCTAGGCTTAGGACTCTCAGCGGCGAACCCCTCAGCGGGAGGCCTGTTTGCTCGCTCCTATGCTCCCTTAATGCGTCAGGATCACCAGGTGTTACACCAATTGCTGGGGCGTTTGCAAGATTTGAGTCAGCAGCAGCAACAGATTGCCCTCTTAGCCGCCTCCAATCACCTCAATACCTCCATGTTTAACTCGGAGCAGTTTCAACAGTTTCGCGACGCTCCCCCCTTAACCCTGCTCCCCGTGGCCATTTTTGATGGGGGGGTATCCCCGTTAGAGATGGTTCTGATGGCGGATGTGGTAGTAGTAGCAACACCCGCTCAGGTGATTGGCTTGGAGGAAGAACAGGTGGTGCGATCGCGCTCTCAGACGCAACTTGAGTATCTATCTCGGGCATTTTCCCATCATTGTGCGATCGCCCAAGATTTCCGCCGTCTCCCCGAGTCTTTTGAATTAGAGAATGGAATCACCGTCTGGCTCTATCAGCGACAGCACCCCACCTCCGCTAGAGTGGAAGCCGTCACCCGAGAGCAGATGAGCGAGCGAACACCGTGTTCATAAAACTTTGTGCCTGGTTCCTCCTGGGGTTGGGGATACGCCTGATGGGCTTAGGAACCTTGCCCCCCTGGACTGATGAATGTGCCACCCTGGCGTTTAGTTTGGGGAATAGCTTTCTGGAGGTTCCCCTAAATCAATTAATCGCTCCCGAGCCGTTGCTAGAGCCGTTGCAGCCTTCTCCTGGGGCGGGTTTAGGGCAGGTTTGGCAGCATTTAATGGCTGAAAGTACTCATCCACCGTTGTATTTCTTTCTCACTCATCTCTGGCTACAACCGTTCATGGGGGCTTCTCCCGAGCGGTTACTCTGGGCCAGTCGCGCCTTCTCCGCCCTCTGGGGGGCCCTGACGATTCCGGCGATGTATGGCTTAGGGAAACGGGCGTTTGGCTCAGTCACCGTCGCTCACCTGGCGGCGGCGTTGATGGCCCTATCGCCCCTGGGGGTCTTTTTAGCTCAGGAAGCTCGCCATTATACCCTGGCGATTTTACTGGCGATCGCCTCCTTTTATGGCTTTACCCTAGCCCTCGATGCTCTCGTTGACCCTAATTCCCCAGCTCGGCGATGGATGTGGGGTTGGACGAGTCTTTGGATTCTGGTGAATGGCTTGGGGATTGCGGTGCATTACTTTTTTGGCTTGGTTCCTCTCATGCAAGGCTTGGTTTTGGGGAACCATTGGCTCCAGGGACGAGTTCCCAGAACGGCGAAACCTTGGCGGGGGGTAGCCGTGGCGGCGTTGGGAACGGCGGCCACCGGGTTGGTGTGGCTTCCCGTCTGGGGTCGCTTTGTGGACAGTGATTTAACGGATTGGGTAACCGATGGCCAGTTGGGGGTTCTCGACTCCTTGGGGCGAACCCTGTTATGGCTGATTTCCATGGTTTTGATGGCTCCGTTGGATGTGTTTGTGCTACCGCTTTGGGGCTTAGTTCTAGGGGCGGCTGGCTTACTCTTGGCGTTGGGGGCTTTGGGCTATTTGCTCTGTCGTTATCGAGGAAAAACTCGCCCTCAGGTTAGGATTTACTGGGAGGTGTTTATCACGGGATTGCTATTACTGTTAGGACTCACCTACAGTACGGGTAATGATTTAACCCTCGCGCCTCGCTTCTTTTTTCCCCTTTTGCCTGTGGTGCTACTCCTCATGGCGGCGATGTTAGAATCGGCGTGGCAGCGGCAACCGAAGCAGGTGTTCAGCTTGGGACTGGTTGCTTTGGTGGGAAGTCTGAGCGTGGTGACAAATCTGAGTTACTTACAAAATCATCGCGGCGATCGCCTGGCGGAGATGATTCAGAACACCTCAGATGTTCCCGTGGTTCTCGCCACCACCCATAAGCATCATGGACAGACGGGACGGTTACAGGCGATCGCCTGGGAGTTGCGGCGGTTAAACTTCTCCCCACCCCTCGCTGTTGCGCTGGCTCATCCCGATGAACAGCACTATCCCACAGATGTGTTAGCCCAGGAACTGGCGACGCTCTCACCTCCCTTTGATGTTTGGTATGTCAATTTCCATGCTCCCCAGGTGGGTGATTTGGAGAGGCCAAACCTGACGACGATTCCGATTCCTCGGGAGCAATTTCAGTCTGTCAATGGCTACCGATATGACCTGGTTCAGTATCGATGACAGAACCTTGCGTTACCTTGCGTGTGTCCCTATCCTCTGTTCCAACCTCGTCGCGAAGTTGTATATGTCAACCCCTCTCAAGACGTTCCGAGCCTGGAAACCCCTCTGTAGAATTATCGCGATCGCCGTCATCTATCATCTAGTGGCCTTAGTGGGGATGCGATTGGCCGTTCTACCCGGAGATGTGGCCACCGTCTGGGTTCCAGCGGGATTAAGTCTGGCGGTGATGCTCCTGTGGGGGTTGCGAGTTTGGCCGGGAGTGTTTCTGGGAGCGTTTAGTACCTATCTGATTCTTGACCCTAACCCCGCTAGCCTCGCTATTGGGGCCACAACGGCCGTGGGGAATACGTTAACCCCCCTGATTGGCGTTAAGTTACTGCAAACCTTCATCCCCAGTCGCTATCCCTTTCACAAAACTACTCATGTCTTTATCTTTATTGGCATCGGGGCCCTTCTGTGTCAACTGATTAGTGCTACTTTTGGGGTAACCGCTCTGCGGCTTGCCAATTGGATTACCACATCAGAGTTGGGCTATGTCTTTCTCACCTGGTGGATTGCTAATGCAACGGGTGTCATTGTCTATACCCCTTGGATTTTAAGCCTCTATTACCGCTGGAAAAATGGCGATTCATTGCGGCTCAAACGACAAGGAAAATGGGAAGTTTTAGAGATTGCCTCTTGGCTGGCCTTATCCATAATCGTTATACAATTGGCGTTTTTTCGAGGCTATCCCATTGAGTATCTCGTAATTCCCCTCTTGGTTTGGGCAGTCTTTCGCTTTCCAACTCACATCACCACCACAGTGATTGTCATTACCATTTCGCTGGCCGTGATTGGGACAGTTCAAGAAAAAAGTGTCTTTGTTCGCGATGATCTCAACCGATCGCTCTTATTTCTAGATTCGTTTATCGCGGTTATTTCAATTACCATGTTGGTACTCATTGCCGTTCTCGCTGAACGAAGTCAGGCAAACCAAGAGCTACAACAGGCTAAACAGGATTTGGAAAAGCGGGTTCACAACCGAACCCAAGAACTCTTTGAGGCGAATCAACAGCTTACTCAGCAACAGGAGGATTTACAAAAACAGGCGGAATCTCTGAATGAGACCGTCTCTCAACTGAAGAAAACCCAAGCTCAGTTAATTCAAAATGAAACCATGACAGGCTTAGGGCAATTGGTGGCGGGGGTAGCTCATGAAATCAACAATCCCATTGGCTTTATTTATAGTAACTTAACTCCGGCTAAAGATTATTTTGAGGATATCTTAGAATTACTCGACCTTTACGAGTCTAAATTTCCTGCCGATGACCCAGATATTTTAGAGCTCAAGGAGGAGATTGACTTTGAGTTTATTCCGCAAGACTTTATGAACTTAATAACTTCGATGCGCTTGGGGTCAGAACGCATCCATAAAATTGTTTTGAGTTTACGCAATTTCTCCCGTTTGGATGAAGCAGAACTCAAGTCTGTTGATATTCACCAAGGCTTAGACAGTACCCTGCTGGTGTTGCAACATCGCTTACAAGGGGAGACAGACTATCCTCCGATTCAGGTGGTTAAGCAGTATGGAAATTTACCGAAGATTGAATGCTTTGCTCTCTATATCAATCAGGTATTTATGAATTTGTTAAGTAATGCTATCGAGGGAATTATTGCTCGGCAAACCCAGGAAGACAATGCCCCTACTGAACAAATCACAATTCAGACTAAACGATTTAGCGAGTCAATTATTCAGATTCTTATCGCTGATAATGGAATTGGCATCAAGCCTCACTATAAAAGTCGTATTTTTGAGCCTTTTTTTACTACAAAAGATGTTGGCAAAGGGACGGGATTGGGTTTATATAATAGCTATGAAACGATTGTCATAAAACATGGCGGAAGTTTAGTATGTGAGTCAATCCCCAATCAGAAAACCATTTTTGAGATTACTTTGCCAATCCGCAGTCCCATCACTTGAGGCTTACGTCTTTCCAGATTCTCGATTGATTGCTATGATACTCCTTATGATACAGAGTTGAGCTTGTCATTCGTTCATCGACAAACCAGAAAAAACGAGTGGCTTGGGAAAACTCTCTTTTTATGATGACCTGAATTATGACCGCTGCTGAACGTATTATTGTTCCCCTAGATGTCCCGGACTTGGAGCGGGCGATCGCCCAACTAGACCGGCTTCCTGATGTACAATTCTGGAAAGTGGGACTCGAACTCTTTATCAGTGAAGGCCCCCCAATCCTTGAGCTTCTGAAAACACGAGGGAAACGGATTTTTCTGGACTTGAAACTTCACGATATCCCCAACACTATGGCGGGAGCCTGTCGTTCGGCGGCCCGCTATGGGGTGGATTTGTTGACCGTACATGCCACCGCTGGACGGCCGGCCCTGCAAGCCGCTCAACAGGCGTTGCGGGACGGGGCCGAGGCAGCTCATCAACCCCTGGCTAACGCCATCGCCGTCACCCTGTTAACCAGCCTCAACGCCCGAGAATTGGCGTTTGACCTTCAGGTTCCCATCGAACTCCCCGAATATGCCCTGAAAATGGCCCTATTGGCTCAGGAGTCTGGGTTGGCGGGAGCCGTCTGCTCCCCCCAGGAGGCTCAGCAACTGCGACAAATCTGTGGTCCGGACTTCCTGCTCATTTGTCCCGGTGTTCGTCCCTCCTGGGCGGCTTCTGGCGACCAACAACGGGTGATGACTCCCAAACAGGCCCTTGATGCAGGAGCGAGCTATTTGGTGATTGGTCGTCCCATTACCTTAGCCGAGAATCCAGCAGCGGCCTTTGAACGTATCTGTGGGGAATTATAACCCCTACGCCCCCGGTTTTTTGACGTTATAGTCTTCATGGGACAACACCGACTGCGGGATTACCCAATCTCCATCATCGCGGCAAATCATGCGATAGTTGCGAGTAATGGGTATACTAATAATTTGGCGATCGTGTCTCATTCGCTTGCCATTAAAGTCGCGATAACTTTGGTGTTCGGCTAAGCCGGATATAATATCTCTGGCTTTGACGACCACATATTGAGGGAGCGATCGCAAATCAATATCATCCTGCTCAAAGCTGGCTTCCCAGGCTTCTTTCTCCGCTTTTTTCTTATGAAATGCCTGTAACTGCTTTTCCTGTTCTCGCCGTTCTTGGGCGCAGCGATGACAGGTTTTGCCATACCCTTTATGTCCGCAGGGAAAGGTTTTTTTTCGTCGTTTAGCCATAGCTTTTGTTTAACGGAACTCTCTCGGAACGCATCAGTTGTATAAGCGGTCATGGCCATCCTTCCCCCACCCCCGGACTCAAACGCTTCGGTTGCGATTCACGAGGGAGCGGGAATTTTATAAGTTGATAACCCGGATGACAAGTTCTTCTATTTTAAAGCACTCTGACCCTTGATTTATTGTCGCCATGACCTCCAACAGCTCTTTAAACAATCAGACTGCACAGACCATCTGGATTGCACGACATGGTCATCGTTATGATTTCCAATATCCCGAGTGGTTTGAAACCGCTCCCCGACGCTATGACCCTCCTCTGTCTGAACAGGGATTACAACAAGCTCAAGAATTAGCTCAACGATTGGAACGGGAGTATGACCAGGGTTCGTCGAGGTTGACGATTGTTAGCTCTCCCTTTCGTCGTTGTGTCACCACGGCTAATGCGGTGGCCGAACGTTTAGGAACGGGGATTTATCTGGACTGGGGAATTGGCGAATGGCTCAATCCCGACTGGATGACGGAAATGCCAGAAATTGCCTCTCCTGAAGAATTGCAGGGAGAATTTCCTCGCCTGGACTTGAGCTATCGATCGCGATCGCAACCCCAGTATCCTGAAGTTAGCCAGGAAGACTGTTGGCGACGCTCGGGAGAAACGGCCCGTGAGCTGGCCCGTCAAACCAGCGGCGACTTGCTTTTCCTCGGCCATGGCGCGACGGTGTTGGGGATGACGCAAGGCTTACTGGGTCATCCGGTCGACATGGAGACCGCTTGTTGCTGTCTGGTAAAATTAACCCGAGATGGGGGGGATTGGCGTCTCGAACTCAAGGGAGATACAAGCCACTTGAGTGAAACGGAAACCCAGATACGCCTCAACTAAAGCGAAATGCACTTAAATTAAAAAGGCAAACCCCATCGAATCAGGTCTAGAGTTAAGTTTATATGAGCATTGTCCTAGCCGGTGATATTGGCGGCACGAAAACGATTTTGCGATTGGTTGAGGTGACTGCGCATCTAAACCATCCCCGGTTGAACGTTCTCCATGAACAAACCTACCCCAGTCAAGACTATCCCGATTTAGTCCCCATTGCCGCCGGGTTCTTGAAGGAGGCCGAGTATTCCGGCCCAGTTCAACGGGCCTGTTTCGGAATCGCCGGACCCGTGGTTAACAACAGCTCGCAACTGACGAACCTCTCTTGGTCCTTGGAGGGAACTCGCCTGGCCCAAGAGCTGGAGATTGAGTCCGTCACCCTGATTAACGACTTCGCTGCGATTGGTTACGGGGTTCTGGGATTGGAGGAGGCAGATTTACATCGGCTTCAGGAAGTGAACCCGGCTCAGAAACAACGAATAGATGCTCCTTTGGCGGTTCTAGGGGCAGGAACGGGGCTAGGGGAGTGTTTTCTCATTTCTTGCGGAACTCAGACCTATGTGGGCGCGACAGAGGGCGGACATAGCGATTTTGCTCCCCGGACAGCCCTGGAATTTGAACTCCTGGACTATCTCAAGTCTAGTCAGGGGTTAGGGCGGGTCTCCGTGGAACGGGTGGTGTCGGGCCAGGGGATTGTCTCGATTTATGAGTTTCTCTGCGATCGCCATTTTGCGGACCATGCCAATTGTCGACAGATGTTGGCGGCGGAGACTCCGGCGGCGGCGATTTCTGAGGCGGCTCTGGAGGAGTCGGATGAGATTTCTCAGAAAACCATGGAGATGTTCGTCTCCGCCTATGGAGCCGAGGCGGGGAACTTGGCCTTAAAACTGTTACCCTATCGCGGTCTCTATATTGCGGGAGGGATTGCGGCGAAAATTCTGCCCCTGCTACATCGCAATGAGACGTTTATGAGAGCCTATCTGGATAAGGGACGGGTGAGTCCTCTGTTAAAAGAGATTCCCGTTGAGGTGGTCCTAGAACCCAAGGTGGGATTGATTGGGGCCGCGATTTGTGCTGACATGAACGCCTAGGGGTGAACTGGCTCAGGAGTCAAAACAGGCCTGGAGGCGATGGTCGAGTTGAGCATCGGTTGGACTGATGTTAATCCATTGGGGATACATCTGATTTAAGGTCTGGCGTTGGCTGAGGCTGAGGCCAGTCTCGCCGAGAATCCCTTGCTCTTGTTTGTACTTGAGTTGCTGTTGCAATCCCTGTTCCCCTGAACTATGTCGGTTCCAGAGTTGGTCTAAGAGTCGCACATCGTCACAGGTGGCTCGCCGATTGGCAAATCGTTGCAGTTGTTGGCGAGTCCAGGTGTCGGCTCGTTGCCACTCGCCGGCGATGAGCCAGCTTTGGAATTGGCGATAGTTGGAGAGAGTTTGCAGGAGGACTTCTGGGCGATCGTCGCCGAGGGTTTGGAGTCGGTTGAGGCCGCCCCCGAGTTGGTTGAATTGCTCTTGTGCGGTTTGGAAATCCCCTTTATAGAGGGCAGTTCGCGCGTTTTCCAGGCGTTGGCGGTTGGCTTCGTGTTCGAGGCGATCGCGTAAACTGTCGAGGCGATGTTCGAGGCGACTGCGTTGGCGAGTATCTTGGATCTGCTCAAACCACTGTTGGGCTTGGGGGAGGTTGTCATTGTCTAAGGCCTGACTCACCAGTTGAGTATAGGCGCGATCGCGGAGGTCTTGCCCCTGTTGTTGCCAATGGCGGGTGGTGAGTTGTTGGCTTTGGGCGATCGCCTGGTGGGGATTGTTGTTCACGAGAGCGGCTTGGGCCTGGTCAAATTGTTCTTGATTACTGTTCCAGGCCTGTTGCCATTGCTGGGCGATTTCCTGCCGTTGTTCTGAGGAGGTGGTTTCTTGGGGGAGGGAGTTTAAGAGGGCGATGGCGGTTTGCAATTGCCCGTCATCATAGGTCTGTTGGGCTTGTTCGAGGAGGGCGGAGGTGATCTGTTGCCGCAGACGGTTGACGCTGGCGGAGACGGCGTTTTCGTCCTGGATGCGTCGCAGTTGGTTTAGGGCCCCATGGAAGTTTCCGGTGTTCGCGAGGGTTTGGGCTTCGCCGAGATGACAGCGATCGCCGACGGGTTGCACCCGTTCCCGTAGGGAGAAAGGCACTTGGCGAATGGCTTGCAAGCAGCGGCCAAATTGCCCGGCCCCCTGGAGTTGCACGATTTCTTGAACCGTCATCTGTCGCTGTTGTTCCATTTGCCAATGCTGATAGCCCCCGTAGCCGAGCATGAGGGAGAGAGTTCCCCCCAGCATGACTTGCCAGGGACGAGAACTGCGACGAAAGGGCTTGCGGGGACGGGCAAAGGTGCGGGGAGGGGCTTGGTAGATGGGTTTGTCTACCCGCTGGGGAGGTTTGGGTTTGGGTCGCGATCGCCGTTTGGGGAGAGGCGGGACGATGGTATTGGGGGCGGGGAAGGGATCTCGTCCTCCTAGTTTTTGGGTTCGTTCACACCAGGGACAACTGGCGAGATGCCCGCCGTAGCGGTGACGGGGGTTATGTTGACAGGAGACCAGGGCCTGCTCAGCTTTGGTGAGGGCGATCGCCCAGTCGTCTGCGGTGGGCCGATGCTGGGGCTGCTGATGGCCCAGGTCAAAGCAACGGTGGAATAGCTCTTGTAGGCGAGGATGGAGGGCGGTGAAGGGGGGGGCGAAGGGTTTGGGCCGTAGAGGGACAGAACGCTGGCTATAGGCGTAGTATCCGGCGAGGATGCGATCTTGGATTAGGGGGGGATCTCCGGGTTTGAGATAGACGCCATCGAAGGGATGGGTTCCTTCCATGAGTAGTTGGAAAATCAGGACGGCGATGCCAAACGCGTCATGAGCGGGGGTGCGATCGCAGCGATCGAAGCGTTGTCCCTGCAATTCGGGGGGGGTAAATTCCGGTTTCCCCACCCCACAGCGATAGACGACACCTGAGCGGCGATCGCGAATCTGGAAGGAGTCGGTATCAATGAGAAACACCAACGCCGAGGGATTGACCAACATATTGGACTCATTGACATCGCCGATGACATAGCCGCGATGATGCAAGGCGGAGACGGCGACGGAGAGATTGCGGGCGACTCGGTGTAAGTGGGTATGGGTGAAAAAGGGCAGTTTCTGGCGACGACTGCGGGGGGTATACAAGTCATGCAGGGGATAGCCTTGGGGAACCCGTGGCATCATGAACCCCAATACCCGACCACTGCTATTGAGTAATAAATCGACGGGGGCAGCAATGGCTGGGTTTTGGGGGGGATATTGTAAACTCAACCGCAGTTTGGCTAAGCCCTCGGGGGTGAGTTTATTGGGATGATAAACCTTCGCCACCCATTGGGGCTGTTCAGCGATGGCGTAGATGCTCCCTTCCCCCCCTCGACCGAGTTCTTGGCTGAGGGTGATGGGTTGTCCATTAAGGCTATAGAGGGAGTTGAGCCTGACCGGTATGGAGGCTGGTTGTCTCATCGCTTGTATCTCATCGCTTGTATCGTTGCTGTGATGGCCCTAGGGTTGCAGTACACCGCTACTGAGTCCGACTAAAATCACAATCCCAAAGGCAACCCGGTACCAGACAAAGAGCCAAGTACTTTGAGTTTTGAGATAGTTGATTAACCAGGCAATTGAGAGATAGGAAAACACGCCAGCGGAAATAATTCCGGCGGTGAGGGGCAGAGGGCCGACCGTCTGAGTGGCCTCAAGCACGTCACCCAATTCAACGATTCCGGCTAGGGTGATGGCAGGTAGGCCTAAGAGGAAGGAAAAGCGAGCGGCGGTGGCTCGTTCTAATCCCATGAAGAGACCGGCGGTAATGGTTGATCCAGACCGGGATACGCCAGGAATCAGGGCTAGGGTTTGAGCGATTCCCATTAAAATTCCGTCTCGGGTTTTTAGTTGCTCAAAATTGCGTTTATGACGACAAAATCGTTCTGCCAAGCCCAGTAATAGTCCCATGACAATTGAAACAATGGCGATTACCACGGAACTGCGGGCGGTAAATTCATAGAACTCCCGAAAGCCAAATTTAACGATTAAGCCAACGACAGAAATAGGAATGGTTCCTAAGATAATTCCCAGGGCAATTTTAAAGTCTTCACTTTGGTAGTCCCGTTGCAGGAGGGCCCGCAATCCACCGCCAAAGACCTGAATTAAATCGCTCCAAAAGTACCAAATCACTGCCACAATGCTGCCGAGTTGAATGACGGCGGTAAACGAGGCCCCAGGATCACCCCAACCGAGAAACTCAGGAACCACTTTCAGGTGAGCAGAACTACTGATGGGGATAAATTCCGTTAACCCCTGTACTATCCCCAGGATAATGGCTTCGAGGACATTGGGTTGCCAGGTGACGAGGCTGGTTGTGCCGGAACTGGCAATCCCTGGCTCGTTCAGGGGAAGGGCGATCGCCAAACTCAGACTGGCGACGCCAATAAACAAGACATATTGAAGTTTGGTCATGTTCCATTCAATCGTGTGTCCTCATCTTAGAAGACGAATGGGGCGAATGTTCATGAAGTCTTCAGACTCCAAGAACCAACGGGGTTGGGGCTGACTCCCTGGATGAGTATAACAAATGTTGATTTAAAAATCAACCCTAACAGCAAAAGAATTAATGCTGGGGGAGTGATGTCCAGGATAGAGAGAGTTGTATGGCGATGAGCGAGGTGAGGTTTGCAAAGCTAAGCTAAAAATTCTGTAAAACTTTGACAAAGTTGGCTCGAAGTCCCTAAAACAGAACAAAATTTCACGGTAGGATGGACGCACCCGGTCTTTCAGTGTCTGCGTTGCGTGATCCAGCTAAAGAAACAGGATTTTCAAAAATTCTGACCGTTATTGTCCAATCAAGGGAGTGCAAAACCGGCGATGGCCATTGTCCTTCGACCCCACGGCAAACTGAATGCCCATGGTGCAGCCAAGCTCAAACGCAAGTTGGGAAAACTCCTGGCAACAGTTGCGGCGAACCAAAAAACCTGGATTGTGGATCTCGCTGACGTTCACCACATTGATCGCAATGGTGTGGTGTCCTTGATTCAGTTACGTCGGCAAGCGGAGGGAGCCTGTTGTCACTTGGTCCTACGGGATGTCTCGGAATCTGTCCAGATGACATTGGATGCGGCTCATCTGAGTGAGGGATTTACGATCGAGCCAGGAACGGCCTCCTCAAGCCGACGACGTAGTTCTCCGAAACCTCGTCCCGTTCGCCGAGATATCGGGCCAGAACTGGCGATGCGATGGCAAAACTCCCCTCACCCCACTGATACGTCTCAGGAGTTAGACCCCGCAGAGGTCGAGGGTGAGATTGAAATTTCGCAGATTCCTCAAATAACGACAGCAGACGGGAGAGATCAGACAGCGGTTGTCTCCACATCTGGCCCCTTATACTCAAAGATGACCGTTAATGAGAGGCAGCGGACGACGTGGAGGCAATAAATGGAGTGGTCGCATCCCTCACCCCTTTGGCACTGTAGCACCCCAGACTCGCCGCCGGCTGAGTTTGTTCGAGCGGTGCAACAGTACGCCACTGCTGGGGGGGAACGCTTGGCGAGGTTACTTTGGAATCGACAGCAACGAGACCTGTCTCAGCTACGAGGATTCCTCGATTCACGCCACTACCAACCGACTGCTGCGGCTGCATTTGGGGCAGAACTCCAGCAGGCGATCGCCCGCTTGCAACAGGCGATCGCCCACGGAGACGCCGTGGCAATCTGGGGAGATTTCGATGCGGACGGAGTGACGGCGACGTCAGTGCTTTGGGAAGGACTGGGGCAGTTTTTCGACCGTTCGCGGCAGTTGTCGTACTACATCCCCAATCGCCTCACGGAGTCTCATGGCCTGAACCACGCCGGAATTGAGCGGTTAGCGGCACAAGGGGTGAGCCTGATTGTCACCTGTGATACGGGAAGTACGAATCTGGCGGAAATTGAGCGGGCGGCGGAGTTGGGAGTCGATATTATTGTCACCGATCACCATACTCTATTGCCTCAACGTCCTCCTGTTACGGCGTTGATTAATCCTCGCAATTTCCCTGAGGACCACCCTCTCTATCATTTGTCGGGGGTGGCGGTAGCCTATAAGTTGGTGGAAGGTCTCTATGAGGCCTTACCGGAGATTCCTCAACAGCCGAAGGAGGGTTTGTTGGATTTGGTGGCGATCGGTTTGATTGCCGATTTGGTGGAGTTACGGGGAGATTGTCGCTATTTAGCCCAGCGAGGGTTGCAACAACTCCGGGAACAGATGACTAACCCCACTCATCCGGGGGTGAAGGCTTTGTTGCAGCATTGTAAACGTCATGGCGATCGCCCCACCGATATCTCCTTTGGCATTGGGCCGCGAATTAACGCCGTCAGTCGGGTGTATGGGGATGCCAGTTTTTGTGTGGAGTTGTTGACTTGCCGAGATGGCGATCGCGCGGAAACCCTGGCCCGACAAGCGGATGAAGCCAACGCTCGCCGCAAGGAAGTGCAGCAGCGAGTGTTGCAAAGTGTGCAACAGCAGCTTCAACAGATTGATTTGTCGACGACGACGGTTTTAGTTCTCAGTGATCCTCAATGGGAGGTGGGGGTGTTGGGCTTGGTGGCGGGACAGATTGCCAGTGAATGGGGTCGGCCAACCCTGTTACTCTGGGAAGATCATCAGAGTGATCCGCCCTTGGCGAAAGGGTCAGCCCGTTCTGTGGCAGGATTGGATCTCTATGAGTTAGTCAACAGTCAGGCCCATCTGCTGCATCGCTTTGGCGGCCATCCCTTTGCGGCGGGGTTAAGTCTTCCCCTGGAGAATTTACCGCTGTTACGAGAAGCCCTCAATCAACGATTGGTCCAAAAATTGGGACGATTTGGTGGGATGCAACCGATTCTCAACTATGACTTAGAGGTGACGGTGGCGGATCTCGGTCAAGACTTGTTTCGGGAGTTGAAACATCTCGAACCCTGTGGGATGGGAAATCCCGTCCCTCGCTTGCGAGTGCGAAACGGTTGGTTTGAGGGGGCGAGACATCGAAAACTCAAGGTCAAGGGGCAGAAATTACAATATCTGATTACCTCGTTTCGACTGCGAGATGAGAGTTGCGATCATGGGTTTCCGGGGATGTGGTGGGGTCATTATGAGGATGACCTTCCCCCAGGCCGCTGTGATGCGATTGTTGAACTCGATTTCAACTCCAAGCGTTCAAATTATGAGGTTCGTCTGATTGATGTCCGTTCGATTGATATGGAGGCGATCGAGGTGGACGAGGGGGAGACGCTCACTCAACCCCAGTCTCGCATCCCAGACCCGATGTCGCCACAACCGATCGCCATTGCCGATCTAGAAGCCGCCAGTCAACAAACCTGGTTGACGCTGATTGGGATTGCCAAGTATCTCAGCCGAACCCAGGAAACTCGCCCACGAACCGTGATTCAGCAGAAACTGGGGATTGGCGATCGCCCCTTGGAGATTGGTCTACATCAGTTGTCAGAACTCGGCTACAGCATCCATTCCCCTAGCCCCGACCTGATCCAGATTCGCCACATTCAGCCCCGAGAGGGCGATGATCGCCCCTTAAACCAGTTGGCCCAACCGTTCCTGGATGCGGTGTGCGAAGAACAGTTCCGCCAACCCTACATAATTTTAGGAACCTTAAAGAACTCATCTTCGCGATCGGGGGCGGACTCTAGCAAGTCTTCCCGATAAGGATACAGTTCCTGTTGGTCACGGCGGGTAATGTTGCGCATATCAATGGCATGGGCCGTGGGTTTGACATTTTCGGTGTCTAGTTCTTCCAACTGTTGGAAGTAGTCTAAAATGCCATTGAGTTGACCGGCAAATTGAGTTTCTTCAGCTTCCGTGAGTTGCAAGCGGGCGAGATGAGCCACTTTTTTGACATCATCTTTATTAAATTGACTCATGAAAATCTCCTTTGCTTAGCTTAAATTCTGGTTTTTGTCAAGGGTTAAAACTGGATTTTGGGTCAATTTTCATGAACTTTAAAACCCATCTAAAGAGGCGCGACCCGTGGTTTTCATCCAGTTCTGGGCTTCGATGTAGTTGTTGGGGGCTAAGCGAACCGCCTGTTTCCAATAGTCGGCGGCTTTATCAAAAAGCGCCTCAGACGTATCAAAATCTCCTTCTTCCTTGGCCCGTTCTCCCCGATATTGATAAATCACAGCGATATTATTAAACGCTTGGGGCATCCGAGGGTTTAACTCTAGGGCTTCATGATATTTTTCCAGACCTTTATCATGTTCGCCATTACTGGTATAAATCAGCCCCATATTGTAGAGAATATAGCTGCGATCATTGGGGTCATCTTCGAGTTTGAGGGCTTCCTTGTAGTTGTCCATGGCTTCGGCATATTCACCGTCAGCTTGGGCAGACATCCCATCACGATAGTAAGCAAAGGCTTCCTTCGCCGATTGTTTCGCGGGCAGAATCTTAAGGATGATATCTGCCATGACGGTAAAGGATTTATCGATGAAATTGTCGTTGCGTTGTGTCCGTGGCATAGGGGGTTGTTAAAGGGGAATAGAAGGCAGTAGGCAGTAGGCAGTAGGCAGTAGGGGGGAAGAGGGAAATGGATAAGACGTAGGGGCGTACCCTTGCGGTCGGTGAGCGATAGCCGAACCGTGGTCGCCCTCTTCCGGGGCCTCTCTTGGGGTAATCCGTTTTTTAGCTTAATCGATTTGTTGGAGTTTGTGGGGTTAAGATTGGCGATCGCGGTGGTTGAGGACGAAGGCGGCGATGGTTAAGTCGATGGGGGTGGTGACTTTGAGGTTGGTTTCTTCTCCGGGGACGATTTGAACCGGGAGTTGGCATTTCTCAAATAATGCCGCATCGTCGGTGACTTGCCAACCCTCCCGGCGGCCGCGATCGTGACAGGCTTTGAGGGTGTCCACCTCGAAGCCTTGGGGGGTTTGGGCGGCCCAGAGATGGCGGCGATCGGGGGTATCCTGAATCTCTAGGTCTTCGTTGACCACTTTGATGGTATCTTTCACCGGGATGGCGGCGATGAGGCCGGGACAGGTCTGAACCGCCTTGGCACAGCGGTTAAAGAGATCGGGAGTGGCCAGACAGCGGGCCCCGTCATGAATCAGAACATGGCTGGCATCTTCGGGAAGACCCTGTAGGCCGTTATAGACGGATTCTTGGCGGGTGTCTCCTCCATCGATGAAGTGAACAGGTTTGCTAAGGGAGAGTTGACTGAGAATCTCCTTAAACTCGTCCAAATCATAGGGTTGGCAAATGAGTCCAATCCAGGTGATGGCCTCGGCGGCTTCGGCAGCTTTGAGGGTCCAGGCAAGGATGGACTGGTTGAGGAGGGGGAGTAGGAGTTTGTTGCGATCGCTTCCCATACGGCGACCGACGCCGGCCGCAGGGATGAGTAGATGGGTCATGGGGGGAGGGGCAAGAGGCAAGAGGCAAGAGGGGGAACCACGTAGGGGCACGCCCTTGTGGCTGCCCGAGGACACAGAGGAAGAGGAGGGGGAGGGGGAGGGGGAGGGGTTAGGGGGTTGAGAGGTAGCCTCGGGAGAGGAAGGGAACGTCGATGACGGTGGCTTCAGTGGCCCCGAGTTTGACGGAGAGACCGGCCCCTCCGGCTTTGGTGCGAATGTAGCCTAAGCCGAGATAGCCGTCTTCCGTGGGGATGATGCTGGTGAGGGTTCCGACTTTCTTATCGTTGAGTTCAATCGGGGTTCCGGGTTCGACGGATTCGGGGAGATGTAGGCCCCAGAGTTGTTGTTTGACTCCTTGATAGGTGTTGAGGCGGGCGATGGTTTCTTGGCCGATGTAACAGCCTTTGTCGAAGGAAATATAGTCCCAAAGTCCCGCTTCTAGGGGGTTATAGTCGTCGGTGAGTTCGGCATCGGGGGCGGGCCGTCCTTGTTGAATCCGCAATCGCTGCCAGACCCGTTCTCCGAGAGGGGTTGCCCCATGGTCTTGTAGGGCTTTCCAGAGGCCGGCGGCTTGGTCGGCTTCGCAGAGAAGGGTGTAACCGGGGAGGTTGAGGCCATTGGTGGCGGCGAGGCGAATCTCTGGGGCGTTGGGGAGAGAGTCTAGGGTGATGCGGCGATGCTGTCCGGGGGGAATGTCTTCGGTAAGACCGAGTTTTTGGAGGAGTGACAGGCTGCTATCCCCGATGAGGCTAAAACAGGCGGTCTCTGAGGTGCGATCGCGCAGTTCTACTTTATCCGCTGGGAAGATATAGCGATCTAAGAGTTGGAATAGGGTGTCGCGACGGTTGGGAGAGACTAAGAGGATGACCGACTCGTCAGTAATGTAGGTGGTGGCGAGGTCAATGGTACGAGCAGTATTGTTGACAAATACCGTCTCACAGATGTCTCCTGGCTGGCGTTGGTTAAAGGTGTTGGTACTTTGGTTATGAATAAAACGGAGGCGATCGCCCCCAGTGAGTTCTAAGCGTCCCCAGGGGGTGCGATCGTAAAGGGCAACACCAGACTGGGCGGCTGTCAATGCCTCAGCGTCATTGTTAAAACTCACCGCCGCCGTCACCCCGGCGGCAATGTCCTCAACGATCGCCCCTGCGGCGAGTTGGGTCTCCTGTAACTCCTGATTCATGTTGAAGAGATGTGCAGATTACTCTTCTTTCCAGGATACAGGCAAAAGGTAAGGGGCAAGAGGCAAGGGGCAAGAGGGGGAAGAAAGGCAATAGGCAATAGGTAAGCTTTCTCCTCTACCTCCCCTACCTCCTCTACCTCCCCTACCTCCTCTACCTCCTCTACCTCCTCTACCTCCGTGTCCTCTGTGACTCTGTGGTTCCCCTACTGCCTGCTGCCTGCTGCCTACTGCCTTTCTTCCTAAAACCGCAACGGTTGTCCCTGACTGGTGAACTCAACCCCAGCAATATCCAGTTCAGTGTTTTGCAGTAGGGTATTGCGTAAACTGCCCAACAGAGAGAATTGTTCACAAGTCGAGAGGGAGGCCCAACGGCGGGGGGCGTCGGGGGCGATGCGTAAATCCACGTTGACGGTTCGGGTGGAGTCGTCCCGTTGTACCCGATAACCCGCAAGACGAAACTCGCCCTGGGCCCAGTCTTTCAACACATGACCGATCGCCCCTTCTGTGGCCTGATCCGGTGCGACTTGTTCGGTTCGGGGAATCAGATTTTCGCAAAATAAGTCGGGCCGGTAGACGGTTACGGTCAGGGTTCGTTCATCGTCGGCGGGGGCGTTGGGGTTGGGGTTGTCGGGGGTGAGTTGAACATCTCCTGGGGGATGTTTGGCTTGGCTGTTATCGTCGTTGGCACTCTCTGACTCGGAGATGACGGGGGTTGAGGGTTGGGGAGGGTTCCAGCGGGGAGACCCGAACCGCCGTTGGGCTAGGGCTGGGGAGGTGATGGCTAGGCTGGCGATCGCGCCAGTGAGACCCAACAGCAGATATGATTTGATACTGTTACTGCGCATAATTGAACCTTCTCTAATGACTGTCATAGCGACCCCTCCTTGGACTCGGCGACATATCCTGTCCTTAGAAGACTTCTCTGTTTCTGAATACGACACGGTGTTACGCACAGCCGCAAGTTTTCGAGAAGTCTTATCTCGGCGAACCAAGAAAGTCCCGACGTTGCAGGGACGGGTGGTGACAAATTTGTTTTTTGAACCCTCGACTCGGACTCGCAGTAGTTTTGAGTTAGCAGCGAAACGACTCTCGGCGGATACTCTTAATTTTGCAGCGGGAAATTCGTCTCTAACGAAGGGAGAGACCATTTTAGATACTGCCAAGACCTATCTGGCGATGGGGACGGATATGATGGTAATACGTCACAGCCAGGCGGGGGTTCCTCAGGCGATCGCGCGGGAGATGGAACGCCTAGGAACTCATGTGGGAGTGCTGAATGCGGGGGATGGCTTACATGAACATCCCTCTCAGGCCCTGTTGGATTTATTTACGATTTGCGCCCATTTGGATCGTGACAATCCGCGAACTGACCTGTTGCAGGGTAAGAAAGTCGCGATTGTTGGGGATATCTTACATTCTCGGGTGGCGCGATCGAATATCTGGAGTTTAACCGCCAGTGGGGCCCAGGTTCATTTGGCCGCCCCGCCGACGTTACTGCCCAAGCGGTTTATCGAGGCCATGGGACTCTATCACCCGGACCGCTTACATCTGCATTGGGATGTGGGTGAGGCGTTGCAGGGGGCGGATTTTGTCATGACATTGCGGTTACAGCGAGAACGGATGACGGCTCATCTGTTGCCCAGTTTACGGGAGTATCAGCAGTCATTTGGTATCACGCGCGATCGCCTTAAAGACTGCCAACCTGGGGTCAAACTGTTACATCCGGGCCCGACCAATCGGGGGGTTGAACTAAGTTCGGATGTGATGGATGACCCCGAGTTGAGTTTGATTCAGGCCCAAGTCACCAGCGGGGTGGCGGTTCGCATGGCCCTGCTCTATCTCATGGGCGGCAGTCACGGTTAGTTCTGAACGGTTGTTTCGTCCTGCTCGCTGAGGATTGCACTATTCTCTAGTTCAGCCTCAAAGGCTTCGAGGCGATCGCTGTCGCTGCTGAGATGGGCGAGGGCATCGAGCCAAATTCCAGACCCCGCATAGGCTTGAGCGATTTCTTCGGGGGTGGTGGCTGAATCGAGTTGGGACTGAAGTTCATCGGAGATGGCCACTCGTTCCACCCAACCTTGGGCGAATATGTCCGCAGAACGTCGTTGGGGGTTGCAAATGACGGAAACAGTCCAACGATAGGTTTTACCCACTTCTAAGGCTTGTTCAGAGTCGATGACAACTTGATTCATGCCAGCCTCAAGGCGGTCAAGTCGCCGCACATAAATGGGGTTGGGGTTGCCATCTTCAACGAGGGTAAACTCAACGGGACGGTTGACGGTATGTCCGGCGAGCCAGTAGAAGACCGGTCGTTCCGAGACGGTGTAGGCGGTATGGTTGGTGGGGGTCACCAGAGTCACTTCGATGGCATCGCCCTTCTCCTCGCTGATGGCTTCACAGCCACGGGAACCGGTTCCTTGGGTTTGTTGAGGACGGCCGCGATTGGGGGGAACGTAGGTGATGGGGCTAGCATTGACCATCGCGCGCCCTGAGGTGGTCTCAGCACGAGGGAACAGGGATGAGCTAGTACTCAAGACGGCCTGTCCCAGAACCAAACTAGCGGTTCCCATGGTAATTGCGAGTATCTTGTTCAACCGTTTCATACTTGTGTTACTCCCCCGGAGACTGATAGGACATATGCTTTAAGTTATGCCGACTATGATATCATGTTGGATCGGTTTCGTCTCGTAGGGGTTCGGGGTAAACGATGAGGATGACTTACAGTCGGTCGGGAACGCTTGTCGGGGCGATCGCCGCCATGGTCATGGTGGGAGTCCTGGAATTCCCTGGACAGCGGGGTTTGGCTCAGGAGGAACCGGGGCGAATTTGTCAGGGAGAGTTAGCTGAGGCCCTAGATGCCATTCGCCTCAATCATGCGCCAGGGTCTCGTTGGGGGATTTTAGTGCAGTCTCTAGAGGGCGATCGGACTCTCTACAGTCGGGAAGCGCAACAGTATTTTTTGCCCGCATCTAACGTCAAACTCCTCACCACCGCCGCCGCCTTAACCCATCTCGGCCCCGATTATCGGGTTCGCACCTCGGTCTACCGCACTGAGAACGGCTTGCAGATTGTTGGCCGAGGAGACCCAACCCTAACCCATGAAGATTTAGGAGAGTTGGCGCAACAGGTAGCGGCCACGGGACTGACTTCCGTTGGAGAACTCTGGCTCGATGCCAGTTATTTTCCGGGGGAGGCGATTAATCCCCGGTGGCAATGGCAAGATGTTCAGGTGGGGTATGGCGCACCGGCCAATAGTGCCATTGTCGATCGCAATGAAATCCCCTTTACCCTACATCCTCAGGCCGTTGGTGAGCCGTTGCGGGTGGAATGGGAACGGGAGGAGGATGGCGCTCCGGGTCGTTGGTGGTTAGATAATCGCTCGCGAACGGTGGCGGCTGGGGAGTCGGAATGGCTGCGGTTGGGACGGGGGTTTGGGGACCCGATTATTACGATTGAGGGGGACTTGGTGGCAGGATCTGACCCTGCGCCGGTTTCTGTGGCGCAGGTGTATCCCAATCAAGCCTTTTTAGAGCAATTTAGACGCCAGTTGGAAGCTCAGGGGTTGCCGGTGGGAAGTCGCCGGATTACGGAGGTTCCCCAGTTAATGAAGGCTGGGGAAATTGCAGCGGTGGATTCTCCCTCCCTGGGGAGTTTGGTGGAACGAACCAATCGGGTCAGTGATAATCTCTATGCCGAGGTGTTGTTGCGTTGGTTGGGAGTCACGGCTTCCTCAGAGCTATTGTCGGAGGAGGATTCCTCGGGGAGAACTCCCTCGGCCGCTGAACGGGGACTGCGGGTGCTGAGTCAGGTGTTGGGCCAATTGGGGGTTGATGAGGAGCTGTTTGAGGCGAATGATGGCTCGGGGTTATCTCGGGTGAACTGGGTGAGTCCTCAGGCGTTGGTGCAGACGTTACAGGGGATGGCGAGGAGTCCCCATGGGAATCTCTATCGGGCCTCGCTCCCGGTGGCGGGGGAGTCGGGGACGTTGCGAAATCGTCTGGGGGATAGTCCGGTGGCGATTCAGGCCAAAACAGGGACGATTGCGGGGGTTTCAGCGTTGTCGGGGTATTTGGAGCATCCCGAGTATGGAACCCTGACCTTTTCAATTATGGTCAATCAATCCACGCGATCGGCCAGTGACCAACGGGGGGCGATCGATGATATGGTGCGGCTGTTGACTCAGGTTCGCTCCTGTTCGGGGTAACCTGGGATTGGATGGTGAGCCGTTGTCGGGTTAGCCTGACCCCGCTACGGTTTTCGTCCATGGTGTTCAGCTTCGTCCCGTTGTGAAGTCGTATTGTTAAGTTATCAGCACTGTGAAACGTCAGCACCCCGACCCCCCGAGGCCGTCGACCGTCCCTGACCCGAGTCCTTCAACCCACATCCATGTGAGTCATAATCCCATGATTCAGATTGAAGATACCTATCGTTTTGAGCAACCCGACCAATTAATTAATGCATTTAACGTGAATCAAGGTGAGGCGATGAAAGAACTCCAGCATTTAGCCGCATGGGTCCGAGAGCAATATCCTGAGGGGTATTTATTAACCTGGCTCTTGAACCAGCCGGGGTTATGGTGGTGCGATGGCGAGATTTATCAGGCGGCGTTGTCGAAGGATGGCGCTCGTTTGAAACGCTATGTGCAGAAGAATGACCAGCAGGAGATGTTACAGGGGATTGCTAGTAAACTGACTCATGATGAGAGTTGGGATGCCTTGGCGGTGAGTTTGGGACGGATTTTTGCGCTGTATCAGCAGGAGTTGACCCAGTTACAAGAGCGACGGGTGCAACAGGTATCGCGATCGCGATCGAAGGCTTCAGATTCGGAGAACTGGTCGTCGGATATTTCGGTACAAAAACCCCTTCCAGACCCCAATGCTGACCCAATTACGGGAGTTGAAAAGGGTTAAGTCATTGCTGTTTATCTTGCGCCATGGCTCTCTATCTCCCATCTCGCGCCCTGGCTGAAGCCGTGGCGCAGCTTTTTAGCGGCTCTGCTGCTTAATTTTTTAAATTTATTCTCAGAAAATTATATGAAGTTCTTGGTTAATATATTGATGTAGATCATATAAAAAATTCAAGTCAAGAAACAATCTAGGAGACACAAAGCACCAGAATCCTGGCAGCCATCAAATAGCTTATGAGTATAAACCGCTCAAGTTCCTCAGTTCCTAAATTTGATGTAATGCTTATCCCCACACTACAGGCATTAAAAAATTTGGGAGGTTCCGGCACGGTTCAAGAAATTTATGAGCAGGTGGTGCAAATCCTCAACCTGCCGGATCAAGTTCTCGAAATTCCCCATGGAACAACCTCAACCAGTGAAGTGGAGTATCGCCTCGGTTGGAGTCGTACCTACCTGAAAAAATATGGACTTTTGGAAAATTCATCACGGGGGGTATGGTCATTATTATCAACTTCTACTGATTTTGAGTACCTTGACACACAAGAAATTGTCAAGGCGGTTCGAGACGCTAACAAAAATAAAGTTGATGCTTCAGATTCAACAATAGAAGCTATTGACGAAAACTCCGAAGAACTCGAATGGCATCAACAGTTACATAAAATGTTGTTAGGTCTTGAACCTGCTGCATTCGAGCGCTTGGTGCAACGTCTACTCCGGGAGTCTGGTTTTATCCAAGTGCAAATCACAGGCAAATCTGGGGATGGGGGCATTGATGGGGTTGGTATTGCCCGGATTAACGGTTTCTTGAGCTTTCATGTCCTCTTTCAATGTAAGCGTTACCAGGGTTCAGTAACAGCGGGCCAGATTCGCGATTTTCGGGGAGCGATGCAAGGGCGTACCGATAAGGGACTGTTTGTAACAACGGGTACATTTACACGAGATGCTGCTAAGGAAGCAACCCGAGATGGTGCGCCACCTATTGATTTAATTGATGGTAAGCAATTAGTTGAACGGCTGAAAGAATTGAGGCTAGGGGTCAGAATTACGATGATTGAGTCAGTAGAAATTGATACGGCTTGGTTTGAAAAAATTTAGAACACCTGGCAATTATTTGCTCTGTTTATAGAGAATACAGTGTTACGGTTTCTCAACTGTAACAACGAGCCTAGGGGTGAATCTCAAACAAATTGTACTTGCTAGAAAGCCAATCTATCTAGTATAATTATACCATTTTTCAATAAGCGTGCCAGACATCTGACACCGAGGAGGGCGAACAGCCGTTCGCCCCTACAGACATCTATGGCATGACTTCTGAAAATTGGTATTAGATGTAAAATAGATACTTAACTCTGCTTCATAAGGAAACAGTTTTATGAATAACAAAAAGATTAATGCTGTATTTTATGGTCAATCCTAGAGAGTGATCCAACTGTTGAAGTTGTACCCTTAACCAGAAATTTATATCTGGCTGCCTTCAATTTATTTAAAAAACGATTGATAGCAGTAGGGGCAATATAACGGCACTGGTTAACCTAGTTTTGAATTACACTCTTTCGAGTCTTATATGGGTATCACGTCAAAAGCATCTCTATCATAGAGTCGATAAGCATAAAAATCACTATCTAATGTAAAGATTCTCTTGATTTTTTGACGTTCCGCAACAGCAACCAGAGAAGCATCTGCCAAATCCATAGGCATATCTCGATATTTTTCCATCAAAACTTTCATGCGTTGACATTCTGCTTCACTTGTGACGTGAAGAAACAGGGCTTTTCGATCGATGAACTCCCACAAGATCGCCTGTGCTTGCCAACCCCGTAATTCTGACAAGAAGTACATCGCTTCCGTAAAACAGGGCCATGTTGTTATCAGAGAACCTGTTAGTGTTTTGTAAGTTTGAACACAGCGAACATGAATGTCTCCCTGGCCTTTATCAATCAGGGCAATGAGAGGTCCGGTATCGGCCAAAATCATGGCTTCCGCAGTCCTTGCTCGGATAATTTTGTGGCAATCTGTTCACCAAATTTGCTTGGTTTAGCTTGATGATGCGGTTCAGCTTGACTATCGATCGCACCAATCAAATCTCCAATTTTTTCAGATAATGGTTCAGATTCAGTCTGAGACTGAGAAAGTTGAGACCAAATCCAACTTTCAGGGGTTACGCCTTGTTTTTGGGCGACGTCTAGGAGAGCTTGGTAAATTTTTTCAGAGAGAACTAGGGTATGTTCTGACATAGTTTTACTGCGTGACTTTAGTACTATTCTAACTCCAACTTAGGTTATATAAAGTGTGGGTAATTAGACTTTGTAGCGATTTCGAGTCTAGGGAGGTACAGCAGAAACTCTCAAACCTCTTATCCTGCCTAACTTGTGTTGCACTTTATGGATACGAGAAACACGATATAAACGGACTTTTCTACATTCCCGGATACTCCTGAATCATCTCCGACTGCACCCCAGCCAAAATACTTGACAAATTGACCGATAACTGAGCCATTTCATGTCCCGGCAAATGGTCTAAACGAATCGGCGTTTCACCGGTTTTCGCCTTCACCTGAGACTCACAATCTCCTAACGTCGAAACCACCTCGCGAATCTGAATCACTCGTGCAATTACCCCCGACTGAACCACCCCAATCACAAGCTGCAACTGCTGGGGATTGGGGAACATAAGAATCGTCTGCCATTCCTGTTCCGTTAACTGTAACATCAAGGATTCCGCCTCATCTTGAATCTCAAGACATTTCGCGATCGCCACCACATCCCCAGCGGTTCCCCCCGTACAACGAACCTGAGACACCTCACCCGACAACAGCTCCACCTGACCATAGCCTAACCGTTGATAAAACGCCTCCAGCCAGTGCCAATCCAACGGCGGCGAAGACTCGTTTTCCTCAAGCTGCGGGAGTCTCCCCACCCGCAACTGATCCAACAACTGGCTAATTTGCGCGGGTTTGCTGTCAATCATCACCGCCAGATGCAGCAGATTCCCCAACGCCAACTCCCCTAACTGCTGATTCACCGAGTCGGTTAAATAGGACAAAGCAATGGTAGGGGCTTGACAATTTGCCAAAAATATGCCACAAGATAGGGGGTCGAAATAATGGGTTCCGGGGACATTCTCCGCTAACCGTTCCCCCTGCCAGAGGAGCGTCATGTTAATCTGAGCCGCCAGGTGAACCCCTAGGGACTGAAAGCGATCGCCCGCCAACCGCGTCCAATCCTTCCCTTCCTGATATAATAACCGCTGTAATCCCTGGATAAACTGAGGAGAATTGAGAGTTTTCTGCCAGCGATCGCACCATTGCACCCCTTTCACCGTCCTGTCATCCACTGGCGTCACCTCTCCCGGCTGTTCCTCCACATCCCGCAACAGAGACGCCGCTCCCAAACAATGGGCCAGTTGCGGCGAAACCTGAGGATGCAGCAATCGCCGAGGGTCTAAATAGGGTTTGTACCACGCCGCATCAGCAATCAGCACCTCATTCGCATCTCGCAACGACTCCGCCGCTGTTAACAGAGGAATTGAGAGGGTTTCCCAGTCCGGTTCCAAGGCCAGTTGAGCCTCCAACCGTTGCAATACCGTCAACACCTGGGGAATGTCCAACGTCGTTAAGGGAGTTTCCCCGAACTCAGCCGCTAACTCCTGCAAAAACTCCTGATAATCCCCAACCGTCGGTGTTTCTCGAACCCCCAGGAGAGGATAGAGTAAGTCAAGGCCCAACTCGGGGAAGCTATCTAGGGACATCTCAACCCGTCGCGAACCAAAGAAGGGAACCGGTTGCGTGAAACAGTGAGAGGGTTGCCAAAATCGTTGCGTTCCCTCATCCCAGATGCAACAGCGATGTGCAAAACGCGCCTGAAGTTGCAGGGAATGGCGTTGCTGGCGTTGGCGGGAGTTGTTGAAATAGTGATAGAGATAGCGATAAACGGCTTTGGCGGAGTCTAATACCTTGACGGTGGGATTGGTTTGATGGGGGTTGTTGTGCCACTGTTCCCAGAGGGTTATAATTCCATCGAGGCGATCGCACACCTGTTCAAACGTCACCGCTTCAAAGCCTAACGCCTGTTGAATCTTCTGAGGAACTTCATCCCGGCCATAGAGAACTAGGGGTTTTGAGGTAATCGCCAACTTAGCATCCTCTTCCCAACAAACATCTTTCGGTTGAAACAGTCGCGTCGGAGGAATCGGTGCAGCGGCGTAGGTTTGCAACCGTTCGGGATTGCGTTCCACGGGAAGCCAGGGCCGTTCTCGCAACGCCTCTGCTAGAGGTTTGTTGTCGGTTCCCACTGGGATTTCACTTAAATCTGACCAATGTTCTAGGAGATAGTGCCAAAGTTGTTGCAAGGCGGGGTAACGTGCTTCTAAGTTTTGAGGGTTGGTGCTGTCAAGACATTGCTCTAACGCAGCGAGCCAAGCAGCGGCACTGACTCTGTCTTGCATTCCTAACTGGGACAAGAAATTCAGCCATTTCTGGGAATTGTCTTGGTAAAAGTTGAGGTCGGGGAAGTGGATGCGATCGCCGAAAATCTCCTCTAAAAACCGTTGTTCAGGATGATATAAATCCCTCGCCGCTCGCAATCGTCCATCTTCGCAACGAATCAACCGAGCTTGTTGCAGTTTTTGCCATAATCGCAAAGACTTAGGTTCTAAATCCTCCCTGGATAAATTATCCCGAATCCAAGCTAAAGCCGTTCGTTGTTCGGGTTCTGAGAAATAGGGATATTCTTGCAGCAAGCAATCTTCAATAAAGGTAAATGGGTCAAGTTCAGGAATTTCCAAGTCCTCTAAGAGAGTCCTCCAGGAATGACCGTCCTGCTCAACCTTCAAAAGTGTGAACTCAACGTCGAAATTGGGTATGTCCCAACCCCTTGCCGGGAGATAAAGATTCGGGCGATTGAGTATTGTGAGTTCCCCAGTTGTCGTGATAAAAATTGGCAGCTTCCGCAGTTCTTGGACGTATTTCTCAGAATACTGGTAATCGCCTTCAACAAACTTAGGGAGAGATAAGTATGCCAGCAAGTTCGCGGAATGCTTGGGATGATGGGGTGGGAACGATTCCATCGGTCGATGGCTAAGTAGGCGGACAATACTGTTTCCACTTAAATAGCGAATGAATGGATTGTTTTTTGTTTTGGTAAATTTAGTAAGCTGTGTTTTGAGTGATTTGCTGGCTTTGATAACTGGAATGCCAAAATAGTCCAATGTTTGCTCATCTGGACTTGCGATATCATCAAAAGGCAACAACGGCATTTCAATCTGACGTCCCTGATAAAGCCGTCCATCGGAGGCAGGAACGAGGGGAATTTGCGATAATGCCTGCAAAATATCATTAGCTTGCTGACTCTTGTGACGACTAGCTCCAACACCATGATGATAGAAATAGTGATAGACTTTAATCAACCAATCTTCATTGGGAAACTCAATTCCTTGAGGCTTCCAAAGATGTCCAGACTCAATTCTCTGCTCTCGAAAAACTTGCACCAACTTTTGTGCTGCTTTTAGAGCATCCAAAGATACAACTTCCGGATAGTTGCGAGAATAAAAAACTTGCTTGACCTTTGAATGCAAAAACCAGCCAGGATATTGATAAAACAAAGCTTTGAGTCGGTCATCCGCTCGATAGACCACCCCCGAAGGATTAAAACCAAAGACCTGCAAACGATTGTTAGACAAGAGTGCCAGTGGCAATCCCCGTAAGGATTCGTGGTTGTCTGATACAACAAACCTTCCTAACGCCTCAATCCAATCAATTCGCCGTAACATCGGCTTGGGAGCCTCTTCAAACGGCATTCCCCAACTTTCCTCAACTCGAAGATAGTCCCGTAAGTTTTGCGACGTATACTCTTGAATTGGACAATCCGCCTGTTTAAACAGTCGGTCAACTTCACGAGGAATTTGAGGGTCAGCTACCGCCAATCCCTCCAGCCGGAACGGTTCAACTAACTTTGACCAATAGGATGAGTGAATTTGGCGAATCTCTTGGGGTTTCAGCCATTGTCGTCGCTCCTGTACCGCACAATCTCCAGCGGGAGTCACTTGGAATGCATCTCGGTCTTCCTGAACCGTCGAGCGAATCACTGGACGCTCCGACAGATGCTTAAACACCTCCAAATGTAACTGACCCAACGCCGGACTGGTGGTAATTTTCTCCGTGGGGAAAAGCTTGTAAAAGGCCTCGGGACTCTCCCGGCCCATATCCTCAACTAAACTACGATACAACTCCGCGCAGGCGATCGCCAACCCATGTTGAGCCAGCCGTTGATTCCAAACCGCTCGTGGACGGTCTTTCCCCGTCTGTCCCGAATCACTGCTGAGATTATCCCGAGAACTATTGAGATTAAAAAAGCCATTTAGATGAATCGGCCATCCCGAGGCCAACGGAAGGGGGAGAAAACAATAGACCTTTCCCTCAACCGCCGCCGGACTCCCTCCCGTCCGACTGGCCGTAATCCGAGCCGCCGCTCCCGTCCAAGGTAACACCTTCTCCTGATTCTCAGCCAGGGAACGAATCACCGTCGCCAACGCCTCCCCCTCATCAATGCGAAGCAATTGCACAATCCGCCAACTCGAACTCGTCACCTGCTGAGAACTCACCGTTTGCAAATGATGACGATAGGACACCAACGCCAAAACATTGTCCTTGCGGCGACAATCTTCAATCAACTCCGCCGCCGTTTCCGGAATCGCCGTCATCAACTCCTGACGAGCCGCCGTCACCTCCTCAGGATTCTCGGTGGTAATCTGCAACACTTCCTCCCGTTCTCCCCCAGCAGCGGCCGCAATCTCAAAGACGCGAATCTCGACGATTGACTTGAGGAACAGCAACAACTCCTCGCCGCAATCTCGCAACTCCGTCAACAGTTCCCGAACATTGGACTCCTCAAAGGGTTGATTGCGAATCTCACTGGCTTGAGCCTGTTGCGAGGTTCGCAACGGTAAACGAAACAGGGTTCCCTGAAAATCTGTTGTTCCCCGAGGAACTCCCCCAGCTTCATAGATGGCCATCACCTCGGGATAATCCTCCCACCAGCCACTCTCGGCCAACTCCCATTCCCGTCCGGGTTCAGCCTTCGAGGTTCCCGGAACCGCATCCCCATGGGGGTCAAAGAAAATCAGCCGCTGACGGGAGATGAAACTGGGATAGTCGGTGACGTGATAGACGGCGTTGAAGCCAATCCCGAAACGTCCTGTTTTCTGTAAATCCGTGGCCTTCTGGCTTTGTCCGAGACTGCGGATACTCTCAAAGTCGCGATCGCCGAAGCTACTATTGTTATAGACCAACATGGCCGGCCCGAGGAGTTTCTGCAAATTCCCCGGAACCGCCGCCGCCTCATGGGTTCGCCAATCTAGGGTAATTTCCACCCGAGTCGCTCCCGCATCATCCGCATTCTGAATCAACTCCTTAATAATCCCCACCCCCTCGGGATAATCGCGGATAATTCCCCGCAAGCGAGCAATCAGGGGTTCGGCTTGGTAGAAGGAGCGACCTTGAGACAGAGGCGTCGTCATGGAAAATCCAGAATCGGGTTCACAATTATTGTAGGGGCAATCCGACCCTGGCGTGACCGTCCTCAGTCACTATAACGACGACGAAACCGGGGGTCAGCATGATTACTTTTGAGGCGATTGCAGGTAAAACAGAGCGTTTGCAGATTACTTAAATCATTACTTCCTCCCTTCGAGACTGGGATAATATGGTCAATCGTCAATTGAGCCTGCTGATGAGTCTTCCCACAGGCGACACAGGTAAAATTATCCCGTTCATAGACATAACGGCGAACTTCCGGGGGAAAGAGAATGCGGGGTGTGGGTTCCATAACATGATATAGCAAAAGTTGGTCTGAATAGGACAAAAAACAGGGGACAAGAAGGCAAGAGGCATAACCCACCCCTAACCCCTCCCAGGAGGGGATGGCAAAAGGCAAGAGGTAGGAGATTCTCTTCCAACTCAGAGTATCCTTCAGAGTGTCCTAAGGCAATCTTCGATTGCTATACTCGGTAAGGTTAAGGGGTGAAGCGTTTGCGTTCACCCCAGGTATCGATAAATTAACGTTCGCCGAAACTGGAGAAGTCCACATCCTCATCAGGAACAGGGAAAGTGGTTTCAGGAGTCTCAGCAACTATCTCCTCAGCAACTGGCTCAGCCTCGGAAGGAGTCGCTTCCAAATCTTCCTCAACCTCAGAAATATCCTCCGATATCACTGTTGTCGGCGTGAAAATCTGTAAATCCGTCTCCTGAATTGGCGGGAGTTTCACCCGGCCGAGACTCATTTCCTCCAGACAGCCGTTAATCCCCCGAATCGCCTCATTATATTGCTCAATGTTCTCCCCAACCTCCGCCTGGTATTGACGGTTCCGTTCTAGTTTCGCTTCCGCTTCCCGGTCTAGGGTTTTCGCCAAATTCGTCCGCGCCAATTCGTAGTGAGATAAGATGGTTTGGGATTGTTGGCTGGTCATGTCAAACAGACGCTCATTGAGAATGCTGTTTAGAACTGTGCGAAAACGACGAATGACAGTATTTTTGACCTTTTTCTCAAAATCGACTTGCAACAGTTGACGAATCGCCGGTTCTGCCGCAACCATCCCCTCATAATCCTGGGAACGACAGGCTTGTTGCAGGGTTTGACGCAGTTGGAAGTTAGGAACGGTATTTTCTCCATAAAATTCTGGAGTTTCGCGAACATAGGTATCACATTCATACCCCGCTTGTCCGACGACAAAATCTCGAACCCGCTCCTCTAGTTGCGAGAGATTCTGGTCAATTCCCGCATCATTGCCGAGGAAACGATAGAGTTTATTGTAAAACTCGGCATTATGGATACTTTCCCGAAGTTGGAAGAAATAGTTAGCCACTAACTCTTCTGAGGCGTTGACTAAAACGCCTTTGAGTTGATTGGCGAGGGTGTAAAAAGCTTCGACCAAAATTGCCATCATGGGAACAACGGCATTTTCAGGGTGACTTTTTTGAGCTAGTTTATAGGTTTCCCCAACGGAGAACTCTTCAATCAAGTCATCGAGCTTTTGCAACATCCGCTTTTGCAACTGGCGGAAGTCTCGCTCATAACTGGTGTTGTTTTTGTCGGCGATGGACTCGTTGAGATAGGTTAGCACATGGTCTTTGAAGTCGTCGCCAATCTGTTTGAGTTCTTTGTTGAGTTGTTGAACCTGCTGCTCTTTGATGGTGTCAATTTCTTGAGGTTGGCTTTCTAAGTCCTTCCAAGTTTTGATGTAGTAGTTACGGAGTTCAATGCAAAGGGGTCGCAGGTCATTGGCGAGTGCTTCAAAGAGTTGGGGACGGCGGTCTTCCATGAGATAGCGAGTAATTTCTCGCCGGAACTCCTGAATCCCACTGTCACGAACCAGTTGTTCAATTAGTTCTTGTCCATAGGTGTTGAGGATTTGCTGATATTGCTCTTTCTCACTGTCGGCGTTGCTGATGGCTGGAGTGCTGGGGAAGCGAGTGCGAGATAAACGTCCGGGGGTAGAGAAATAGCGGTTAAACTCGAAGATGAATTTGGGGGTCAGGTCTTGTTGGTCAAAGGTGGAAGGGGTGTTGGCAAAAATTGTGTCAAGTCCCCAATGGTTTTCGGGATTGGCTTGGCGAATTTGGCTGCCATAAAATCCCAGTAAAGCACTGGTTTTATAAATGCGATCGCCCCCTCGAAATTGGGATTTAATCTGGTAGTCGAGACGATTCCGCAGTTGGTCATCGTACCAAGTAGCATCGATATAGTTGAAGGCATAAAAGACGCGATCGCGAATCCCCGGACTCTTCTGAATCCGCTCTAACAACTGGGTTTCCTCGGTGGTCAACTCCCCATTAGCTGCGGTTTTAAATACACAGATTACCGCAGACGTGTCAGGATGCTCAATCTTGTCATAGGCGATTTTAGCATCTTTTTTAACCGGAGCATCAATTCCCGGCGTGTCAATAATGACATTGCCATCTTCAAGGAGAGGATGATGACAGTAATAGTTGATTTTCTTGAGAACCGAACTATTCTGACTACGCCGGGCATATTGGGAAGCTTCATCCAGGCTGTTGGCGTTGAGTTGGGCCATCGAGTAGGTGGCATTGTTGACCGTATCAATGCGATCGCGATTGGCTTGCCAGCCCAAAATAAGCTGTTCCAATAACTTCGCCTGTTTCGCCCGTTCCGTGCGACTTTCGCCCCCTTCAGACTCCCAAATTCCCTGAGACATTTGGCTGAGTTTATCCAGTTGCTGGGTATCACTTAAGTCACCCATTTCTGAAATGGCCAGCAGTTGACTTAACTCCCCAATTTGTTGGCGAATTTCCACCTGGCTGAGAAACGTCAACTCAACTCGTTCCTGATTGGGGTCGGGTTCATATTCAATGTAGCATTCCGTTCCCGTAGCGTGACCCTGGGCACTATAGAGCAGTTCTCGCTCTAAAAGTGCGTTAATCAACATCGATTTCCCGGCACTAAATGCCCCCGCAAAGACAATTTCAAAGCGGGGGGAGATGGCCTTATTAAGGGAGGTGCGGATTGTTGCAGTATCCTGACTGGGGAGTGTGGCTTCAGCATTCTGGAGTTGAACTAGGGTTTGCACCTGAGTATCCAGATTTTGGCATTGGGGAGGGGTTGGGTTCATAACACCTGTGACTAAAATGATCGGTCAAACTGTAGCTACAGAGCCATTTTACGATTTTACGGAAATGTGACCATAGATTTTGAAAATTTTGCAGCCAGTGTGGTAGCCTCTCTGGCTCACCTTGTTATGATACTCTCATCTCTTGTCAGCAAGGGGGAGTAGCGGTAGTTCACTGGATAGACTATGAAACGACGGTATTGGCTGGCGATGGCGATCGCCTTTCTCCTGATTGTCAACGCTCATCACCTGACTGGGGGACTATTCCCAGCACAACTCGTCCCCCCCGAACTCCTCTCCCGCCTCGAAACCTCCGTCGATGACCTATCCCTCGAAGACGTCGCTGACTCTCTCCCGAACCCCTCACGTCAGTCAAAGGCCCAAATTCTCCTCTATGGTGACACCAATCGCAATGGAATTGTCAGCCAAGACGACGATGTGGAGGGCCGCGATCGCTGGTCTTGGAAAGAGGGAATGCTGCTTCCGTTTAACCAAGACGATGATAACTTCAACGGCATCCCCGACTGGCAAAACAACCGTCCCATCGACTTCCAGCGAGATCGCGAACTGGCCCTACTGCGTCTACAGGTTCCCGAACCCTGGCAAGACTCCCCCCTCTTCCTCCACGCCAACCACGCCGCACGGCCCTACCTGCGAGCCTTTCAGCGCACCCATCAGGGTTGGATTCCCATTGACTTAACCGGACAAACCCCCCTCATCGGCAGCGGTGACCTGGTGTTAGGGATGGAAGCCACGGAATTTGCTCATCAAGGCTGGAACGGCTTTGCTGTCGTGACTGCCTTTATCCCCGATGGTGACGAGATTGTCCAACGCGATCGCATCGCCATGCGCGTCACCCCCTGGCTGATGCAATCCAACCTGGCCCAACCAGAACGGGTGTTCGTCAGTCCCCAACCCAACAGTCGCTTCCTCCCCCAACTGCAAGAGGAAATCGAGGCCCAAAACCTCGATCTAACCACCGACTCCGGTCAAATCCTCTGGATGCAAGACACCATGGAAATCGGCTTCATGCAGTTTCCCAGTCGCGGCCAACTCCATGTCATCCCCGCCGTCCTCAACGGGATTCGCAGTTCCGGCATTGATGGCTTTGCCCGAACCCTTTTAGACCGAGACTTTGGCTGGTTTTCCGTCGCCGCACCCCGGTCCCTCCCCGAGGCCTACTCCTGGATTGACTGGTATGGCAACCTAGAAGTCTCCCCACCCCTTCCCGGCTATCCCTGGGGACGCATTTACTACGGCGTCGCCAACGATTACAGCCTCCATCCTGAACTGTTGGACTTTCTCGACGCGCAACAACTCCAGGCCCCCGCCGTGGCACTGGATACCTCCTGGCTGTACATCGGTCATGTGGATGAAATTGTCAGCTTTATCCCCGATGGAAACGGGTCATTTCTAGCCCTCGTCAACTCCCCCGGGGCCGGCGTGGAGTTCCTCGAAGATTTAGCCGAACAGGGACAAGGGGATGCCACCCTGGCCCGAGGCTTAAGTGGACAGGCCACCGTTAATCAGCTATTAGCCAACGAGTCCCTAATGGACCATAACCGCCAACTGCAACAAGACCATCTCAAACCAATTTTGGATACCCTGAAACAAGAGTTTCAACTTACCGATGACCGCATTCGTCTCGTCCCCTCCCTCTACCGTCCCCTGGGGGATGCCATCTTCCCCAACTTGGTCAATTTGCTCGTTTTGGGCGATCGCCTGATTGTACCCGATCCTCACGGGGCAATCATCGATGGGGGCGATCGCCTGCAAGAGGCATTTTTAGAACTGATTGAGGGAACCGGATTAAGCGTCGCCTTCCTCGACGATACGGAATATCATGAACTCAAAGGGAACATCCACTGTGCTACGAATGTTCTGCGTAAGGGGTCAGAACAAGCTTTTTGGAGTGCCTTACCCGATCCCATTAAACCCTAATAATTTGCTATCTAGGTGAGTTAAAACCTTTTCAAGCGTTCCGTTTTTGAACTAAAAAATCAATTGTCTATATAATTAGAAGCCTCAATCAAAATTATGCTGGGACTTGAATTAGAATGTCAAGTGGGACTAATGACCTGAATTGCAACTTCCAAAAAACGTTCAGCGCGATCAATTTGTTCTGTAGCTTGAGCCGTTGTGACGGCATTTAATTGTCCGTAGTCTCCAGCAGTTCGGAGTTCTTGTGCTTCAATCAAGAAGCGGTGAAACTCATGAAAAACTCGCTGAGGCTTAGCAAATTCTCGTCCGAAGGCAGCAATCACAGCAGAATGTTTAGAAAAAGAAAGTCCTTCTCCTTCGAGGAACGCTTCAGCTACATAAAACATAGTGTAATAGGCACGAGAAGCTGCATAATTTGCGTAATCATTAGCAAGGAGGAGTTTTGCAGCTTGTAAGCTTTGTTGTGCCTTCAATAAGAGCTCTTGTTGCTCCTTATTCATAACAAAACACCATCTTTACGAATGTTGCGAAGCAGAGCATTGTCATGAGTATGGTATTGAATTTTATCCATGAATATGCAGCTAATCACAACGTCATAGTTGAGAGAAATATCTGCAACAATTTTTCCAGTACGTTGGATTTCTTCGCCAGGATTAACAGGTGCTTGCAACACCACCAAGACATCAATATCTGACTCAAGGTCTTGATCGCCACGGGCTTGGGAACCAAAAAGAGTAAGATAGACAAGGCGATCGCGATAGAGTGCGCTCAACTCATCTTTTAAGTCTTTGAGGATGGGTTCAAGAGTTAAGTTCATGATAAATAACTGAGTTATTTCCTACAAGATAACATAAGAATATTTAAGATTTAAATAACAAAAAATCATCCCTTCAAGAGCCAGCTAGCGCCTCGGTATAGCAACAATACGAAAAATAGAATTTCCTATAGTATTAATAAGACTTTGATGTTGGTTATACTGGGCAAAAAATTGCACAGCTTCTACATACTCTTGCAGGGCGGCTGGGTGAAACTCATCGTTCATTGTCCGAAGAGTTGCCGAACTTGAGCTAAAGCAATATCTCCAGGGATTGTTTGCACAGTTCCCTCATCAATCTCAGCAATGCGTTCTTGAGCTATTCTGACCCCTTCCCTTAAACGCTCCGCTTCCCGTTGCTCCGTCATGCTTTCCATGACTTTTTCAATCAAAACCGCCTTGTCTGAATCCGATAATGCAGTGGCTTCCGAAATGATTTGGTTTAGAGTTAACATGGGATTTTTAGAAGTCCAGAGGTTAACCTTCAGTCTAACATACCGCTTTCTTAGAGATAGAATCCAACCGTTTTGCCAGACGTTCCCGGTTGTGGGTGAAGCCGTGACCCTTCTCGAACCGCGATCGCCCCAAGCATCAACCCACATTCCTCAACCATCCTACGAGTTCTCGACCCTTGCCCTTGGGGGACGACCAGGTGCTAAAATTGCCTCTGGTCATGGGGCCCGATCGCCCCTGACTCCAGCATCACCCACCCAGTCCCCGATGCTGGCACTCTCCCAAGCCCGTCACTGGAGGATAGACCCCTGGCTACTACCGTCATCTTAGTTCGTCACGGACAAAGCACCTACAACCTAGAGCAGCGGATGCAAGGACGCTGCAACAAATCCGTTCTCACCCCCGCCGGACAAGACTCGGCCCGACTCGTGGGACGCGCCCTCCAAGGCGTTTCTCTCAATGCCCTCTATTGTAGCCCCCTCGCTCGCGCCCAAGAAACCGCCGAAATCGTCTGTTCACAGCATTCTCAGAACCTACACCCCATCCCCTCCGACTTACTCCTCGAAGTTGACCTACCCCTCTGGGAGGAACTGCGACGCGATGAAGTCAAAGAACGCTTCGCCGACGACTATCGCCGCTGGAAACAGGAACCCCATAACTTCTCCATGGAGATTCCCACAGACGATGGGGGAGTGCGATCGCACTTTCCGGTTCCGGCCCTGCGCGACCAAGCCCAACAATTCTGGCAATCCCTCCTCAGCCAACATTCCGGGCAAACCATCGCCGTCGTTGCCCACAATGGCATCAACCGCTGTCTCATCTCCACCGCCTTAGGCATTGGGGCCGACCAGTATCAGGTTATTCAACAGTCTAACTGCAACATCTCCGTCCTGCGCTTCGCCGGTGGCCTAGAGGACATCGTCCAACTTGAGTCTATGAACCAAGTGGGACATCTCGGCGGTGACCCCTTCCCCGATCTGCGTCCCGGTCATCAGGGGGCCCGTATTCTTCTGGTGCGTCACGGAGAAACCCAATGGAACCGGGAATCTCGCTTCCAAGGACAAATCGATGTCCCCCTCAACGACAACGGCCGCGCTCAAGGCCGACGAGTTGCCGAGTTCCTTAAATCAATTCCCATCGGGTTCGCCGTCACCAGTCCCATGTTGCGGCCCAAAGAAACGGCCCAACTGATTCTAGAACATCACCCCCAGGTCAGCCTCGCCGAAAACGAGGAACTACGAGAAATTAGTCACGGACTCTGGGAAGGGAAACTCGAAGCCGAAATCCAAGCCGAATATGGCGACCTTCTCGACCAATGGAAAGTTACCCCAGAAACCGTGCAAATGCCCGACGGGGAAAACCTAGAGCAAGTCTGGCAACGGGCTAAAACCGCCTGGGATGCCATTGTCGAGACCTATGCTGACCGACAAGAAACCGGCATTGTCGTCGCTCATGACGCAGTCAACAAAGCCATTCTCTGTAACCTCTTTGGCCTCGGTCCTGAACATTTCTGGAACTTCAAACAGGGCAACGGTTGCGTCAGCGTCATCGACTATCCCAAAGGGACAGCGGGCCATCCTGTGCTGCAAACCTCCAATGTCACCGCTCATCTCAATGATGGGGTGTTTGACCAAACCGCCGCCGGAGCGTTGTAATGGGAAGCCGAGAACGACAGGTTAAGGAGGAACAGGATTTATGACGGCTGTGGAGTCCCTAGGGGAACAGGCGGCTCAGTCTCTGGTCATCCGCCGTGCTCGCGTGGTCGATCCCATCTCCGAGTGCGATCGCATCCTCGATGTTTGGTTGCACGAGGGACGCATTGAACAGGTGGGGGTTGACCTAGAGTCGGTCCCCGCAGACTGTCCTGAACTCGACGCGGAGGGACTAATCCTCGCCCCCGGTTTGGTGGATTTATATAGCTACAGTGCCGAACCGGGTTTTGAAGACCGGGAAACCTTGGCTGACTTGAAACGCTCGGCCTTAGCTGGGGGCTACACGCGCCTGGCCCTGTTAGCGCAACAGGATGAGTTAGTGGACGGTGCTGCTGGAGTCGCGCAACTGCGGGCCCTGGCGACCCAACCCTCGACCCCCCAGCCTCAATGTTACGTTTGGGGAAATCTCACCCAGGGACGCCAGGGGGAACAGATGACCGAACTCCTGGAGTTGAAACAGTCCCAGGTTATCGGGTTCGCCGATGGTCGTCCCCTCAACAACCCATTGCTGCTGCGGCGTATTTTGGAATATGGACAAGGGTTAAGCCTCCCCATTGCCCTCTATGGCTGCGATCGCCGTCTCATGGGGTCAGGAGCGGCCCGAGACAGTGCCGATAGCCTGCGCTTAGGACTTCCCCCCATCCCCGCCAGCGCAGAAACCACCGCCGTCTCGATGATTTTGGAATTGGTAGCGGAGTTGGGAACCCCAGTCCATCTGATGCGCCTCTCCACCGCGCGGGCCGTGGAACTGGTGGCCGCCGCCAAAGCTCAGGGCCATCCCATTAGTGCCAGCACCCCCTGGACTCACCTCATTTGGGATACCCGCGACTTACAGGAGTATGACTCGAACTTACATCTTGACCCCCCCTTAGGAACCCCGAGCGATCGCCAGGCCCTACGAGAAGCCGTAAAAAGTGACACCATCGACGCGATCTCGATCGACCACTGCCCTTATACTTATGAGGAAAAGACCGTTGCTTTTTCTGAATCTCCTCCTGGGACTGTTGGCTTCGATGTGGCGCTGTCCTTACTTTGGCAACGGTTGGTTATGACCCAGGAATGGACCGCCCTAGAATTATGGAAAGCCCTAAGTTCTCGTCCTGCTCAGTGTTTGGGACAAACTCCGGCCTCTGTGACTCCCCATCAAACGGCCGAACTGGTTCTGTTTAACCCCCATCAATCCTGGCGGGTCAACCGTAGTTCCCTAGCCTCGCAAGCCTACAATACCCCCGTTCTGGACACACAACTCCAGGGCCGGGTTCAACAAGTCTGGTGCGGTTAGAGAGCAGGGTTCACAGGAGTTTTACGAATCGTCAGCAGCTCGGGGGAGGTGGACTCACCCACCTTGTGATCCTTGAAACAAAATGTATAAACTCTTAAAGGTGTTGCCGGAGTCTGTCCCACTCCGTCTCTCTCGCCGAGAGTTTTATCCGGAAGATACAGCGGCCTCCGTGAAAACACTGATATATTAGAAGGTGTGATAGCCTATGGCTAGCCGCACACTCTAGGACGATACGTTGTTTTTAAGTGGTTTTGGAGCCATTTCTCCCGTGAAGACGAACCTCAACTCTATCGGTATCGTACTTCTTGCTCTCGGCGCCTGGGTGCTCACCGGACAACAAAGTCTTGCCTCGTCTCTAAACAGTTCTCTGCCTCAACTCGAGCGGCCCGAACTATCTGAATACGAGCCAGACATTGAACCGGGCGTGCCTGCGGGACCGGGTAGCGGAAGCCGCTGATACTGCGCTTATGCTCCATGATGCTAACCACCCTGGGGGTCTTTACCCTCCAGTATGGGGGGGATTGCTTGCAGCTCTTCGGAGGTAATCACGGGAGATAATCGCAGTTTTTGTAGGTCTTCTATCAGTTTAAACAATTTATTACCTAGATATGCTCATTTTAACGAAAAAACACGCTTTTAAACCATTAAAAACAGTTTTACTCAGATAAGATGTAATCTTTGTTACAAACTTTGCCGGGTTGACCAAAGGCTAACCCCAGTCCAGGAGATTTCCCGGGCCCTCACCACACCAGAGCCGTTCTCCGTGAATCAGGGTGTGGCCCGTCCATTGCGATCGCATCTGCGGGAAGTCACTGCGATAATGGCCCCCCCGACTCTCACAACGAAACGCCGCACTTTTGAGAATCAACTCGGCCACCTCCAACAAATTGCGCAACTCCCCCCACTCCAGCAGCCAGGTAGCCGCCCCCGAGGACAAGCAATAGCCCTGCATCGGTCTGAGATGTTGCATCTGCTGAGCCAGGGGAAATTCTGCCTCTAACTGCTTCCACTGCTGCACCTGGGCGATCGCCTCCTGCAAGCTCGCCGCTTCACGACAAATCCCGGCACTCTTCCAGAGCAAGCGGGGTAAATCATGGCGAATCTCCTCTAACGTCTCAGAAGCCAGCGATATCTCCAGGGGGAGCGTTTTGACATGGGGGGTAGCCGTCCCCGAAGCCGGGGAAAGTAGCTCTAACTCAGCCAACTGCGCCCCAAACACCAAACATTCCAACAAAGAATTACTCGCTAAACGATTGGCCCCATGCACCCCCGTACTGGCCGTTTCCCCCACCGCATAGAGTCCCGGAATCGAGGTGCGCCCCTGTAAATCTGTAGCAATGCCTCCCATCCAATAATGAGCCGCCGGGGCCACAGGAATCGGCTCCTGAGCGGGATCAATGCCCCAATCACGGCAAACCCGGAGAATATTGGGGAAGCGACGCTGTAACTGTTCCGGGGCGATGGGGCGACAATCCAACCAAACATGAGAATCCGCCGGATCAGCCCCTGTACTTTGTAAATAGCTAAAAATCGCCCGACTCACCACATCTCGGGGGGCTAACTCCCCATCCGGGTGATAATCAAAGGCAAAGCGTCGTCCCGCATCATTCACCAAATGGGCCCCCTCCCCCCGTACCGCCTCACTAATCAGGAAGCGAGGGGCATCAGGGAGCGTTAACGCCGTCGGGTGAAACTGCACAAACTCCAGATCTCGCAGTAGGGCCCCCGCCCGAGCGGCGATCGCCACCCCATCCCCCGTACTCACTGAGGGATTGGTCGTCTTCGCAAACACCTGTCCTCCTCCCCCAGTCGCCAAAACCACCGCCCGGGCTTGCACCCAGGCGATTTTTTCTTCATAAAGCACACAAACCCCACGACAACAGCCCGACTCATCCAGCCAGAGATCCAACACAAAGGCATTGGATAACGCCGTGATATTGTCTCGCCCAGCCACCTGACGGCTGAGGGTACTCACCACCGCTCGCCCCGTCGTATCCGCCGCATGAAGCACCCGCCGCCGGGAATGGGCCGCCTCTAGGGTTAAGGCCAAATCATCACGATGGCGATCGAAGGCCACCCCTAACGTCACTAGCGATCGCACACAAGCGGGGGCCTGTTCCGCCAAAAACCTCACCGCCGCCTCATCGCAGAGGCCGGCCCCCGCCTTGAGAGTATCCTCCACATGGAGCTTCGGGGAATCATCCGGGGCGATCGCCGCCGCAATTCCTCCCTGGGCCCAATCACTCGCTGACAGGGGTAAATCATCCTTCGTCAACAAACCAACTCGTAACGATGACGGCAAACAGAGGGCAGAATACAATCCAGCCGCACCAGCCCCCACCACGATCGCATCAAACTGCAAAGATAACGGAGGACGAGGAGTCCTTGAGGCCGCCGCTGAGTTGGTCATATAAAAAATCGCCCCTTGATGAATAGTGGTGCCAGTTGGCCTTGACTCCAGTCTACAAGGGGCGTTACCCATTTTGAACCTTTAGGGGCGGCTCTTAGTAAATTCCGTTGTTAATGCGATCATCCCCTTCATTGAGGAAGGCCTCAGGATCGGTAACGGTGAAATACTTGAGATTCTCTTGTAGAATCTGCTTCTGACGCTCGCTGAGGCTAGGAATCTCCAGCACATCTTCGACGTTCTCATAGGGAGCGTTCTGAACGATCAGACCTGCTAAGGTCGGATACATCCCGCGATATTTGCGGAAGGCGCGGACATTGGTGTTGTTGATATCAATCTTTTTGCCAAACTCCGTATCCAGTTTGGCATCAAAGGAGTTTTTCAGCTCAACCCCTTCATTCGCCAGGGCCGGCTGTAGGGGGACAACCCAACCGAGCAAGCCCACACAGATACACACAACTGCAAATAGACGAACTAATCGTTTCATGTTAATGAATCTCTCTCTCGAATAACCGGTGTCAGTATCGCTGTTGGAGACGCCATCGTCTCAGTAACGATACAAAATTTTATCTTTTCTCAAGATAGTATCATCTTTGGCGATCGCCCATCACCCTAGGGTCTTCGCCCCTAGACCTGAATTTCCTGATAACTCAGCCGCAAGAAGGCATCGAGATCATCAAAATTACCAGCATAGGTCACCGTGGGGCTATCATAGCCCTTTAAGGCCACCTCATGCTCCTCAAATACATTCTCACTGGCGCGAATCACACTCAAATACCGATAGGTTGTCGCTCCGAGAGCCACATCCTTACGCAGCTCCTTCGTCGCCGATTCCAGGCGGAACGCCGCATTCACCGTATCTCCTAGAGCCGTATAATCCGGGCGATCGCCACTGCCCGTATTACCCACCATGGCATAGCCCGTATTCACCCCAGCCCCAATCCGTAGCGGGAACGGCAACGGATAGCGATCGCTCAACTCCCGCGTCATATGATGCAGCTCCCCGAGAGCCTGACAGACGCGCAACAACTCTTCTTTACTCACCCCATCCCCTTCCCCCTGAGGCGTATGAAACCACACCGCCATCACCGCATCACCAATATACTTATCCACCCAACTCCCCGACTCGCGAATGATATTGCCCGCATGACGAAACCAAGTCCCAATCACTTCCGAGAGCATCCGTTCATCCAATTGGCGGGTTAACACCGTAAAATCCCGAATATCCACCACCATCACCGAAATCAGCCGACGCACCGACAACACCGCCGTCGCCCCAGAATCCTCCGTATCCGAATCATCCACCTCCACATGAACATTAGTCGGGGCATAAAACACCATCTCCGTCTGCCCCAACGTCAGGCGATCGCCGTTATTGAGACGAACCGGCACACTCACCCGCCGTCCATTAATAAAGGAACCATTGCGGCTCCCCAAATCAATTAAATAAAACTCCCCTAAATCCGTTTGTTGAAGCATCGCATGGGCCCGAGATACCCAGCGGTCTGGAAGGGTAAACTGATTCTCATCACTACGTCCAAACGTCCAGCAGTTATTCCCCGACAGGGCAAGATAACGCGGTCCCGATTCAGTCCGCAAGATGAGATGGGGGGTAGATTTCCAAGTCACCACAGGCACACTCTCTATGACAGGTTTGCGAGATTAAGGGAGAGTTACATCCTACATTTTGGCGAATTTCCCCTTAAACGATAGCCCATTAAAGAGTTCTTGATGCTAATACCCTCAGCCGAGGCGATCTCCCCAGCCCTTGCCCCTCGGCAATTAGCCAGGCCCCTGTCATCTCAACGAAGACGGTTCACGTCGGCAACCCCATTGACGTAAGGCTCCTTCAACGGCTGCGATCGCTCCTCATCGGCTTAAAGACAGACGCTCTCATCTCGCATCTCCTCAAGTGTCACCCATGAGGAACCGCAGAACTCTGAACTCTAATCCCATAATGCACCCTTATTCCCATATTAGGCCGCGAGCGCCGCGAACCAAAATAAGCTGTCCACAAGAATTGTGCTCAGAACCGCCCCGGAAAAGGCCCAGCGATGGAGGGACTGCCCAGGTTTGGGTCGATGCACACATAAGGGCAAGATCCCCGCCAGCAAGAGCAATCCCCCTAATACCACCGCACAGATTCCCCCCCAGGGGGTTTGCACTTTGGCGATCGCCGTCTGAAAAATGGGCATGGCCAGTTCTTCATCAACCCGCATCAACTGCCGCCATTGGGGAATCAGATCCACCACATAAAAATACACATCGGTAATCACCGTTCCCAACAACGATCCCACCGCAAACCAACTGCCAATCAAGAGACGATGACGATAAATACACCATAGGGGCAAGGGTAAGGCCAGACACTCAATGGGTAAATGCCAGAGAGGTTCCCAACGAAACCAGCCCCAGTAAATTGAACCCGCGAACCAACTCCCGGAAAAGCCCAATAGTAAATCCCCCCAAATCCAGAAGCGGGGAGAGTTGAGCAAGCTGACACTCGACCACAGCCAGCCTAAGGTCAACAGCAAACTCAGCCAAGGGGCATGACGAACCAGAGGCGCTTCCACGAACACCGGCACCGAGACTAAAAAAATCGACCCGGCAAAAATTAGCCAAACTGACGACCCGGCGATCGCCCACCAGGGCCGCTGGCTCTTATCGGCTGAAGCTCCCTGCGGATAAAGGGTTGGGTTAGTAAAGGGATAGTAAAACAACGGAATTGTTAATTTTTGCAAACAGTTCTAATCAACATAACATATCGTTTCACTCCCGCTCGACCCAGAGCCAGTGAGCCGCCAGGGGTCACCACCGACCGGTAGAATAGGGGTCTAAACAAAAAACTTGTTCACCCCTGAGTTAACAACACGAGCGATCGACAGCAATGGACTTTAGCGATTTCATCAGCCAATGTGCGGGCAAGTGGTTTTCCCAACGAACCAGCCACGCCATCCCGCCCCAAGCCCTAGAAGCCGGAACCTGTGATTTCTGGATTGATCTCATTGAACCGGGAGATGCCACCCTACGCGAACGCTGTCAATTGATCGGCGTAGACCCCGCCCGCGTCACCTGTGCCATTCGCACCCATTGGCAAGGTCAAGTGGGAACCGCCAATCATGCCAATAGCGGCGCCACCTTCAGCCTCTTCCTGGCCAACGACAGCCCCCAGCAAGGACAATTTTGGCGTTGGAGTGAGGACAACTCTGATAGCCCTGTCATTCAGGGCCACTACCATCTCGGCGAGGATGAAGCGCTCAATCTCAGCGCCAGCACCGACTCCCTCAGTAGCGAGGAACGCCTCTGGTTCCTTAATCCCAACCTCAGAGAACGCACCAGTGTCGTCACCCACAACGCCGGGCCCCGTTACGCCTCCTTCTGTTCGGAAATTCGCATGGGACTTAAGTGAGCGCCAAAACTCAAGCCCAACCTTAAATTGAGCCTTTAAGGATTTAGCAGGGAGGGGTCACGCCGCTTCCAACGGAGCCATCGTTAGCCCCTCCCGCCGTAGCTGCATATGATAAAATTCTGCCTGTTCCTGAGGTCCGACCCAGACGATCGCCTGCCCCTCATTGTGAACCTGGTGCGTTAACTCCCAGGCGCGATCACTCGTCATGTGGGGGATGTACTTTAGAAGACAATTCGCCACATGGACAAAGGTATTGAAGTCATCATCCAAGACAATGACCTTGAAATTAGGATAGGTCTTACGAACCGTTTGACCACGCTTGACGGGAGCAACCGTTGGCGCAGTCGCAGCACCGATCGCAGTCGAAAGCACAACAGTCATACCACCGTTAATCGAATTATTTGACCTAACAACTCATTATAGAGCAGTTGTCTCTCCAACAGACACAGCAGCAGAGCTGACTCCCTCTGCCAACCCCGATAACCTCTATAATTGTATAATTGTCATGAAGGATAAAGCGATAGGTCTAGCTTATTGGTGCGATTAAATTTAAATATATCGCAAAAAAAGTTTGCATAACTTAACAGAAGCCCCTAGAATGATGGGAGCCGAAATTAAGTATATATGCTCAGCTAAACCAATGGCACAGTTTCCCTGGCTAACCGCCATTTTCCTATTGCCCCTTGTGGCCGCCACCTTCATTCCGATCATCCCCGATCGCGACGGTAAGACCTTACGTTGGTACGCCCTCGGCGTTGGGGTGATCGACTTTGCCCTGATGGTTATCGCCTTTGGGCAACATTACAACTTCGCCGACTCCAGTTTCCAACTCGTCGAACAGTACCCCTGGGTCCCTCAACTGGGACTCAACTGGTCTTTAGCCGTCGATGGTCTATCTGCCCCGCTAATCCTTCTAACGGGACTGGTGAACGTCCTGGCCATCGCCGCCGCCTGGAACGTCAGCCGTAAGCCCCGCCTATTTTATAGTCTTATTCTCGTGCTGCTGAGCGCCCAGATTGGCGTCTTCGCCGCTCAAGACTTGCTCCTGTTCTTCCTAATGTGGGAAGTCGAGCTAGTTCCCGTGTATCTCCTTATCTCCATCTGGGGCGGACCTAAGCGCCAGTACGCCGCCACTAAATTTATTCTCTATACCGCACTCGCATCTATCTTTATTCTCGTCTCCGGCTTAACCATGGCCTTCTGGGGCGATCGCGTCACCTTCGACATGGCCGAACTGGGAGCGAAAAACTTCCCCATCGCCCTAGAACTCTTCACCTATGCCGGCTTCCTGATTGCCTTTGGCGTGAAGCTGCCCATCTTCCCCCTCCACACCTGGCTTCCAGATGCGCACGGTGAAGCCTCTGCCCCCGTCTCCATGATTTTGGCCGGAGTTCTCCTCAAGATGGGAGGCTATGCCCTAATTCGCCTCAACGTCGAAGTTCTACCCAACGCCCACATCTACTTCGCCCCAGCCCTCGTGATTCTCGGCGTGGTTAACATCCTCTACGGAGCCTTAACCGCCTTCGCCCAAGACAACCTCAAGCGTCGTCTAGCCTGCTCCTCCATCTCCCACATGGGCTTTGTCCTCATCGGCATCGCCTCCTTCACCGAAGTGGGCTTAAACGGAGCCGTCTTACAAATGCTCTCCCATGGCTTAATCGCCGCCATGCTCTTCTTCCTGGCCGGTGTCACCTACGAACGCACTCACACCCTCTCCATGGAGAAAATGGGCGGTCTAGCCAAAGTCATGCCCAAAACCTTTGCCCTCTTCACCGCCGGTTCCATGGCCTCCCTAGCCCTCCCCGGCATGAGCGGTTTCATTGGTGAGTTAACCGTCTTCATCGGCATCTCCAGCAGTGACGCCTACAGCGATAGCTTCAAACTGGTGGTAGTCCTACTCTCCGCCGTGGGCTTAATCGCCACCCCCGTCTATCTCCTCTCCATGTTGCGCCGCATCTTCTACGGAGATACCCGCGAGACTCAAGCTGAGTTTGACCTCAACACTTGGTTTGACGCCAAGCCCCGCGAAATCATCATCACCGCCTGCTTATTACTGCCCATCGTCGGCATCGGCTTCTATCCCAAGTTAGCCACCCAAACCTACGACGTGAAAACCACCGAGGTCGCCAGCGTTGTCCGTAACGCCCTACCGGTGTTCGCCCAACAGCGTCAGCAAAATCGCCTCTTCTCCGGTGGCTTGTTTGCTCCCGAGATTACCTCGCCTCAAACCTTACTCGGCGTAGCTGACCTGGGTAAAGGTGCTTAATAAACCAGTTGTCAGTCCTATAACCTCTCGATAACCGATAGATCCCCCTCAGCAGAGGGGGTTTTTTTTAGCAGAATGTTCTCGACGCCAATTGCGTCCCAGGTGGCGGCTACTGCCGTTATCCGTGAATCTCGGTATGCTAGAAGGGAGAGAACAATTGCCAAATTTGCCTAAACCTTGTGAAACTTGAGCCGCTGTCCTCACCCCGCTTTGCGACACAAATCACAGTCTGGTATGCCCTCATTGGCACTCTGTGGATTGTCTTCTCCGATTATCTTGTCGGTTGGCTATTGGATGCTCCAGGAGACCTAACCCAGGCTCAAACTCTGAAAGGGTGGGGATTTATTTTCATAACCAGCTTGGGTCTCTATATTGTCCTGCGCCGGGGGACGCGATCGCTTCAGAAAAGCTACAGCCTCCTCGAAACAATTTTGGAAAGTAGCGCCGATGCCATTTTTGCCAAAACCATTGACGGGGAATATATCGTCGTCAACACCGCCGCAGCGGAGATGGCCGGCTTTCCCATCCAGCAGATGCTTGGGGCCAAGGATGAAGACTTATTCGGGCCCGAGATCGCCAGTCAACTTCAGGAACATGATCGCCTCACCTTAGTGAGTGGTCTGCAACAAGAGCGAGAAACCTGCTTGAACTCAGATCAGGGCAAATTTGCTCCGAATGATGACGCTAAAAAGCCTCAAATCTATCTCACCAGTAAAGATATCTGGTATGACGCTCGTGGCGTTCCCATTGGAGTCGTGGGTATCTCCCGGAATATCACCGAGGCCAAACGGGCCTATGAGTCCCTGGCGGAGTCAGAAGAACGCTATCGCAACTTGTTTGCTTGTCATCCTCAACCCATGTGGATTTATGACCAGGAGAGCTTAGAGTTTTTAGCCGTGAACCGGGCGGCGATCGCCCATTACGGCTATAGTGAAGCCGAATTCCTCTCCATGACCATTGAGGACATTCGTCCGGCGGAGGATGTCCCCAGTCTTCTGGACCATCTACAACATAAACCCAGCGGCTATATCGCCTCAGGGATTCGGCGACATCTGAAAAAAGATGGCTCAGTCATTGCCGTGGATATTACCACCCATGACGTTGAGTTTGAGGGACGGCCGGCCCAAGTGATCCTCGCCAATGACATTACTGAACGGCTGCAAGTTCAAGCTCAACTCGAACGCTACGCCTTTAGCGATACCCTAACGGGATTGCTCAATCGCACCGGGTTCAGCCGCAATCTGCAACAGGCGATCGCCCGCAACCAGGACCAGAACCATCCCTTCACCCTGTTGTATCTGAGTCTCGATGGCTTTATCCGTCTTAAGTTTAGTCTCGGCCACCCCGTGGCTCGGCAACTGTTGATAGAAGCAGCCAATCGTCTCAAAGCCTGTTTTCCTCGGGCGATCGCCGCTCGCCTCGAAGATAATGAGTTTGCCCTACGATTACGCTACGAGGTCGATTCCGTTGATGCAGTTGTGGGTCACTTACGAGACCGTCTCACCTCCGTCTATCACCTTAATGACCACGATGTCTTCTCCGATTGCAGCATTGGTGTGGTTCGCAGCAATTTAGGCTACGCCGATGCTGAAGATTACCTGCAAGCTGGAGATACGGCCATGTATCAGGCGCGATCGGCTTTGCCCCAGAAATACATCATCTTCAGTCAACAACTACGCGATGCTGCCCTCAATCGCATGGAACTCGATGCCGCTCTCCGCCAAGCCTTGGAGCGAAATGAATTTGAGGTCTATTATCAACCCTTTATTGATCTGGTGACCCATCAATGTCTAGGCTTTGAGGCCCTCGTGCGCTGGCAACATCCACAGCGGGGTTTAGTGCCACCGGGAGAGTTTATCCCTTTAACCGAGGAGACGGGCCTAGTGGTTCCCCTAGGAGAGTGGGTGCTGCGACAAGCCTGTCAGCAGTTACAACAGTGGCAAACTCAGTTGAAACTGCCCCGGTTGACCATGAGCGTCAATGTAGCCGCCCTACAATTAACACAACCGGGTTTTTTAGATGTGCTTGATGATGTGCTGCGTACCACTGGCATTGACCCTTCCTGTCTGAAACTAGAAATCACAGAAACAACCTTGATGCAGAATACCGAGCAAATTCGCTGTAGCTTGGATCAAATTAAACAACGAGGGATAAACCTAAGTATTGACGATTTTGGGACTGGGTATTCATCCTTGAGTTATTTACATTTATTTTCGTTTACAGTGCTTAAGTTGGATCGCTCCTTTGTAATTCAGTTAGAGTCGAGCGATAAAAGTATGGAGATTGTTCGTAATATTGCTCGACTGGCCCAAAATCTTAATCTGGACTTAGTGGCTGAAGGCATCGAAACGCAACAGCAATTAGCCCTGTTACAACAACTCGACTTTCAAGAAGGACAGGGGTATCTATTTTCTTACCCTCTGCCCGCTCCAGCCGCTCAACAGTGGCTCCAGGACAGGATACAATCGGACTCATAGCCCGTAACAGGGCTATCAATGCCTATCCACCCCCTGCTTGAGCTGACCCTTTCATGAAACGAGTTCTTGAACCCGAGGTGATGGACACCTGGGAAGAAACCATTGCTTACGATGCCATGGATTTCACCGATGTCAATCAGGCCTTTGTCGATGAGGCGATCGCCCTCGGTCCGGATGCGGCAACAGTCCTCGATGTGGGGACGGGTCCCGCCCGGATTCCCATTTTGCTATGCCACCGCCGGCCCCAATGGACTGTCACCGCCATTGATTTATCCCACAATATGCTGAAACTCGGCGCCACCCATGTCGCCAAAGCCGAATTGGGCGATCGCATCCGTCTTGACTACGCCGATGCCAAATCCCTGCCCTATGGCGATGCCAGCTTCGACCTGGTCATCTCCAATAGTATTATCCACCATCTTGAAGATCCCCTGCCCTGTCTACAAGAATTGCGCCGGGTTCTCAAACCCCAAGGAGGTCTCTTGTTGAGGGATTTAGTCCGTCCAGACAATCGGGCCGAAGTTGATCGTCTAGTGCAACAACTGGGCAGCGACTATGACCCCCATCAGACGCAACTATTTCAGGATTCCCTCTGTGCCGCCTTTACCCTCAGCGAAATTCAACAGATGCTAGAGGATGCCGGATTTGCCGGACTCACAGCCTACCGATCCTCCGATCGCCATTGGACCGCTAAGCAAGCCTGGCAAGGCTAGTCCCTCAACGTCCCGAGAACCGGCGACCAACGGCCAAAGACCCAAGGAAAACTAGCGAACCTCACCCTTGTCAATCCGGTAAGCTCACCAAAAAATTGGTTTGCACCATCCCGAAGAACTAAGATATAGTGGTTATGAATAGGACTTACCCAAATCCGCCGGATCTGACCTTCAGGTTAGACAAAAAACCCTAGAGGTCTCTTAAGTTGTCTAGGTTGGGTAAAGTAGGGAGTTTTCATACATTTACTCCCAATTTTTAGTTGCTAAAGTTACGTTTGCACACTAGCCTAACTGTTGTTTAAATTCAGGTTAACAGATGCCATTCAATATCGAAACAGCCCGCAATATCTTTCCAGAGACTCTGTCCGCAGATGCCGTTCCCGCTACAATTGCTCGGTTTTCTCAGCTTAGTGCCGAAGACCAGTTAGCCCTGATTTGGTTCGCCTATTTGGAAATGGGTAAGTCAATTACCATTGCGGCGCCGGGTGCTGCCAATATGCAGTTTGCGGAGAACACCTTGAACCAAATCAAGGCCATGTCCTTCCAGGAACAATCTCAGGTCATGTGTGACATAGCCAATCGCGCTGACACGGATATCTGTCGGACCTATGCCGTTTGGTCGTCCAACATCAAACTAGGATTTTGGTATCAACTCGGAGAATGGATGGAACAGGGTCTTGTAGCCCCCATCCCCGATGGCTATCAACTCTCGGCGAACGCCAAAGCGGTGCTAGAGGCAATTCGTGGCCTCGATTCCGGTCAGCAAATCACTGTGCTGCGTAACGCCGTGGTGGATATGGGCTTTGATACCAACAAACTGGACAACTATCAAACCGTCGCCGAACCCGTTGCACCTCCCAAAGATATGTCGCAACGCACCAGCGTCAGCATTAAGGGTGTGGATAACCCCACCGTGCTGAACTACATGAACTACATGAACGCCAATGACTTCGATAACCTGATCAAGTTGTTTGTCGAAGATGGGGCCCTGCAACCCCCCTTCCAACGGCCGATTGTTGGGAAAGACAATGTCTTCAAGTTCATGCGTGAAGATTGTCAGAACTTGAAACTGATGCCCGAACATGGGGTTGTCGAACCCGCTGAAGATGGCTATACCCAGATTAAGGTCACCGGGAAGGTGCAAACGCCCTGGTTTGGTGCGGCTGTGGGGATGAACATGGCCTGGCGCTTCCTGCTCAACCCTGAGAACAAGATTTTCTTTGTTGCCATTGACTTGTTAGCATCTCCTAAAGAGCTATTGAACCTAGCTCGTTAGAAGCTTCAGCCGGAAAGCCCCTGCGGGTGCAGGATTTAAGGATATCAGAGGTGTCTCCCAGAGTGACTCAACTTGGGAGTCCTCTGTTTTTTTTTGCAAAATTTGCTATAATTTGTCCACTCAAAACTTAACCCAACCCCATAGCATCATTTCCAAATTCACAGCGATCGCTTGACTTGTGTTCAACGGCGATCCGCAACGGTTGGGAACAATATTGATGTTCTTGCGGTAGCCCAACTTCCCCGTTCATGGCGAACTGCGAGACTCTCCTGCAAATCTTTAGACTTGATTCAGACTTAGATAATGCCACAGACTGATATTGATTGGACAACAACCGAGAAAGATGTAGCTCAGGCGGTTTTTAAAAAAGCCTATCATCGGGAAGTTGCTGCCTTAGTGCAAGAGGTGCAAGAGAAAGTTCAAGACATTTCCGGCTTGGATGAACTCTGGCAACTTCATGACTATCTCAGTGCCAGACGGCATGATATTGACGGTAAGTATGATTACCGAGATTCCATGTTTTTGTTTGCCTTTTCCCAGCTCATTAAAGAAGGATGGCTGTCCTTAGAAGAACTTGAGGGACTGCATCCGAGTAAACGGCAAAAAGTCGCCGCCTTGGCTCGGATGTAACCCCCCATTCAACTCGACCAGCGAACCCCCCATTTGCTAAGCTATGGGCGCATTGTTCTTGGTCAGTCATCATGGAATCTGGAATCTCATCCTCAAACGCCGCCGATCAGCAATGGCGGCGACAACTCGATCAGTTTGTGAAAGCGAACAGTCAAGAACTGGCTGCCCTAGCTTGGGGACTGCATCTACAAGATCCCGAGGGGGATTCTACCCTCGGGATTGACGTAGAACCTACTCCCCATTTCATAACCTGTCCCCGTGAGGCCTTAGTCACCCTCAACGAAAAGGTGGATAACCAATTGCGGGTCATGATGGGAGTAGTCGAGAACCATAACCCGGAAATTGAAGTCTTACTCTTAGGGATTGGTCGAGGGCAAATCCAAGCCATTCAATACCAACCCCAACCGGAGCCTCCCCAGTGTTTTGAAGAGGTTGGCGAGGATGTCGATACCCTCCTCGATCGCCTCGAACAACGGATGCAAACGGCAATTGACGGGCCCTCCGAGGGCTGACGGCTGTTGGGGCGATCGCCCTAGATTCAGGCCGATCTCCGGAATCCCATGGCTCAAAGCGGTCAATGGTAGGATATGGGGATTCTTTGGGTTAACCAGAGATCTCAACTGAGATGGCCGACTCAAAGCTCCATTGTTCTGTTCGCTCTGACAAGGAAAGTGTCTAATGTTTAATGACAGAGTTCACCCGGTTCACCGTCACAGATCGGTTCTGAGATTCTTCAGCCAGCCTCGGGATTGGTTATCGTCTCTGTTGTCCCTGGGGGCGATCGCAGTCCTGGCAACTCCCCCCGTCACCGCCGCACCCTTGGCCTCACCTCAAGCCCCCCAGCGGTTGGTGCAGGCAAATAATGGCGTGGATGTTAATGACTTGCTGATTGAGGGACAAGAGTTTGTCATCGCCGGGAACCTCTCAGCCGCCCTACGCGCCTATCGCCAAGCGGCTCAGTTGGATGATAGCAATGCCCGCATTTTCTCAGCCATTGGCTATCTCGAAGCCCGGCAAAATAACTTTGAGGCAGCGGTAACCGCCTATCGTCGGGCCTTAGAACTTGAAGCCAATGTTCCTGAGTTTCACTATGCCTTAGCCTATAGTCTGGCCAATGCTGGGGATTATGCGGCCGCTGAAGCCGAATATGAAACCACCATTTCTCTCAACGAGCGTAACACCAATGCTTTTTTAGGCTTAGGGGTGATGCGCTACCGTCAGGGGAACTATGAAGGGGCCCTTGAGGCCTATCGTCAAGCTGCCCGTCTCACTAGTGAGAATTGGCAGGTACAGGAATCGATTGGTTCAACCCTTCTACAACTTGAGCGTTATGACGAAGCCTTAGAAGTCTTAGAAGAGGCGGCCCAACTTGCTCCTAATGAGGGACGGATTCAGGTCAACTTGGGCGTGGCCCGGTTAAATCAGGAGGATGTTGAGGGCGCTTTGACAGCGTTCAACCGAGCCGTCGAGTTAGAACCCCAGGATGGTTCCCTCTTGTTTGAGGTGGGGCGCTTATTCCTCAGTCAGGGGGAACGGAGACAGGCCCTAGACTTGTTCCGACAAGCCTCACGCTTAGTCGGCGATCGCGCAGACATCCATCTGACGGTTGGTGAGCTTCTCTTAGACAACAATGATGGACTCAATGCCATTTTGTCCTTGCGGCAGGCGATCGCCCTAGAACCCGACTGGCCTCAGGCTCATTATCTCTTGGGGAGGGCCCTGCGACAACGAGGCCGCAACTCCGAGGCGATCGCCAGCCTAGAAACAGCTCTCGAACTAGCCGAACAACAAGATAATGAGGATCTCGTTGAGGCGATCGAGACCCTACTAGGCGAATTCAACTAATCCCACCCCCATCATGTGAGTTAGAGCCTCCCATCCTAACTCACATGACTCCCCCACATCTTTCTCGGTGTCCTCTGTGACTCCGTGGTTCCCCCTCTTGCCTCTTGCCTCTTGCCTCTTGCCTCTTGCCTCTTGCCTATTCCCCCTTCCCCCCCCTCAAAACATCCCGCTCAATCAACTGCTGGCGTAACGCCTGTTGGACTTGAACATTGAGAGGGAAGCGCCAGAGGAGAGCCACCGCTGGCAAAATCGCTAAAATCGGAGCAAAGACAAAAAGACGTTTCAAACCCAGCAGCGTTTCCGCCGTATTCTCCAAGTCAGGACTGTAGCCAATCCAATCCAAGACCGGGTAGGTCACCCCCACTGCTAGAGCATAGCCGAACTTATTACTCATCATCAGTAGGGAATAATACAAGCCCGTGCGTTGACTGCCCGATTGCAGATTGTCCCAATCCGTCACATCAGCCAAAATCGAGCGCAAGAGAAAGGGACTGGCCGCTGTTGTAACCCCATAGAGAGCATTCACCAAGATATTGAGGCCCAAATTTCCCGGAGGAACCCACAGCAGCAACGGTAATACCAGGCACATCCAAACCATCGCCACAATAAAGGTTTGATGTTTCCCCAGGCGACAACTAAGCCAAATCCAACCGGGAACCCCCAGCAGACTTGCCAGAAAATACATCAGCAGAATGGCACTTGACCAATCCGGTAGGGCCATCACATCGCTGATGAAGAAGATATAAATTGACCCCGTCACTCCGGGGGCTAATCCCGTTAAAAAATTCGCCCCTAAAACTCGTTGCAAGAGGCGGTTACGGGCGAGAATTTTGGCAGATTTGACGAAACCAATCCCCGACTGAGGGGGAGTCGGGCGTTCCGGGACAGTCCAGACGGAAACGGCCACCGTAATGGGTAACGTCACTACCACAAACCAACCCATCGCCCCTAGTTGAACGGTGGAGTTGGCATCTTGGGTTTGTTGCACGATCGCCGGAATAGCTAAAACGGCCAACATCCCGAAAATCAGAGCAAATTCCCGCCAACCCTGGACTCGGGCGCGATCATGATAATCATCGGACAGTTCCGCCCCCCAAGACATATGGGAAATACTCAACATGGTATAGCCCAAATAGAGCAAAATCAGCCAAACCAGCAAATAGGGAGCCGATACCGGTTGTTGGGGCAGGAAAACGGCATAGGCGCTGGCCATCAACAGGGGAACCGAGAGAATAATCCAGGGCCGCCGTCGTCCAATGCGGGTCGTCCAGCGATCGCTGAAGGTTCCTAAAATTGGGTCAGTGATAATATCCCATAATCGAGCCAAGGCAAAGATATTGCCCACCACCGACAGGCCTAACCCTAATTCACTGTAAAACGGGGGAACATAGACCACCAAAGGCAACCCCAGCGCCGAAATCGGAATTGCGGGTAGGGCAAAGGCGATAATACGCTGACGGTTTAGCTTCGAGTCACTCATAGGCTCTTGACGAATTATTCCCAGAGAGGATAAATGGGATCGGTGGAGGGCTTAAAGTCGTAACGGAGGAGGTGTTTGAGGGTGGGACTGGCCTGATCGAGGGCCTGGCGATCGCAGCCATAGCGGAAATCTTCGAGGGGTTGAATAAATTTTGCCGTATAGTTGGTTAACAGGGATACGCGGGACTTAGTGGTGTGGTTCTTCCCCGTATCATGCCAACAGAGTCCATGGGAGATGACCACCGATCCCGCCTGTCCAGACACCGGGCGAGCCGTGCGGTCAAAGCGTTTCACATCCGGCTTATCACAGAGGGTTTGACTCCCCGGCGCAAAAATGGGCGCCCCATTGGCCTCATCGAAATCTTCTAACATCCAAATGGCTTGAACCTCCAACACCGGGCGATCGGGAAAGGGAGGTTCCATGGCCCAATAGGGATAATCCACATGAATCCCCATCGATGACGCACCTCCATGGAGAACATGAGCCGAAAAGCCTCCCAAGCGTAAACTGTCGCCCAAAATTTCTTGGGCGATCGCAAACACTTGAGGATGTTCCACCAGCGCCGCAAACTGGGCATGGCGATACATCAAGCCATAAATCCGCTGACGGTTTTCTTCACGGGGACAGTCCCGGGCCAACTCCAGAACCTGCGATCGCATCTCCTCAGCCGTCTCAGGACTGAGGACATCAGGAATCACCACATAGCCAACCCCTGAGAGAATCTCTTGAATCTGCTGGTTCAATTCAGTCACACTCACCCGTACTCCCCCCATCGAATCAGTCATTACACGAGCCATAGGTCTGATTGTCCCACGACATCGCGGTAAATCAATCCGTCTTTGAGATGAGTTTTGCAGACGGCCCAGTCACGGGAAAACCCCGGTTCAGGCGAACCGGGGTTCAGTCACTCTCACAAATCTGTCGCTATCTCTTGACAGAAAGCAGGAAGTGTGGTAATCGCTAGTCCGTTAGAGACGGTGCTGATTTAACCGACATTGCCGTGGGTTGAACCGCGACCTGATCCCGACGAACCAACGAAGGAACCGAGTCCCGCAGCCGTGCCGTCAGTTGAACCGTTGTCGCATCATAGACCTGGGTCAACAGCTTCGGATAGAGGCCAATACCGATAATCGGAATTAGCAAAGAACCAATCACGAAGACCTCACGAGGTTCAGCATCCACCAACACCTCATGTTCAACCAGCTCTTTATTCTCAGGGCCATACAGCAGTTCCCGCAGCATCGACAGCAGATAAATCGGGGTCAAAATCACCCCAACTGCTGCCAAGCAAACCACGACAACACGGAAGGTCAGACTATAGGCATCACTGGTAGCAAAGCCCACAAAGATCATCAGTTCCGCCACAAAGCCACTCATTCCCGGTAGGGCCAGAGAAGCCAGGGCGCAGACGGTCCACATAGCGAAGACTTTTTTCATCTTCTGCCCCACCCCACCCATTTCATCGAGCATTAGGGTATGAGTGCGGTCATAGGTACAACCCACCAAGAAGAACAAACTAGCACCGATGAGTCCGTGAGAGACCATCTGCAATACCGCCCCACTCATACCTAAATCCGTATATGAGGCAATCCCAATCAAGACAAAGCCCATGTGGGAAATGGATGAATAGGCAATCTTGCGCTTGAGGTTGCGTTGGGCAAAGGAGGTTAGGGCGGCGTAGATAATGTTGACCACCCCCAGAATCACCAAGGCGGGAGCAAATACCGCATGAGCATCGGGCAACATCCCCGCATTCATGCGAATCAGAGCATATCCCCCCATTTTCAGGAGAATCCCCGCCAGCAACATATGAGCCGGGGCCGTGGCTTCACCATGGGCATCCGGGAGCCAAGTATGCAGGGGGAAAATCGGTAACTTGACCCCATAGGCAATCAGGAACGCCGCATAAAGCCAAACTTCCAGAGCCACCCCATAGTCTTTCGCCGCCAGAGCCTGCATATCAAAGGTGACTGTATCCCCATGGAAAGCCATGGTGAGAGCCGCCGCCAAGATAAACAGAGAACCGCCAGCGGTATAGAGGATGAACTTCGTCGCCGCATATTGGCGTTTTTTACCACCCCAGATGGCCAGGATGATATAAACCGGGATTAACTCCAACTCCCAAACCAGGAAGAACAGCAGAATATCCTGAACGGCAAAGACGGCAATTTGACCGCCATACATGGCCAACATCAGGAAATAAAACAGTTTCGGCTTCAGGGTGACGGGCCAAGCCGCCAGAATTGCCAGAGTGGTGATGAATCCGGTTAGGATGACCAGCGGCATGGCCAGGCCATCCACCCCAACCGACCAATTGAGATTAAGCTGGGGAATCCAGGCGTAGGATTCCACCAGTTGCATTCCCGGTTCAGTCAGGTCGTAGTAGCTATAGAAGGTATAGACGATCGCACAGAAGTCAATCAGTCCAACGATGAGAGCATACCAACGCACCGTTTTTCCGTCTTTGTCCGGGATAAACGGAATGAACAAAGCGGCAACGATGGGAAAAAGTATGATTGTTGTGAGCCAAGGAAAATCCATTCTTTATTCACGCTTGGGCATAAAATCGGCTTAGGTCGCGCCGAAGAAAATAACAGTCGCTAAGACGGCAGCGAAGATGGTCAGAGCGTAGAACTGAGCGCGACCGGTTTCAAAGTATTTCAGTCCTTCGCCCCCCAGTAGAGTAGCAAGTCCGGTGAGGTTGACGGCCCCGTCGACAATACGGTAGTCCACTTCCATCACCTGACGGGCCAGACGACGACTGCCTTTGACAAAGACTTTGTCATAGAGTTCGTCAAAATACCACTTGTTGAGGGAGAACTGATAGAGGGGTTGTACGGTTTTGGCGATCGCCGCTGGGTCAATTTTCTGCCGCAGGTACATCAGCGAGGCCAGGGTAATGCCAACTAGGGCAATGCCGACGGAACTCCCCGCCATGACCACAAACTCGCTCAGTTCAAACTCTTCTGCCATTTCCGCCAGGGTGGGGACGACCTCACCGGGGGCATGGATAAAGCGTTCAAAGCGATTAGCGAAGGGCATCCCCACCAAACCAATTAAGGCGGAGGGAATGGCCAGCATCACCAAGGGAAAGGTCATCGTCCAAGGAGATTCATGGGGACTGTCGCTGTGGCTGTGATCGTCGTGATCATGACCGTGAGCGTCAGGACTCAATTGCTTACGAATCTCCTCGTCATTGCCCCGGAAGCCGCCTTCAAAGGTGCTGAAGTACATCCGAAACATATAGAAGGCGGTAATGCCGGCGGTGAGCCAACCGATGGCCCAGAGGGCGGGGTTGGCGGTGAAGGCGGCCCCGAGGATTTCATCTTTGGACCAGAAGCCAGCAAAGGGAGGAATCCCGCAAATGGCCAAGGTTCCTACCAGGAAGGTACTGGCGGTGAAGGGCATATATTTGCGCAGTCCCCCCATTAGCCGCATATCTTGGGCTAAATCGGGGTTATGACCGACGACTTCTTCCATGCCATGAATGACCGAGCCAGAGCCAAGAAAGAGCATGGCTTTGAAGTAGGCATGAGTCATCAGGTGGAAGAGTCCGGCACTATAGGCCCCGACACCCATGGCCATGACCATATAGCCCAACTGGGAGATGGTGGAGTAGGCGAGACCTTTTTTGATGTCATTTTGCGTGAGGGCGATACTGGCACCGAGGAAGGCGGTGAAGGCACCTGTCCAGGCGATGATATCGAGAACAGCGGGAACGGCCTCAAAGACGGGAAACATCCGGGCAATGAGGAACACCCCAGCGGCGACCATGGTGGCGGCGTGGATGAGGGCTGAGATGGGGGTCGGTCCTTCCATTGCGTCCGGGAGCCAGACATGGAGGGGGAATTGGGCAGATTTGGCCACAGGACCAAGAAAGACCAACACGGCAAAGAGAACCCCCATACCGCTGCTGAGAGCGCCTGTGCTGATTAACTCTTCTAGGTTTTCGCCAATTTCTGCGAACTCAAAGCTACCGGTGGCCCAGTAGAGGGCCAGGATGCCCAACAGTAGGCCAAAGTCACCGACGCGGTTGGTGATGAAGGCTTTTTGACAGGCATCGGCGGCCGCTTGGCGATCGTACCAGAAGCCAATCAGCAGATACGAACACATCCCCACCAGTTCCCAGAAGATATAAATCTGTACCAGGTTGGGGCTAATGACCAGGCCCAACATGGAGGAACTAAAGAGGCTCAGATAGGCATAAAAGCGCACATAACCGGGGTCATGGGCCATGTAGCCATCGGTGTAGATCATCACCAGCAGGGCAACGGTGGTGACGATGACCAACATGACGCTGGTTAGGGGGTCAATAATAAACCCCATACTGAGGTGGAAGTCCCCAGCGGCTGCCCATTCTAAGGTTTGGGTGACGGGGGCATGACCTTGCAGTTGACTCCAGAGGAGCGCAAAGGACATGACCATGGCCGCTCCCAGTAGGGAGATGATGACCACGGCGTTGCCCTGTCGCAGCCGATTGGTGGCTTGGTTATAGGAAATTAGGCCCGAGCCAACCAAGGCTGCACCGATGAGGGGCAGCACTGGAATAAGCCAGGCGTACTGATATAGGGGTTCCATTGCAACTGTATGAGTTTATATTTCTTCACATTTGGACAAAATGACGCTCCTATTGTGACACACGCATTGAACGAAAAGGTCAAACTCTGGGGGGTTGTTAAATTTTTTTTCAAGGTTTTAGGGCGGCAGATGAGGCGATCGCCCCCTCAGAGGCAGGGTTTAACGGCTGAGTGAATCGGGGACAGAGTCAGGAGTAAAACTGGGAGGCTAGACAAACGAAACCCATCGAGAGGCCCTAGTGGGTCATCTCGACGAGAATAAACTGAGTTCAGTTGGGATCAACGGCGATCGCCCCTAGGAGGGCAGGGCCAGGGAGCGATCCCCGGCATATTGCTCAACCATCTGTAGGAGTTGCGATCGTAGGCTTTCTCGACCCTGGAAGCCCTCAATTCGTTCGACGATGCGATCGCCGTCAAACAAGAGTAAGGTGGGCAGGGTGGCTAAACGATAGGTACTGGCTAGGCGTAAACTCTCATCAGCGTTAACATCCACAATTTTGATGAGATCACCATACTCACGACGAAATTGTGTCAACTGGGGGTGAATGAGATGACACACGCCGCACCAAGGCGCCCAGAAGTTCACTAAGACAGGAATCTCAGACTGTAAAACTTCTTCCTTGAAACGCTGCTCGCTAACGGACAACGACATAATTGAGATTTATTAACGTCTTTATATGGCTCTGGGATCATGCTACCAGGGTATGTTCCCCGTGACACGCATTAGCCAAGGATGGGCCCACCAAAATCCCAAAACGAAGACGATCACCCCGACATAGGCCGGACGAAGGAACTCCCGCCAGACTAGGCTTTGCTCTCCTTGGGCGATGGCCAGAAAGGGAATCACGGAAGTCCGGGATCTCAGGGTTTCAAAGGATTCCCCGTAGCGAGCGGCGAGGCGGCGATCGCCATGCCAAACGGCAAACAGATGATGGGCAATTAAGCCCAGGGAGGTCACGACAGCAAAACTGGTGCCAATCCAGAGGGTATGGGCAATACACCAGATGACCTGCCCCACCATTTGCGGATGGCGACTAATGCGAATGATCCCCGTCTCATAGAGGTGAACTTGGGGTTTGGCGATGGCGGCTACTTCCACCAAATTAAAGGTAGCTGGGTACAAAAACAAAAAGGAGATGAAGGACAGGCCCCAGACCAGAGGCTTGACTCCTTCAATCCCCTGAACCATCCAGAGTTGGGCCCCATCGTAGCGATGGATGAAAAAGTAAGTAATCAGAACTACTGCCGAGGGTAAACTCACCAAGGCAAATAGAACTCGATAGAGTCGCGCTCCGATTTTTGCTTCCCCCCAGGGACGCAAGGCAGCCAGACCACTGTGGGCGATCGCAAACCCCAACAATAGCCCCAGCATCACCCAATGACTAGCCGTCCACCAACTCAAACTCAAATCCATACTTTCTCTCCCCCCGCTCAAATCCCGTCATCCCCGTCAAACTAGGGGATTAACGGCATTTTTTTATCATGAAAATCTGAAAAACCTAGCAAAATGATACCAGAATCACAGTTCTGCCAGAAAAGATTGGCTAAAGTCTATTCCAGAGGTCGGTTTGGTTATTCCATCGAAACCCTTTAGAATAGAGGATTGTAGCTGTTGTCACCAAATTGACTACCTCGCCCAGGCTAGCCGAGCTACGGCGCAGCCAAACCAGGTAGGACGGTGGGAGCGGCAACTTGTTAACTAGGGTTCTGATAATAAGTCACTCATGTACAATCCAAACGCCTCGGGCGGGAATAACACCGTTGCTGGAAATCGCCTCTTTGTCTACGAAGTTGAAGGCTTAGGACAAGACGGCAACGCCCAAGATGCTCCGATTCGCCGCAGTGGGACTCAGACGATGACCGTCCCCTACAACCGTATGAACGAGGAGATGCAGCGTATCACTCGCCTCGGTGGCAAAATCGTCAACATCCGCCCGCTCACCGGTGAAGACTGGAATAACCAAGCCGCCTCTGCCAATGGGTCTAGCACCCAAGAGTCCAAACCCGCAGAAGCGAGCAAATCCATGACTCAAGCCAAACCGGAAACCAAAGGAGAAGCCAAAGGGAAATCCTCGGCTAAAGCCTCCGCAAAAAAGAAAGTTCCCGTCAACATTTACCGCCCGAAAAACCCATTCATCGGAAAGTGCCTAAGCAACGAGGACTTGGTCCGCGAAGGGGGTTCGGGACGGGTACAACATCTTAAATTCGACATCTCCGGTGGCGATCTCGAGTACCTCGAAGGTCAAAGCATCGGCATCATCCCTCCTGGGAAAGATGAGAAAGGGAAACCCCACAAGCTGCGTCTGTACTCCATCGCCTCGACTCGTCACGGCGATGATGGGGACGACAAAACCGTGTCCCTCTCGGTGCGGGAGTTGGAATATCAACATCCTGAAACCGGTGAAACCGTCTATGGCGTCTGTTCTAAGTTCCTCTGCGACTTGAATGAGGGCGATGATGTCAGCATTACTGGTCCCGTTGGGAAGGATATGCTGCTTCCGGACGATGAACATGCTAACGTCATCATGATGGCGACGGGGACTGGGATTGCGCCCTTCCGGGCCTTCCTCTGGCGCATGTTTAAGGAAGAACACGAAGACTACAAATTCAAAGGCAAAGCCTGGTTAATCTTCGGCATTCCCTACACCGCCAACATTCTCTATAAAGAGGAACTCGAACAACTGCAAGCGGACTATCCCGATCAGTTTGAGTTGACCTATGCCATCAGCCGGGAGCAGAAAAACGCCGAAGGTGGCAAAATGTATCTGCAACACCGGATTCAGGAAAACGCCGAGAAAGTCTGGGATTTGGTTCAACAGCCTAATACTCATACCTACATCTGTGGTCTCAAAGGCATGGAAGGCGGCATTGATGAAGGAATGGCGTCCGCGGCCTCGAAACAAGGTGTTGATTGGGATGATTATCGCAAACAACTCAAAAAAGACCATCGCTGGCACGTTGAAACCTACTAAGGTTCAGCCGTTAGCCGGATGAGTCGGGTGGAGATCTCCACCTAACCCCCCTCAACAGGCGGTTGCAATAGGGTTCTCTCCGGGGAACTCTGCTGCAACCGCTTTGTTGCCCTCGACAAACGCCGGGAGGTTGTGGGCGATCGCCTTCAGCCAACCTGTTACTCTAAAGGAAGACCCCATAGCTAGACGGAGACAGAGTTAGCCCTGATGGAGTATTTAGTGGCCGCGGTCGGCGATCGCATTCAAGCTGAAAGCATTTACACGGATTTAGAAAAAGCCGGCTTTCCCCAAGACAACTTACGAATTTTTGGGACTGGCTATCAAACCGCCAATGATTTCGACCTGGAAGATCCCAATGAAAACGCCAAACAGCGGGCTTTTCGGATGATGACCTGGTTGATTCCCTTTGGCTTTTTTGGCGGCGTTACCTTTAATGCTATTACCGGTTTACAGACCTTTCCCTGGGCCGGTGTGACGGGAAATCAGATCATTGGGGGCATCTTGGGGGCCGGGAGTGGTGCCCTCGGAGGCCTACTGTCCAGCGGGGGCTTGGGGGCAGTTCTCAACTTCGGCGATTCCCGTACCTATCGCGATCGCCTCAGTCAAGGGGAATATCTTCTGGTCATCCAAGGATCTCGCTTCCAACTGGCCGACGTTCTCCCTATCGTCCGCCGGGCCCGCCCCCTGAGTCTACAAACCCTCCAAAGTAGCCCCTAAACCCAGTTTCCCTAATTGTCCATTATTTTTTACCCCCATGCTGCCCAGAGACGAACTCCTCAAATCTGTTGAAAACCGCGAGACTCTTGCTAAAATCCTAGACCGTGCTGAGGAGGCGCTGCGCACCTGGGAAATTACCCAAACGGATTTTTTGTCTCCCCCGGAGTTGTTCGAGGCACAGGGACTGTTTGAGAAGCTAACAGAGCTACAAATTGTTGCCTGGGGAGGCTATCCTCAAGCCGAACGGCAACGGTTGGCGATCGCTCGCTCGGATCTGCCCCTAGATGTCGAACAAGTACAGGTGGCGGCCCTGGAGGTGGCGGGAAACTTCCTCTTTGATACCGCCAGCCATCCCGACTTTTTGGGGTCGATGTTGGGAACGGGACTGGTACGGGAAAAAACGGGAGATATCCTGGTGTTGGGAGAACGGGGGGCCCAGGTGCTGGTGGTTCCTGAGTTGGTGGAGTTTTTGGAGCTGAATCTGACGCAGGTGCGATCGGTCCCCGTGAAAACTCGGGCCATTGAGTTAAATGAGTTGCGAGTGCAGGCTCCGAAAACCAAGCAAATGACGACGGTGGAAGCCTCGTTACGGTTGGATGCGATCGCCTCAGCCGGGTTCGGGATGTCTCGTAGTAAGATGGCGGGCCTAATTAGTAGTGGTGATGTCCGAGTGAACTGGAAGGACATCACCCAACCGAGTTATAGCGTCAGTTCCGGTGATTTAATTGCCATTCGCGGTAAGGGACGCTTAGAAGTCGGGGAGGTCTCCATCACCAAGAAGCAACGCTATCGGGTAGCCTTAACCCGTTTCCGTTAGTCGTCGAAAACTCTCCGTTCTAGGGTTACCTCAAAGCTGGCAGGGTTCCGTTCAGCTTCAAAGGTGCCACGGTAGAGGTCTTCATGCTCCGGCTCCAGAATTAGATAGTAGAGTTCCTGAGAGTCGCTGGTGGGGTTCCAGGTGATTTCGAGGCGATCGCCCTCTAATTGCACCGACTTAATGTCTCCGGCCTCCCCATCGAGACCATCTCCCATGGCTAATCCCATGAGAAAGGAGCCATCGGCATCTGAGGCCCCCTGGTCATGAAAAATTGTGAAATAGGCCAGAGGTCGATCCTGTTCGACTTGAGCAGCCCGCCAACTTCCCTGTAGAGTCCCGGCTTCCGTCAACACCTCATCCTCATCAGGTCCGTGACCATCGGCCGGGCCGGGTTCAAATCCTTGGGCCAAGGTGGCCTCGGCCCCAGAATTGGGACGATTGGAGGATAGGGGACCCCCTCCGAGAGGGAGGGTAGCCAGGGCCGGCATCGTCAGAGAAAGCACTGACCCGGACAAAAATCCTAGAAGGAGTCGTGTAGCCATAACAGTCTCGTTTGCTGAGCAACTGTTGTCTAGGCTAACAAGTCTGCTCCAAAAACAGCAAAAAGCCGTTACACCCCGAAGGATTTAACGACTTTTTGAAGAACGAGCATGGAGGGATTCGAACCCCCGACCCTCAGAACCGGAATCTGATGCTCTATCCTACTGAGCTACATGCCCTCATATCCCTCCATCATACCCTTAGAAGGGCTATCAGGCAACCCCTTTGGGGATTTTTTTGGCAGTAGATGGGATGAGGTTAACCAAACCTTAGGGTTTTGGGGCAAAAAACCCGGCTTTTAGGGAAACCGGGTTCTTAAGCCTAGAAATGATTAGAAACTCCCCGAGATATCAACTTGAAATCATCTTGGGATTTTTGGGCGGCATTTTGACCTTTTTGGCCAAGCCAACAGCCTTTAAGGCACTAATCATCATCCAAGTGACATCGATTTCCCACCATTTGAGACCATGGCGAGCGGAGTATTGGAAGGCATGATGGTTGTTATGCCAGCCTTCGCCATAGGTAACCAGGGCAACCCACCAGCAGTTACGGGAATCGTCACCAGATTCATAGGTGCGATAGCCAAACTTGTGGGTGGCACTGTTGACAAACCAGGTGCAGTGGAACATCGCCACCATGCGAACGAAGACACCCCAAACCACAAAGGAAATACCATTCCCAACGAAGTAATCACCCAGGAAATAGAGGATGAATCCTAAGACAAACTGAATGGGAATAAAGAATTTTTGGCAAAATTGATAGACGGGATCGTCTTCAATATCCTTGACCATTTTAGAGGCTTCCTCTTTGGCAGGAATTTCAAAAAACATCCAGCCAACGTGACTCCACCAAAACCCTTTGTTGGAATCGTGAGGATCGGCGGGGGTATCAGAATATTTATGATGAATGCGGTGCATACCAATCCAGTCTAAAGGGCCCGCTTGACAGGATAGAGTGCCGCAGAACATCAGGAAGTGCTCCAACCATTTGGGAGCTTCAAAACTGCGGTGGCTAATTAGGCGATGCCATCCCATGGTGACGCCCAAGGCTCCGGTAACCCAGTGTAAGAACAGGGCAACGCCAACACCGGCCCAGGTAAAGGTACTCGGCAAAAACGCCAAGCACGCTAATAAGTGAATGGTGGCGATCCAAATAACCGCAAACCAATTCAGTGAAAGTTTTTGGGGTGTTGCAACTGTCATGCATTAACCTCGTAATGTTTGTTTCCTTTTCAGGACGACCTGTTGGATTGTATCAAAATATCGGTACAAAGAGCTAAACTATATTGCCCTGCTTCTCATTTACTCTAACCTGACTCCAAGTTCATGAATCTTAAGATTAACTTAACAAAGCTGCGGCGATCGCTCGACGACCACTTCACCACTGTGGACAACATAGTCCAGGACAATCTGCGACGGGTCTTGAAAGCCTACCAACATCACCGGGTGGGGGTGCGGCACTTTGCCAGCGTCTCGGGATATGGCCATGATGACCTCGGCCGTGACACCTTCGATCGCGTCTTTGCAGAGGTTATGGGGGCCGAAGCCGCTCTGGTGAGAGTTCAGATGGTGTCCGGAACCCATGCGATCTCCTGTGCTTTGTACGGTGTGTTGCGACCTGGGGACGAGATGCTGGCGGTGGCAGGCCCCCCCTACGACACACTTGAGGAAGTGATTGGGGTGCGAGGTTCGGGTCAAGGATCTCTGGCGGAGTTGGGGGTTAAATATCGGGTTGTGCCTCTGACTGACGATGGAATGATCGATTGGAACGCATTGGCGACGGCCGTAAAGCCGGAAACCCGCTTGGTCTTGATTCAACGGTCTTGCGGGTATGCCTGGCGTCACAGTTTGTCCCTTGATGATATCGGAAAAATCGTCGAGGTTGTAAAACAGCAGAATCCTCAGACGGTTTGTTTTGTGGATAACTGCTACGGCGAGTTCGTGGAGACTCGTGAACCCACGGCTGTCGGTGCGGACTTGATGGCCGGATCTCTGATTAAAAATCCGGGTGGAACTCTCATGACGGCGGGAGGGTATGTGGCCGGACGAGCGGATTTGGTGGAGCAGGCGGCCTGTCGTTTGACGGCCCCCGGAATCGGCAGTGCCGGAGGGGCCACCTTTGAGCAGAACCGTCTTCTCTATCAAGGATTCTACCTGGCTCCCCAGATGGTTGGGGAAGCCCTTAAGGGAACTTATTTACTGTCACAAGCCTTTCATGAGTTGGGCTATTCCGTGAATCCCTTACCCCATGAGCCTCGTCGCGATATTATCCAGGCGATCGCCCTGGGAAGTCCTGAAAAACTCATTGCCTTCTGTCGTGCGATTCAACGCAATTCCCCCATTGATGCCTATCTTGACCCCGTTCCAGCAGAAATGCCGGGCTACGAGACGCCTCTGGTGATGGCCGGGGGAACGTTTATTGATGGCAGTACCTCGGAATTCTCCGCCGATGGTCCTCTGCGTGATCCGTACGTGGTGTTTTGCCAGGGGGGCACCCATTGGACTCAGGTGGCGATCGCCCTCGAAGAGGCGATGGCGGCGATCGAGAGCCTCTAAGCCCCTCCCTGAGACCTATTAACAGTTTAACTCTAGTACGAAACCCGAGGAGTTTCCTCAGTTGACATCAGTGAATCTGCGTGGATTTACTGATGTTTTGTTTTTCTGAGGGTGCGATCGCTCTTTTTTTGATGTGGGTTTAAATGCGTTTTTGTTTTTTACGTGTTTACACTTAAGTGCAGCCTGATTTTCCTAGGTAAACCCGTGTTTACTAGGGACTCAACACAGATTTTACACAAGCTTCACACAAAGTTTATTGAATCCTTGCAGACCTCCTAGATATTCCCGTTAGTATAGTGAGTAGGAATGCGACTTACCCTGCTATATAAGGGCTAGCGCTTCTCAGGGACATCTCCTAGACACCTTTTGGCTGTGTTCAGGTCTACAGGAATCCCGCTCAGTTTTCCGGTTTATTCAAACTTTAATGAGGGAACTGAATTTATTGTAAGTCTGTCCTAAAGAATCCCGGCGTTCCGACAATAAATGTGATCGAAAACACAGTGGGCCATCGGTTCCGATCGCAACCTAACGACCCAAACATCCCTACTATTTAAAGTATCCAACCTGGAGGACTCTCTCATGCGACTACCAACAGCAATCACCTATACAGCCCCCTTACTCGGTGCCTCTCTAGCACTCACTGCCTTTGCAGCACCAGCTACCGCCTTTAGCCTAAACACCGGCGAAAGCTTTGGTACAGACGGCTTAATCTTCACAAAAGACACCAAAGTTACGTTCACCTTCGGTAATACCTTTGGAGCCTATGTCTCCAGCCTGGGACTCTATGAAGTCAATGGGGGAGTGGCCAGCGAAGTCAAAACCTTGTTTGCGGAAAATGCTGCTGCTGATGTCGGTAAGCAAAGTGATGCTCATGACTGGCTTGGAACCTGCGGTAATGACGGGAGTGTTGTTGAAAACTGCACGGCTTCCTTCCTGTTCAAAGCGAACGTAGAATACGCCCTCGGTTTAACCAGCCGATATCGCAACAGTGGCAACCTAGTTAACACCGTCTTCTCGACCAACAGCCTCAACTCCTTTAGTGGCAATAGTTCCAGCAGAGTTGCTAACGGAGAAGAAACCCAACAGTTTCTCTTCGGCTCCCATGGTGCTTTTGATGGTGAGGATGCCAACGAGCATAAAGCCTTCCCCAATCCCGGAAATTTCGTTAGTGGTAATCCCCTATCTGGCCCCTTAGCCTTAGGGATTGATGACCGTGGTAACCGCAATGACCGTGACTTCCAAGACATGGTTCTCTGGGCACAAGCTGAACGGGTTGATCCTCGTGATGTCCCTGAGCCTTCTGCCATCTTGGGCTTAACGGCCATCGCCGGTGGACTAGCCAGCCTACGCCGTCGTCGCCACAGCTAACCACCTGGCATTAAACATCGACTGATACGGAATCCGTTTCCAAATAATCCTTTATAATGTTTCAGAGAACAGTCAGGACAAACCCATGGCCAGAAAAGCAAAATTAGCTAATCATCTGAGCGTAGAGGAACTCAAAGACAAGTACCGCAAGAGCCGTGATGGTGTTGAAAGCCGACGATGGCATCTGTTATGGAAAGTGAGCTTAGGATGGACAATAGAAAACAGTGCCGTAGCGGTGGGGTTGAGCTATCGCTACGCCCGAACAATCGTAAAGCGATATAACCAGCAAGGAGAGAAGGGAGTCATTAACCAAAGGAACAAAACCAAAATCAATCCCCGAGGGCGGGAACCTTTACTCAATGGCGAGCAACTCGAAAAGCTTAAGCAAGCCTTAAAAAAAGCGCCGTCAGATGGAGGACTATGGACAGGACCCAAGGTGGCGCGATGGATTGAAAAAGAAACGGGACGGGAAAAAGTCTGGCCCCAAAAGGGGTGGGATTACCTAAAAAAGTGTCATTACTCTTGGCAGCGACCGAGACCCAGGCATCGAAAAGGAAATAAAGAAGCCCAAGAAGAGTATAAAAAAAACTTGCCAAAGAAAGTCACGGAAATTCAAAATAAACATCCTGATTCCGAAGTTGAAGTTTGGTTTTTCGACGAACACCGAGTGGGTCTAAAGTCAATCCTAGCGAAAGTTTGGAGTGAGACTGGACAACGCCCCGAAGCCGTGGTTCAGCACCGGTATGAGTGGGTCTATGTCTACGGGTTCGTTAATCCAAAAACGGGAGAAACACATTGGTATTTAATCCCAAGAGTGAATGTGAAGTGGTTGAATTTAGTCTTAGAAACCTTTGCCGAAGAAGTGGGGGTTGGAGAGAATAAAATAATCCTCTTAGTTCAAGATAATGCGGGCTGGCATCGAAGCCCAAAACTTCAGGTGAATGAGGGAATCTTTGTAGATTTTTTACCTCCCTATTCTCCCGAGCTTCAACCAGCCGAACGGCTGTGGAAGTTAGTAGATGAACCACTGGTCAATCGATGTTTTGATACCATTGAAGACCTGGAAGATGTTCTTGAACAACGTTGTTGTGTTCTTAGTGAACAGATGCAAGAAGAAATTCGCGATTTGACAAATTATCACTGGCTAGAGTACGCCTGAAAATTAAGGCTGTTTCAAAACTGGATTCCGTATGAGTTCCCCCAGGTTTCCCTCAGAAGATGTTGGAGCGTCTGACAGCAATACCCCCAGTTGTGGCATCCCTTCGCCCGACTGGGGTTTTTTATAGCAATCGCAGATTGACTTAGGACTGCTCGTTAGGAGAGACCTCCCCACCTACTGCCTATTGCCTACGGCCTATTGCCTTCTTTTCCCCAATTTTTGCCATATTCAGACCAAATTTTGCTATATGCCAGAACCCAGCAAAATGGGGGACAAGCCTGAGACTCATCCCCCATCCTGGGTTTTTTAAAGGGTTTTTTAGCTATATCGGGGGTCTTTATCAAAGACTGACCCCTTTGAAGAATGGGATCTTTATGACTGGGATCCCCTTCAAGTTGGGAGTCTTTATACAAGCGGACTCCTTTGAAACTGTATTCATGATGACAGGAATTTCCAGAAACCCTGACAAACGTAATTATTTTTTTATATTTCGCGATTTAACGTCCTGTGAACTGATGTTACGTTTTATAACTGCCAGAATACAATTCTTAACGATTGGCCGTGAGGGAAGCCCCGAGGACTTGAGAGAGCCAAACCTCCACCGAACGCACCGGGGACTGACGCACCGACTCCCCCGGATCAACCATCGGCTCAACCAACACCGTAAACATTCCCATGCGATTGCCCGCCAGAACATCCGTAAACAGGCGATCGCCCACCATGGCCACCTGAGCCACCGGTAAATCCATCGCCGACACCGCTCGCCAGAGTTTGCGGCGGAAGGGTTTAGCCGCAAAGAAGATGTAAGGCAACTCCAGAGACTTGGCGATATTGCCAATGCGGGTTTCACTGACATTGTTGCTCACCAGCCAGAGGGTAGCCACCTGGCGTAACTCAACAATCCGCTGCCGCAGTTCCTCCGAAGCCTCCATCTGCCCAATAGGGACTAGAGTCTCGTCCACATCAAACACGAGTCCCTTCAAATTATGCTCAACCAACAGGTCTGGCGTAATATCCATCACTGTGCCGCCCAGAACCAAATCTGGCTGTAAGAGTTTGCCCCAAGACATAGTAAAAGGTGAAATAACAGTTAAAACAAAGCCGGGAGGATGACAGCGGTGCGTCTCATTGAGCCAGTTCCCGTTCAACCCGAGCGATCGCCGCCTCATGTTCGGCTAACGTACGGCTAAAAAAGTGGGTTCCATCATAGCGAGCCACGAAATAGAGATAAGGAGTTTCCTCGGGATCTAACGTGGCTTGTAAACTCGCTAATCCTGGACTGGCGATCGCCGTCGGTGGCAATCCCGGATTACGATAGGTATTATAGGGAGAATCTACGGCCACCTGAGTCCAAGTCAAGGGAGTATCCACCGTCTGACGAATCCCCAAAGCATATTCTACCGTTGGATCTGCCCCAAGATTCATCCCCGTCCGCAGTCGTTGCCAAAAGACCCCCGCAATGGTGCGCCGCTCCTGAGCCACTACCGCCTCTTTTTCCACAATCGAGCCTAAGGTCACCCATTCATGTAACGTCATCGGTTCGGGAGGCTGATTCTCTTCGTACTCCGGCAACGCCACCCGTTCAAACTGACCTAACATTTGGGCCACAATGGCGTCGGGGGTAATCGTTCCCTCCCCCACCTGATAGGTATCGGGAAAGAGGTAGCCCTCCAAATGGGGAATGTCTTGCGGAAGCCAAGGAAAGCGATCGCGGGGAATGTCTTGCGTCGCCTCTAGGAAAGCCTCAGCGGAGAAAAACTCCCGTCGCTCAAAATAGTCCGCCATCTCCAAACGGGACCAGCCTTCAGGAATCGTGAAACTTTGGTTCGCCACCTCCCCATCCCAAATTTGCGCCCCAATCTCCAACATCGACTCCTGGGGCGAAAACCGATACACTCCCGCCTGAAATGAGCCATCCGGTTGTCGCCAACGCAGCCAGCGGGCCCACAACTCCCAGGCGTTAGCCGATTGAATCAAGCCAACCGCTTCGAGATCCCGGCCAATTTGCGCGGCTGGAGTCCCTGGGGGAATTTCCAGTTGTATTGCGGTCACCTCATCCTCCGACAACTCCTCCGTCGCCGTTTCCGCCACCGGAGCCGTGGCCCAACTCCACCAAGACCATCCTTGCCAGACTCCCAGGGCGATCGCCCCCGGAATTGCCAAGTAAAACGCGCCTTTCGCTAGTCGTCTCACAAACTTCCCCTCATGAACTCAACAGGTGCTACTCCAAACCATTAAACAGCCGTTCAGCAATCAAACTTTCAATCGACGGGAGTAGCGGTTCCAACTCATCCAACTCCGCATCCGTCAGTAACTCCGGCTTCGCCTCAGCATTGATACGCGCCAACACTAACATCGGATCAATCGGGACATAGAGTCCATATTCCTGCTCACCCTCATAAAAATTCGCTAAACAGAGCAGTTCCTCCTCATCCTCATCGGAATCCGTCTCATTCAGAGCCTCAATCGCCTCATCCAACTCGGGAATCTCACCCACCACCGTTAACGTCAGGGCCGTTCGCTGAAGCAATAAATCTTGTGCCGCCAGAACCGCCTTGGCCGTCTCAAAAACCTGATCAATCTCCTCCTCGGTGGCGAGATCAGCGTCCTCATCCTCACTCTCATCATCCCCCGACCAAGTCACCAGATCCACCGGAATATTAACCGGGAGTAACACCGCGTACTCAACACCATTCATCTCAAACTGATGTTCAACATAACAGGGGAGCGATCGCCCCTGTTCATCGGTGACAGACACAATCGTGCTATGAGACGTTTCGTTCATGGATGCTTGATAAGAAAGTTAAGGACTGACAAACCGCAAATCGGTCTAGCCCATGGCTCTCCCTACGATAGCACGGGGGGGCGATCGCCATTGACCCCACTCCCTTACTCCATCCGCAAGACCACTTTCCCGGACATCGACCCCGCCTCCAGTTGGCGATGAGCCTCCGCCGCTTCCACCAAGGGGAACACCTGACTCACCTCAACCTTCAGGGACCCCCCATCAAACAAACGGGCACATTCCCGGAGAATTTTCGCCTGTTCCGCCTGTTCCTCCTGCAAATTGAGCAACATCGGCGTCAACATCAACTCCAAGCCAATCCGGAGGTTGCGTTGACGGGCCCCCTTCAAATTGCCCATCTCACTCGGCTGAAGCAACGTCACCACATCCCCATAGACCTTCACCGCCTCACAGCTGCGATAAAAGGTCTCGCCGCCAACGGTGTCAAAGGCCACATCGACTCCCTCTCCCTCGGTCCAAGCCAAAACCGCCTCGACAAAATCTTGCTCAGGATAGAGAATCGCCAAATCTGCCCCCAGACTCTTGACAAAATCAGCTTTGTGTGTATCAGAAACCGTCGTCGCCACCTGAGCGCCCTGACGTTTCGCCAACTGAATCGCCACATGGCCCACACCACCGGCCCCCGCCTGAATCAGAACCCGTTGTCCCGCACAGAGACGAGCGCGGTCATAGAGAGCCTCCCAAGCCGTAATCAGCACCAGAGGGGCCGCCGCCGCTTCTTCAAAACTGAGGGATTGAGGTTTAGCTGTCAAACAATGCTGTTCCACCACCGCATATTCTGCATAATTCCCCTGAGATCCCCCCAAGCCCCCAAAACAGAAATAGACCGCATCCCCCGGGCCAAACCCTGAGACATGAGAACCGACGGCTTCGACAATCCCGGCCCCATCACAGCCCAAGATATCCGGAGAGCCGTTTGAGATAAAGGTTCCCCGTTGTCGAACCTTCGTATCAATGGGATTCACCCCAGCCGCCTTTAGTCGCACCAACACCTGAGTGGGGCGTTCAATCCGTGGAACCGGCAAATCCCGGACTTCCAACACATCTGGCGCACCGGCACTGGTCATTACAACAGCTTTCATAGTTATGCCTCTTGTCTCTTAACCTGTTACACAGAGCAACTACAAGGGATTGCCTCTTGCCTCTTGCCTCTTGCCTTCTGCCTTCTGCCTTCTCCCCCTACAACTCCCCAAAGCCTTTCTTCTTCTTCTGTTTTTTCTTCTTCTTCGGCTTACCGCCACCGGGGCCCCGGAAGCCCGGACGGGGGCCGCCACCGCCGCCGCCAAACATCCCACCAAAGGGATTCATCCCCGGCATTCCGCCACCCCCCATTCCCGGAAGGTTCCCCTGGCCCATTTGCTGCATGAGCGATCGCATCTTCTTGAAATCACTCACCAACTTATTCACATCAGACTCATCAAACCCAGACCCTTTCGCCACCCGACGGCGACGACTCGGAGAACTCGACAACAAATCAGGATTGGTCCGTTCGTCGATGGTCATCGAGCCAATCATGGCCTCGGAACGTTTGAGTTGCGTCTCCCCTTTCTGTAAATCATCATCAGAAATCTGTTTCCCCATCCCAGGGATTAACTTCATAATTCCCCCCAGAGACCCCATACTCTTCATCAAGCGGGTTTGTTTGAGGAAATCATTAAAGTCAAACTGAGCCGAGAGGATTTTCTCCTGCATCTTCTCAGCATCGGCCAAGTCCACCTGTTCAGCGGCTTTCTCCACCAAGGACAGCACATCGCCCATGCCCAAAATCCGGGAGGCCATGCGATCGGGGTAAAACGGTTGTAGGGCCTCAACCTTTTCTCCCATCCCCACAAACTTAATTGGGGCCCCCGAGATACGCCGCAGCGAGAGGGCCGCCCCACCCCGACTGTCCCCATCCAGCTTCGTGAGAATTGCCCCACTGATCCCAATTTCTTCATCAAACGTGCGGGTGAGGGTGGCGGCCTCTTGCCCGGTCATCGCATCCACCACCAAGAGGGTATCGTGGGGTTGAATTGTCTCCTTGATGCGGCTCAACTCCGCCATCATCTCGGTGTCGATTTGTAGGCGGCCAGCGGTATCGACGATGACCGTGTCAATGCCATCGGCTTTGGCTTTCTCAACCCCTTGACGGGCAATCTCTACTGGATCAGCATCGGTCCCCATATCAAACACCGGGACATCGATTTGTTCGCCGAGGGTTTTGAGCTGATCGATCGCCGCTGGGCGATAGATATCAGTCGCTACGAGCAGGCTGGAGCGATTGAGTTTGCGTAAATGGAGGGCTAATTTCGCCGAGGCGGTCGTTTTACCGGTTCCCTGTAACCCTGCCATGAGAACCACCGTTGGCGGCTGATCTGCATGAGCTAGGGGAACATTGCTCTCCCCCATGATGGCCACCAACTCATCATTGACGATTTTGATGAATTGCTGATCTGGGCGAACCCCAGCAATCACCTCCGCCCCCATCGCCTTCTCTTCTACATCAGCGATGAACTGTTTGACCACTTGTAGGTTCACATCCGCCGTGAGGAGAGCGCGACGAACCTCTTTCAAGGCATCTTGAATGTTAGCCTCCGAGATCTTGTCTTGTCCTCGGAGCTTTTTCCAGGCTTCTTCTAAGCGGTCAGCAAATGCGTCAAACATGAAATCTTGGGGTTAGCAGAACGAACGGTGACTACAGGGGATACGCGGGGGATGCCCGTTGCTTTCTCCCGGTTGCTCTCCCTAAGAATAGCAAGAATTGGGGCGGAGATTCGAGAGACGGTTTTCCCCCATAGCTCTCTCGGGACGATTCACGCTAGGATTTTAACGTTCTCAATCTGTTTCCCCTACGCGCCGAAACTGCAAGCCTATGTTCTTCGACGAACTTCAACCCATCTTCAAAGAGTTGACTGCTGAGCCGATCGCGTTTTTCGGTGGCTTTGTGTCTGGAGTCCTCCGCCTCGACCTGTCCGAGGAGCCACTCAAAAGCTGGGTTGGCCAAACCACTGAGTCATCCTCACGCTCCACATCTGGGTCAGACGGCGATCGCCCCAATGGTAATGGGCCCCAATCTATTACCATTGAATAGCTAGATTGTCAAGGTAAAATCGCAAAATTTCCCAATCAATCCGAGTCCAATCATCAAACGCAAAAAGGAGGGGCGATCGCTCCTCCTTTTGTTATGGGTTGGTAATGATTCAGGTTTGGCAAATCCCTAGCTGTGACAGGTGCAGCCTTTATGTCCACAGCCGGCCCCATCGGGATGACCATCGGCACAAGCCTGACTGCAATAGGGTTTATCGTCTTTCATCACAGCGCTTTCCAAGCTAACGATACAGAGGCAGGAATCGCAAGCGCATTTCATTTGAGTCACAGTAGTCATAATCAGAAGTCCTTTTACTTACAACGTCTGAACAGTTATTCAGATGTTAGCACAACCAGCCAGACCCAGCAGCAAACCCCAAAAACCTTAACAGCCCCTTAACAATTCCCCCTGAAAATGACGACGAAAGGGTACGCCCCCACATCTTTCCCCTCTTGGGAGGGGTGCCCGGAGGGCGGGGTGGGTTCTGCCCCTTGCCTATTGCCCCTTGCCTCTTGCCTATTGCCCCTTGCCTATTGCCCCTTGCCTATTGCCTCTTGCCTCTTGCCTCTTGCCTCTTGCCCCTTATCCCCTCCCAAACTTCGCCCGCAAGCGATTCATAAACAAATCCACCTCCGATAGGCCCATGCGTGCCACCACCATCGCAAACACAGCCAAACCCCCACAACCGGCAATGGTTAACTGGAACAAACTCAGCAGAAAGCCACCATCACCCAGGAACCGTTGTAGCCCGTCATAAATCCCCCAACCCGCAACCCCCGTCACAAAACTCAACACCGTCAGAGAGGCGATAGGGGTGGCCCATTCCAACCAAGGTAGGCCGCCAATCTTGCGATCGAGGAGCACTAGCAACGCCACCATAGACACCACATTGACCCCCATCGTCGCCAGCACCAACCCCGGTGCGCCAAACCATTGGATAAAGAAATAATCCAAAACCACATTGAGAAAAATATTGGCAATGCTGACTCGGAAGGGGGTTTGACCATCCCCAAGGGCATAAAACACCCGCACGATGACATCGCGCCCCAGATAAACGAACATCCCCAAGCCATAAGCCATGAGAATCGCCGCCACAAACTCTGACGCCTCTCGGTCAAAGGCATAACGTTCATACACCACCCGTACAATTGGCGTGGCTAGGGCCACCATCAAAGCCCCCAGAGGCAACATGGTTAACCCCGTCAGAATCAGACCTTGACGAATCCGCTGTTTGAGCTGATCCCAATGTTCAGGAGCCGCCAGGCGCGAGAAAATGGGCAATAGGGGAACGAGGAGCGTGTTGGAAATAATCCCGAGCGGGGTTTGGACTAATAATCCGGCATAGCCTAAGGCTGAAGCAGTTTGGGGGATAAAAGACGCAAACCAGAGGTCTGTATAGACATTGATTTGCATCATTCCCGAGGAGAAGGTGGCCGGGCCCATGACGTTGAGGATTTCTCGTACCCCCGGCCGCCAAAAATCGAAGCGTAAGCGCAGCGTTCCCAGTCCCTCTCGCCATTGCACGAGTACCTGTACTAACCATTGCAGCAACGCACCGATAAGCGTTCCCCAGGCCAGGACTAAGCCCCCTAACATGGCATATTGGGGTTCAATGATTTGTTCTCCGAGAGACAACGCCAAAACCCCTAAGCCGCCCAGGAGCGCCACACTGGAGAACAGGGGGCTAATGGACGGCAGCCAATACATATCCGCCGCATTGAGGCTACCAAAGCCAATGCCAATCAAGCCGGCCAGCAGGGCCATCGGTGCCATAATGCGAAACTGAATCACGGCAATTTCGCGGATTTCTTGGCCCGCCGCCGTTTCCGATAACCCCGGTGCGACCACATCAATGAGAGGATGAGCAAAAATAACCAGGGCCACTGTGACCAGGAGTAGGATGCCGCCCACTAGAGTGGTCATCGTTTCAATGAGGGGAACAGCATCTCGTTTGTCCCGTTTGGCAACGACACTGACGATCGCACTATGGAACGGTCCATTGATGCCCCCAAGCAGGACTAGGAGGAAGCCGGGAATCACATAGGCGTAGTTGTAGGCATCCACGGCGACACCGACCCCAAACGCGGCGGCGATCGCCTGTTGACGTACCAAACCAAAAATCTTACTAATGAGGGTTGCTGCTGCCACAATGCCAGCAACAGACGCCAAAGAACGAACCTTTCCTGTCTCGTCAGCCATAATTATCGAGTTGCGTATGCACAGGGATCATGGTCACCCCCCCCCATATTTAACCGCAAGAGGGTCACCGTTCCCGATGATTTATGCTCAGCTTGGCGGGCCCTAAACCTCGTCATTTCCAACGTTTGCCCATAATCTGTCCCTAAATTTCCCATGACTAGCCCCCTGATTTACACCTATCCCCCCCTGTACTCGGGAACCCTAATCCGTCGCTACAAAAGATTTCTAGCCGATATTGAACTGGTCAATGGCGATGTGATTACCGCTCATTGTCCCAATACCGGCCCCATGACCGGTGTTTGCGACCCCAGCAGCCCCGTATTGCTCTCCTATAGCGACAATGCCAAGCGTAAATACCCCTACACCTGGGAAGCTATCCAAATGCGCGATGCAGAGCGAACCTGGGTGGGGATTAACACCAGCCGCAGTAATGCGATCGTGCGATCGCTCTTAGAACAGCATTTAATTCCCGAATTGGGGGAGTATGGAGACATCCGCTCAGAAGTTAAATATGGGCAAGACGGCAAAAGCCGCATCGACTTTCTCTTAGAGGGGGAACGTCCCCTTTATCTCGAAGTGAAAAATACCACCTGGGCCCAGGAGGGGAAAGCCTTATTCCCCGATACCGTCACCCAACGGGGACAAAAACATCTGCGGGAGTTGATGGCCCTAGTGGACGAGGCCGGCTGTGTCATGTTGTACTTAATTAATCGAGGGGATTGCGATCGCTTTTCTCCCGGTGACGAGGCCGATCCGACCTACGGTAAACTGCTACGAGAGGCAGTGGAGCGCGGGGTGAAAATCTTGCCCTGTCAGGTTCACATCAGTCCCGAAGGACTACGCTATTGTGGACTCGTTCCCCTGGAACTTTAGACCCCACAATGGCTTGATCTCTAGCGGCCTGGCGATCGCCAAATGGGGAATCGTATAATCGGCTACAAAATGCATTGGATTGTCAGTGGTAATAAAATGCCATGCTGTACCAGCATAATTTCGCTAAAACAGACCAAACAAAGGAGTTTTCGGTGTGAAAAAGGTAGAAGCCATCATTCGCCCCTTCAAGTTGGACGAAGTTAAAATTGCTCTCGTCAATGCCGGTATCGTTGGCATGACCGTTTCCGAAGTACGCGGATTTGGGCGGCAAAAAGGACAAACTGAACGCTATCGGGGTTCAGAGTACACCGTGGAATTTTTGCAAAAGCTCAAGCTCGAAATTGTCATCGAAGATAGCCAAGTGGATATGGTGGTTGAAAAACTCACCGCCGCTGCGCGCACCGGAGAAATCGGCGACGGTAAAATTTTCGTCTCCCCAGTCGATCGCATTATCCGCATCCGAACCGGCGAACAAAACCTCGAAGCCATCTAACCCTAATCCTCCCCTGAGGCCTGACCGAGAGGCATGGATTCACAAACAAACCAGGGAACGCGGGACGAGTCTCGCGTTCTTTTTTTCGGAACGCGACAATTACTCAGACGATTACCCAGACGATAAAAGTCCCAAGCCGTCGCCCGATAAAATAGGACATTTCAACAAGCTCAATCCCTCATTCCGTCTCAGGTTATTCACGTCTTAATTGTTCATTATTTATTGTTCGTTCCCATCGGTACTTTCCTGAGAAAATCTCCCAGATTGAGTGACGCGTTTTCCCAGATAGGGAGGGATTCGTGTACGATCCTCTTAGGGTGGCACGACCCACTGTGCCGAGGGTTCGGACACTCCGACCAGGGATAGATCTCGAAGCGCGTGTATGGAAGCCGAAGAACTATTAAAAAAATATGCAGAGGGCGTGCGGCGATTTATTGGCGTGAACTTAAGTGAAGCCAACCTTAGCCAAGCCAATCTCACCCGAGTGAATTTACGGAACGCCTGTTTGAGTGTGGCCAACCTTAGTGGGGCCAATTTAAGCCGGGCTAACCTCAAGGGGGCCAAGCTTAACGTCGCCAAATTGAGCAGTTGTAATTTACGAGGAGCCAATCTCCGGGATGCCGATCTCAACGTCGCCAACCTCATCCGAGCCGACTTAAGCGGAGCTGATCTTTACCAAGCTTCCCTAATTCGTACTGAGATGTTACGAGCGGATCTCAGTGGGGCCGACTTACGAGGGGCCAATCTCAGCGGGGCCATGCTCAAAGAAGCGAAACTCCCCCGAGCCAACTTTCAGGGAGCCAATCTCAGCGAGGTGGACCTCAGTTACGCCCAAATGCGGGGGGCCAACTTAGAACAAGCTACCTTCCGCCGCACGAATTTGCGTTGGGCTGATATGAGCGGGGCCAGTCTGCGTAACTCGGAACTGCGACAAGTGCGTTTGAGTGGCGCCAAACTGATTGAAGCGGATTTACGGGGGGCAAATTTACGTTGGGCCGATCTCAGTGGGGCCAGTTTAGCCGGCGCCGATCTCAGCGGGGCCAAGCTCAGCGGCGCCAATCTCAGCGGGGCCGACTTAACCGGGGCCAACCTACTTGATGCCAGTCTTGTGTATGCCGATCTGACTCGGGCCACCCTCACCAACGTCGATTGGATGGGGGCTGACTTGAGTGGCGCCACCCTCACCGGGAGTAAACTCTATGGCGTGTCCCGGTTTGGCTTAAAAAGTGAAGGAACTGTCTGTGACTGGGTTGATTTAAGTCCCAACGGCGACGGGTCCAAAATTCAACGCTTCCGGCCTGAACAGGTGGAAGAGTTTTTTAATGAATCCTTACCCACAGTGCGCATTCTGGTCGATGCCGTGCTCGATCCCACCGCTCATGTTGCCCTGGCTCAGGTCTATTACCATATTGCCCGTTATTTCCCCGGTTTAAAGCGAGCGCCCAACATCGATGTCAGCGATCGCCGGACCGTAATTACCTTCCGACTCGATAACGACCTTCAACTTTTTTCCATGGCCTATATCACCGTTCTGCCCTTTCGAGATGGAACGGCTACCCAGCGCAACATTGAAAACCTAGTACAACTGCTACAAACCCGAGAACGAGAAAATCTGGAGGTGGGACATTTCCGCTACATCCAGCGGTTGCGGGTCTTTTTCGAGCAAACCGTCGAACGGGCCAACAGTCTCCGCAACAACGAACCCGAGAGTCTCAACCCCGATACTGGCCAGGGTTTTTTCCACGCCCCGACCCATGTCATTCTCTCCAATTCCAAAAACCAAACCATCGAGGTTCAGCATCATCCTCAATTTGGCAAGCAACGACTCCAGGCCGCCAATCGCATCAATCCCATCGAACCCCCTTATCCCGAAGTCTGCAACCAGATTTTACCGCCCCCCTTTGTCATTTTCGATTTCGTCAAAACCACGGTCACCGATCTCAATGCTGATCCTCTCTAAACCCTTCCCAGACTCAGTTTAAGGAGAGCCTTGCCTCAGTTTAAGGGGAGCCTTGCCTCAGTGTTGACCTCTGGCTAATATCAATAAGCCGATGAAATAAGACCCCAATAGCCCGTTAGAAACGGCCCGTTAGAGGCCGTCCTATTTGCCCTTCTCCAGGGTCTATTGTCTATTCTTTCTTCTTCCTTGCTATACAATAGCGCCGGCAAGACCCGATACAGTCCTGGTTAGTGGCCCTGTATTCCCCGCTCCTCCCTGAAAGATTAGGGAAGAGATCTCAATTGTTGTTACGATTTGGGGGACGCTTCGGTGGTTGGGTGCCGATGATTGGCTTGAAAACGAGGATAAAGTCCCATGACGCTCAAAGAACTTTTAGAACAATATGCTGCCGGAGAACGGGACTTCGGTGGAATTATATTGTCCGAAGCAAATCTTAGTCGTATTAACCTGAGTGGGGCCAACCTGAGTGGGGCAATTCTCAGTATTGCTAATCTCAGCGGGGCTAACCTCAGTGGGGCTAACCTCAGTTACGCCAAAATGAATGTAACTCGCCTGAGTGGCTCTAACTTAGTGCGCGCTAACCTAGAGGGGGCAATTCTGAATGTCGCCAATATGATTCGGGCCAACCTCAGTGGGGCGAATCTACGGGATGCGGCCTTAATTCGCGCCGAGATGATTCGAGCCAATCTCAGTGAGGCGAAACTCAACGGGGCCAATCTCAATGCAGCGGATTTGCGGGAGTCCACTTTAAGACAGGTGGATTTAACAGGGGCCAATCTGAGTGAAGCGGATTTGCGGGGGAGTTCTCTGATTGCGGCAATTCTCCTCAATGCGAATCTGATTGGCACGGATTTGAGTAAGGCGGATTTAACGGGAGCGGACTTAAGCAACGCGGAAATGCGTCATGCTCGTCTGCATCGGGCTAATTTGAGTGGTACGAGTTTGCGCGGGGCGAATCTGCGTTGGGCCGATTTGAGTGGGGCGAATCTGCGTTGGGCTGATTTGAGTGAAGCGAAGCTGAGTGGGGCTAATTTGATTGGGGCCGATCTCAGTTGTGCGAATCTCCTCAATACCAGTTTTGTTCATGCGGATTTAACCCAAACCAATTTAATTCGGGCCGATTGGGAGGGGGCAGATTTAAGTGGGGCTATCTTAACGGGGGCGAAACTCTATGGGGTGGCTCGGTTTAATTTAACGACGGAGGGGATGAGTTGCGATTGGCTGGATTTAAGCCCCAATGGAGACCATAGTCAGATTGCCCGGTTTGACTCGGAAAACTTTGAGAAGTTTTTTAATCAAACGCCGCCGGTGGTTCAATTGGTGGTGGATATGCCTATCAGCAGTGATGCTCACCGGGTTTTGGCGGATATCTATCATCAGTTGAGCCAGCAATATACCGAAATGAATCAGCCCCCCAGTATTGATGTGGGCTACCGGCGTACGATTTTGACGTTTCGGGTCGATCATGATGAGTTATTGTTACCCACGGCTTATGTGGCGGTGTTGCCGTTTCAGGATGCGGGGGATACTCAGAAAACTTTGGTCAATTTGGTGCGATCGCTCCAGAGTAGTAGTCCTGATTTGTCGGGGGTGAAGGCGGCGAATCAGGCGGCGAAGTTAAGTGTGGCGACGATTCAACGGCTACGAAAGGTCAGCGGCTTACGTTGTCCTGAGGTTGAGGGTCATTCTGAGTTGGAGTTTTTCCAGGCTCCCACCCAAACCACGGTAGCCAATTCCAGTGATTTGGGCTTGACGATTTATAGTAATCCTATGTTTGGCAAGCGTTTCTTCAATGCGGCGGAGTTGGGCATTCCCCTCAGTGCGCTCTCGTCGCAACGGGCCCAGGTGGTGTTGCCCTCTTCTCGGGAAATTTTGGAGTTCATCCAAGGGTTTTATTCGTTTGATTAGGGGTTAGGGTGGAAGAGTAAAGGGGGTTGGGAGGCAGCACATCCAATCAGCGTTGGGGGACGTAGTAAGAGAAAGCCCCCAACTGGTGTGCTATGTTCTCTGTGACAACACGACCGCTTCCATCCTCAACAAGTCTCACTGTCTCTATGCCAGTTACTGATGTTGATTTATATGCACAACTGCAAACCGGCGATCGCGAGGCGTTGGGACAGCTTTATGACCGCTATGGGGGGTTGGTCTATAGCTTGAGTTTAAAGGTTCTGAAAAATCCCCAGGAAGCGGAGGATCTGACCCAGGAAATCTTTTTGATTCTCTGGCGCAAACAAAATTATGACCCCAGTCGGGGCAAACTGAGTACCTTTTTAATGATGTTAACGCGATCACGGGGAATTGACCGCTTGCGATCGCGAGGGCGGCGACGGAAATTTCTCGGCCATTGGGGCGCCACTTTGAGCGAGGACACCATGACGACCCCAACGCCATTTGATGAGATTTCCCTGAGCGAGCGTCGAGATACAGTGCGTGAGGCCCTTGAGCAACTCCCTGAGAAATATCGCTCAATTCTGGAGTTAGCCTATTATCAGGGTATGAGTCAGTCGGCGATCGCCGATCATCTCCAGATGCCCTTAGGAACAGTGAAGACGCGATCGCGCAAGGGACTCTTAGAACTTCGCAAACAGTTACAACCCTGGATGGGGGGATCCCATGAGTAATCTTTCACCTGAACAACTTCAGGAACTCGCGGCAGGCTATGTGCTTGGGGACTTATCCTCCGAGGAACGCCAATTATTTCAGCAACAACTGCAACGTCACCCGGAACTGGCCGAAGATGTACGACAGTTACAAGATGTTCTGGGCGTCATCCCCTATGGATTACCGGAAATGCCCTCACCGCAAGGGCTGCGAGAGGCCATCTTAGCTGCCACCGACCCTGAAGTTCTTCCCGATTCACATTCCAATCGAGGGGCTGTCATTCCCTTGCAAAGTCGCCAACGGCGGTTTCGTTGGCAACGCTGGGCCAGTGGAGTTGCGGCAGTTGTTGCGGTGGCGCTTTTACTGGATAATCTCCGTTTGAGGCAAACCCTGAACTATACCCAAGCACAATTACAAGCACGAGACCCAGTCTCTTCTGATATGTTAGTCGCCCCATTAGACGCAGTTTTAGTCAGTCAATGGGATGGGTTACATGAAATCACCGAAGACCACCTAAAAGCCATGACCCGAGAACAGGGGCCCATGGATTACAATGCTGGAGATATTCGGGCTATCATTGACCGCTTTGATAGTCAGTTTCAGTTTGCGGAAACGAATCCGGTGATTCAAAAACCAGGGGTGCAATTGATGGGCGGAACCCTCTGCATTTTTGGCAAAATCTATGGGATGCGTTACACCTATACCACTGAAACTGGACAGGCTCTATCCTTTTACCAGATTGATTCTCGGGAGGAGGAGTTATCGTTGCCTGATTTGGGGTCAGGGAAACTCTACATTCGTCAGCCAGGACAACCTCCCATGATTCTTTGGTCTGAGGACGATTATGTTTATGCGATTGTTGCTGAACTCCCCACGAATTATTTGAAATCTTTGTCTGCCAACATTGTTCGGCAATAGACGGGGACTTCTAGGGTCACGGAACCGATGTCTTGATGACAATATCCGAGAGTCCAGATTTAGCGTCTCGGCTTAAGCAACCCTCGCTAAACTCGACTTGGTTAAAGCAGGAACAATGCGTTGACTGGCCAACTTCCCGCCATAGATGTTTCGGGCCACGGGCCCCACTTGTAACGCCGTCCCTGGCCCCATGAGAAATAGTTGCGATTTCCCCCAGCGTAAATGGTCATCCAACAGAGGAAGTCCCGCCACCGTCTCTACAGGATACGTCTGCTGCACCTGTTGCAATAACGGATGTTGGCGGATATCAAAGTCTGTCCCCGTCGCCAGCCAGAGACGGTGAAAGCTGGGTAACGACCCTTGGGGTTGGTCGCAGTCAATATCCCACACCCCTTGATTCCAAGTCGCTTTTGTGATTTGACAATTTTCTAAAAACTGAACCCGTCCTTCTCGTTCTAGCCGCCGCAATTTGAACAAAACCTTGGGGGTAATAGAGCCACCATTTCGCGCCTCCTGAATCATCTGCGATCGCCGCCCCCAATCTCCTTCAGCCTGAAACCCCTTGAGATATTTTGGCCCCAACCAACCCGGATCAGCGTCAAACAACTTCCCATAAAACTGTCGCCGGGCCATCAACGTCACCCTGGCGCCACGACGAACGGCCCCCAAAGCCAAATGACCACTGGTTAACCCACTGCCAACAATCAAAATCTCCTCTCCCCCCAGATGCAGCGGCCGTAAATCAATCTGACTCGAATGCTGCAACCGTTCCGGGGGATAGCCGGGAGGAATCTCTGCCACCCAGTCTGGCAGTCGCGGGGGGCCGCCACCGGTAGCCAGGATGACACGACGGGCCAGGGTGGGGGAATGACCTTGCACATGCAGCCGAAAGCGATCGCGGCCCTCAATTTCAACCGGCTCAATATCAGTAATGCTGGACTGAATTACCCCATCGCCCAACCCCCAACGTTCAATCACATCCTCGCAGAACCCCTCGAACAGATCCGTCCCCGGTAAATCATAGGGGGGGAATAACTCCGAGGCCCGATTCGTGGCGAAGGCCCGTAAGGCGTAGGGATTGGGATCGGGATGATGAACGGCGGGCGATCGCAAATGGGGAATCTCCAAGGCCGCAAACTGCTGCTTCCATTGGGCCATCCAGGTTCCAGTGCGATCAAACACCGCTAGGCGATCGCGCAATGAGGCTTTTTTCTGCAAAACATGAGTGACCAGGGTCAACGCTTGCAGACCAGCGCCTATGATAGCAATATCAACGGTTTCGGGAATTGGCTCGACGAGATGATCTAAAGATGACACGACCAGTAGGGTTACAAGACTGACTTCTTATGTATAATAAGAATCATTCTCGTTTTTGACGAGTCCATGTCCCCATTTGTACCTCTGGGGACATTCCTCACACCCTCACCGAACCGTTCGCTCCGCACATCTTCCTATTTTCCCTATGTCTAATCCGATCACGGCTTCTGACACTCCTCTCGATTTGCCTAAACAGGGAATGCCTGTCACCATTATCACGGGATTTCTAGGCAGCGGCAAAACGACCCTCCTCAATCACATCCTTAGTAACCAACAGGATCTGAAAGTCGCTGTCTTAGTCAATGAATTTGGTGACATCAACATTGACAGCCAACTGCTCATGTCCATTGACGAGAACATGGTGGAACTGAGCAACGGCTGTATTTGTTGCACTATCAACGATGGCTTAGTCGATGCCGTCTATCGCGTCTTGGAACGGGGCGATCGCATCGACCACCTCATCATTGAGACCACCGGAGTCGCCGATCCCCTGCCGATTATGTTGACCTTCCTCGGCACCGAACTACGAGACTTCACCCGGCTTGATTCCGTCCTCACCACCATTGACGCGGAAACCTTCACCCCAGAGTGTTTTGACAGTGAAGCCGCCAACAAACAAATCATCTATAGCGACATTATTCTCCTCAACAAAACGGATTTAGTCCCCGAATCCCAACTCGGCCAACTCGAACAGGAACTTCGCAACATCAAAGAGGGAGCGAGAATTATACGCTGTCAGTTTGGGGAAGTTCCCTTACCCCTGATTTTGGATGTTCACTACAACCACACCCAGAACTATCAACGGGAAATTGAGGAAGAAAAGGCTCACGAGCATCATCATGACCCTGATCACGACCCTGATCACGACCATGATCACGACCATCCCCACGAACATCACCATCACCATTCCAGCCATCTCGACAACGATGGCTTTGTCTCCATTTCCTTCCAGAGCGATCGCCCCCTGTCCCTAGAACGCTTCCAAAACTTCCTCGATCAGCTCTCCCCATCCATCTTCCGAGCCAAAGGAATCCTCTGGTTTCAAGAAAGTCAGCAAAAACACATCTTCCAACTCAGTGGAAAACGGTGTGTCCTCAACGTCGATGATTGGAAAAACGCCCAACCCAAAAATCAAATGGTGTTTATTGGCCGCCACCTCGACGAAACCCAACTCCGGACTAGCCTAGAAGACTGTCTCAATTCCGAAGTTCTCAGCGGACGACCCTAGCCCTTTTCCACCTAGCCCCAAAAAAGCGAGATTTAAACCTGGTAAAAAACAAAATTTAATGCTATTCTAATAGTAGTTAAGTTTTGTTAAGCAAGTTACCTACGATCTAAATTTAGAGACCTTATTCGCCCAAAAAATGAGATGAATCTCGAATGATTGACTATCGATTTTCCTGTTTTTTGCTCACCCCAAGGTATCGATAGTCAATTATTACGCCTCCATTTCCCATTAGCCCTCAGCCTTTTTTCTAATGACTTTAGACAGCTCAAATAATCTAACCACCAACGGACAGTCTGTCCCGTCCAGCATCAACTCTGTTAGCAGTTCCATTCCCCCAGCCACCCGTGCCCGCGTTTCACGAGCCGAAATGGAGCAGGCCGTGCGCACCTTGTTAATCGGACTCGGAGAAGACCCCGATCGCGAAGGATTGAAAGACACCCCAAAACGAGTCGTCAAAGCCCTGCAATTTCTCACCCAAGGCTACGATCAATCCCTCGAAGAACTTCTCAATGGAGCCGTCTTTCACGAAGACACCGATGAGATGGTTTTAATCCGCGACATTGACATTTTTAGCTCCTGTGAACATCACATCTTGCCCATCATCGGACGAGTTCACGTAGCATACATTCCCAACGGACGAGTGATTGGATTGTCCAAAATCGCCCGTATTTGCGAAATGCACGCCCGCCGTCTGCAAGTGCAAGAGCGACTCACCGCCAGCATTGCCGAAACCCTACAATCCGTGTTACAACCCCAAGGGGTCGCCGTCGTCGTCGAAGCCACCCACATGTGTATGGTGATGCGGGGAGTCCAAAAACCCGGTTCCTGGACAGTCAGCAGTGCCATGCGAGGTGTCTTTGCTGAAGACGCACGCACCCGCCAAGAGTTCATGAGTCTGATTCGCCATAGTCCCGCTTTCCACTAAACTAGCTTGGTAAAAGGCAAAAGGCAAAAGGCAAAAGGCAAAAGGGAATCTTTCCCTTGCGGATTGACCCCTGCGTCTTGCCTTAGGGACCACAAAGGTAGAGCAACCCCTAAGAGATTTTCCCTGCATCTTTGCTGTTCCCCGTTCCCTTAGGCATGCCTCTTGCCCCTTGCCCCTTGCCATCCCCTCTTGGGAGGGGTAAGGGGTGGGTTATGCCTCTTGCCTCTTGCCTCTTGCCCCTTGCCCCTTGCCTTTCTTCTATGTCTAATGTGTTCCTCGTTGCTGGCCCTTCCGGAGTGGGAAAAACCCACTGGATTGCCCAACAACTACAACAGCATCCCCCCACTCAACCAATCGCCTACCTCAATCTCGGGGGAGGTTCCTTTCCCCTTGATACCAACTATTTGCAAACCCTGCACCCCAAACTGGACTGTCTGAGCGACGAGAACGCCCCCGTCAAGCTAGTCGAACATCAGGGGGCGACAAATCCCATTTATATTGAAGTTGGCTTTCATATCGCCCTAGATTCCCTGGTGTTGCCCCTTGTGGATTGTCGTAACATCGTCCTGGTTCCCCCCAAGGGCCCGGAGACAGACTGGCATCATTGGCCAGACACCGACGAGGTGATTGTTGGGGTGGGAACTGCCCCCGACTCTATTGTCAACTTGCAAATGCAGCGGGCTTTACTGTCTGGGGAAGTTTTTGATCCACCCAGTTTAGATATTTTTTGGCAAGAGTTAATCCAAGGGGCCTATGGCCCGGTTCAACGGGCAAAAGCCATTTTCAACATTGCCGATGGACAGACCTTTTTATTTAATTTTATTTCCGGCTTAGAAGGCAGTGACTATCGCCCCTTAAACCTTCCCTTATGCTTGGATGGTCGCCCTCAGGGGTTTAGTGGCCTAGAAATTGTCGGAGAAGGACTTGACGGTTCTGGAATTAAGGAAACCTTACAGGATTGTTTTGTGGCTGATGAAATGCTGGCGCAATATCAAGCCTATTTGAAAACAGAACAAGAAACGATCGCCAATTAACATCAGATTACCCTAAGCTATCATGAAACTTGCTGTTTTATCTTGTATTCACGGAAACCTAGAAGCCCTAGACACGGTCTTACATGATGTTGAGACTCAAGGCTGCGATCGCATCATCTGTTTAGGTGACTTAGTGGGCTATGGCCCCTATCCTAACGAAGTCGTTGATCGCATCCGTAGCCTAGAAATTCCCACCGTTCAAGGATGCTGGGATGAAGATATCGTTGAAGGCCTCAATGCCTGCGAATGTAGCTATCCCTCCCTATTGGCAGAAAAACGGGGACTTCGGGCCCATGAATGGACCAATCAGGTGGTTCGGGATGATGTGCGAGAGTATCTGGCCCAGCTTCCTGTTAGCCTACGGGATGGAAACCTCTGTTTCGTCCATGGAAGTCCCAATAGCCAACATGAGTATCTCATGCCGGAACTCGATAGCTTCATCGCCCTAGAACGGGTGTTATCCACGGAAGCCGATGTCCTGTTTTGCGGTCATACTCATATCCCCTACGTGCGATCGCTCGATGACGCCAAAATCTCAATTTCCGTCAAACAGATTCACCCCGACTCATCCCCATCCACTCCCGTAAAACAACAGCTTTCAACTCCCGTGAAACGGCTTGTCAATGCCGGTTCCGTCGGTGAACCCCGCCACGGGCGACCCAACGCCACCTATGTGATTTATGATACGGAGAGTGAAGCCGTTGGCCTGCGAGAACTTCCCTATGATTATGAGAAAACCTGTGCCGCCATCATTAAACAGGGACTTCCTAAAATCTTTGCTTGGCGACTTTCTCAGGGCTTAGAATTTGCCGAGCGGGCTGATGATCCTCAGCATTTATGTCAACGCTAGTCCAGCGAATTGACATTTTTTGACCCCAACGTGATGAGAACCGTAACGCTTTGACTGATCTATTTTTAGAACAATCCCATTGGGCCATTTTAAGTGGCATTGAAGGCAACCGAACCGCCTACAACGCCGTTTTAGATGATATCCGCAAACAAGATTTTCCTGTTGACGCGATTTATATTCTCGGCGATGTTGTTGGCGTACATCCCCAATGTTCAGAACTCTTAGAACAGTTGCGATCGCCCCAAGCCGGAGAACCCACACCCCAAATTTGTACCGGCTGGTGGGAAGAACAATGCTTTAACCTTCATGGAGTTGGGCCTGATCCTCAGGCCCTGGCCTTAAAAGAGCGATATGGAGATGAGGTGGTTGAGGCCCTCTGGAACGCCGTTCCTCGGGAACAGGTTGAGTGGTTGCGATCGCTCGATTTCGGCTTTCTGGAGTTAGACAGTCTCCTCATTCACGGAAGTACAGTCAGCTACGATGACGAACTCACCCCAGACACCTCCCCCAGTATCTTACTTGATCGTCTCATCCGGTCCGATGCCAACCAGCTTTTCTGTGGCCGTTCAGGGTTAGCCTTTGAGTATTGGTTTGAATCGGGACAAATCGCCTCCAAGGTTACCACTTTAGAAGGAAACGAAGCCCCAATTACTCAAACTTTGAAACCTCGCAAAGTCGTGGGAGTTGGGAGTGTTGGGCGAACTCCCAATCAAGCCAGTTATTGCTTATATTTCCCCAATACCAACAAGGTTGAATTTCGCTATCTCTCCTAAGATTTTCTCTTCTCTCGTTCCCTCATGTTCTCTGTAACTTAAATAGAAGTGGACATTTCGTCTAATTTAGATGAGCTAGAATTAGTCACATCTCCCTACCCCCGTAACTACCATGATCAGCCCCTGGTTCGTCATGACCCTGGGACGGCATAGCGTCCGCAGCCGATCGCTACTGAGCTGGTCTGGCCTCGTTTTGGGAATGTTGGCCTTGGGCCAAGTACCCGCCTTTCCCCAGGCGATCGCCGAGCTAGATTGCCACAGCCGTCCAGCCCTGAGCGCCTATCTTCTTGGTGATGCCGCCCGCCCTAACTACCCTCTGATTAGACAGTGCGGCCCTGGGGTGATCCCCCACTTGATCCATCTGCTCGAAACAGAAACAACCGCCACCAACCGCACCTTGGGCAGTCGGACAACCCAGGCAGTGTCACGGTTTGGCCCCGACGCAGCCCTCCCCCTATTGGCCGTGGCCCAAACCAGCCAGAACGAAACAGCCCGGTTCCTCGCCCTGCGAGACTTACTCGAAGAAGATGTGGTGCGGCAGATTGCCCTGGATGCCTATGCCTCTGAACTCTGGATGATGCCCTCCTATCATTCTGAAGGGCATCGCCTTGCCGCTCGCATTGACCTCTTAACGACCCTAATGGAGGGGTTGGGCCACCTGGCCAGCAGCGATCCTAGCCCCCAGATTCGTATCGCGGCCCTGCGCCCCCTAGGGGATATTGCCTTGGAGCTAGAGCTTCGTCCCCAAGTGGCAGCAGTGGGGGTGGCGCAGCTCCAACACCCCGACCCAGAAGTGCGGTCTGCGGCGGCGATGATGCTGGCAGAAGCCTTTTATCGGGCTGACCCTGAAGCCGTGACCCTGGTTGTACCGGCCTTAATTGAAGTGTTTGTGGATGACCCAGAATACCGCCCTCGCATCGCAGCCGCAGGGGCGCTAGGCTTCATTGGCCCCAGTGCAGCGGCAGCAGTGCCAACCCTCTTAGCTGCCTTTGCCGAAGATGAGGAAATGCTGTCGGCAGGGCTGGCCCTAGCGCAGATTGCTACCCCAGAGGCACGAACCGCCATTCCCCTGTTGGTAGAGCGTTTTCACCAAGAGGAGTCGTTGCGTTGGGCCAATGCCCTGGTACAAATTGGGGCAGATCAAGAGATTGCCATTCCCGCTCTGTTGCGGGTGCTGGCCACCCCCCTCTCCCAGAATCCCTATGTCGGGATGGGATTTAGAGAACAGGCTGCCCAGCTTTTGATTCCTCTAGGCATTGGGGCCGATCAGGAAACAGCCTTGGCCCTGCGGCAAGAACTGATGTGGATCGGCTCTATGGATCCAGAGACCCGGGTGCAACGGGCAGCCCGCATGGTTCAAGAGCGCATTGAACAAGGCAACCCCCACCTAGTCTCGGCAGGCCGGGCCGATGCCCCCACTCAGACCACCGATATCCCAGAGCAATCTAGGGATGAAGTTCCCCGACCTTGGGCTGAGCTGCAATCGAGGGATCTCGAACAACCGTTACTCGGGGGTGAATATAACCGGATCATGGGATTGATGTGGTCTGAGGTAAACGACCAGTCGAATGCGCGATCGCACGCCATCACTATCGCTTGCGATGCCCTAAGCCGAGACATGGCCTACCTGCGCGGGCGCGTCCCCCGTCAGATCGAAGATGCCTACCGCCAGATGGCCCCCTTCCAAACTAAAGCACTGTCCGAGACGTTGCCAGCCTCAGGCGGGCGGCAACCCACCGCTGTTATTGATGAGATGGATGCCGAAACCCTGCTGGAGCTAATTCGGTCTGGTGACTACTACACCTATATCGAATACGAGCAGTTGCTCAGTTACCTTGTAGGACTAGATCTTGCCACCTACCTAGACCCTGCCCAGGACGATGTGCCCCTCTCCCGCGCCGAATTTCTCGCCTATCTGGAAATCCTCTATCACACACTTCAAGACCCAGGGGGGCGACTGGGACAGGCTGAAGAGTTTTTGCGGGAGGCCGATCGCCTGATTCAAGAGCTGCTGACGATGCTGCAAGAGGTGCGGCGATCGCTGGCCCTGCTGGAGTCTACCCAAGGGAGTTCGGGGGGAAATTTAACGACGTTAGGGCTACTGCCCACCACGAAAGGGAACCTTTCCCAAGGGTCGTTCAGTGAGGCGATCGCCCCCCGATCACCTCAGCCCATGGCGCAATTTATCCCGCTACTTGCGATCGCCATCGCAGACGAAGCCCCCGTCACCCGCCGCGACTTTTTGTTGGCCATGCTGAATCTGATGCAGGATCTGATGGCCCCCTTTCGGCTTCCGTCTTCTCTCCGCCCCCTGAATCAGTGTGGTAACTATCGAGTGGGGAGCTTTGTGAACCCCGCCGAGGAGATACAGTCGGAGGTTCGGAATCTGATGCAGCCTCTCTACAGCCTCAACCTAGAAATTCTGGCTCTGGTGCGCAATCAGACTCAAATCATTGACGACTAGGTGCAGCTTGAAGTCGTAGAACCAATCTACTGAGGTTTTCCCGCGTTCGGCCAAGTCTTTGAAAACTCGATGTTGTGAGATACGCCGGTTGTGGCAGACGGCAATTTTACTCGAATCAACGAAGCTAATCCCCGTACATTGACCAAAGCAGCTCTTGAGGTAGGCACAGAGGGGAATGAGGGTCGAGGGCATCCACTCGACAAAGCGCCCATAGCTGATCAGACCGGGGAACTCCTCTCTCCAATAACGGCAAACATGGTCTTGATAGAAGTGCTTGAAGTTGCGATAGTGAGACGAGTGGAAGGCTACCATCAAGGTCATGATTTCGCTCAAGCTCAGTCGGCGAGAGCGTTGACGACGTTGGAGACCCTGGCTGAGCAACTGAGCTTGCCACTTGGGTTCAAATTTTTGGCAGAAGTCATCGATATGGTAGAACAGGTGTTCTAAACTAATCATGGGAGAGGCTAGCTGAATGGATTGAATACTTTTTAGCTTATACAGCTTCTCCCTTTCTTGGGCTAACTCGGGTGTCAATACGTTCGGCTATTGACAATAGACGCCACCAACCGGCTTGTTGCGAATCATAAGTCGGTATCATCTCAGGGCTGACTGGCTGAACCCCTTGCTGGACATAAGTTTCATTTGTTTGGCTTATCCCGAACTCAGGTTGAGCAAGCATCAGTCTCGCATCATCAACTACGGCTTCTACCACACCGAGCAAATCTCTTCCATTGGCTCAAGAGCAGTAGAGTCAGCGGTCAAACAAATCGGTCAACACCTGCAAATCTCTGAGGCTCGCTGGAATACAGCTTGCGTTAATCCCATGTTGAGGCTACGCTGTGCCTACCTCAATGTTCAGCTCGCAAGTTGACTATTTTGTCGAAAGTGGGATGCTCCCAATGGCTTGGCTGAACCGCCAGAACGTCTCTACGATGTTTTTGCTTGCCTGAGGTGGGCAGTTCGTATTTAATTTGGTAAGATTATCTTACCGGGCGTAATATGCAAATCCCTATCATGAATCCAGAGGATATAAAAGATCAGTTTCTGGAAGTACTCACAGAGATTCAGACAGATAGTGGCTATGGAGGAACATCAATCTCAGGAGAAACCCGTCCTATGACTGACTTGGAAGGGTTTGATAGTCTCCTGTGTGTTGAGGCGATTAATATGCTAGCTGACAAGCTCAATGTGGAGATTCCCAGTAGCCAGGTTCACAAAATAGTTCTCTCAGAGGACGGCAAACAGCATCTCACTATTGATGAGTCCGTTGGTATAATCTTTAAGATTGTCAACACAGGAGAGACCTAGGTATGAGTGATCAAGAACAGAAGAGGTCAATTATTGCAACCCGCTTGCGTGAAGCTCGCAAGATGGCGGGGCTTTCTCAAGCTCAAGTGGCTAAGATGCTTGGTCTTCATCGCCCTTCGATAACGGAAGTGGAAGCTGGAAATAGAAAGGTTTCTGCTGATGAGATCACGAAGCTGGCTGAAATTTATGACGTAAGTGTTTTATGGTTACTTGGAGAGGGTGTAGACAAGCTTGATATCCATGACGACAAGATTCAGCTTTCCGCTAGAGAACTCCGAAAGCTTAAGCCAGATGACCTTGATCGACTTTTAACAATACTTGCCTCGATGCGTAGAGGGGGAGAAGTACTTTGAGGAATCAGACTTTGAGAAATCAGAGAATGGTGTTGGCACAACAAGCCCAGCAAAAAGCCATCGATGTGCGGAGGAATGCAGGTTTTGACAACAAAAGCCCACTCTGCATTTACGGCTTGTGCGATAAGCTCAATGTGAGGGTCAAGTTTGTTGACATCAGTATGGAGGGTATCTATCTCCGAGAAGCAGAGCCGATAATCTTGCTTTCTGCATTACGCCCTCTCCCCAGGCGCATCTTTACCTGCGCTCACGAACTCGGTCATCACGTCTTTGGACATGGTTCAACTATCGATGAACTGATAGAAGAATCAGAAAGGTCTAAAGCTTTTCAACCAGAGGAGTTTTTAGCTAACTTATTTGCTGGATTCTTGCTTATGCCCGTTTTAGGCGTGCGGAAAGCATTTGTTTCGCGGGGATGGGATGCGGATTCAGCAACGCCAGAGCAGATTTTTACAGTTGCTTGTAGTTTTGGTGTTGGGTATGAAACTCTAATTACTCATCTGGCTTACTCTCTCAAGATGATCTCTTCTTCAAGGGCTAATACGCTTCTCAAAACCAAGCCCAAGGCTATCCGTGAGAAGGTGCTTGGGCGTCCTCCATTTACTGATCCGTTAATTATCGCTGATGCCTACTGGTCAATGCCCACAATTGATGCCGAAGTTGGAAGTTTCCTTTTGCTTCCAACTGGTGCGGAAGCAGCAAATGATACTATCACCTTTGAAGAAAATCACCCGAAAGGATGCCTATTCAAGGCTAACCGTCCCGGCGTTGTGCGGGTTTATTGCCGTGACACCGTATGGGCTGTCTTTGTTCGTGTCTCGCGCTATCAGTTTATTGGTCTAAGTCAATATCGACATCTTGAGGAGGTGGAAGATGAGTAACAGTTCACCTCTTTTGATTGATGAAAACAACCTTTCCCATGCTTGGGCAAAAGCATTTTTGCATATTATTGATAATCCAGGCAAGGAAATTTCCCCTCTTGTGGTGAGCATCACAGGTTTTAATGATGGTATTCCAAATCAGAATATCGATATTCGGCAATCGCTTGATAAGTGTCTTGCTGATAATGACGAGCAAAAAATCCACACGGTTGCCAATACAATTTTCCCGGATTCCCTTTGGAGAAGGTCTAAGTACCAGCGCCATGAATTCTTTGAACGGTATCTCAACTTTCTTCCCAGGGCTAAGGCAATAAAACATTGTAAAAAGAAAAATAGCCGTGGTCTTTACTTTGACAGGGTAAACGCATCAAAAACGGTATAAATTGTACTTGACAAAAAGGGAAGAGCCAGGGATGCGCCCAAAATGCGGTCTAGCATGGGTTTCGTTGTTAACCCACTTACGCTAACTTGAGGACAATGGCACAAATCTCATCCTGTACACCCATGTCTGACTCCTTTTCTGTCTCCTCATCGCTTCAGGCTCATTTTGGTGACCTTGATGATCCCAGAGTAGAGGGCCGCTGTGCTCATCAACTCTTTGATATCGTGGTTATTGCCCTGTTGGCCGTCCTGTCGGGTGCCGAAGGCTGGGATGCGATCGAGACTTATGGCAAAGCGAAACAAACTTGGTTAGCTACGTTCCTCTCGTTGCCCAATGGTATCCCCTCCCATGATACCTTCAGGCGAGTTTTGTCTCGACTGGACCCGAACCAACTTGAAGCTCGCTTTCAAGATTGGATTGGCAGTCTGCTCGAAACCCTCGACGCTACCGTAGTAGCCATTGATGGCAAAACCCTACGAGGCTCTTATGACCGAGAACATCACCTCAAAGCCTTACAACTCGTCAGTGCTTGGTCTACTGAACACCGATTGGTTTTAGGTCAAACCCCTGTGGATTCAAAATCCAATGAGATTACAGCTATTCCTGTGCTTCTCGAACAACTCGACTTAGCCGGCGCGATTGTCACTATTGATGCCATGGGAACTCAAAAGGCAATTGCTCAACAGATTCACGAGGCCAAGGCTGATTATATTTTGGCTCTCAAAGGGAATCAGGGCAGTCTACATGCTACAGCTCGGGCTTACTTTGAGGAGTTTGAGCAACAAGGGGGTCAAGATGCGTTACCCGTTGACCACTGCCACTCGGTCGAGAGGGGTCACCACCGGATTGAGAATCGCTCTTGTTGGGTCTTTCGAGCCTCAGACATCTTTTCTGCCTCCGTTTGTCAGCGCTGGCCAGGACTCAAATCCGTCGTGGTCATTCGCTCTCAACGTCAGTTGTGGAACCAGACCACTTGCGAGACTCGCTTGTTTCTGAGTTCTCTCGCCGTTGATGCGACCTCCTTTGCTCGCTTTATTCGCTCTCACTGGGAGATTGAAAATGTTTTGCATTGGTCTTTGGATGTGGTGTTTGCTGAGGATAGTAGTCGCATTCGTAGCCAGCATGGCGCTCGTAACCTCAGTATCTTGAGGCGATTGGCGTTGAATCTGTTGCGGCAGCATCCGGGTCGAGGTAGTTTGAAGATGAAGCGTTACCGAGCTGGTCTTGATGATCAGTTTTTACTCGAAATTTTAGCGGCTTCTCTTTCTCGACCCTTATCATATTCTCCTTCTTGATTTGATGCGTTTACCCTGTTTACTTGTAACCATTCAGGGGGGTATGGTGTAAACTGGGGGACATGGAAGAGAGCATAACCATAGGCGGCATCAAGATTCCTCGCGCGGACTGGGAAAAGACCCCAGAAAGCGTGAAAAATTTGGTGAGCAATCTTGAGCAACGAATCGCCGCTATCGAAGAACGTCTGGGACTCAACGCCTCAAACAGTTCCATCCCCCCCTCAAAACAACCTCCCCAAGCCAAAGCCGAGAAGAAAGACAAAGGAAGCGGACGTAAACGGGGAGGGCAAAAAGGACACAAAGGATTTGGACGAGACTTATACGAACCGAGTCAGTGCAGCGAGATCATTGAGCATCAACCCGAGACTTGCAAGCATTGCCAAGCACCCTTAACAGGAGAAGACCCCCAGCCGTACCGGCATCAGATTGTAGAAATTCCCCCAGTCGAGCCAGTGGTGAGCGAACATCGACTTCACGCCTTGACCTGTCAGTGCTGCGGTCAAACCACTCGTGCCCAATTGCCCGAAGAGGTTAACCCCAGTGGTTATGGAGAGCGTCTCCAAAGTCTAGTAGCACTGTTGAGTGGAGCCTATCGTCTCAGCCACAATCAAGTCAAAACACTGATGGCAGACTTGTGGCAAGTGCACCTGAGTACGGGAACGGTTAACCGTATCCGTCAACGAGTCAGTCAGCAACTCAGCCAGGTGGTCAATGAAGCCCGAGCCTATGTCATGGCCAGTGACCAGGTGAATGTGGATGAAACCAGCTGGAGTCAAAACAACGGTGATGGGAACAATCCCGAAAACCGCTTGGGCTGGTTGTGGGTGGCAGTGGCCTGCCAAGTCGCGGTCTATCAAGTGAGCCTCAGCCGGGGTCGCGGGAGCCTCGAAGCCCTATTAGGAAATAATTTTGCCGGTGTAGTTACCAGTGACCGGTATGGGGTCTACAAGCAATATCCGGTTGAGCAACGGCAAGTGTGTTGGGCCCACTTGATACGAGATTTTCAACGAATGGCTCAACGCCGTGGGGTCTCCAAGGAGATTGGTGAAGCTCTGCTTAAACAAGCTCAGCGCCTGTTCCGTTGGTGGCACCGAGTGCGGGATGGAACCTTATCAAGAGAGTTATTCGAGGCGGCCGTGGCACGGCTGCGTCAAAGGGTTCACGAGCTGCTGAGTGAAGCGGCCAGCCTTTGTGATTCGAGCCGAGAGCAAACGCCCTTGGCCCGAACCGCACGCACCTGCCAGGAAATTTTAAAGGTTGAACCGGCCTTGTGGACGTTTGTTGAGGTCGAATCCGTTGAGCCGACCAACAATGCAGCCGAGCGCGCTTTACGCACGGCGGTCATTTGGCGTGACTTGAGTTATGGCTCCTGGTCTCGTGCGGGCAGTGAGTTTGTCGAACGCTTGCTGACGGTGGTTACGTCTTTACGGTTGCAGGAACGCCCCCTGTTGGAGTTCTTGATTCAGGTTTTGCGTTCTGAGCCAGTTTCTCTCCTCCCTCTACCCCCTGAATAGTTACGTTTACTTTGAAAGACTTATTGCCTTTGATTCTGATAATCCACCTAAAATAAACCAACTTGAGTTCATTATTTCTGAATATCAGAAACGCAAAGGGGTTAGGAGATCGATGTTTCAGGCATCAATTTTTGATCCTCGGAGAGATCATGTTAGTGACGCTCAGCTTCCGTTTCCCTGTCTGCAACATGTTAGCTTTGTTCCACAGGGAAAAACGCTTACCATGAATGCTTTTTATGCTACCCAGCAGCTATTCAATAAAGCCTATGGTAACTACTTAGGGTTATGCAGACTGGGGAATTTTATGGCTCACGAAATGGAACTAACGTTTAGCCGTATGAATTGCTTTGTTGGTGTAGCTAAACTGGATAACATTACCAAGACTTCAGATACTCTCGCTCCAGTCAAGGAGGCTTGTCGAAAAGCACTGTCTTCACAGACTAACCAGCAACGGACGCCAGCAACGGAAGGAACATAGTATGGCAGCTAAACAACCAACGCGGGGAAAATTGAAAAGCGATCACCAAAACAAACCTATTGATGAACAACTAAGTCTTGACTTAGGTAACTATGGTAAACCCAAAATAAATGACAGCATAGATATTGCTGCATACTCTCACATTCTTCCTGCCAAGCCTACCGTTGTTTTTGATACCTACTGGCGTTTTGCCGCAGAAAGGCAGAACATTTTTTTCAAAAAGTTGCAGGGAGAACCAATGCCTTGGACTAACGATCCAATCCTTTCTACCTTCAAATTTACCAATGCCTACCGAGCATCAGATCGCACCAGCCAATACCTAATTCGTCATGTTATCTACCGCGACGATCTTCCTTCAACTCCAGAGGAAGTATTTTTCAGAATTATTCTGTTTAAGATTTTCAATAAAATCGAAACATGGGAACTTTTAGAAAATAAGCTTGGCAATATTATCTACGCAGACTATTCTTTTGAACGCTATGACAAAATTCTTACCGAAGCGATAGAAAACAGTCGACGTATCTATTCGGCCGCTTACATAATGCCGTCAGGAGGCAAAATATTGGGGCATACAAGAAAGCACCGTAACCATCTCAAGTTGATTGAGCGGATGATGTTTGATGAACTACCCAAACAACTCGCAGATGCAGCAAATATGCACAGAGGCTTTGACCTCTTGCGTGAATATCCTACTATCGGTGACTTTCTGGCATACCAGTTTATAACAGATGTCAATTACAGTGAGATTACGAATTTCGATGAAATGAGTTTCGTAGTTCCTGGTCCAGGTGCGCTTGATGGTATTCGGAAATGTTTTGCCGATCTTGGTGGTCTAAATGAGCCAGAAATAATCAAGTTCATGGCGGAACTTCAAAAATCAGAGTTTGAGCGATTAGGTCTTGATTTTCAGTCCCTATTTGGACGACAATTGCAGTTAATCGATTGCCAAAATCTATTTTGTGAAGTCGATAAGTATTCTCGGATTAGGCATCCAGAAATTTCGGGAATATCAGGTCGAACTCGTATAAAACAAAAGTATTCAGCTCGTGGAGAACCAATTGATTACTGGTATCCACCAAAATGGGAAATCAATAAAGCTGTTAAAGAATACAGAAATACAGAATGACTCAAGCGGCTACTCAAGCTAAATCAAAATCAAACTTCAAGGAGTAAATAATGGAGTTTCGCAGGTATCAAGAACAAGCATTGAATAGTGATAGAATTTCTGGTAATAGTGGAAATGAAATAATCGTACCCTTGTTGGGTTTAGTCGGTGAAGCAGGTTCACTGATTACTGAATACAAGAAGTATCTCCGTGATGGAGACGCCCACAAACTATTCAAGGAAAGTATTGCAGAAGAATTAGGAGATTTGCTTTGGTATGTTGCCAACGTAGCCAGCAAGTTTGAGCTTGATTTAGGAGAAATTGCAGAAGGTAATCTAAAAAAGTGTCGTGATCGTTGGGGATGGAGAGATTCAGAACATACAGATATTAATGCTATAGGGTATATGTTCGACAGAGACTTTCCCAAAAATGAACGTTTGCCAAGACAGTTTACGGTAGAGATTACTGAGGTGAGCCAAGATAAATCAGTCAAAATGAAAGCATTGGTCAACGGACAACAGATTGGAAACGACCTTACCGATAACTCCTACGCGAATGATGGTTACCGCTTTCACGATGTTTTCCACCTAGGCTATGCTGGGGTTGTGGGTTGGTCTCCGGTTACTCGTCAACTACTTGGATATAAACGTAAAAGCAATCCTAAAGTTGATGAGGTTGAAGACGGTGGTCGCGCTAAGGCAATTGAAGAGGGTATATCAGCACTTGTTTTCAGTTATGCCAAGGATCATAATTACTTAGAAGGAATTTCCGCACTTGATTACCAACTGCTCAAAACTATTAAAAATATGACTTCTCACCTAGAAGTTGATCGATGTTCGCTCGGTGATTGGGAAAAGGCCATTCTTATGGGCTACGATGTATGGCGTCAAGTAGAGAAAAATCGAGGGGGAGTAGTTCTTGTCGATCTCGATATACGTTCCATAATTTATCAGCCACAGTGACAGCTTTATTCGTAAAATAATATTCAAATTTAACTGGGTAAAATCAGATTTTGGTGTCGCTATCTTTGGCAAGCTTATGAAAAAAATCAAGTCTAAATTCCCAAAAATAACACTTCAAATTATGCAGGAATAGGGCGTGCCGCTTGTGATATGCCTCTACTCCATTTTTCTCCTCTTGGGAGGGGTAAGGGGTGAGTTTTCCCTCCTTCTCAATTCCGATGATTATTATCATAATGAAGCCTTGCCCCCGCCCAGAGAAGTTTTTCCCGTAGAGTTTTAAAATAGGAATAATCGTCTCGTAAAATCAAGAAATTCGCTTGACAATCCGCCATTCTAACATCCACCCGTTGTCCCGGCCAAATTGCCGTTGCCAACACCCCATCCATCCAGAGTTTTGTATTTAAATCCCGATCTTCGAGGGGCCAAATACTCACCACCACCCCAGGGGGGAGAATCAGGGGGCGACTGGCTAAACTCAGAGGACAGATGGGCGTCACGGCGATCGCATTCATCCCAGGGTGCATAATCGGGCCATTGGCAGATACCGTATAACAGGTCGATCCTGTGGGAGTCGCCACCAATAAGCCATCCCCCTGATACTGATCCACAATTTCCCCGTCAATTTCCATCTCCAGAATCGACGTCAGCATCCGATCCACCGCCGCTGGCTTAATGCACATTTCGTTTAAGGCCAAATAGCGATCGCTCACCGGTTCTCGATTCAGGCGATCGCCCTCAAACAACGCCGCCTCCAACATCATCCGCGACTGAACCGCAAAACGATCCTCCAACAGGCGATCCCAAACCGCTTCCGTCTCCTGGAAACTATCAAAGGGTTCCGTCAAAAACCCCAAATGTCCTCCCACATTCACCGCCAATAGAGGAATCCCCTCGGGCGAGAGATGACGGGCCGCTGTTAACGCCGTTCCATCCCCCCCCAACACAATCCCTAAATCAATTTTCTGAGTCGACGACGCTAGAAACACCGGATAGGGGTTATCCTTGGGGCCACTCGGGCCCAACAATACATGACAGCCTCGGGCTTCGAGTTCCTTCGCACAGCGTTCCGCCCAGGATTTTGCCGATGAATCCCCTGCCTTGTGAGCAATAATGACCTGTTTCAGTTGCACCGTCGATCGCACTCCTCTAGCAATGGATAATCTGGTCTTATCTCGTCTGTTAATTAGTGAAGACTAAGATTTTACTCAGACCAAGAGTTCAGCGTCCCCAAGCTTGGCTGAGTTTCGCTGTAGATCGGTTGAGGGGAGAGGGAGAAATGCGAATGAAAGCGATCGCGTAACGTCGAGCCAGTATAGCCCGTCGCCAACCAAACCAGGGCCCGCACCCCATCGCGAATGGACTTATCAATGGGTTCAGGGGCCAATCCTGAGGGAATCGCCACGGGACGAAAACTGATATCACGACTTCCCAAGACAATCTCCCCAATGGCGGAGGCGCGGCGCATATGATAATCCGACGTAATCAGATAGATACTGCGGATTTCCTGCGATCGCAACTTGTCCACCAGGGTCGTGAAGTTCGTCACCGTATCCACCGCGTCATAATTCAAATAGAAGCGTTGGCGAGGAATCCCCGCCTCCGCAAACACCCATTCCGCATATTCGGGGTTACTTCCCCCCGACACCCAAACCGTTAACTCCGGATGAGTGCGCGCGAAATCCGCCGCAAACACTTCTCGATCCGGCGATCCTCCCAGAACCAGAACCGCCTGAGGAACCCGAGTCCAGCGGAGATAGAGACGAAAGCCCCCCCACCCCAACCCGAGCAACGTCAGCAACGTAAAAAGCCTCAGCCCCAGCTTAAAGCGGCTAAATCGTACCCGTGGTCTGGGTTGGGGATAGCGACAACCTAACTGCATCGACAACCGCCCTCCCTAGCGTTTTTCTCGGCTAACAAAGGGGCGATCGCGCTGTCCCACATAGATTTGAGTGGGGCGGAAAATGCGGTTTTCGTTGAGTTGTTCCTTCCAGTGAGCCAACCAACCCGCCACCCGGGCGATCGCAAACAACGGCGTAAACAGATCCGTAGGAATCCCTAACTTGCGATAGACCAACCCAGAATAGAAATCCACATTGGCATAAATCCCCTTATCACCCAAGCGATCCTCCACCAACCGTTCCAACTCCACAGCGATCTCATAATAGCGATCGCCCCCGAAGCGAACAAACATTTGTTCCGCCAAATCCTGCAAAATCTTGGCCCGAGGATCTTTCACCTTATAAACACGGTGGCCAAAGCCCATAATCTTGCGTTTATGGCGAATACAGTCATCCAAATAGGCCGCCGCATTCTCCACCGTACCAATCTCTTCGAGCATTTCAATGACTTCCTCATTGGCCCCACCATGAAGCGGGCCGCCCAGAGTTCCCACCGCCGAGGCAATCACCGCATAGGGGTCTGTCAACGTCGAGGAGGTAACCATGGCCGAGAACGTCGAGGCGTTAATCGAATGTTCCGCGTGCAGCATCAAACAGATATCAAACACATGGGCCGCCAAAGGGTCAGGTTCTCGTTCTCGCAGCATATAGAGGAAATTCGCCGCGTAGCTGAGATCATCCCGAGGCTGCACCGGATCATTTCCTTTGCGGATTAACTGAAACGCCGCCACCATCGTAGGAATCTTCGCCAGCAAGCGAATCACCGCATTGCGAATATAGATGGGATCATCCAACGCCCGTCGGGAATAGAAGAGTCCCAACGCTGCCGCAGACGCTTGTAAGGCATCCATCGGGTGACCACTTTCAGGAAAACATTTCATCATGTCCCGAATGCGGTACTTAATGCGGCGGTGGTAGCGAATATCATGCTCAAACGCTTCCAGTTCCGTCTGACTGGGTAACTCTCCCCAGATCAAGAGGTATGCCGTCTCCAAAAAACTACTGTGTTGGGCTAAATCCTCAATACGGATGCCGCGATATTCTAAGATGCCCTGCTTGCCGTCAATATAACTAATACTGGACTTAGCGGCTGGTACCCCTTCTAAACCGGGTTTGTAGAGATCGACCGACATAGAACCCCTCATTAACACAACGTGCGTAATACTTTAAGCTGCTATTCTCCCACGAATCCCCCCAAGAGGATGTCATGGAATGCTTTTAATTGCCCCACTTGGTTCAAAAACAGCCCTGAGACAACCGGCGAACCAAGCCAGTGAGTGCAATCCTGCTGAGCGCCCCGTTTACCTTACCATACGGGAGATTTTCCTGGCATCGGACTCAAACGGGCTAGGACAAGCACAAACCCACCCCCTACAATAATTCTACCCGTGCTCCCCCCTACCCCTTTACCCCTTGCCCCCTGCCTTCTTTTGCCTACTGCCTAGGGCGACCACAAGGGTACGCCCCTACGTCTTTTCTCTTGCCTCTTAACCCATGTCTCCATCTTCTTTCTTAGCCGGTTGTTTCGTTCTCCTCGCGAGTGTCTTGTTGGGAGGACTTCCTCTACTCGGGGCGATCGTCCGCTGGGTAAGTGACGAAGATCTCAGCCAGACAGGAACCGGCAATTTAGGGGTCTCCGCCGCCTTCTACCATGGAGGAACCCTAGCCGGAGTCTTAGCCGTTCTTTCAGAAGCCGCCAAAGGCATTCTCGTGGTGCTTCTCGCCCGTTGGTTTCTGCCTCAACTCCCCAGCTTTGAACTCTTTGCCTTGATTGCCCTGGTGTTAGGACGCTATAGCTTTAAACAGGGAGCCGGAACCACCAACACCGTTTGGGGCATTGTCACCCATGATTGGCGCATCGCTCTCTTCGTTGCCCTGATTAGTGGCGCCAGTTTTACCCTAATTCGTGAACGTCAAGCCGGACGAAACCTTTCCTTGGCCTTGCTTCCGGCCATCACCTGGATGCTGTATCCCCATAGTCCCGGACAGCTATTAGGAAGCCTGGGACTTAGTTGTGTTTTGTACGCCATTTATCAAACTATGTCCGACGATCTTGATTTACCCGTAGGCGGTGCGCGCTCTGACACCCGTAAACTCTTTCGGTTTTTCCGAGCGGATCGGGTGTTACTCAGTCTCGATCGCCCCCTAAAGCCAGAAAAAGTAGGGTCGAAAGCGGCCACCCTATCGCAGCTACGACGCTGGGGCTATCCCGTCCCCCCAGGTTGGGTGTTTCTCCCCGGAGACGATTCACAACTGTTTGCCGAAGCCCTCGCCGTTAGTCCAGAACAGCCCCTAATTGCTCGTTCCTCTGCCATTGGCGAAGACAGTGAGCAGGCCAGCGCCGCCGGACAATATGAGACGGTTGCCCACCTAACCAGCCCCGCCGCCCTCGAAGAAGCCATTGATCGCTGTCTGGCCTCCTATGACAATCCCGCCGCCCTGCAATACCGCCAGGAACGTCAAACGGCTGACGATGTGGACGAGACTGACTCGGCTATGGCGGTGTTGGTTCAGCAACAGGTGGCGGGGGTGTTTTCTGGGGTGGCCTTTAGTCGGGACCCCGTCTCTCGTTGCGGGGATGGGGTGGCGATTGAAGGTTTGCCGGGGGATGCGGCCCAGGTGGTGTCAGGACAGGTCACCCCAGAACGCTATTACGTGAGCGTTTCGCCGGATTTGGCGGCCCTCGATTGGCGATCGCCCGCCACGGGACAAGATGAGCGATTAGCCGTCAGCGGGGATGACGGGGATGTTCCGGTGAGCCTCTTACGACGAGTAGCGGTTCTGGCGCGACAATTGGAACAACGGCTGCAAAACGTCCCCCAGGATATTGAATGGAGTTATGACGGAGAGACCCTCTGGCTGTTGCAAGCCCGCCCCATCACCACCTTATTGCCCATTTGGACGCGCCAAATTGCCGCCGAGGTGATTCCCGGCTTTATTCGCCCCCTAACTTGGTCCATTAACCGTCCCCTGACTTGTGGCGTCTGGGGGGAGATTTTTACCATTGTCTTGGGCGATCGCGCTGAGGGTCTGGATTTCACCGAAACCGCCACCCTCCACTATTCCAGTGCCTATTTCAACGCCTCCCTCCTCGGGGATATTTTCCTGCGCATGGGACTCCCCCCAGAAAGTCTGGCCTTTCTCACAGAAGGGGCCTCTATGAGTCGTCCTTCCCTGCGGTCAACCCTGGGCAATCTACCGGGTTTGCTGCGGCTGCTGCGTCGTCAATTGGCCTTAGAACAAGAGTTTCAGCATCAGTATCGTCAGCAGTTTTTGCCCCTGTTAGAAGCCTTAGAAGCCAGTCCCGCCTGTCGCTTCAGTGGCGATCGCCTCATTCCTCAACAGTCGCCCCAAGCGGTCCTTAAGCGCATTCAAGACATCTTACAAGGGTTAGAAGGGGTCACCTATTACAACATCCTCGCCCCTCTGGGCTTTGCCGCCAAGCGAGCCATCTTTAAGGTGGATGAGGCCAGTTTAGACAATCAGCAGATGCCGGAAGTCGCCGCCCTCGCGGCCCTGGAAAATATTGCCGAGTCTGCCCGTCATCTCTTGCCCCAGGAGAATCTGGATGTGGCGGAGTTATTTGTCTCCTTAGCTGAAAGTAACGATGGTCAGCAAATCCTCAAGCAGTTAGAGGCGTTCCTAGAGGAGTTTGGCTATCTCAGTGAAGTGGGCACCGATATCGCCGTGGCCACCTGGCGGGAGGACCCGCGCCCCGTCCGCGCCCTGTTTGCTCAATTGGTGCAAACGAATGACTTAACCCATTCCCGTGGCTCCCAGCCCCCAAAATCATCGGCTGGGAGGGTACAACGGGCGCTAGACCTCAAGGGAACAGTGGCTCAGGTCTATAGTCGCTTATTGGCCCAGTTGCGTTGGAGTTTTCTGACCTTAGAACAACACTGGCTGGAGTCGGGTTTGCTGCAAGACCCTGGAGATATCTTCTTTTTGGTCTTTCATGAAGTGCGGGGCCTCGTTAAGGGAGACAATCCCAATTTGGCAGCATTAGTCCCTGACTTAGTCGCACAACGGCGGGCCCAATGGGAGCGCGATCGCCAACGACCCGAAATTCCCTATGTCACCTATGGGAAACCTCCCATGACCTTACTCACCACCTCCAACCAACCGGCGCGATCGCAACTTTCGGGAATTGGGGCCAGTGCGGGCCAAGCCGAGGGACAGGTGAAGATTGTCCGACAACTCAGCGATGGCCTACAGTTGCAGCCGCAAACGATTTTAGTGGTTCCCTACACCGACTCCGGCTGGATGCCGTTATTAGCCCGGGCCAGTGGCTTAATTTCTCAAGTTGGGGGTCGCTTGTCTCATGGGGCGATCGTGGCCCGGGAATATGGGATTCCGGCGGTGATGAATGTGGCCAATGCCACCACCCTGCTTAAAGACGGCCAACGAGTTCGTCTCGACGGCGAAACCGGAACCATCGAGATTCTCTCCTGACTCCCGTTGTCCCTGACTAAGACTGGCATCGAGCCAAATTCGTTGTTACCCTAGAAGAAGCAGTACCCCTATGAGATCTACCGTCAGGAATCCTAAACATTATTCCTGAACAATGTTCATGATTGAATTCATGATGTATCGCTCCCCCATCGAGGCTTCAACACCGCCGACCGGATCTCTGGGGTAGAGTGCGTCGTTGCGCCTCGGTTCCAGTCATAAGGAGGCCCCTATGAAATCCAGCCTTTTTGCCGTCACTGTAACTCTCCTCGGACTGATCGGCATGAGTTCTCATGCGATCGCCGAGGAGGTCGAAACCTTGGAGTTCGATGAAAATGTAAGTACTCGGGTTGAAGATTTACGACTCGACGAAATTCGCACCACCCCGGATCCTCAAGACGGCTTACAACTTCCAGAACTGATAGAAACCCTCAATTTTGAGGGACTGGTGTTTGATTCGGTGACCATTCAACTCAATGATCCCGATCGCCTTCCCCAAGAACAAAGCAGTCAGTTTAACTTGCGCATGGCGATCGATGAGCGTCAAAGTCAAGAGTAGTTGAGATAGGTTCAGCGGGGATAGAGTCCTCGCCAACGCCGCGATCGCGCCTCTACCTCCGGCCAGTTCTCAGCCGCAATGTCTGAGGGCGGAAACAGTCCCGTTGAGACCCCCACTGCCACGGCCCCAGCCTCAAGAAATTCTGGGGCATGTTCCCATGTCACCCCTCCCGTGGGAATTAGAGGAATCCCCCCCAACGGAACCTGTAAACTGCGTAAATAGTGAACTCCTCCCATTGCTGCAATGGGAAATACCTTAACGGCGGTAGCCCCCGCTTGCCAAGCCTGGATAATTTCCGTCGGGGTTAGGGCCCCCGGAATCATGGGAACCCCGGCGGCGATCGCCTGTTCTAAGAGGGTTATGTCCAGATGGGGACTAAACAGGAATTGGGCCCCAGCGGCGATCGCCTCTGCCAAGTCCCGTTGACTCATCAGCGTTCCCGCGCCAACCTGACAGTGGGGGAACCGCTCCCGTAACCGTTGAATTAGGCTTGTGGGGCGATCGCTCGTCCAAGTCACCTCCAGATAGGATAGTCCCCCAGCAATGGCCGCCGCCGCCATCCGTTCCCCTACCACCGGGGAGGGCGCACGGATGACCGCGATCACCGGTTTCCGTTTCAACCCCTCAAGCCACCGCCAATCCGTCACAACTCCCCTTACATCGCAAATCTACAAGCCAGGACACATGACACGATCATTCTCTTGAATCGTGGGATTCGTCCTTAAATAATCCCCCAGCCAACTACATCCTAGGGTCATTAAGGCCTCCATTTCCACATCTTCAATGGACTCACGCATCTCCTCTAAGGAATCAAGCTCCCAAAGAATCAAGGTGCGATCGGCACTGGCTGAGATTAACTTCTCACCATCCGTACTAAAATCCAAGGCCCGAACCCAGTTTTGGTGAGCCGACAGAGTTTTAAGCAAATTTCCCTCTATATCCCAAAGACGCACCGTATTGTCCTTACCTGCTGACGCCAGCAGTTGACTATCCCGATTAAACGCCACATCCCACACCCAATCCGTATGACCTTCGAGAACCGCCACCGGGGTAGTGTCAAATTGGCCATCCTCCCATTTCCAGATGCCCATCGTTTTGTCGCCACTGCCGGTCGCTAAATACTGACCATCAGGACTGAGACTTAAGGCATTAATCCAGCCATCATGGGCCTGAAACTCTTGCCGCAACTCCCCATCAAAAGACCAGACTTTAACCCGTCCCCCCCCTCCAACGGAGACTAAGCCCTGATTATCCGGCAAAAATCCCACATCCGTCGCTTCCGACTCATGCACCTCATCAAACTGTTGTAGGATTTCCCCATCACTCAAGCGCCAGAGAATTAAACGCCGTTCCGCCCCCGCCGAGGCCATCAACTCCCCATCGTCAGAAACCGCAAAGTTTTTCACCGTAGCATCATGGCCTTCAAACAGACGCAAGGGTTCGCGTCCCTCACCATTGAGCAACGCTGGCAAATCCCACAGTTGTAGAGTGCTGTCATAGCTGGCGGTAATCACAAACTGACCATCTGTTGTAAAGTGAGACGCCCGCATTCCGGCACTATACTCAACGGTTTGGAGCAACTGGGCCCCATCTTCCCGCCAGATATTCAGCGTCGTATCCGCCACCGAACCAATGAGATTATTAGGGCTAAAACGAACTCCCTTCACTCCCGCGCGGTGACCTTGGAGAATTTCCACCACAGCCCCCTCAATACTCCGCAAGCGCACCGTCGCATCATCGCTCCCAGAGGCGATCGTGGTACCATCTGGGGAAAATTGCACGGTGCGAACACTGGCATCATGGCCGCTAAAGGTTCGCAGGAGAATCCCCTGAAGATTCCACAGTCGCACCGTATCATCATCACTCCCCGTTACCAGAGTTTTGCCGTCCGGAGAAAAGCTGACACTGCGCACCCAGTTACTATGGGCCCGCAAAGTTTGATACGGCTGCCCATCCAACTGCCAAATAATAACCGTATTATCCGAACTGGCACTGGCAATATAGTTGCCATCGAGAGACACATCGAGATCCCAAACCTTATCGCTATGACCGACAAACACTTGAATTGGGGTCAGAGGTTGATCTTGGGCCAGGGGATTTTCACGAATATTGACAATCTCGGGAATATCAATCACTTCAGTCATGAACCCATCCTCTTGAGATGCCTCATCACTCATCTCGTCCGAACTATCACCGTTGGTTTCTAATAACGCTTCTAATGACCATTGTTTGACCAAGGTATCATGACCCGAGGTAAACAGTGTATTGCCATCGGGACTAAAGGTAATGTCATTCACATCTCCCTGATGAGCCACAAATGAGGCTTTGAGAGTCCCTCCACTATCCCAAATCCAGACTCGTCCATCCACATCTCCCGTGACCAGATAATCTTCCTGCGGGTGAACTCGGGCCCCTCGAACACTGGCTTCATGGTTTAAGGTGTGCAGCAGTTCACCATCCTCAACCCGCCAAATTTTGGCTGTTCCATCTTGGGAAGTGGAGACAACGCGATCGCTGTCCGGAAACACATCAACCCGTCGCACATTGTCATCATGCTCTAGGATATGTTTGACACTACCATCAATGTTCCAAATCCGTACCGTACTGTCATCACTGGCGGAGGCAATAAACTCCCCATTGGGAGCATAGCGAATGCGATTGATTTGATCTTGATGGCCATTAAAGCGGTTTTTTTCTTGGACGTTATAGACCGCATCCCATAAAGTTTCCAAGGTTTGCTCTTGCAAATCATCTGGAAAGGTTTGATGCCTTCCGAGATTCGAGGCAGCTTGGACAGCAAATTGCAGGGCTTCTAAATCATCATCGGTAAATTTACGGGCTTGGGACAGGGCCACCAGGGCCCGCACATTTTGTTCTTGGGCCAGGTTCCGCTGCTGTACCGCTTCTGAGCGTTCTTTTACCGCCACTGCGGCCAAAACCAGGGTGACGACTAAACCCGTCACCACGCCAGTCATGGCAACCTTTTGACGTTTGGACTGTTCCTGACCACTGGCCAGAACATATTGAGTTTGCAGGGGAGTTGGTTTGGGGTCTTTACCTTCAGCTATCCCCAACCATTGTTCCGCTTGTTTGAGATCATCTCCCCGCAAGACGTAACTGGGATTGCGGTTTTTGCTATCCCATTCTAGGGCCCGTTTTTGTAGCCGAGTATGGGCTTTAACATGGTCTAGGTCGGTGTCTAATGTAGATAGGAGTTTCGGGAAAGCCGCCTCAAAGGTTTCTGGGTTATCGTGGAAGAAAATCCAGTTGAGTTTTGCTAGTTCTGGGTGAACCTCATCATAGGACACTTCTTTATAAACGATGGGAACCAATCGTTTATTGTTGGCAACAGCATGGTCAACTTCTTCACGGCACACCTGTGATGCCACGGAATCCGGACTAAGAACAAAAACGAAGTTATCAGCCGCTTCAATTCCTCGGTAAATTTCATCTCGCCAATCTGAATTTAGGGGTATATTCTCCCAATCCACCCAGACCTCTCGCTTGGCCTTACAAAAAAACTCATAGAGTTTCTTAACAAACTCTTTGTCGCGGCGGCAGTAGGAAATAAATGCGTCTGTCATCGTGGATACACCTGACTATTGATTGACAACGAACATTGACAACAAAACCGAATTATTTTTAGCCGATTTTTTGTTTTTGGTCAATATAGCAAGTGAAGGTTCTCTTAGGACAATCTTTGCCGGAAAAGGGCAACCACAAGGGATTGCCCCTACGTAGTTTCTGTCCTATCCATCCCTGCTCTTGCTATAATCTTCATTTCAGAGGTATTTCTTGGCAACAAATACCTCTAAATAGCACATTTTTTGCAAAAAACAAAAACACCGAATCTTCGGCAAAAATACGCCAGTAATATTTTTTAAGGACAATCCTTTGGACTATTTTGTGAGGACTGGACTAACCACTTTTGAATTTCACCCTGACCCGTCGTCCCCTGAACGCTTTACTTGGAAACATAATGAATCCATAAATCTCCATCGGTTCCACAGACGCGACTCATCATGCCATAGGAATAGGTCAACCCTTCCCCCGTGCGCTGGGTATCATAGCCCCACTCGTACCATTCCCCGTAGGGATCATTAACAATCCAGCCGCGATCGTTATAGCCGCGAATCACGATGATATGTCCAGAAGCGGTGAACCAACCATGGACAATAATCGGGTTCCCTGCCGCCAACCACTCTTTTACCTCAGACCATTTGGCATCGGGTTGAAAGTCATCCTTATAGCCATAGGCACGAACAACCTTCGCCAAATCCACAGGGGAATGACGAGATAAGCCATTATCAAGACAGTATTGATATAACTCATCTTCGAGTTGATCGCCCCATTGATTCAAAGGAGGGTGCCCTAAATAGGCCAAACACATGGCGACACAGGTTACATTGCAAGATCCATGAGGATTATTGACGTTGTCGAGTTGCGATAAATAGGGAATCGGTAGATCAACGTTGGTGGGACTTCCGGGACTCAGGGTTTGCGTTTCCGGGGGTTGGGGAGGATTGCGCCAAAGAGTCACGAAATCGGAGTCTGGGCCGAGGAGTTCAGGATGGGTTCGTCCGAGTTCTTGTTCGAGATAAGCTAGAGCCGCATCTTGATGAGAATGGCCTTGATAGTATTTGGCAACTTTGACTAAGGAAATGGTCATAACGACTTGAAGAATGAAGGAAATGATGGATTTGAGACCAGCCTAGATCCCGTTAGGGAATCTCACCTTAGCCATGATTCACAGCCGGTAAAAGTTTTTGAACCACGGGCCAGAAGTGATCCCAACCATTCAAACCGCCATTGACAGCACGACGAACCCCTTGCCAGTCTTGAGCTAAGGCCCGTTGATCGACGGAACGTTCCCAGAAATACTCCACGAGAATGGCGGAGGCGACCTCAGGATCGAGGGCGAGTTCTGGGTCATCCACCAGGGGAACCCCGAGTTTATCGCCGTAATGCTGATAGTTGGCACGACCGGTAATTTGGATAAAGCCCCGTCCGTGGAAGCGAATCCCGTCTCCGGGCTGACTGTTGCCGAGATCGGAGCGCCCTTCATACATTTCATGGAAGTAGCTATTTCCGCCCCATTCGTTGATGGGTTGGAAGCCGGCTGTTTCTACGGAGATGGTGGCTAGGGCCGCGACAAGGGTGGGTTGGTTGAGAATCCCACGGGCCTCAAGCTTGTTAATCAGGGGTGGGAGGTAGGTTTCCACATCGGAGAGTTTGGCCCCCATTAAATCTGCCGCTGTCTGGATATCAATCCAACGGCTGGTGTCATTGTTTAAGGGGACTTCTTGGACTTCGATGAGTTTTTTGGCGAAGGCCGGACTAATTTGATCGGGGGGCAGTTCAAAGGCGCGAGCAAACCGTTCGATCGCCGCTTTGGTATTCGGCCCATAGAGTCCGTCAGCTTTGTCACGCAATACCTTCAGAGTTCGTAACCGCACTTGAATTTGTTTAATTAGGGGTCGGTGTTTGGCGGCTTGGGTAATGGTGAGAGTTTGATTATTTTTAAGGAGATCTTGCAGTTTTAACTCCGCTGGGGCGCTGCTGGCGACATTCCCATTGTTGTTGGCGGCAACGGTTGTCCCATCTGGAAGTGGCGGCGACTGTCCGGGTTTGCCATCGACGTAGTGAATCCAGAGGTCGCCATTGGTGCCACAGATATCTTTCATATCTTGGTAGCTATAGATAAGGCCGGAACCACAGGTGTAGGTGTCGTAGCCGTTAGGTGACCATTTTCCGTAGGGGTCATTGATAATCCAGCCCCGATCGCAGTAGCCAATGATGGTGACAATATGCCCCGAGGCGGTAAACCAACCATGAGCAATACAGGGTTTGCCCTGCTGGAGCCAACTGGTGACCTCTTCCCATTTGGCGTCGGGTTGGAAGTCATCCTGGTAGCCGTAAAGGTGCAGCAGGTGAGCTAGGTCCGTGGGGGAATGGCGCGAAAGTCCGCGATCGAGCATGAACTGATAGAGTTCATCTTCGAGTTGCACGCCACTGCCATTAATGGCTGGATGGCCGAAGTAGGCCATACACATGGCAACGGAGGTCACATTACAAGACCCATGAGGGTTGTTGACGTTATCGAGTTGCGATAAGAAGGGAACTTTTAGATGGACTGAGCCATCGGGGCGCACGTAACTGACTGGTGCTGGGGGTTTGGGGACAGGGGGCGCAGGGGGTGGCGGCGGTGGCGGTGCTGTTGCGGTGGCGGTGGCAACTTGCCCGGCGGCTACATTTTGTCCAAGGTTGGAGAGTTGCGATGTGAATTGTGATTGAGATGGGGCGGGTTTGGCGGCGGCTTTGTTTTGGCTACGCCAAATGCGAATGAACTCAGAGGTGTCTGCTAGTAAATCCGGTCGGACGGCTTCGATTTGCGCCTGTAGGCGTTGTAATGCCTTGACTTGGTGGGGTTCGTCTTTATAGTACTTGGCGACATTGACAAGGGAGATGCTCATGGGGAGTCCCTGACCCGTAAAAGGATTATTACCCCAGTCTATCCGATGGCTTGATGGGATGTCACATAAACTTGTCATCTTGTCAATTTACCTTTAGAGGTAAGTTGTGACAACGGGAGGGTTAAGACCCCCTCCCAGAGCTGTAGACTACTTAGATTTCTTGCACTTGGGTTCCTGGCTCAGCTTCTAAGCTATCTCCATGACGATCGCCGTCGGTGTAGGCGGCTAAGACCACATCACTGGTTTTGCCCCAGGCGATATGACCTTGGGCATCGAGGGCGATCGCCCCTAAGTCTCGTTGATTCTCTGTGGCTTCAGCAAAGGATTTCTCCATAGCGGCCTGCAAGGCCATGCCATCACTGACGCGAATGACAATTTTGGCCGCTAAACATTCATCGATAATGTCTTCGCCAATGCCGGTACAACTGACGGCGGCCAGTCGGGTGGCATAATTCCCCGCCGGCATCGCCGAATCACTCACTCGACCAATCCGTTCAAAGCCTTTGCCCCCGGTGGAGGTTCCGGCGGCTAATCGTCCCTGGGCATCTAAGGCCACCACGCCAATGGTTCCCCGTCCAGCTTCATCATCCTCGACAGGTTCGGCAATGACGTTAGCCATGCCACGACGGAAATTGTCTTGACGATCCTGTAACCATTCTTCGAGGCGATTATCGGTGATGGGGTCAGTGATGGGAATTTGCAGTTCTCGGGACAGTTCAGCCGCCCCATAATCCGAGAGGACGCGATCGCGCTGCTGTTGCAGATACTCCGCTAACTCAATCGGATTTTTCACCCGTGAGACGTTGATGATGCCGCTAAACTGTTGCGAGGTTCCATCCATCAAGGAAGCACTCATGCGAACTTGGCCGTCAGACTGTAAAACTGAGCCAGTCCCGGCATTAAAGCGGGGTTCATTTTCCAGCAACTGACAGCCCCGCACAACGGCATCCTTGGCACTCTTGCCTTCCCGCAGTAGGCTATAGGCATCATCGAGGATGCCATAGAGTGTTTTCCGCAAGCCCTCAATTCCCCCTTTGCCTTTTAGAGAACTGCCGGCCCCGCCGTGAATGATTAATTTGGGTTGCACCATTGAATCGTACCGAACTCCTGACGATTAAAACTCCAACGCCAATCTTAAAGCTTTTTAGGACTTTGGGAGTTTGGGGCTGTGGTTGTTATCTCCGGTGATAGTGGTCTAAGATTCGGAACAGTCTGGCCGTCATCCTGAGAGAGCCTTCTTCACAAAGAAGCTACATCTACATCTACATCCACCAAAATCGCTTGCAGTCAATTCTTACAGTCATGATGCGTTTAAAATCCTGGTTCATTCTCTTACTTCTGGTTGTTAGTGTCGTCGCCTTTCCCAGTGCTGCCCTGGCTCATACCCTCGAAGCACATTTCCAACCGCAATCGGAACGCTTGGAGATTCAAGCCATTTTCAGTACCGGCGAGTTCTATGATGGGGCAGATGTGGTCGTTCACCCCCCTAGCGATGCTGAGGCCGAGGAGATTCAGGGCCTGACTGATGAAGATGGCCGCTTCGTCTTTGAACCGGATTATGACTTGGTGGGAGATTGGACGATTGAAGTGGGTGAAGGCAACCATTGGGATTTGTTAATTGTCCCCGTGGCGGATGGCCGGATTGGCTTTGATCAGATCACTCAACTCCATCCTGAGCTTCCCCACCATCATCACCACTATGCCTCGAATCAGTTGTTTGTGGCGGCGATCGCCCTCGGCTCATTCCTGGCTAGCCGCCTGCTGCGAGGTAAGTTCAACATCTAGGGGTTGTTCGGGGTTACGCACGTTGCTGTTTAACCCAGTTTAGTGCCTCCTCAGGACGATTCAGGATTCCCTCAGCCTGGGCGATCGCGATTTCCGTGAGCCAATGGCCCACCTCAGGACCTCGGGGGACGCCCACGGTCTCGATTAAATCCTGTCCCTTGATGAGAGGCCGGGGATGGGCGATGGGATCATCGGGATTGAGATAATGCTCAATGTAGGGGGCGATCGCCTCTCGGGAAATTCCAGAGGCTAGGGCATAGAGGACATAGGCAGGAAATGTCCCGTTGAGGTGTTTGAACCAAAAATACTGCGATCGCACCGACAGCCCTCGCAAGGCGGCTTCTCCCCCCGCCAGCCGCCAAGCCTCTGTTAAGGCTAAAACGGCCCGTACTTCGGACCGGGAATATTTCAACCCTGCCAAGGTGCGTTCGGCTTCTGGCAACTCCTGAGACATTAAGCTGGTCAACTTGGCAATCATCACCAGAGTGGTCTTTAAGGTCGGCCGTAACGGGGCCTGGAGTTCTAAGACTAACTCGGGGCAAGTCTGGGCCAAGTCCCCGACCACCTCATCAATGGCACTCAAGCGGTCTAGGGATTGGGCCTGGGCCTGAGGAAACCAGCCTGACAATAGGCCATCCTGCCATGCTTGCTGTAACCAATAGGTTCCCGATTCACTGCCGAGAAGATAGCCAAGTTCTGAATTGACTCGTTCGGCCGCCACCCGAGTTAAGAGAGGGGCAAGTTGACGAATCCCCGCTTGGGTGTCTGGGTGCAGGGTGAAGCCTAATTGGGCCGCTTGACGGTAGCCCCGTAACAGTCGCAGCGGGTCATCTTCGAGATTTTTTAGGGCGATCGTCCGTAACTGCCGCTGCTGGAGGTCTTGGTAGCCCTGAAGGGGGTCGATTAAGGTGCGGCTGCGAGGATTATAGGCGATCGCATTCACGGTAAAGTCCCGTCGTCGCAAATCCGCTTCTAACGACTCTCCCTCCTGTAAGGCAAAGTCCACGGTCATCTCGGGAAACACCACTCGGGCAATTTGCCGGCTTGCATCGAGAATGACAAATCCCGCCTGATAATTTTGGGACAATCTACGGGCCGCCTCAATGGAACCCTGGGGAACGACAAAATCTAAATCCAGATAGTCCGACTGTCGCCCCAGCAAGCCGTCTCGAACGGCCCCACCGACCAAACAAGCCTCTGGGGGTAAATCCTCCAGGGAAAAGCCCCAAGTCTGGGGGGAAAACACTGTTGGTTTGTCCTCACCCATGACCAGCTCCTCCATGATCAGACTCCCAATTCCCCAATCGCCCATTAATGCGTTCCCCATGACCAAAACCATCTCTACCCCCAATTGGGGCATTCTCAAATCCCTACGTTAAACTAACAGAAAGTGCAACCTGTCGTGCAAAGACGTTTATACCATGTGTATCTGTGTCAACTGCCATTATGTCGATCGCTGTGCCACCTATCATGAAGTGGAACATCAGCATCAACAGTCTCATTTGACCGAAACTCCTGACTTTCAGCCCGTTGAGCCTACCATTAATGTGAATATCCGCACTCCCGAGGGTGGGGATATTGAAATGGAATGGGATGTGGTGGGCTGTGAAAGCTTTAAAGCTGAGATGGGGAAATGGTCGAAGCTGCGTCCCGGAGAACTCGTTCCCACTTAAGTATGTCCTGTTTATTATGTCCTTGAGCTGTTTTCATGTCTGATCCGTCACCTCGCCGTCGCCTCAATCGTTTACAAACTGTGGCTCGTTTTAGCGGCGGCTTTCTTTTTGGCATTGTGATTGCTTTTTTCTCTCCCGATATCTGGGGAGTTTCTGTTGTTGCGAGTCTATTTTCAATTGGCTTACTGGGGTTATGCTTTGGTCTGCTGGCGGTTTTGTTTGGCGATCGCTTTTGGCACTTTCTCAGTCGCTGGCTCTGACGGGGCAAAGGGGGGTAAAATCATGGGGATTTTGTCTTATTTATGTTGATAATGAAGGTTTCTCAACAACTGCTGAGGTTCGCCGGACTCTTGACGGTCTTACTCGCTCTTATGGCTTGTGTGGAACCGTCGGACGACCCCGCCACCGACCCCTCACCCACTCCAGAAGAAACGCCAGCGAATGGGGCGGTTGAGTCCGGTTATCCCCCTGAGGCGGTTGCTCGCTTCCTGGAAAATTGTACTGGGGGCGATCCGGCGCTGCAACGCTCTTGTACCTGTGCCATTGAGGAAATTCAGCAACGGTACAGTTTTGAGGAGTTTGTGGAACTCGAACAAGAGATTGAGGCAGGGCGTGATGATGGAACGGTTCTGGCAGAACTGCTTGAGATTTGTCAATAGGGGACAAGAAGGCAGTAGGCAGTAGAAAAGACGTAGGGGCGTACCCTTGTGGTCGCCCTGGGCAATAGGCAGTAGGCAATGGGGGGTTTGGGGTTAGTGGTGCTGAGTCCAGGCTTCGTACCACATTTGGGCGATTTTGTCATGTCCTTGGCGGTTGGGATGAATGCCGTCGGCTAAGTCTTCGGGGGTTAGGCCGCTGTAGAGGTCAACGAACGTTAGCCGATCGCCTTGGGATTGACGGGCCTGGATGTTTTGGGCGATCGCCTGGTTGTAGGCTTCAACCCGTGCATTGAGATTGACTTCGTCGATGGGAGGAATGGAACCGACAAAAATTTGGGCTTGGGGACGATGGCGAAATAGCTCATCGATGAGAGCATTGAGACGGGCGGGGGCGGTATCGAGGCTATGGCCCTGCACAATGTCGTTGGTGCCAATGAGTAATAGGATAACGTCCGGTTCGGCAGTTTCTAACCAATCCCCCACTCGGCGGTGGAGTTCGTCAATGCGCCAGCCGGAATGACCTTGATGGTTGCGATCGGGCAGTTCGGGGGGGCCGTTTTCTTGGTTGCCGACAAACTCAATGCGATCGCCCCGTTCCTCTAGGGCGGCCCACAGGTTGATGCGGTAGCCCCCCGGAACGTTATAGCCGTCGGTGATGGAATCCCCCAGGGGCATCACCCGAATCGATTGCTGTTGGCTCGCCATAGATGTATTGCTTGTCTGAGACTCTACCCCAGGCTCGGGGGCGCTCTCTATCGTACAACCTGTGCCAATTAGAGGAAACAGCATCCCCAATATCCCCGCCATGAGTAGGGAGGGAGACGGATGCCCCCCGCCCCCACGGGTCCCCTTAGCTTTTGATAGTAATCGCCACATAAATCAATACACACAAAAACAGCAAACATCTCATTAGACAATCTAAGCTCGACTATTGATTGTCCGGAGCTGAGTGTTTATCCTTCGTAAACTCTCTAGTTCTCCTGACGGGCAAAGGGTAACTCCTGATTAATCGCGGCCACCTCTCGTTCTTCCATCTCATTCACCTGTTGGAGATAGGGCAAAATGATTTTACGGAGTCGTGAGGGATAAAAGCGATGTAGGCTGACGTTGGGGGTTGCGGGGAAACCTCGACGTTTTTTATGGCGGCCTCCGGCACCGGGATCGAAAATTTGGATATTGTGGTCGATCGCCCATTCGATGGGACTGTAATAGCAGACATTAAAATGGAGACAGTTAATCTCGTCATGACTGCCCCAATACCGTCCATAGAGGCGATCGCCCTTGGTTAAACAAAACGACATGCCCAACGGATGCCGCTCATCGGCCCCAGACGAGTCAGGATAGGCGGCTACAAAAAGAACCCGATGACGATAGGTGGCATAGAGTTGCTCAAAAAAGCGTTTCGTTAGGTACTTACTCCCCCACCAGCCGAACTTATCACAGGTATTTTCATAAAAGCGGTACATGAGCGGGAACAGGGCCCGAGGAATCTCATCGCCACTGAGAGTTTTCAGGGTTAACCCCGCTTTCGCCATGGCCTTACGTTCTCGCTTGATATTGCGCCGCTGATTGGCATTAAATGCCTTGAGATACTCATCAAAACTGCCATAGCTATCATTGTGCCAAATGTAGTTGTGATGTCGCCAAGGGGAAAAGCCACTCTCTTGTAGGCGAGATTGCCAATCTGGGTCAACATAGAGGAAATGACAGCTACTGATTTGGTTGCGATCGCAGAAATGGTCAATTTCTGCCACCATCAACCCCAGCAGTTCCGCCTCATCTTCATCGGGAGCAATTAAAAAGCGATAGCCCTCAGCCGGGGTAAAAGGACTCATTCCCAGGAGTTTCGGGTAATAGGAGATGCCCAAACGCTCCGAGAGATCGGCAAATTGATGATCGAAGACAAACTCGCCGTAGCTATGGCCCTTCAGATACAGAGGCGCGGCGGCGACAAGGGTGCGATCGCGCCAGACGGTGAGATGACAAGGCATCCAGCCGGCTTTTCCCGTCGCACTTCCGGAAGACTCCAAATTATGCAGCCAATCCCACTCAAAAAACGGCGATGTCAGGGGTTGCGCGAGGGGGTCCCAGGCGGCTTTGGGGATTTCCGCGATTTGATGAATCCAGGAAAACGTATAGTTAGCAGCAGTCCTATCCATGGGCAAGGATGATACAGGAGCATGTCCCGTTAAGAGCGTCAGGTCATCTTTTAGTGTGAACCAGAATTGAATTTTTGGCCAGGCGGCGATCGCCGCAACGCCCCAAGCCTCCCCGCCTCTCCCCCTTCAAGACAAGCCAGCTCACCGCCAATCAACGGCTGCCCAGGTATCCGCCCACGTATAACTACGTAATTTTTTTGACTTAATGTCTGAGATTAGCCCATTATTAGTGTAGAATTACGCAGAAAACCATCTAGGGTCCTGTCTCCCGACAGCGTCAGGCATCTTCAGCAATGCTGTCGCCATCGCCAACTGTTTATTGTTCAGGATTTATGTCTCCGTTAAATCGTAATCCGTCCTTTCCTTACTGGCTATTCATCCTTCTTTGGCTAGTCCTGGGTGGCGGAATCTGGATCTGGGTATCCCAGATTGAACGCCAACGCCAGCAAGCCGTCGTGCAATGTTTAGAACGGGCCGTTGAGGCTGAAGCTCCCAACAGTCCAGAGGAGATTCAACAACTCTCCGCAAGCTGCACTCAACGTTGCATCCGGGGAGAATTAACAGGTTGTCCCTAATTGGCCATCTCCCCTAACGGGTGCCTTCCCAATCAGGACAGTCCTCCCCCTCCCAGCCATACGGGTGCATCCCACAAACCAAGAGCGTATCGCCATACTGATGTCCGTGATAATGCTGACAGTTGATACAAGCTGGATGGGTGGATTTGCTTGGATGTACGTAAGTAATATGAACAAACGGCTCGGAATTTCTCTCTGAGTCCTGGATGTCCCAATCTCCCGAGTCCTCATCAAACAACAGAAACTCTAACCCCTCTAACCAATCGTCAAGGGTGCGATCGATCTCTTGAGACAGTTCGTCCAAGGGAAACACCTCCCGGAGTTGCTGATAGACGTCATCAGAACGCTCCTGAGACCAGATGACGGTCTCCTCAAGCTGTTGATCTAACTGCTCTACGACCTCATCTGTCCAAGCTTCAATCGATTCAGCCGTGTGGACAATCGCTTCTGTCACAGTCTTTTCAACGGTATTCACCCATTCGGTTAGCCAATCTTCCATGATTTATTGGTCTTGCTGCAAACGGCGCAATTCATCTTGAAGGGATTGCACCTGTTGGTGTAAATGCTCTACACCTGAGTCTGAGGTTGAGGTATCCGTCGAGGTCGCAGACGTCTCGGAAGCCTCCTCGTCATCATCGAGAATTTCAATGCGTCGGGGTTCTTTGGGGCCAGTCTCCTCTCGAACTTGAGCCTTCGGGTTGGCCTGTCGTTGGCCCTGATTGACCATATCCTCGACAAAACGACGGGCCTCCTCAGCATTCATTTCGCCCCGTTCAACTAACTCATCGGCCAGCTTCTGGGCGGTTTCTCGTAACTCGATGAGTTTCTCACCTGCCTGCTCCCCGGCATAGGAGGCTAAACCCACTCCTAGATAAAATGCTTTCTGAAACAGATTGCCAAATCCAGCCATAGTCGTGATTGTCCTCGCTCCAGGGTGTTATGTTTCAAGCTTATCGCATCCGTTTCCGGTTGTGGGTCAGTGAGGGGAAAAGGCTAGTCTGGGAGGGGTAAGTCTGTCGGCAGCCAAATTGAGAAGCGACTCCCCTGGCCTGGAGTTGAGTCAACCGTCAGTTTTCCCTGATGCTGTTTGACGACAATGTCGTAACTACTCGTCAGTCCCAAGCCTGTTCCTTGGCCAATGGGTTTACTGCTATAGAAGGGATCGAAGATTTTGTCCTGTTGATCTGGGTCGATACCCACGCCATTATCTTGGATGGTAATGATGATAAAGTCCCGTCCGTCCTCGTCTGTGGTCTGGTCAGTGGTGAGAGTTAACGTGGGGCGATTATTGGTCTCGCAGTGCTGGGATGGCATCTCGTGAACTCGCTCCTGCAAGGCATCTATGGCATTGCCAATGATGTTAATAAACACTTGATTGAGCTGTCCAATATGACAGACCAGGGGTGGCAGTTCCTGGTAATGTTTCACAACCTTAATTCGGAGCGATTCCCCAGCCTCACGGACTTGGGATAAGCTCAAGGCTAAAGTATTCTCAAGATGCTCCTGAAGTTGAACTAATTTAATTTCAGCTTCATCGAGATGGCTAAAGGTTCGCAAGGATTGCACGATTTTCTCAATACGAGTTGCACCGGCTTTCATGGACTTTAAGAGTTTGAGAAAATCCTCAGCAATATAGGCAATGTCAATACCTTCTAAGTTATCCTTCAGTTTTGGATCGGGGTCTGGGTAACGTTTTTGATAGAGCTGTAGTAACTCAAGCAGTTCTTCGGTATAGCTTTGAGCATGGGGAAGATTACCCAGAATAAAGCTGACAGGATTGTTGATTTCATGGGCAATTCCCGCCACAAATCGTCCCAAGGCTGACATCTTTTCGGTCTGAATCAAGCTAGCTTGGGTGCGCTGTAATTGCTTTAAGGTGTGGCGGAGCTGTTTGACGTTGCGCCGTAACTCCATTTGAGCCACGACTTGACGACTCAGAGCCTGTAATGCCTGGATTTGCGCCGGTGTGATTTCTCGGGGTTGGCTATCAATGGTGCAGAGAGTGCCGATCGCCTGGCCCTCGGGAGTTTGCAGGGGAGCGCCGGCATAGAAGCGAATTTGAGGGCCGCCGGTGACGAGGGGATTGTCAGCAAAGCGAGGATCGGCCTCGGCATTGGGAACGACGAGAACGTTGCTTGGCTCCAGAATGGCATGAGCGCAAAAGGCCTGATCTCGGGGGGTTTCCTCGGCATCCAGGCCAACTTTGGACTTGAACCACTGGCGATCGCGGTCAATTAAACTCACTAAGGCGATGGGGGTCTGGCAAATCTGAGCGGCCAAAATGGTGATGTCGTCAAAGTCCTGTTCGGGCAGACTATCGAGCAGGTTATATTGCTCTAGAGCCTGTTGGCGTTCGGCTTCATTGTCAGGATAGGGTGCGGCGGGCATAACTAGAACGAATCATTAAGAAAGAGGCGGTTCTTTTGAGATTGCCCTCGTGAGAACCGCCGGTGAATGGGTCAATGGATCGCGGACTGCTCGGAAATTGCCTACAGTTGCAATCTCGATTTAACGCATGGTGACAAATTCTTCGGCAGAACTGGGGTGAATGCCCACGGTGGCATCAAAATCAGCTTTGGTGGCTCCCATTTTGACGGCGATCGCTACCCCTTGAATAATCTCAGCGGCACTTTCTCCCACCATATGGGCCCCAAGCACGCGATCGCTCTGGCTATCAACTACCAGTTTCATGAGCGTCCGTTCTTCTCGTCCCCCTAAGGTATGATACATGGGCCGGAACTTGGAACGGAAAACTTTGATGTTATCCCCATACTGCTCCCGGGCCTCGGCTTCGGTTAAGCCAACGGTAGAAGCTTCGGGGGAGGAGAACACGGCTGTGGGGATGTTCTCATAACTCATTTGCCGCGATTTGCCGCCAAAGTGGGTATCGGCAAAGACACGACCCTCGTTGATGGCCACTGGGGTCAGGTTGACGCGATCGGTGCAGTCCCCGACCGCGAAGATATGAGGTTCGGCGGTTTGACTATACTGATCGACGGCGATCGCCCCCTTCTTCACCTCAACCTGGGTATTCTCTAACCCTAATCCCTCTAAACGGGGTTTGCGGCCGGTGGCGGAGAGGGTGATGGTATCGGCGATAATACTACCCTCATCACTGTCTAAATTCAGTTTCAAGGTTCCATCCTCCTGTTTCTCCACGGAGGTAATGTTGGTGTTGTTGAGGATGCGAATGCCATGGTTGGCCATTCCCTCTTGAATACAATCGCGCAGATCCTCATCAAAGCCGTTGAGAATCTTCTCGCGGCGAATCACCACTGTCACTTCAGATCCTAAGCCTCGCAGGATACAGGCAAACTCAACCCCGATATAGCCGCCACCGAGAACCACTAAATGGTTCGGCTGTTGGGGAAGATGGAACATCTCATCGGAGGTGATGGCGTGTTCTAAGCCGGGAATGTTGGGTTTAACCGGTTTTCCGCCGACGGCAATCAGGATTTTGTCGGCCGTGACTTGGCGATCGCCCACTTGGACGGTATGAGAGTCCACAAACCGCGCCGACTCCCGAAAGACCTGCACCTCGGACTTATCCAGCATTCGCTGATAGATGCCATTGAGACGAGTCACCTCATCGTTGACGGCCTTAATCATTTTCGGCCAGTCCAGTTGACTCTGCACCGCACTCCAACCATATCCCACGGCATCATGGAAATGCTCTGGGAAGTGGGAGGCGTAAACCATGAGCTTTTTGGGAACACAGCCCCGGTTGACACAGGTTCCCCCTAGGCGATCATCTTCAGCAATCCCCACCTTCGCTCCATATTCTGCTGCACGGCGAGCGGTGGCGATGCCCCCAGAACCGGCCCCAATCACAAATAAGTCAAAGTCGTATGTCATAGCTGTAAGTCCTCTTGTATCTGTATCAACGCGTTGCCAGAAAGTGTTGCCAGGAACGGCTCAAATGGCTCTCGCTATCTTATAGGGTGCAATAGGGTGCAACCAATTTTTTTAAGGGAAATATCCGGGACTCCCATCATGGGGGAATCCCGGATAGTTGAGGTCAAGCCTCAAGGCTGGGCGATTATGCCGTCTTGAGATAGGCTTCGAGTTCTTCGGAACCTCCCACCAGTTGACCATCGACAAAGACTTGAGGGGCAGATGTCTTGCCGGTCATGGCTTTGAGGGAAGCGGTGGAGGCATCGCGACCAATGACGATTTCTTCGTAGTCCCAGCCTTTATCATTGAGGAGGGATTTGGCTTGGGCGCAGAAGGGGCATCCCACTTTGGAGAACAGGGAGACGTGTTTGGGCTTGGCTTGGGGGTTGATGTAGCCCAACATGGTTTCAGCGTCGGAGACTTTGAAGGGGTCTCCGGGTTCTTCGGGTTCGATGAACATTTTGTCGATGACGCCATCTTTGACGTACATCGAGTAACGCCAGGAGCGTTTGCCGAACCCGAGATCGGCTTTGTCTACGAGCATTCCCATTTGCTCGGTGAAGTCGCCATTTCCGTCGGGAATCAGGGTGACGTTGTCACATTCTTGGTCTTTGGCCCATTCGTTCATGACGAAGGTGTCATTCACGGATAGACAGACAATCTCATCGACACCACTGGCTTTGAAGGTGCTGGCAAGCTGGTTGTAGCCGGGGAGGTGGCTGGAAGAACAGGTGGGGGTGAAGGCACCGGGAAGGGCGAAGACAATCACGTTTCTGCCGTTGAAGATGTCTTTGCTCTCGACGTCTTTCCATTCACCATCTTGACGGGTACGGAAGGTGACTTCGGGGACTCGTTGTCCGGTTTTGTCCTGTAACATATGCGTTGAACTCCTTATAGTAACAGTGTAATGACGCTGTGCAGTTAACGGTGTTTCAGTTAACTCATAATCATTATGAGTTTATCATAGGGGGTAATGGGGGGGGCTGTCAAGTCTCTGGCCTGAATTGGTCTAGAATGCAGGTGCGATCGAGGAGCCAATAGTGAGGACTGGCGGCGACATCGCAGCGATCGCCGAAGTTGGCCAGGACTGGGGTTTGACCCTGTTCTAAGGTCTCGAAGGCTCGTTGAATGGCTTGGACGAGAGCATCCTCTTGACGGGGGGAACTAGCCATGCGATTGAGCCAATAGTGCTGTTGTAGGTAATCTAGGGTGAAGTCATCGCGGCGAATTAGCCAATAGTCGAGGGGATACTCCCGGAGAAACTCACGAACCTGCTGCGGGTTGGGACTGTATTGGGCGTTGATGAGGGCAATGAAGCGATCGCGCACCCGAGCATAATAGCCCCAATGATAGGGAATCATGTATTCGAGACCCATCAAGATCCCTCGTTTGCCAAAACTGGGGATGTTGTCTAATTCCCCGTCTATGCCCCCAACTCGACTGTCTTTGGGGGTGGTTTGTAGATACTCATAGAGTTTGGGGGCGGTTCCGTCGTAGTAGGCCGTTTGGAAGGAATCCTGTAACCAGAGGGGAGAGGCGATGACGGACACCAGTAAGAAGACCGTTAAGAGGCGTTTGAGGATCATCGTAACGCCTTTTTGAGAGGATGGACGGAAGACCGAGTGGGCGATCGCCACCAGCACTATTCCCGCCGCCAAGGACAACAGCACTCGGAAACTGTGATGGGTGTAGCGACTGGGTAGATGTAAACGAAACAGCAACAGATGGGCCAACAGAAAGCTGCCCACACTCGACAGCAGCAGTTGCCCGAGAACAGAGGTTCCCCGAACTTGGGAGAGTAAGGGAAACCCTTGTCGAAACCGCAACAGCAGCGGTAACGGGAGGCCAAACCACAGCACTAACGGCGTGTAGCCAGGAATCAAGCCACTGCGATCGCTGCTGAACCAGAAATGCCCCAGATCCTCATAAAAAAAGGCACTCCGTCCCCGAGGGGCTAATTCCGCTAAGGCTAACCCCTGCTGACGGGTTAACACCGGCTGCCAAGGATTGGCGGCCAAGAGGTAAGGTAGCAGGACTCCCCCAACCGCCATCAGGCCCACCCAAGCCAATGTACGGTTGCGGCCCGTTGCTTGAGGAATCCCCAACCCCTGCAACAGTAAAACCCCTCCCTCGACGATGACCATTGGGGGATAGAACCATCCCGTCACCAGGACGGCGATCGCCGTGGCCAGGATATTTCCAGACAACAGGGCCCAAAGAAACCCCAATAGCAGGGGAACCGCGAAGGACCGAGGAGTTCCTGAGACGAGATCATCCTTCATCCACAGACTCAGGTTTAAAATGACACTGCTGAAAAAGCCCACCGGGGCCAGGGGTAACAGTCGCCAACTCACCTGCATCACCAGCACCGTTGTCAGCAGGGCCAAGAGAATCGGCAACAGCTTATTAAAACTCAAGGGTTCCAGTCCCAGATGAGCAGCCAGGCCATAGAGATGACGATAGCCCCAGGGCGCAACCGACTGAAAATAATCGGCAATCCAATCTTGGGGAAACAACTCAGCATCGCCAAAGCGGTGCATCCAGAACACATGTTGCCGGGCATCATCCTGAATCCGATAGACCCCTTGGCCCTCGCGCCAGATGACCAAGGCCATGGCTCCAGATAAAAGCAAACTGAAACCCAACCCGAGATAATAAGAGCCGAACCCTTGTGACCTAGCCCATCTCAGAGGCTTCATCGACGTTCCCGACGAAACAACCACACCATCAAGGCAACAACCCCGAGTTGTAGGGCCAAATTCGGCAGATCAGACGACAAATTTTGTCCCGCCGCCACCCGAGCCATAAAAACGAAGGCTCCAAGTAGGCCCGATGCCCCTAAACTGACATAGATAAAGAGACGAAAACCACGATAAGGGGCTTTGGCCTCAGCGACCAAGCGTTGATACTTCTCTTCACTCAGTCCCTGAGCTGCTTTGGGACGGGAGGAGTAGGGTTGAGGAGTTTGATCATTCATAGGGTTTTAAGACAAAAAATTCAGTGGATGCAGCCTTGAGCTAGGCTCCTGTAGCCTCTCTATCCTATCGAGATTCCCTCATATCTTGAATTTCTTTAAAGTCCTGTACGAAATGAACTTGACCTGAGTAGAATTGTAGGATAACGGTTTTAGTTTTCGAGAGTTTGCGAGAGGTTCCTGTCGTGCAATTACAACGAGTCGCAGTGCAACGTGTGAGTGGGGCCTATGCCCTGATAGATAGTTTAAAACGCCATGGTGTTCGGCATATCTTCGGATATCCCGGTGGCGCGATACTCCCTATCTATGATGAGTTATATCGGGCAGAAGCCCAAGGTGGGATTCAACATATCCTGGTGCGCCATGAACAGGGCGCATCTCATGCCGCCGATGGCTACGCCCGGGCAACCGGACAAGTGGGAGTCTGTTTCGGGACCTCGGGCCCAGGTGCAACGAACCTGGTGACGGGGATTGCTACCGCTCACATGGACTCAATTCCCATGGTAGTGGTGACGGGACAGGTTCCTCTCGATGCGATCGGTACGGATGCTTTCCAAGAAACCGATATTTTTGGCATTACTCTGCCGATTGTTAAGCATTCCTATGTGGTGCGCAACCCCAATGATATGGCCAGAATTGTGGCGGAGGCCTTCCATATCGCCAGTACGGGTCGTCCAGGGCCGGTGTTAATCGATGTGCCTAAAGATGTGGGCTTGACGGAATGTGACTACACGCCGATTGAGCCGGGTTCTCTGAAGCTGCCGGGCTATCGGCCCACGGTGAAGGGGAATCCTCGTCAGATTGAACAGGCGATCGCCCTGATTCGCGAGGCTAACTCCCCACTCCTCTACGTCGGTGGTGGCGCCATTTCCGCTAGTGCTCATGGGGAACTGCTCGAACTCGCTGAACATTTCCAAATTCCTGTGACCACGACCCTCATGGGGAAAGGCGCGTTTGATGAGAATCATCCCCTCTCGGTGGGAATGCTGGGAATGCACGGAACCGCCTATGCGAACTTTGCCGTCAGCGAATGTGATCTGTTAATCGCCGTGGGAGCACGATTTGACGATCGCGTGACCGGGAAATTAGATGAGTTCGCCTCTCGCGCCAAGGTCATCCATATTGATATTGACCCCGCCGAAGTGGGTAAAAACCGGGCCCCAGAAGTTCCCATTGTGGGGGATGTGCGCCAAGTTCTCATTGATTTGTTGCGTCGTCTCAAAGAACTCGGCGTCGGGATGGAGTCTGAGCGAACTCGCCCCTGGCTCGATCGCATCAACCGCTGGCGCAAGGATTATCCCTTAGAGGTTCCCCAATATGCCGAGTTACCCTCACCGCAGCAGGTGATTGTGGAGTTGCACCGTCAGGCCCCTAACGCCTATTACACCACCGATGTGGGTCAACATCAGATGTGGGCCGCTCAATTCCTGAAAAATGGTCCCCGTCGTTGGATTTCTAGTGCCGGACTCGGAACGATGGGTTATGGACTGCCGGCGGCTATGGGTGCGAAGGTGGCACTTCCTGAGGAAGAGGTGATTTGTATTAGTGGGGATGGCAGTTTCCAGATGAATCTTCAGGAACTGGGAACTATGGCCCAATACGGCATCAACTTCAAAACCGTGATTATTAATAACGGTTGGCAGGGGATGGTCCGCCAATGGCAAGAAACCTTCTATGGTCAACGCTATTCCTCCTCTAATATGGAGGTGGGGATGCCGGATGTGGAATTACTCTGTAAAGCCTATGGTTTGAAGGGAATTAAGGTCACCCATTCCGATCAACTTCAGGATGCGATCGCCGAAATGCTAGCCCATGACGGGGCAGTGGTCATGGATGTACGGGTTCATCGCACGGAAAACTGTTACCCCATGGTGGCCCCCGGCAAGAGCAATGCTCAAATGCTCGGACTCCCCGAACAGAATAAGTTAGAGCAAGCCGTTGAGCTAATCTACTGCCCCAACTGCAATGCTAAAAACGCCTCAACCAACCACTTCTGTCCTGAATGTGGCACAAAACTCTAAGGACTAACAGACAATCGAAAATGGACACTTAAAAATCGCCAAAACCTTCAAAAACAGAGTTCTTAGGTTTTGTAAATGTCCTCTTTAAAACGACTAAGCACAGATAAAATCTGTCGCCCCTAACAAAGGGGGGCCATACCCTAACTGGTATAGCCCCCCTTTGTTATTGCCTATTGCCTATTGCCTATTGCCTACTGCCTATTGCCTCTTGCCTTCCCCCTAAACCTGCCATTCACGTACCGGAGAATCCTGGCAATCCGTGCCCACCAGATAACTGGCGACTAAGCGACGGCCGACCAAAATTTTCACCTGTTTCGCGAGGCGTAGGGCTTCGATGGGGGCCTCAACAACCGGAATGAGATCGTGGATGCGTTGGGCCATAGCGGGGGTTTGCACGCGGATACAAAAGGCTCCCCAGAAGCGGAAAACCTGACAGTGCTGTAAAATTTTCAACTGCTGAAGTTCTTCGGGATTCTCGCGATAAAAGTCCCAAAGAAGTTGTGTGAGTTGACTGGGACGTTTGATGACCATAATGACTTTTTTATTACGGTTTATTAAGTAGAACAGTTTATTAAACGGGTGAGCCGGGAATGACCGACCCAAGAGCGAAACGGTCAAGTAAACCGCCTCATTTTCATTAAAACTCAGAAATTCGCGAAACAGCTCGTTAACGAAAAAAGACTTAACGTCTTTGGCAAAAAACTTGATAGGACTTAAAAAGCTGTTAAACTCAAAAACTATCTTAAACCCGCTTAAATTACCCAAGTTGCTATGAAACGCCGAGCTTTTGTGACTCGAAGCGCCGTAAGTGCTGCTACTGTCTCCGCCCTCGCCGCTTGTGCCGAAACCGCCGGAACAGGAACAGATGCCAGTTCTCTGCCCCGGGTCAACTGGCGCATGGCCACGAGTTGGCCGCCGTCCCTCGATACCATCTATGGTGGGGCACAAACCGTCTGCCGTCGCGTCAGTGAGATGACCAATGGCCGGTTTACGATTACTCCCTATGCTGCCGGTGAATTAGTTCCGGCGTTACAAGTGATGGATGCGGTTGAGGGAGGAACCGTGGAATGCGGTCATACCGCCAGTTACTACTACATTGGCAAAAACCTAACCCTGGGCTTTGCTACAACGATGCCTTTTGGCTTAACTGCCCAGCAGCAAAATTCCTGGCTGTATCACGGCGGGGGGTTGGAGGCGATGCAGAAAGTCTATAGCGATTTTAATATCATTAATTTCCCAGCCGGAAACACGGGAACGCAAATGGGGGGCTGGTTTAAGCGACAAGTCAATAGTGTCGCCGACCTCAATGGCATGAAACTACGGGTTCCGGGGTTGGGGGGAACGATTATGGCGCAGATGGGGGCGAATGTGCAGGTTCTGCCGGGTTCAGAAGTTTATCTGGCCCTGGAACGGGGGGCGATTGATGCCGCTGAGTGGGTTGGCCCCTATGATGATTTGAAATTAGGACTGCATCGGGCTGCCCAGTATTATTACTATCCTGGCTGGTGGGAACCGGGGGCGACGTTAGATGTGTTGGTGAATCGCCGGATGTGGGAGCGTTTGCCGGAGGAATATCAGCAGATCTTTGTGGCGGCTACGGTGGAAGCCAATATGACAATGTTGGCTCAGTATGACGCCCTCAATGGTGAGGCGTTACAGGAGTTGGTTGAGGGGGGAACCATCCTCTCAGGCTTCTCTGAGGAGATTATGCAGCGGGGTGAGGAGATTGCTTTGGAGATTTATGAGCAAAATGCTCAAGAGAATGCCTCGTTTAATGAGGTTTATGAGAATTGGCGGGCTTTCCGGGAGGTGGTACAGGGTTGGCATCACCTGAATAAATTCAGCTTCGCGCAATATTCAAGAAACCAGTCCTGATGGATGTTTAAGAAGACTGGGGGGAGTCCTGGAGGACTGGCGTGGCAGCCTCTAGGGGAGGACGCAGGGTGAGGTAGAGAAGCAGGCCCACGAGGGGAGTGAGGGAGACGGCCCAGAATAGCTTAGGATTATCGAGACCGCGCCGGGCCATGTCATCGCCGAGGAGGGCCGGCACTAGGGCGCAGAGGAGACAGAAGTCTAGACTCATGACATGGATAAAACGGCTGGTTTGCCATTGTTGGCTGAAGTCACTCCAATTTCCCTGACTCAGGCCCAATCCCAGCAGGGCGATCGCCCCGAGGGTTAAGACTCCTCCCAAAATTCGCGAGTCCCAAAATTTCAGGAAGGGGTTGAGATCCCCCTCTAGGTTGGGGTTAGGATCTCGCAGGGCCAGATAGGGCAAAATGGCAAACGCCCCCACCCCGAAGGAGGCGGCTGCAAATACCCAAGCGCCAATTTTCTGACCCCGGCCATCGGCGAACATCATGGCCCCATAGGCGAAGGGAAAAATTCCCATCAGGTTAAATAGGGCCACAATCGCTGGGTTGAGGCCCTCCCAGTTCCCGGAGGAGAGATCAATAATCAAATCCACTGTTTCCGGGCGATCGGGGGGTGCAAGTAAGAAGGCATAGCCGAGGAAGCCTAGCCAAAGTACGGTGAAGAAGATGCGACGAGTCATGGGGGAAGAAGGCAAGAGGCAAGAGGCAAGAGGCAAGAGGCAAGAGGCAAGAGGTAGAACCCACCCCGCCCTCCGGGCACCCCTCCCAAGAGGGGAAAGACGTAGGGGCGTACCCTTGTGGTCGCCCAGAAAAGACGTAGGGGCGTACCCTTGTGGTCGCCCAGGGCAATAGGCAAATTGGGGATTTACTCCCATTCGATGGTTCCGGGGGGTTTGGAGGTGACGTCGTAGACAACGCGGTTGACTCCGGCCACTTCGTTGACAATGCGGTTGGAAATCAGTTCGATGAAGTCATAATCGACCCGCGCCCAATCGGCGGTCATTCCGTCTTCGCTGGAGACAAAACGCAATACGATGGGATAGGCGTAGGTACGTTGGTCGCCCATGACTCCGACACTGCGGATGGGGAGTAGGACGGCGAAGGCTTGCCAGAAATCGTGGTAGATGCCGTGACGATTGATTTCTTGGCGCACGATGTAATCGGCATCCCGTAAGATTTTTAACCGTTCTGGGGTGACTTCTCCCAGGATGCGGATGGCTAGGCCGGGGCCGGGGAAGGGATGACGACGGACGATTTCTTCGGGGAGGCCAATGGAACGTCCGAGGTTGCGAACTTCGTCTTTGAAGAGTTTTCGCAGGGGTTCGATGAGTTTGAATTGCAGGTCTTCGGGGAGGCCGCCGACGTTGTGGTGACTTTTGATTTTGACGGCGACTCGTTCCCCGGTTTTGGGGTCAACGTTGGAGTCGGCGGATTCGATCACGTCGGGGTACAGGGTTCCTTGGGCCAGGTAGTCGAAGGGACCGAGGCGACGGGATTCTTCCTCGAAGACGCGGATGAATTCATGGCCGATGTGACGGCGTTTTTCTTCGGGATCGGTGACGCCGACGAGCTTTTCGAGGAAGCGATCGCGGGCGTTGACGTATTCGACGGGGATATGGAATTGATCTCGGAATAGTTTAACCAACCGTTCCGGCTCATATTTACGCATGAACCCCTGATCGATAAACATACAGGTGAGATTATCGCCGATGGCTCGGTGCAGGAGGAAGGCGAGGGTGGAGGAATCGACGCCGCCGGATAGGGCCAGAAGCACTCGTTTGTCACCGACTCGGGCGCGAATTTCTCGGATCGACTCTTCGACGAAGGCGGCGGTGGTCCAGGTGGGTTCGCAGTCGCAGATGTGATAGACGAAGTTACGAACCAGGGCCTGTCCACCGACGGAATGGACAACTTCTGGGTGGAATTGTACGCCGTAGATCTGGCGATCATGGTTGGCGATCGCCGCGTTGGGGGTGTTGTCGGTATGGGCCAGAATCTCAAAGCCGTCGGGTAGACGAGTGACGGAGTCGCCGTGACTCATCCACATGGTGGCTCCCTGTTCGACGTTGGTGAGGAGATCGGTGGGGTCGTCAATATGTAGGGCAGCTTTACCATATTCCGCTAATTCGGCTCGTTCGACGCTGCCGCCGAGTTGTTGAACCATTAGCTGCATTCCGTAACAGACTCCCAAGATGGGGATACCCAGTTGCCAAATTTTGGCGTCACATTGAGGGGCGTTCTCGTCATAGACTGAGTTGGGACCGCCCGAGAGGATAATGCCTTTAGGATTGAGGCGTTCTAAGTCTGCCGCACTGGTGCGATAGGACAAGACTTCTGAATAGACCTCGGTTTCGCGAATCCGACGGGCGATCAGTTCAGAGTATTGAGACCCAAAATCCAAGATCACGATGAGCTGACGTTGGGTATCCTGGGTATCGGTGTCGAGATGCGTGGGTTCTGGAGTCTGGGTTTGAGCGGTCATGGGTAGGCAAGATGGGGGAAGGTGGATGGGGAAACAGCCACCCTACCGAAATGAATGGCTATCTCTTACGATAAGCATCCATTCTAAAGGCAAGTGGGTCATTCCTGCCAGGGCGATCGCCCCAGGATGACCCTGGTCTATCTTGCAGAGTTTTGCACTAGAGAACGTAGATATGTAAACCCAGAGTGAGTAGGAAGGTCAGTTGAGCGGTGATGGCGAATAGGTAAAACACGGTTCGGGGACGAAATACCGATAACATCAAGCCGATGCTTTTAAGGTCTACCGTGGGCCCAAAGACGAGAAAGGCTAGTAGGGCGCTACTGGTAAACATGGAGGCGAAGGAGAGGGCGAAGAAGGCATCGACGGTGGAACAGATGGACACCACGAGGGCGAGTAACATCATGGTCAAAATGGGTACGATGGTTCCCTGACCTAAGCTGACGATGGTCTCCCGAGGAACGGCGGTTTGAATGATGGCGACAATGCCACTGCCGAGGACGAGTACGCCGCCGAGTTCGCGAATCTCTCGGATAATGTTATCGACAAATACCACCACCCGATTGGAGTTTTGGGGGGTTCCCAATAATAAGGTTCCCAAATCGCCTCCCATGACGGCGGCGTTTTCTAAGGCGATGGGTTGGCTGCTTCCTAGAAAATAGGTGCCTGATCCAAGGAGGGGAGAGACGGGTTCTTCACTTGGGCGGGCGATCGCCCGGGGCATTGAGCGCACTAATTTTGGGTGCAGCATGGAGCCGATATCTTTCTGGACGCTGAAAATCACCCCGATGATGGTGGCGATAATTAGGGTTAGAACAACACGCCAAAAGACCATTTCGGGGCGATCGCGGAAGGCAACCCAGGTGGACCAGATGACAATTGGGTTGATGGTTGGGGCGGCAAGCAGAAAGCCAACGGCGACGGCTGAAGGCACGCCCTGGGCTAACAGTCGCCGGGCCACGGGGACGTTACCGCATTCACAGACGGGAAACAGAAAGCCAATACAACTGCCGACTAATGCCCCTAACACAGCATTCCGGGGCATCATGGCGACTAATTTACGCTCGTTGACAAAGGCAAGGAGGGCGCTGGAGAGTAACACCCCCAGCAGCAGAAAGGGCAAGGCTTCAATGAGCAGGCTAAAGAAGATTGTAAATGCGTAATTGAGCTGGGTCATATACGGCGGCTCTTAACTCAGGTGTGAGGGCGAGAGGGACGACTGGGACATTGTGAGTTGGGACATTGTGAGTGAGGAATTTGTGGGTGAGGGCTAAGGAGCTAAGGGATGAGGGATGTATTTATGTGGGGATCAGATGTCCAGAAAAAAGCCGTCCCAATGGGACGGCGCTATTCTAGCAAACCTCTCGGGGCCACTATCTCGATTGCCCACAGGTTAACTCGCTAGGTACTCCCGGACGGTGGCGCGACGACGACGCAGATGGCTCAGGGCCTGGTGTTCGAGTTGGCGGACTCGTTCCCGGCTGAGGTTGAGTTGGGCGCCCACTTTAGCCAGGGAGAGTTCTTTGCCGTCACTTAAGCCGAAGCGGAGACTGATCACTTCCCGCTGTTGGGGGGTAAGTTCGGCCAACATACAGTCGAGGTCTTGGCGCAGGAGTTGCTGGGTGGCAAACTGTTCGGGGGATGCGGTTTCATCTTCGAGCAGTTCTTGTAACTCGGTGTCTTGGTTGTCGCCAACTCGCAGATCCAGGGAAATCGGCTGGCGGGAGACGCTGAGATATTCCCGAACTTGGTAGGGTTCGAGGTCTAGTTCTTGGGCGATTTCCTTCATGGAGGGACTGCGTCCGAGTTTTTGGGTCAGTTCCCGTTGGGCCCGTTTGATTTTGTTGAGTTTTTCGGTGATGTGAATGGGAAGGCGAATGGTTCGCGCTTGTTGGGCGATCGCCCGAGTGATGGCTTGACGAATCCACCAGTAGGCATAGGTGGAGAATTTATAGCCACGGGTGGGATCGAATTTTTCGACGCCCCGTTCGAGTCCTAGAGTCCCTTCTTGGATTAGGTCGAGAAATTCTAGGTTCCGTTTTTGGTATTTTTTGGCGATCGCCACCACCAGACGTAAATTCGCCTCAATCATTTTGCGTTTAGCCCGCTGGCCCGTGCGCAGGGTATTTTGCAAGCTGTCTAGGTCGATATCCGCCTTTTTAGCCCACTCATTTTCGCTGGGGTCACGATCTAGGGACTCGCTGAGTTCATCCCGAAGTTCCAGCAATTTCATCATCGCTTGAACTTGTTTGCCCAAGATAATTTCCTGTTCATGGGTCAGCAACGGAACACGGCCGATTTCGTGCAGGTATGTCCGCACCGTATCGGCATTCAAAGTAGGATTAGCGGTTTTCATAGTGGTGTTGGCTGTGGGCATACGTCGATGAAAGCAACGAACGGCAACGAACGACGGAATCGGACTGACCTAAAGGTTTGTTAATGGCGGGGTCATTAACGACTGCGATAAACGGCTTTAAGGGCTTGTACGTGGTTAAAGCCGTTATGGATTTTGTGCGGTTAGCTTTATGCTAATATCATGATTTTTGTTTTGCACAGATCGGAATACCTCACCCCAGTTGTCTCGTTGAGTTTTCTAGGAGTTTTGAGTGGAGCAGGGCTATAAGATTGTCCTCTTGATGACTCGGAAACCTTTTGAGCTTAAGGCCTCAGATGTTTACTACATCGCCTAGGGTAGTGTTTCCAGAAATCATCCTCACGAGTTTTTGAGGCTTGGGGTCGATGGATTGGGCCAATTTTCAACCTGGCTGACTCACCGTCCTCTGTCCGTAGCTCGGAGGCATAGCTCGGAAACTGGAAAAATCCCCCCTTCTAGGGTTTTGACGCAAGTGGGAGCGTTAGGGTTTCCTGGATTTAGGTAGGTTGGGGGCTAAGTTCGATGGCAATCCCCAGAAAACCCAGCCACCGGAGCGCCTGGCGTAAACTTCTGTTACGTTTTCCCGGGTGGGAATAACTACCGCTAACCCTTGTGATTTATGGGTTTCATCTAAAATCCTTGGGCGATCGCCCGGGTGGGTTCCTGAGAAAAATATTACAAACTATGAAGTTACCCCAGGGATCGTTAACCTTATGCTGCACAATGACCATGATTGCAAAACGGGAACCGCTCCCGCTCGTCAGTGGTCACTCCCCCGAGTCAAATGGGGACGTGCTGCTGAGTGATTAGTCAATACAACCTTAAATTTACTTTCCCTTCTGGAGGAATTGCACATCATGAGTATCGTCACGAAGTCAATCGTGAATGCCGACGCTGAGGCTCGTTACCTCAGCCCCGGCGAACTAGATCGCATCAAGAGCTTTGTCACTTCCGGTGCAGCTCGTCTCCGCATCGCTCAAGTTTTAACTGATTCCCGTGAGCGGATTGTCAAAGAAGCCGGCAACCAACTCTTCCAAAAACGCCCCGACGTGGTCTCCCCCGGCGGAAACGCGTTTGGTGAAGAAATGACCGCCACCTGCTTGCGTGACATGGACTACTACCTGCGTCTAGTCACCTACGGTGTTGTCTCCGGTGACGTTACCCCCATCGAAGAAATTGGTCTCGTGGGCGTTCGTGAAATGTACCGCTCCTTGGGAACCCCCATTGACGCTGTTGCAGAAGGCGTTCGTTGCATGAAAAACGTCGCCACCGGTTTGATGTCTGCGGACGATGCTGTCGAAGCAGCTTCCTACTTCGACTACGTGATCGGTGCGATGCAATAGAGTCGCTGATTCGACTTTATATCGCCAAGCTTTCACAAACTCGCATTTCTAAATCCATCAAATACACAACAAAACGAAAGGATCATGCAAGACGCAATCACTGCTGTAATCAACTCCTCTGATGTTCAAGGTAAGTACCTCGACGGGTCTGCCATGGACAAACTCAAAGGCTACTTCCAAACCGGCGAACTGCGCGTCCGTGCAGCCGCTACGATCTCGGCTAACGCCGCTACGATCGTTAAAGAAGCCGTTGCTAAGTCCCTGCTGTACTCTGATGTGACCCGTCCCGGCGGTAACATGTACACTACCCGTCGCTATGCTGCTTGCATCCGTGACTTGGACTACTACCTCCGTTACTCCACCTACGCGATGCTGGCAGGTGACCCCTCCATCCTCGACGAGCGTGTGCTCAACGGTTTGAAAGAAACCTACAACTCTCTGGGTGTTCCCGTGGGTTCTACGGTTCAAGCGATCCAAGCCATGAAAGATGTCACCGCTAGCTTAGTTGGCCCCGATGCCGGCAAAGAAATGGGCGTGTACTTCGACTACATCTGCTCTGGCTTAAGCTAGGCATCTCCTCCGATCGCCATCGGTATACCGTTGTGTAACCGAGTCGGTGAGCGGCGATCGAATGTCTGGGAAATCCGGGGTGAGTGCGACTTGGCTGAGTGAACGGTTCTCATGGGATCTCATCTCACTCAGGGTTAACCCATCAAGCCAACCGTATTGACTCTGGACTCCCAGGCTTTCGATCTAGCATCTCAAACCCTAATAAAAAAATCCCTAAAACTTCTAATCCTTTAACCCCTTAGCCAGGAGAATTTCCCTCATGCGTATGTTTCGCGTTACCGCCTGTGTTCCGAGTCAGACTCGCATTCGGACTCAGAGAGAGTTGCAAAACACCTACTATACAAAACTGGTTCCTTACGACAATTGGTTCCGTGAACAACAGCGGATCATGAAAATGGGTGGCAAAATTGTCAAGGTTGAATTGGCCACCGGTAAGCCCGGAACCAACACCGGCTTGAAGTAGAGTTGACGCTGTTGGCTCATCTACACCCCAGACGTTCAGGGCGAGAGGTCATTGTACCTCTCGTTTTTCGTATCTTTTGAGGATCTCTCGGCTCGATGCTCTCTGGGATGGCTCGGTCTACCGCTTGCCCCATTGATGGGGTTTCCAAGACCTGCTATGTTTAAGTCTTTAACCTGATGTGGCTCTGGGGATGTCCCTCAGACCCTGTATGGTCGTCCTGAATCGCCCCATGAACACCGAAACTTATCTCAATCATCCCACCTTCGGCTTGCTATTTCGCGTCTGCCCCATTGGAGAAGATCGAGAACTATTCACAACGTTGTATGCTCAACGCCTATTTTTTATCGTAACCACCGGTGAGCGAGGTTTGCTCTTTGAGCCGCTCACCCGAGCTGATGCCAGAGCAGTCATTGAAAATCGTCTGCGCCAATTGCGCCGCACGGGACTGACTCAAGACCATGAAAAATTACAAAAGATTCGCAAACAGATGTTCTAGGGCCCGAGCTTTTCTGGCTTTAGTCGCAATAAATAAGACATTATCTCTTCCAAAAGTCTCTATCCTTAGAGACGTATGTCCATTATCAATTGTCCATTATCAATTGTCTATTATTGCAATACTGTTGTCAGAGGTAGGTTACTAAGTCGTTTTCATGTCGTTTGAGGAGTTATCGATTGCCGATCGCGTTGCTAAAATTCGTCCGACGCTTCCCGAGTCGGTGCGCTTGATTGCGGTGTCTAAACTGAAACCCGCTAGTGCGATTCGTCAGGCCTATGAGGCGGGAATCCGGGATTTTGGGGAAAGTCGCATCCAAGAGGCGATCGCCAAACAAGAGGAACTTGAGGATTTAGAGGATATTACCTGGCATTTCATCGGCCATCTGCAAACCAATAAGGCAAAGCTGGCTTTGGAGCGAATGCAATGGATTCATTCAGTTGATCGCCTGAAACTGGCCCGCGAAATCCAGCGTCTGGTGGAAAAAGGTAGTCCCTGCCCCAATCTCTGTCTACAGGTCAAATTTCGCCCCGATGCCAATAAATCGGGCTGGGATTGGCCGGATTTAGAGCCAGATTTACCTCAACTCGATGACCTCTCGGCCCTGAAGGTTCAGGGACTGATGACGATTCTGCCCTTTGGCTTGCCCTCGGAGGAAAGTCGGGTCATTTTTCGAGAGGCCCGTCAGGGGTGCGATCGCCTACAAGAGCAGTCCTGGAAGCATTTACACTTCTCGCAACTATCTATGGGGATGTCCGACGATTATCCCTTAGCAGTGGAAGCGGGAAGTACCATGGTGCGTTTAGGGCGTATTCTCTTTGGCGATCGCCCCCAGTAAGACAGACAGGTTTCGAGGACATTCAAACCGGTAGGATAAGAAACCCATAAATCTTGATTAAGCTGGGTTGCATTGTGATCTATCCCAGCTACAATAGGGGCGGATCACCTTTGCCGATCAGTCAATTGACCCTGTTGAATGGATGGAGATCCTTAAAAATCAGTCATTCAACCTGAATCGGAGTGTTTAGCCGGAGTCGCCATGAGCAATATTTTTTCAAAGCTACGGGATTTCATCAATCCGGACGAGCCGGTTGATTATCAGTACGACTATGACGATATGGAGGGCAATAGCCCCGCTTATCAGCCCCTCTATCCCAGTGAAAGTAACGCATCGGCTCCCAACACCGATGTCAGCAGTACCGGGACTCGTTTACGCGATCGCTCGCCCCTAAGCAGTTCCGCCGGCTTAACGCCTCCCCCTCCTCAGCGGGGTTCAAGTATGAATTCAGGAATGAGTAACGTGATTGGATTACCTGGCGCAGCAAGTGGCATTTCCGAAGTTGTGGTGATGGAACCCCGCACCTTTGAAGAGATGCCCCAAGCCATTCAAGCTTTACGGGAACGGAAATCGGTTGTCCTCAACCTGACGGTGATGGACCCGGATCAAGCTCAGCGAGCGGTGGACTTCATCGCTGGGGGAACCTTCGCCCTGGACGGTCATCAAGAACGCATTGGCGAGAGTATTTTCCTCTTTACCCCCAGTTGCGTGCAGGTTAGCACCCAATCCGGTGTCGTGCGGGATGTGATGCAGCCCCATCTACAAGCCCCCAGTAGCAGCAATGCCGGGCAAAGTAGTAACAGCGGCTCAACCCCCAGTTGGGTTCCCGATTTCGGTCGCGTTGCCCAATCCTAAGCCTCTGGTTCGTCCTCACAGTTAGTCTAAGCCCTTGTCTTCTTCCCTTGCGATTATCGGCGGTGGCATGATGGCAGAAGCCATCCTCTCCCGCATCTTAGCCCAACAGGTGTATCGTCCCGAAGAGGTTTGGGTGGGTGAGCCTAACCCTCAACGTCGGGAATATTTAGCACAAACCTATCAGGTGCAGGTCAGCGATGATAACGCCAGCATTGCGGCTGAGGCCCAGACGCTTCTTTTAGCCATCAAGCCGCAAATTTTTGCTGCCGTTTCTGGGCAACTTCCTCCCGGAACGCTCTCCCCCCAGACCTTAGTGATTTCCATTTTGGCAGGAACGCCCCTGTCTAAGTTAGAGGCGGCGTTTCCCGGTTCCCCTGTGGTGCGGGTGATGCCCAATACCCCCGCCACCGTCGGCGCGGGGATTTCTGCCTTGAGTCCAGGTCAAGGGGTGACGGAAGAAGGATTAGCGGTGGCTCGTAAGCTGCTGAGTGCTGTGGGAGAGGTCGTTGAGGTTCCGGAACGGCTCATGGATGCGGTCACAGGGTTGTCGGGGTCAGGGCCCGGCTATGTGGCGCTGATGGTTGAGGCGCTCAGTGATGGGGGTGTGGCGGCGGGATTGCCTCGGGCCACGGCCCAACAGTTGGCGATCGCCACCCTACGGGGAACGGCTCAACTCCTCAGCGAAACGGGATTACATCCAGGAGAACTCAAGGATCGCGTCACCAGTCCTGGAGGGACAACGATCGCCGGAATTGCTCAACTGGAGGCGCAAGGACTGCGATCGGCCCTGATTTCGGCAGTGCAAGCCGCCGCTGAGCGGTCTAAGGCCTTGGGAAACGGTTAATCTTCAGTCGTTGACGAGAATAAACATCTTTTCCTGTGACCCGTTTCATTCATGACCAGTTTGCCAAAGATTACCTAGAAGAACTGCTAACTCCCTACGGAACCATTCAGGCTCCCCGACGGGTGGCGGGAGAAGTGAGACAGGTCGATTTGTGGTTTTCGCCCAGTCCCGACGCGAGCCGTTCGCCAGACCCTCTCGGGATTTTGGGGAGAACCCTCAACCTTCCGACCGTCTTTGAGCCTTATCGCAATCCAGTTACCCCAGATGAAGTTCGCGATTGTCTCTTAAAACTGTTCATCATCGAAGCGCAATTACGACGCGAGGCTAAGCAAAACCGCCAAACCTTGCTTAATTCCATCAAACCCCACTTATGGATTCTCACGCCGACCGCTTCTGAGAAACTATTGATAGGCTTTGGTGCTACCCTAGACCTAGGAAGGTGGGGTGAAGGGATTTACCATTTAGCATCCCAGCTACGAACTCACCTTGTAGTGATTCACCAGCTGCCTCGTCATCCGGACACTCTATGGCTGAGAATTTTAGGGCGAGGCCGAGTGCAGGCTGAAGCAATTGAGGAACTTGAGCAGCTACCTCCGGACAATCCCTTGCGGGCGAGTTCGCTAGTATTGTTGAATCGCTTAAAGGCTGACCTTCAAACACAAGAAAATCTCGATTGGGAGGATACTGAACTGATTATGCGTTTATCTCCTCTTTTTGACCAACAACTCGAAGCGGCTCAGTTAACAGGTCTGCAACAGGGTCTGCAACAGGGTCTGCAACAAGGTCTACAACAAGGTCTACAACAGGGTCTGCAACAGGGTGAACGTCGTGTGGTAGAAAATTTGTTGCGGGTTCGCTTTGGTTCCCTGGATGATGAATTACTCACTCTGATTGATGCGATTTTACAATTACCGGCAGAGGAATTTACCCCTCTGTTGATGCAATTGTCTCGTGAGGAGTTGCTTGAACACTTCGGAGGATGGGAATAGGATCGCAGACTCAGACTAACATAGAGACCCCAGGACAAGAATCATGAGTTCTTCGTCAATTTTTGATGTTTTTTATCGTTTTACTTCTACAACTCGATAGGTTCCCCTTAGAACTTCCTCCAAAGACAAGAAATTCAAAAAATCTTGTTCACAAAATTGTTGATATCTATCAAAATACCCTACAAAAATCGGCAGTAATTCCAAATCTCCCCTCAACACCTTACGAGTTCTAAATAGCCTCTGAAACAACCAACTCATCAAGCGACTATTTAAGAGTTCCGCAAGTTGCTGTGAACTCAAGGGAAACTTATCGTTAAGGATAAGCAAATTGGCACTATTTAGAATAAACCGCTGTTCAGTATCATGAAAAAATACCAGGTCTGAGGCGATGAATTTATAAATGAGTTTTTCTGGTGCTTGATATCGGGATAGGGGCGCGACCTGTTGATACTGTGAGAAGTCCCTAGGAATAAAGCAGGAGGGGGGTTTCAGTCCAGATTTGGTAATATCCGACCCCTTATAAACGGGGATATACCCTTCTTTTCTTTCGCGGGCGCAATACTTTTTATTATTGCCCGTAACAATCCCTAACCCCCATTGGGCAGACCCCGCCAATGTTTGATGCTCTTGCTTGAATAAGTGTTCAATCACTCTCAACTCTTGCTCAGAACAGGTGAAATTAAAAATCGATTTGGGGTTCTGAGAAAAGGTCTTTTGAGGAAGATAATACTCAGCCTCAGAGGTGATTGATAAGAGGCGATCGCCCAAATGGGGACTCTCGCGGCGTAGGATAATCCCTTGGGCTTTAGTCATCAATCCCTTAAAGGGTTTGCCAAAATCAATTAAACTGATGATTTTCTGCTTCAGGGCGATTTGACGGGCCCTTTCAAAGTTGGCAATGTTGAAAAATGCTTCTTGGACCAGGAAGCCTAAATATCCCGACGATCGCAGAACCCTTAGACTCGCAAAAAAGAAGAGGGCGCTGGTATCTTTGCTTGTTCCTACGGCGAATTTCAGCGCCCAGTGGTCTCGTTCAGATTTGGGGAGTTTTTTACCCCAAGGGGGATTTGTGAAGATAATATCAAACTGGGGTTCTGGATGTTCAGCAGCGAGTTTTAGGAAGTCCTGAACCGCGAGATTGACGTCATTTCCTCCCTCAAAGGCGGTGAGTCGTTGGCGGGCGATCGCCACGGCGGTTTCATCAGTATCATAGCCATAAATGTTTGACGGTTTAATTCCCCGCTTAATGGCTTCAATTAAAAAGTTCCCCGTTCCACAGCAGGGGTCACAAAACACGAACCTGAAACTATCATCGGGAAGATAATCAAAAAAACGCTTCACCACCTCAGGAGGGGTATAAAAAATGCCCTCTTGATTTCGATAGGACTGAGACAAACCCACCTCATACCGCTGGCTAAGAGAGTCATCGCCCGGTTTTTGACGCTGAACCTCCCGCAAAATATTCTGTGTCAACTGCTCATGATGATGGCTATCTTTGCAGGATTTATTCGCCCGTTGGGTGAGTTTTTCCTTGCCGAGAATATCCCGTTGAAAGGTAGTTAAGGAGTCATGGCTGATGCCGTTGTTTTCCGTTTTTTCTAAGTATCCTAGTTTAAGCCAATTACGAACAGAAGCCGCCGAGACATTTAGCATCTCAGCGACTTCATGTAGGGTAAAGACATCGTTGGGGTTGACCACGGATTGATGACCCGTTTGGCCCCTAAGAGGATTGGGAGGGACGTTCTGAGAGGGTGACGGGGGGGTTCACCACGTCGGAGGATTCGATAATCCCTCCGCCGAGTAGCACATCCCCGTCATACCAGACGGCGGCTTGGCCGGGGGTAATCCCAAATAGGGGTTCGTCAAACTTGACCTGAATCCGTCCCCCTTCTAAGGGAACTAGGGTGGCTTCGGCGGGACGAGTGCGGTAGCGGACTTGGACTTGGGCGCGAACTGGGGCGGAGGGGGCGGCCATGCCCACCCAGTTGACCCGGTTCACGGTACAATCGGGATGGTGAACGCTGGCGCGATCGCCCACCACGACTTGATTGCGCCCAGTATCTAACGCCACCACATACAAAGGATGCGCCGCTGCAATCCCGAGGCCCTTGCGTTGGCCAATGGTGTAGTTATGAATCCCGTCATGGCGTCCCAAAACCTTGCCATCGAGGTCGACAATATCTCCCGGTTTGGGGGCAAGATATTTCTCTAGAAAGGTTTTCATGGACCCGTGGGACTCCACTAAACATAAATCCTGACTTTCTGGCTTTTCCGCCGTCAGGAGATTAAATTCAGCGGCGATGCGGCGAGTTTCGGATTTGGGATATTTCCCCAGCGGGAAGACACAATGGGCCAACACCTCTTGGGAGAGGTCATAGAGGAAATAGGTTTGGTCTTTTTGCCGGTCAACGGCCCGTAAGAGGCGGTAGCGGCCTGTCTCTTCATCAAAATCGACTTGGGCATAATGCCCGGTGGCAATTTTGTCAACCCCCAATTCCTCACGGGCATAGTCAATCATGGGGCCAAACTTGACGGCCCGATTACATTGGGAACAGGGAAGTGGGGTGACTCCGGCACTATAGCCTGAGACGAGATAGTTGATAATGTTGTTTTCAAAGACTTCGCGGCTGTCCACCACATGATGGGGAACGCCTAACTGTTCACAGAGTTCGGCGGCATCCACCATTCCTTCTGAGCAGCATTGACCTTTACCCTTCATTAGCCAAAGGGTCAATCCCACCACATCATAGCCTTCGTGGTGCAATAGGGCGGCAGCGGTTGAGCTATCGACTCCGCCGGATAGGCCGACGACAACTTTTTTGGGGGAATGGGTCATGGGGGGTAAGGGGCAAAAAAAAGACGTAGGGGCGTACCCTTGTGGTCGCCCGAGGCAAGGGGGGAACCACAGAGTCACAGAGGACACAGAGAAAGAGAGAAAGAGGGAGGCTGCGAACGCTTGTGGTTGCCGTGTTGGGTTTGCCTTTGGGATTTCGATAATTCTCTTCCCATCTTAACAAACCTCTGGGGGGGTGGAGGGGGGTTAGGGCGATCGCTGCTGCCAGTCGTGGATGAGTTCGCGGACGACGCCGTTGGTCCAGCCGAAGCCGATTTCGTTGGAACTGTAGCCGAAGAGGATTTCGGCGGAGACGTCGGCTGAACATCGCTCGACATCGTATTTTTCCACGAGGGTGCCGCTTTTCTCAAATTCTGAGACCACCACGTTGATGAATTTCTCCGTGAGACGGTCGGCTTCGTCGTGGTAGCCGTAGCGACGTAAGCCCTTGAGGGCAAACAGTTGTAGGGGGGCCCAGCCGAAGGGGGCATCCCATTGATTCCCGGAGACATGGGTACTGGTGAGAAGTCCGCCTTTGGTCTCGAATTTGGGGAGATTGTCGACTAGGCGTTGGGCTTGTTCGGGGGAGGCGAGTCCGGCCCAGAGGGGCATAAAGGTGGTGACAAATTCGTAGGTTCCTCGGGTTTCGGTGCGGAAGTTGTAGTCGAAATATAACCCGGCTTCGTCGTCCCAGAGGAAACGGTCGATTTCTTTTTGTCGGGTGTTGGCGTATTTTTTCCAGACTTCTACGGAGTCCCAATGTCCCATGAGATGGTGGATTTCGGCGATGTCTCGTTCCATTTGATAGAGGAGGACGTTGAGACAGACGGGGACGTAATGGATGATATCGGCACTAAAGGGACCAAAACGGTTGGTGATGTCAAAGCCGGATTCTCGCATGGCGCGATCGCCCTGATAAAACAGTTCGGTGAGACTATCACTGTTGCGGTTATAGAACAAACTCAGGTCGTAGGCTTCAACGGGATAGTGGCGATAGTAGTCTCGCACTCGTTCGTAGTGGGTTCGTCCATGTTCGTCCCGTTCGGAGTTGACGACTTCTGGGGCAGGGGTGGTGCCTCGGGTGTAATAGCGAGAGAGTCCGGTGGAGGCGTTGAGGTGGGGGGGGACGGTCCAGTAGAAATAATAGCGTTCTAGGGCCGGCAGGAGCGATCGCAGCCAATCGCGATCTTCGTTGTATTCAAACAGTCCTAGGGCCCCACGGGCGAGTAAGGGAGGATGAGACCTCTCCAACATATAGGACCGGTTGGCGTTTAAGACGGTTCCATAATGTTCAATTTCGTACACTAGCAAATCAACGGCGTTCTGGGCCAGTTCGAGTTCTCCATCTCGCAATAGGCCCAGGGCGATGAAGTAACTATCCCAGCCGTAGAGTTCGTTGAAGCGGCCACCGGGAACGACGTAGGACTTGGGTAGATATAACAGGCCATGGTCCTCAATCTGATCCATCTCCGGCGGCAGAATCCGCAGTTCAATCTGGGTGAGTTCGGAGGGGGGCAGAATCTCTTTTAATTCGGTTTGGACGACATCGAGATCTTCTTGGGGGGAAATGTAGACAATCCAGGGAGAACCGGGGGGGCGATCGATTTTAGTATCTTGGGCGGCTTCGAGGATGTGGGCCTGGGTCCGGGTGAGGGTTTTCCAGGTGTCGCGGATGTAGGCGAGAACGGGTTGTAGGCGGGGGCTGTTGGGGGGGAGGGGCATAATTTAGAGGCAAGAGGCAAGGGGCAAGGGGGGAACCACAGAGTCACGGAGGACACGGAGGAGGGGGAGGAGGGGTTAGTCGGAGATCCAGAGGGCGATGGGGATGTCGGTGAGGAGTTGGCCGACGCTTAGGGTGGTTTGACGGGAGAGCGATCGCCCGGAGATGGCTTCAACCCAGGTTTGGGCGGCGCTTCCGGGGATTTCTACGGCCGTGTTGCCCCACACGTCGTCGCCGAGGGGAAATTCACCGGGTTTGACGAGTTCTGTGCAGAAGCGGGGGGCGATCGCAATGGCTTGGGCGTCTCCTGATTTGCGGAGAAAGGCGACGACGCGATCGGCGTGTTTGCCGGTGACGCGTAGGGGACGATATTCGCCGCGATCGAATAACTCCTGGTATTGGTGACGGGTACTCAGGAGACGGTGAATACTAAATAGTTTAATTCGTCCGTCGGTAGCATTGTACTTGAGATCCGCTAGGAGTCCGGGTAAGTCGGCGGCGGCCCAGTTTTGTAGGTCCTGAAGCAGTTGGGCGTTACGGCCATAGTCTACGGGACGGCGGTTGTCGGGGTCGACTAAACTAAAGTCCCAGAGTTCGGTTCCTTGGTATAAGTCGGGAACGCCGGGGGCGGTAAGTTTTAATAGGGTTTGGGAGAGGGAGTTTAGCATCCCGTAACTGGCGATTTTTTGTTGGAAGGGACGGAAGGCGGCGAGAAACTCGTTGTCATCTCCGTCGGCGAGAACTTGGCGGACAAAGGCGACAAAGGCCTCTTCGTAGTCGGTGTCGGGCCGTAGCCAGGCGGTGTGGACTTTGGCTTCGCGAACGGCTTTGACGACATATTGTTCGACGCGATCGCGGACTTCCCCTAAGTCATAGGGATCGAAGGGAAACACCCCAACAAGGGTTTGATAAAGGAAATACTCATCATTGGTATCGGGATTTTCGGAGTCCTCCTGGCGACGCTTTTGGTTGATTTGTTTCCAACTGACGACGGCGGCTTCCCACTCGTCGGGAAGTTCTGAGAGGACATTGAGACGGGCCCGCATATCCTCGCTGCGTTTGGTGTCGTGGGTGGAGGAGGCGTTCATGGATTCGGTCCAATAGGTGGCCTGTTGTTGGTTGAAGCCATGAAACTCCGAGAGGGTAATGCCAAAACGACCGGGAGAACCCCCCACTTCGTTGAGGGAAATGAGGCGATTATAAATGTAGAACAGGGTATCTTCGACTCCTTTGGCCATCAATGGCCCGGAGAACTGTTGCATTCGCATCACGAAATGAGTCCATTGGGCTTTTTCTGCCTCACTCATGTCTTCGTCATAGTCTAATAACCATAACTTTTCAATGAAACTCAATTCGTTGGCCAGTTGGGGTTTTTGCCGTTTGGCGGCCTGAACAGCCCGTTCAATGTGGCTGCGATCTCGCCGATTCAAACCCGCTGGCGTAATATAGGTGCGATAGATGGGAAACACCACCAACAGTTCTTGGATAGCCCGTCGTAGGCCGCCTAGGGTAAAGTCACTGGCGTAGCGATATTGGCTAGCCAGTTGTTTGAGGAAGTTGGCCAGGTTTTCCACATCTCCGGCGAGATTGGTTTCGGCAATCAGCCGTTTACAGTGAACTTCTAATTCATGATAGGACCGCCATTGCCCGGAAAACCGTTGATAAATACGGGTAAAGGCAGCTTCGTTGGCGGTTTGGCAAAAGAGATTGTTGACGTTATAGAGAAAGTCGTAGCCTGAGGTGCCTTGAATGGCCCAATCTTCTGGGAGTGTTTCGTTGCCTTCTAGAATTTTTTCGACGACGACATAGGTATCGCCAAGGTGTTCTGAGAGGCGATCGAGATATTGTTTGGGGTCATAAAGTCCATCAATGTGATCGACGCGAACTCCTTGGAATGAGCCATCCTCGACTAATTCCTTGATGTAGCTATGGGTGAGGTCGAAAACTGTTTCGTCTTCAATGCTGACGCAGATGAGTTCGTTAATGGTAAAAAAGCGACGATAGTTAAGTTCTTCTGCTCCCACTTTCCAGAACGCAAGACGAAAGTATTGATTGCCCAGAATCCGATCTAAACTATCGAAACTATCGGGGTCGCCTACGGTTCCGTTAAAGGTTTCGACGTTGCGATCGATGAAGGTGCGAATTTCGGGGTTGGATTGATAGAGTTCCCAAATTAACCCTTTAACAAATGCCGCTTGGTCTTTGTATTGACGTTTTTCGGTTTCTGTGATAGCGCCTTTGAGAAGGTAGAGAACACCCAAGAGTTTAATAAAGTCAGGATGTTCTCGACCGAGAAGTTGCCGCAGTTCTCCTAGGTTGTGGGTGAGGAGTTCGGTGTAGGATTCAATGCGGAGGGGGAATCGTAATTGGTAGTAGTTGATGCTTAAACCGGCTTCGGAATACTCTAGTTTGAGTTCGCCTTTTTCGAGGCATTGTCCGTAAAAGTCACCCAGAAATGGGGCGAGAATTTTGCCGTTTATATCGCGATCGGGATGTTCCCATTGAATGTCAAAGAAGTGATAGTATTCGGAGTTGGTTCCGTATTCTAGGACATCGATGAGAAAGGGATTATTGCTGTCATAGGCCATGTGGTTGGGGACAATGTCTTGTAGCCAACTCATGTCATGGTCATGGAGGGTTTTAATGAGGCTTTCAAAGGCTTCGGGACTGCCGAGTTCTGGGTTTAAGACTCGGGAATCGACGACATCGTAGCCGTGGGTACTGCCACTACGGGCTTTGAAGATGGGTGAGGCGTAGAGGGTGGAAATGCCGAGGTTGTGGAGATAGTGGATAATATCGCGGGCGGCATCGAAGCCAAAGTTGGGGTTGAATTGAAGGCGGTAGGTGGCGATAGGTGGGGTCATTTTTTTAAGGCAAGAGGGGGGAACCACAGAGTCACAGAGGACACGGAGGAAGAGGGGGAGGAGGTGAGAGGGGGGGAGGGTTTATGTTTCGTAGAGTACGACGGTTAGGGGGGGGATTTTGATGGATTCGCTACCTTTTAGAGTTTGGGGGGCGGTTGGGCCGGAACCTTGCCAAATGGGGTCGCTGGAATCTAGGGTTTTGGTCCAGGTTTGATGGGGGGCGGGGGGGGATTGAATGGGGCTGTCGCTAAAGTTGAAGATGACCCAAATTGCTTGGTTGGCTTGGGATTGGTGAACGCTGAACCAGCGGGATTCGTTGTTATATTGGGTTTGGATTTGTTGGCGATCGCCCAATCGGATGGCTGGGTTGTTGTTGCGTCGTTCGATGAGATGGTGGTAGAAGTTCAGTAATACCTGATGATGGCCGCTGTCGCGTTTTTGCCAGTTGAGGGTTGAGGTGTTTACGGTCTCTAGACTGGCGGCATCGGGTGGGGTTCCGCTGGCGTGGAAGGCTTCAAATTCTCGTTTGCGGCCTTGGCGGACGGCTTCGACTAAGTCGGGGTCTTGGTGGTCGATAAAATAGAGAAATGGTGAGTCTTCTCCGTATTCTTCCCCCATGAAGAGTAATGGGATTGCGGGATTGAGAAGGGTGGCGGCGGCGGCGAGTTTGAGGGCCTCGAAGGATACCAGTTGGGAGAGGCGTTCTCCTAACATTCGGTTGCCAACTTGGTCGTGATTTTGATTGCAGATGACAAATTGGGCGGGGGGGCGATCGCGGGCATCGCTGCCGTGAAATCGCTTACGGTGGGGGGAATAGGTCCATTGATAGACAAAACTATCCTGCCAGGCGGTGGCTAGTTGTTGGCAACTGCCAAAGTCTTCGTAATAGCCCTGTTGTTCGCCGGTGAGGAGGGTATGCAAACTATGGTGGAAATCGTCACTCCATTGGGCATCCATTCCTAGTCCATTTTCTGAACGGGGGCGGATAATGCGGACATCGTTGAGATCGCTTTCGGCGATGAGATAGCGGGGATAGCTGGCGGTTTGATTGAACTCGGCCAGGCGATCGCTCAATTCCCCTAAAATATGTTTGGCCCCGCCGTCGTAAATGGCATGGATGGCATCGAGACGTAAGCCGTCGAAATGATACTCCCGTAGCCAGTAGAGGGCGTTTTCGATGACAAAATTGCGGACTCCATCGCTATAGGCATCATCGAAGTTAATGGCCCCACCCCAGGGTGTTTGATACTTGTCGGTGAAATAGGGGCCAAAATCACGGCTGTAGTTCCCTTCTGGGCCGAAGTGGTTATAGACGACATCTAGAATCACTGCCAATCCCTGTTGGTGGGCGGCGTTGACGAGGGCTTTGAGGCTGTCGGGGCCGCCGTAGGAGTTCTGAACCGCAAAGGGATAGGCCCCATCGTAACCCCAGTTCCGCTGGCCGGGAAACTGAGAGACAGGCATGATTTCAATGGTGGTAATTCCCAGGGCCGTTAGGTCCCTTAGCCGGGAGATGGCGGCCTCGAAGGTTCCTGCGGGGGTGAAGGTGCCGATGTGGAGTTCGTAGATAATCGACTCGTCTAGGGGAATCCCTCGCCAAGCCTCATCTTGCCAGGTAAAGGCCCCGTGATCGACGACGGCGGAGGGGCCGTGAACTCCCTCGGGTTGAAATTGGGCCATGGGATCGGGGCGGAGGCGATCGCCGTTGAGACGATACTGATAACGGGTTCCTGGGGGAATGCTGTCGAGGCTGGCCCGCCAATAGCCTCCGTCATCTTGCTTGAGGGGATGTGATTGCCCCTCGGGCGTTAGGATTTCCAGGGTTACCTGATCTAAGGTGGGCCCCCACAGGGAAAAGTCACAGCGATCGCCACCCAAATAAATTGCACCAATGGTCATTATCAATTCGCAACGAGGAAGGACAGGATTATAGCCGTTGTAATAACACCGTGGAACGGGATTCAACCTCTAGGGTTTCGGAACCACTGTAGCGACTCCCATGTTCAATTAAGGTCGGTTTGGTGGTGTCTAAAACAACACACCAAATTGACTCTTGCAAGGTTTGGGGAAGCTGAAAAGTTAACGGTTCATGATGGGCATTAAAAAGTAATAAGAAACTATCATCGACAATCCGTTCGCCCCGTTTGCCTCGGGCGGGGATGGCATCGCCATTGATGAAGACGGCGATCGCCTTGGCAAAGCCTTCTTGCCATTGTTCCTCATCGACTTCTTCTCCATCAGGGTTGAACCAGCCTAAATCAATGACATCTGACCCATAAATAGGCTGCCCTTGGAACCATTTACGACGACGAAACACGGGATGATCGGCGCGAAATTGAATCAGTTGCCGGGTGAAGGTCAGTAAATCGGCATTGGCATCTTGTAAATTCCAATCAAGCCAAGCCAACTCATTATCCTGGCAATAGACGTTATTGTTTCCCTGTTGAGTGCGCCCCATTTCATCGCCACTGACGAGCATGGGAACCCCTTGGGATAATAGTAAGGTGGTCAAGAAATTGCGGCGTTGGCGATGGCGTAGGGTTAAGATATCTGGGTCATCGGTAGGTCCTTCGACGCCACAGTTCCAGGAACGGTTATGGCTTTCTCCATCTCGATTTCCCTCCTGGTTTTCTTCATTGTGTTTCTCGTTATAACTGACTAAGTCATTGAGAGTGAAGCCATCATGGGCAGTGACAAAGTTAATACTAGCACTGGGGCGACGACCGTTGAATTTATACAAATCAGAACTGCCCGTGAGACGATAGGCAAACTCCGCTAGGGTGCCATCTTCCCCTCGCCAGAAATCTCGCACCGCATCGCGATAACGACCATTCCATTCTGACCACAGGAGGGGGAAATTGCCCACCTGGTAGCCGCCATCGGCGATATCCCAGGGTTCGGCGATTAACTTAACTTTACTCAGAACCGGGTCCTGATGGATGATATCAAAGAAGGCCGCCAGGCTATCGACTTCGTAGAGTTCTCGGGCCAGGGCCGAGGCTAAATCAAAGCGGAAGCCATCGACGTGCATTTCCTGTACCCAGTAGCGCAAACTGTCCATAATCAGTTTGAGGACTTGGGGATGGCTGACGTTGAGAGAGTTGCCGCAGCCGGTGAAGTCCATGTAGTAGCGGCGATCGTCTTCAACGAGGCGGTAGTAGGTGGCGTTGTCGATGCCCCGAAAACAGAGGGTGGGCCCGAGATGGTTGCCTTCGCCGGTATGGTTGTAAACGACATCTAAAATGACCTCAATCCCTTCGGCGTGAAGGGCTTTGACCATAGTTTTAAACTCCCGGACCTGATCTTGAGGATTCTGACTGGCACTGTAGCCGCTATAGGGAGCAAAATAGGCAATGGAGTCATAGCCCCAGTAGTTGCTTAGTCCCGTCTCGGCCAGATGTCCCGGTTGGGAGAGGAAATGATGAACCGGCATCAGTTCCACGGCGGTGATTTTCAAGGATTTGAGATAGCGAATGGCCTTGGGATGGGCCAGGCCCTGATAGGTTCCCCGCAGTTCCGGGGGAATGTCAGGATGCTGACGGGTAAAGCCTTTGACGTGCATCTCGTAGATGATCGTATCCTGTTCAGGAATGTTGAGGAGGCGATCGCCCTCCCAGTCAAAGGATTCATCAATCACGATGGCCTTGGGAATCCAGGCAACATCGTCGAGGTCGTTGAAGGAGAGATCCTCGTCGTCGTCCTCCCAAGCATAGCCAAAGATGGCTTCGTCATAGCCAATTTCCCCGTCGAGGGCTTTGGCGTAAGGGTCAATCACCAGTTTATTGGGGTTGAAGCGATGGCCCTGTTCGGGATCAAAGGGGCCATGAACTCGGAAGCCGTAGCGTTGTCCGGGGCCAACCCCTGGGAGATAGCCATGCCAATTGTAGTTCTCGATTTCCGTTAGGGGAACTCGTGTTTCTCGATCCTGTTCATCAAATAGACATAACTCCACCTGAGTGGCGTTTTCGCTATAGATAGCGAAGTTTGTTCCCTCGCCATCCCAAGATGCCCCCAAGGGATAGGGTTCACCCGGCCAAATGGCAATATCCATACGATTTCTCAGCGATACAGCGTGGGCGTTTTGCCCCCTGAGGGCTAATATAACAATGAAACCCGATCCGTGACGCATCAACAGGGAAGAAATTCACGGATTCCTCAGGCTGAGGGCCTGCCATCCTTGGCTGGGTTACATTTTTCACTTCCTGGATTCTGATGTCGGCCTATGTCTTTTTTACCAGTGAATTGGGTTCATCTGCCTATCTCCGCACTATTGCTGCTGGTTGCGGGTTCTGGGGCGATCGCCGTTCCTCTGCCACTCCCTGAGAGTCCCCAGTATGCTGACGTTCCGTTCATTGATGTACCGCCACCGGTGGATGTGCCGGCCACGCCTCCCCCCAGTCGTGAGGCGACGGCGGCGGTTCGCTATTTGGTGTATGTCAACAGTCGCAGTCCGGAACGATTAGCACAGATTCAACGTCTCAACGCCAATGCCGCCTTTGGGATGTTTCGGGGTGAACAGATTATTCAGGCGGGCCTGTTTCGGGATCGGGAGGCGGCGGAGGTGCGATCGCGTCAATTAAGCCAACAGGGGATTCAGTCCCAAATTGCAGCGGTGACGGTTCCGGACGAGAGGGGGTCGGGGACGAGTAATAGCTCGAATGCGGCCTATTATGTGATTATCCCCGGTTCCCGCCAAACCCTCGATCGCGCCCTCGGGACAGTACAGGCTGCGGTGAGTCCTGGAACAGCGATTCAACGACGCGATCGCCCCCGAGGACTCCACCTGGCCATTGGCCCCTTTCGGGAACGACGCACAGCGGAAGGATTGAGCGATCGCCTCCGTCGTCAGGGATTATCCCAAGCCCGAGTTCACTATGATCCTTAAGGGACGCTTCGATGACACCGGGAGGCCTGCCACTATTCCCTTGTTGTCTCCTCACCTAGATCCCCATGACTCAGACTCTACGCACACCAATCTTACGCAATTGTGTCTTAACGCTGGTGGCGATCGCCCTCATCGTGGTGATTCCTCTGCTATCTCTGCGTCCTTCCCTCTCGGTGGAGTTTACCCCCCCTGATCGCGGTTCCCCGGAACAAGTGGATGCGGGAGGAACTCGTTTTGCGGATTTTGAACGTCCAGGGGAACGTGTGGTTCCCGTTTTTATGGATGGCCGAGAACTTGAATGCCCTCTCAGTGCCATTCTGCCCCCAGAAAACTATGGTCTTACCCGTCAAGCCTATCCCACGATTTTCTATCACACGCCCCCGGTGGAGGGGATTGAGGTGATTTTTAGCCTCCGGGATGCCCAGGAGACCCTGATTTATCAAACTCGCTATTTAACGGGACCGGATCATGGGACCTATGGCCTGCCAATTCCCGCTTATGTGAATGTGCAGCCGTTGCACCCCTATCAAGCCTATTCCTGGACGGTGGAGATTCCCGATGTTGAGGCCAGTGTTTCAGGAACCATTGTCCGGGTGAATACCACGGCGAGTTTTGATGAAGAGTTTGCCACGGCTTCGGCTGAGGAACGGCTACAACTCTTGGCGGATGCCGGACTTTGGTACGATATGTTGGACCAATTGGCTCGACTGCATCGAGAGAACCCCGATGATCCTCAGTGGTCTCGTCTCTGGAGGCAAATCGCCGAAGATGCGGAGTTGATGAAAGTGGGGGATAAACCTCTACTGTGACCTAAACCTGTCCATCTATTGGGTAACGACCATCTCATGCTGACCTGGGAACGGGTTGTTAAATTTAGCCAGGATCAGACCTTTGCGGGAGTCTGCGATCGCGCCTGGGTGGAGATTGATTTACAGGCGTTGGCGGAGAATGTTCGTCAGTTACGGGGCCTTCTTTACCCAGGGACGGGATTTATGGCGGTGGTGAAGGCAGATGGCTATGGCCATGGGGCGATTCCCATTGCTAAAACGGTTTTAGAGGCTGGGGCCACCGCCTTGGGAGTGGCCACCGTCGAGGAAGGGATTGAACTGCGTCAGGCGGGGATTGAGGCCCCAATTCTTGTCTTGGGGGCAATTCAGAGTCCGCCACAGATTGAAGCCTTGGTTCGCTGGCGGTTGGAACCCACCCTCTGCGATCGCCCCCAGGCGGTTCGCATCGCTGAGATTGTGGGGCAACTGGCCCCCCGTGAACCGCTGCCGGTGCATTTAAAGTTAGATACGGGAATGTCTCGCTTAGGGGTTCTCTGGACTGAGGCAGTTCCCTTTGTCCGTCAGGTGTTGGAGTTGCCCCAGCTTCATCTGGCTAGTGTCTATTCCCACTTGGCTACGGCGGATGAGGACGATATCACCATGATGCGGCGACAGGAAGAACGCTTCCAAGGGGCGATCGCCGCCCTCAAGGCCGCCGGGATAACTCCCCCAAAACTCCATCTGGCTAACTCCGCCGCCACCCTTTGCAACCCGTCGAGTCATTATGATCAAGTGCGGGTGGGATTAGCCCTCTATGGACTCTATCCCGCCCCCCATCTGCGATCGCAGGTGACGCTACAGCCGGTTTTACAGGTCAAAGCCCGCATTACCCAGGTTAAAACTCTTCCCCCCGGAACAGGAGTCAGTTATGGCCACCGCTTTGTCACCCAACGGGAAACGCGCCTAGCGGTGGTGGGGATTGGCTACGCCGATGGGGTTCCTCGCCTCTTGTCCAATCAGCTTCAGGGACTTCTGCAAGGGGGCGATCGGGTCTGGCGACTGCCCCAGGTTGGTACGATTACCATGGATCAACTGATGTTAGATGTCACCGAGGTTCCCGAGGTGCAAGTGGGGGATGTGGTGACGCTTTTAGGAACCTTGGGGGAGGACTCCATTTCTGCCGATGACTGGGCTGAGGCCTTGGGAACCATCTCCTGGGAAATTCTCTGTGGTTTTAAACACCGTCTCCCTCGCATCCAGGTTTGAGGGGTTTCACCCTTTCGCTAAGGTTCAGACCGGCCAAACCCCGATAGAATGGGTATGAGCCGTGCGTCTGCCTCTCTTCACTAATTATGTCCATCTCCTTGTCTGAGTCTGGCTCTCTGTATTCCCAACTCATTACCCGACTGCGAGACGTGCGGGATGTCCAGTCTGCGGCTGCTGTCCTGCAATGGGATCGTGCCACCTATATGCCCCTGGGGGGGGCAACGGCCCGAGGACGACAGTTAGCGACGCTGCGACAGGTGGCCCATGAAAAGCTTTGTGATCCAGCTTTAGGAGAGTTGTTAGAACAACTTGAAGCCCAGGCCCAGTCCTATCCCTACGACAGCGACGAAGCCAGTTTGATTCGTGTAGCCCGTCGTGATTATGATCAGGCCCGGCGCGTCTCGCCAGAGTTTATGGCCCGTCTGTCGAGTCATCAAACGGAAACCTATTTGGCCTGGGCCCAGGCCCGAGAAGAGTCTGATTTTCAGCGTGTCTGTCCCTATTTGGAGAAGACGTTGGACTTGAGTCGGGAATGGGCCAGTTTCTTCCCAGAGTGCGATCGCCCCGCCGACTCTCTCATCGCCCTCTCCGATGAAGGAATGACCAGTCGCCTGTTAGAGGAGTTATTTTCTCAACTGCGGGGGGAGTTAGTGGAGATTGTCCAGGCGATCGCCCAGGCCCCGGCCCCAGACACCCAACTGCTACAACAAGAGTTTTCCGAAACCGCCCAACTCAACTTCTGTCAGAAACTGATGGAACGCATCGGCTACGACTTTAGCCGAGGTCGCCAAGATTCCACCCTTCACCCCTTCACCACCAGTTTTTCCATTAACGACGTTCGCATCACCACCCGCACTGACCCCAATAATCTCACCGAAAGTCTCTTTTGTAGTCTCCATGAGATGGGTCATGCCTTATATGAACAAAACATTGATCCAGCCCTAGAAGCCACCCCTCTCGCGGATGGGACCTCTTCAGGAATCCATGAAAGTCAATCCCGCCTCTGGGAAAATTTAGTGGGCCGTAGTCGTGCCTTTTGGGAATGTTTTTATCCCCGTCTTCAGGGCTTTTTCCTCCGACAACTCGGACAATCTTCAGTCTGTGACTTTTATCGTGCCATCAACCGAGTTGCCCCGAGTCCGATTCGCACTGCCGCCGATGAAGTGACCTATAACCTTCATGTGATGATTCGCTTCGAGTTAGAAGTGGCGATGTTAGAGGGAAAACTGTCAGTTCAGGACTTACCGGATGCGTGGAATAGTTGTTATGAACGGGATTTAGGGATTACTCCTGCCAATGACCGAGAGGGAGTGTTACAGGATGTTCATTGGTACTCCCAATTGATTGGCGGCCAGTTTCAGGGCTATACCCTCGGCAATCTCATCGCCAGTCAATTGTTTGAAACGGCCCTAAAGCAACATCCCGAGATTCCGGTGGATTTAGAACGGGGTAATTTCACTCCCCTGTTAACTTGGTTAGAACGCAATGTTTATCGTCATGGGCGCAAATTTACGGCCGATGAATTAGTCGATCGCATCACCGGAATGCCGATTCATATTGACCCCTTTTTACGCTACATTCGTAGCAAATATGGGGATTTATATCATCTCGATCTTTAGAATTCTTTACACCAAAGACCAGTATTGGGAGGGATGGGAAACCCGTTGAGACACCGATTTTTTCCAAGAAACCCGAAGTTTGGTCTTCGACTCTAGTCGTCACATGAAGGCTTATTGTTATAACGATTCTCTGAGAACATCTCTGAGAACAGCAACCATAAGCCATTAAGTCATGGGGGTCATTAAGTGTTGGTAGCCATGAGACGATAGCCAATTCCATGGACAGTTTCAATGAAATCATTGGGGGCTCCAGCCAATTTAAGTTTTTGCCGTAAACTTCTAATATGAACTTTTACAGTATGTTCTTCGGGGCAGACTTCAGTTTTCCAGAGATTTTCCAGAATTACACTGCGACTGAGAACTCGCCGTTGATTTCGTAAAAGTAATTCCAGCAGGCTAAATTCTTTCGGGGTGAGGCGTAGGGAATTTTGATGATAATGGGCTTCATAGGTACTGGGATTGAGTTCAACCCCAGCCCATTCTAAAATGGGTGGGGTAATTGGACTGCCTCGTCTCAGTAAAGCACGAATTCTGGCAAATAATTCTCCGAGGTCTATGGGCTTGACGATATAGTCGTCAGCGCCCATATCTAAGCCAGTAATTTTATCGGTAATTGTGTCTCGGGCCGTCATCATTAACACCGGCATTTGATAGCCCTGCGATCGCAGTCGGTGACACAGAGCAAAACCATCAGTTTCCGGCAACATCACATCTAACAGCATCAGATCATAGTCAAAGAGCTTGACATAATCCCAGCCTTTTTCCCCATCCTCAGCCAAGTCAACCACATAAAGTTGATCGCTGAGAGCCTCGGCTAAGGTTTCGGCTAAAGGAAGATCATCTTCAACTAAAAGAATCCTCATAGTCCTCTCCTGGGTAGCCTAACTTAGCTTCAGTTTAGGGGAAAAGGGTTGCCACTTATCTTTACAATCTGTTAAGTTGACCGCCTCAGATCTGCGATCACCTCTTGGGTGATTCGCCTGAGATGGAGAGCTTTTGACTGGGGATCAAGGCAGACAATGACCCTAAACCTGACGCTTTATTTATTACGAAATGTAAAAAAATCCCCGATCTGGGTAATCTTTCCGATTTCTTTACAAACTCCCTACCGAATTATTTACATTCAACCTCTAAGCTTCAGGTTCAGATGGGTCCGAGAGCAGTATCCCCTGATACCACCTCTGACTTATCCCCCAAACTAAACATTACAGACCCTAAGCAGTTAGGAGAACTGAAACTATGTTGGATGCTTTTTCCAAAGTTGTTGAGCAAGCCGATCGCCAGGGAACTTACCTGAGTGACGAGCAAGTGGATGCCTTGTCCGCCATGGTGGCTGACAGTAACAAGCGTTTGGATGCCGTGAACCGGCTCACGGCTAATGCTTCATCCATTACCGCCAATGCTTACCGGGGCTTGGTTTCAGACCAGCCGCAAGTCTTTGGTCCGGGTGGTGCGTGTTTCCATCATCGCAATCAGGCCGCTTGTCTGCGTGATTTGGGTTTCATTTTGCGCTATGTCACCTATTCGATGCTGGCGGGTGATCCCAGTGTTATGGATGATCGCTGTCTCAATGGCCTGCGGGAAACCTACCAAGCCTTGGGAACCCCCGGTGCAACAGTCGCCTTGGGAATCGAGAAAATGAAAGATGCTGCCTTGGCGATCGCCAACGATCCCAATGGCATCACCAAGGGTGATTGTAGTTCCTTGATGTCAGAATTAGCCATTTACTTTGACCGAGCGGCTGCCGCTGTTGCTTAACACGCGTAATTTTTTCCGCCATTTTGACCATCGTTTTATACTGGAGATATTTTAGCTATGAAAACCCCTTTAACTGAGGCGATCGCCGCCGCTGATGCTCGTGGTGTGTATCTGGGTAACACCGAAATGCAGGCGATTTTCGGTCGTTTCAGCCGCGCCACGGCTGGCTTGCAAGCTGCCAAAGCCTTTAACCAGAACGGTCAGGCTTGGTCGGAAGCTGCCGCCAACCATGTGTATCAGAAGTTTCCCTACACCACTCAAATGGAGGGACCCCAGTACGCTTCGACTCCTGAAGGCAAGTCGAAGTGTGTCCGCGACATTAGCCATTATCTACGCACCATTAGCTATTGCTGTGTTGTGGGTGGAACGGGTCCCTTGGATGAATATGTGGTGGCCGGTGTCAAGGAATTCAATGCCGCTCTCGGCTTGTCTCCGAGTTGGTATATCGCGGCTCTGGAGTTCGTTCGTGACAATCATGGCTTGTCCGGTGATGTGGGTGGAGAAGCCAACATCTACCTGAACTATGCCATTAATGCCTTGAGCTAAAGATTCGCTCCTAACTCTCTTCCGACGGGAGTTGGGACAGTAGCTATCCCTTTTTCCTTTTTCCTTTGGGCGATGATGTTTAACCGTTATCGCTTCATAGGTGACGGTGAGCTGTGAACAGTTTATCGCTGTCTAGCCCGGATCGTGTTGAGGGGTTAGAGTGCGTGCAATCAGAGCGAGTGACAGTTAGCAAGGGTCGGACAAGTCAATGGGAGTGATGCTATTGTCCGACCTTTTTTATTGTCTCCCTAGTCCATCCGTCGTCGAGCATCAAGACACTGTAGGCATACGCCGAGTTTCAGCATAATTTAAATGATTGATTGGAGATAAAAACGATGAGTTTAACAGCATTGCGTCTGGGAATTGGCGACGTTTTGGGTGAAAAAGTGGAGTTGCGTCAGAATTGGACTGAAGATGATTTACAGTCCGTCTTTCGCACCGCTTACACTCAAGTCTTTGGACGAGAAGGACTCACGTTGAGCGAGGAGTTTTCTAATATAGAAGCTCTACTGCGCAATGGCAAAATCAATGTGCGACAATTCATCGAATGTTTAGGTAAATCTGAGGCGTACAAAGAACGGTTTTTTTCCAGTACCCCTCAAGTACGATTCATTGAATTGAACTACAAGCATTTCTTGGGGCGTGCTCCCTATGATCAATCGGAAATTGCTTATCATGTTGATCTCTATGCCAAAGAGGGCTATCAAGTCGAGATTGAGTCCTATTTTGCCAGCCCAGAATATCAAGCGGCTTTTGGAGATTCGACTGTTCCCTACCATCGGGGATTTCAGTCAATTCCAGGAATGAAACAGGTGGGCTTTAATCGCTTGTTTGAGTTGTATCGGGGTCATGGAAGCAGTGACAATGCCCAAGGGGTTAAGGCCTCGCGTTTAGAGCAACAGGTGGCCACGAATCAGTCGAATAACATTGTTCGGCCTGGGTCTTCCTTATTCTCTAAGTCAGCTCAGGGAGTCGCCCCAGTTCAAGGAGATAGCCGTGTCTTCTTAGTCGAATCGATTGAAGGAGGGAGTCAGACTGCTGTCAGAGTCCGGCGAAGTCGGGCGGTTTGTACGGTTCCCTTTGAACAACTCTCCGCTCGCTATCAAGAGATTCACAAACGCGGCGGCCGGATTGTTCGCATACAACCCCTGTAAGGGTGGGTTAGCTGATTCCTTGAAGACCCTTGAGTGGGTGTAGGCTAACGCCCACTCACCTTCTCTTGAGTATCCATCTTTTCTGCGTCAAGACGATGACTCTAGCAAGCTCAGTTAAACCAATTTTCTCTGCTGAAACGGCTCTCGCTGCTCTTGGGGAAGATGATCAGCAAATTCGCTATTATGCGACCTGGTGGTTAGGAAAACATCAGGTGCAATCGGCGGGGATATCGCTGTGTGAGTTGCTCAAAGATGAGGACTATCGTACGGTTCAAGGGGGCTATCCCCTACGACGACAAGCGGCTCGGGCGTTGGGACAACTCAAGCAAGTCGAGACAGTTCCAGCCCTGATTACGGCCCTGGATTGTCAGGACGATCTGCAACTTCGGGAGGCGGTGATTCAAGCCCTAGCTGCGATTGGCGATCGCCATGCAATCGTACCCTTATTAAGGTTACTTCATTCAAAGAAACCTCAACCCTATGAAGCTTTAATTGAAGCCTTGGGCGAGTTCCAGGTTTCGGAGGCTTGGTCGGATGTGGTTCCCTTTCTGGAGCATTCATCGGAGCGTATTCAATGTGCTGCCGCTCGCTATTGTTATCAAATTAGTCAAGAAAAACGTTACTTGACGCGGATTATTGATAACCTTAATCATGAGAATTCTTATGTGCGATGGGCGGCGGTGTTTGATTTAGGGGCGATCGGGCATCTGGCGGCCGCTGAGGCGATTCTTGAGGCTCAGATTGCTAACAGTCTCAAGTTATTGAATCTTAAACGGATTTTAGAGTCGGTGTTAAAGAGCGATCGCCCGGATGAGGAGAAACAGATGGCTTCGGAAACCCTGTTTGAAGCCATCGATCAGTTACTCTGGCAACTGTAAGGTTCTCGGGGGTCTCACAAGTCCCTTCCCTGGCTGATTTCCTGGGACATCTTCACCGTTTTAAAGATTAGAGAGTTCCCCTAAATTCCCAAGTTTCCTGCAAGATGTCTTGTCTATCATTCATTGTCCATCACCTATTGTCCTAACCCGTTTTTATGCTATCGATGACTTTAACTCAACAGCTTGAGTTAATCCAAACTGACACATCAGTCGAGGCAATCGCCCCAGCACTGCAAGCATTAGTCGAGGAGAGTCGTTTGGAATGTCTCGGCGATCGCCCTCCTTTCGTCTTGACGGCTATGATCCGACTGCTGAAGCATCCCCGAGGGGCGATCGTCCAGCGGGTGAGCGATGCCTTAGAGCAGCTCGGTTCTGATGCTGTTGTCCCCTTACTCCGAGCCTTTGAGGATTGTCAGGATCAGGGGATTCAAGCCCGACTTGTGCAAATTTTAGCGAAGATTGGCGATGAACGGGCGTTAGGCCTATTTGTGGATATGGTCGGAGCTGAGATTGCTAATCATTGTCAAGGAAATGTGCGTCGAATTGCCGCACGAGGACTGGGTAAAATTCTACGCTCTCACCCCTCTCCAACTCAGCACCAGGGGGCGATCAATAGACTGATCTGGGCCGTGCAGAATCCCGAGGATTGGGCCCTTCGCTATGCGGCGGCCCTATCCCTAGCCGAAATTGCCACCGATGACACGATTCAGGCCCTGAAAACTGTTTTACAGCAAGAGCAAGAACATCCGGGATCGAGTGGATGTGATCCCATTGTGCAACAGCGAATTGAGCGGCTGTTATTGGCCTAACATCTCTAAGGAGATGTTTGAATTCACGAAATTTTTGAAACTAATGACTATTCCTCCTTTAACCTATCGTCCATCTAGCCAAAATCAACGGGTTCAGGGATTTGAAGTCCCTGGAGATGAAGCCCCTAGAATTTATACCACGGATAATTTACTTGGTCCGGCGGAGATGGAGCAACTCATTCAAGCGACCTATCGGCAGATTTTTCATGAGCAGCAGATGCTCAAACATCATCGTCAAACCCAGCTAGAATCTCAACTTCGTTCAAATCAAATTACTGTCAAAGATTTTGTTCGGGGCTTGGTCTTGTCTGGGTCATTTCGGCGCTTGAATTATGACGCAAATAACAACTACCGATTTGTTGAACTGTTGGTTCAGCGGCTTCTCGGTCGCCAAGTTTACAACCATCGGGAAACGCTCTGTTGGTCAATTGTTTTGAGTACTGAAGGACTCATTGGTTTGGTCGATCACCTTATTAATAGCGATGAATATCTAGAGAACTTTGGTGAGAACGACGTTCCCTATCAACGGCGGCGGATTTTACCGCAGCGTGACCGAGGGGAAGTCAGTTTTGCTCACATGGCTCGCTATGGAACGGATTATCGAGATAAACTGCCTCAACCCAATTTGCGGGCTTTAATGGGTCCCGGTTTTACGGGTCCGCTGATGTCTTCTCCCCGCTGGTCTTGGCAGAAAAATCCGCCCAAAGTTTTGACTCAAATTTGGCTGGGTTTATTCGTTGGCGGCTTGTCATTTATTGCGATTCTTGGTTTGATTGTCTTGACAGGATTTTAGAGATTCTGTTAGATTTAGGCTATGGTATATGCCAATATTAAGATTTTAATTTTGACGGGCTTAGGTGTTCTAACTCTAATCTTGATATATTGGCATATTCTTGGGGAGCGCCGCCGTCGTCGCCAGATTAAACGGGAACTGCTTCAGCAAACTGAACGGGAACGGTTAGTCCATCAAATTGCTCAACAAATTCGGCGATCGCTTGATTTGGATCGAGTTTTGGCGACGACGGTGACAGAAGTTAAACAGTTTTTACAGGCTGATCGGGTTCTAATCTATCGTCTCTGGGAAGATGGAACCGGGAGTGCGATTACGGAAACCGTTTCCCCCCACTACCCATCTATTTTAGGTCAAACCTTTCCAGAAGAGGTATTTCCTCGGGAGTATCATCAAGCCTATGCTGAGGGAAAAACTCGGGCGATCGCCGACATTGAGAACGTTGATATTGAACCCTGTTTAGTCGAGTTTGTGCAACAATTTGGGGTCAAAGCTAAATTGATTGTCCCCATTTTACAAGAGCGACGGGAAGCCGAACCGGCACATTCAGCAGCCATTGTTCAACCGGTTAAGGTTCTCCCCACTCATGAACCCAGCCATCCCTATTTGTGGGGTCTTTTGATTGTCCATCAATGCCATCAGCCCCGCCAGTGGCATCCCTGGGAAATCGAATTAATGCAGCAACTCTCCACCCAAGTGGCGATCGCCATCCAGCAATCCGAACTCCATGAACAGTTACAAGATCTAAATATAGACCTAGAAAATCGAGTTCAACGTCGCACCCAAGAACTCGCACAAGCCAACGCTCTCCTACAAGCTGAAATTCTCGAACGTCAGCAGACTGAAGCAGCATTACGGCATACCAACCAAACCCTAAAATCCCTAATCAACGCCTCACCCCGAGCTATTTTTACCGTCGATTTACAGAACCGTATTCAAGTTTGGAATCCCACAGCTGAGCGGATGTTTGGTTGGAGTGAAGCCGAGTTATTTGGTCAGCCCAGTCCCATTATGCCAGAAGACCTTGAAGACTATCAAAACATTAAAAGCAGTATTCTCGAAGGACGGACTCCCCCAAGTTTAGAGATTCAGCGACAGACCAAAAATGGCACTCTCATTGACATTGTTTTCTCAGCCGCTCCTCTCCGGGATAGCCAGCAAACCATTCAGGGTATGGTTGTGGTCGTCGCAGATATTACCGAACAAAAACGGCAAGCTGAGCAGGTTCGCTTATTGCAGTCGGTTGTTTTAAATAGTCATGATGCGGTTGTTATCACAGAAGCCGAACCCCTAGATGAACCCGGTCCCAAAATCTTATATGTCAATGAAGCCTTTACTCGCACAACAGGATATTCTTTAGAAGAAGTCTTCGGCAAAACTCCTCGACTCTTACAAGGACCTAAAACCGATCGCTCTGTTTTAGATAAGGTTAGAGTGGCTCTCAGTCAGTGGCAGCCAATAACGGCTGAAGTCATTAATTATCGAAAAGATGGCTCAGAGTTTTGGGTTGAGTTTAGTGTGGTTCCCGTCGCGAATCAAACCGGACATTATACCCATTGGATTGCCGTTCAGAGGGATGTCACTGAACGCAAACAAATCGAACAAGCCCTGCGATGGAGTGAAGAACGCTATCGATCGCTCATCGAAAATGCCCTCGATATTATCACAATCCTAGAAGCAGATGGCCGTATTCATTATATCAGTCCCTCGGTGCAAAAAGTCTTAGGGTATTCCTCGGAAGACTTAACGAATCAAAACTTTTTTGACTTGATTCATCCTGAAAACTTTCCAGAAATATCTTCTATCTTAAATAATTCTAAAACTCATCCAGAAATTGCTCTGACAGTTGAATTCAAATGTCGCCATCAAGATGGTTTTTGGCTAACCTTAGAAGCCGTAATTCAAAAATCTGTCAATGGCAGTGAATCGAGTCAAATTATTGTGACCTCTCGTGATATTACGGAGCGAAAACGAGTTGCCGAACTTCATTCGGCACTGGAAAAAGAGAAAGAGATGAACAGTCTAAAAACGCGTTTCTTTTCCATGGCATCTCATGAATTTAGAACCCCCATTAGCACGGCCTTAGCCGCCGCACAAATACTCGAAAATACTCCTCAGGCTTGGGAAAACCCAGAGAAGCGATCGCGCAACTTACAGCGTATCAAAAGCTCTCTCAAAAATATGGTGAATCTTCTCGATGATATCCTCACAATCAATCGAGCGGAAACCGGAAAATTAGAATTTAATCCCAAATGGCTAGACCTGCAATGTTTATTTCTGCAAATAATTGACGAAATTTGTCTCAGTGACGATGGACAACATACCGTTACATTTTACTGTGAAGGAGTCTGGCATAAAATCTATTTCGATGAAAAGTTAATGCGTTCTATTTTAGGAAATATCCTTTCAAATGCCCTAAAATACTCCCCAAATAATAGCCAAATCACCTGTCGCTTAGAATTTCAACCTAACCAGACCCTAATCAATATCTGTGACCAAGGTATTGGCATCCCTGAAGAGGACAAAAAAGATTTGTTTGAACCCTTTTGTCGCGGTAAAAACGTTCGCAAACTTTCCGGAACAGGCTTGGGTCTAGTCGTCGTAAAAAAATGTGTGGATTTGCACCAGGGCAATCTGTTAATTTCTAGTCAAGTAAACCAAGGAACAACCGTCACCATAACACTCCCTGAAGCAGACATCGCAGACCCAGACGAAATGGACGTAGCAGACCAAGCAAGCGACTAACTAATCTTCTCCCGCTCTGGTCTCCGGTGCTAGGCGTAACCCTGAGGAATACTCTAGAATAAACCATAAGCTATTTTGACTTAAACATTCTCCTATCCCCTATGGCGGCTGAACTAATCTGTGTCGGAAGCGAGTTACTCCTCGGCGATATCCTCAACACTAACGCCCAATATATCGCTCAAGAATTAGCAAAACTGGGGATTCCCCATTACTATCAAACCGTCGTCGGCGACAACCCTGAACGCCTACAAGATGCCATTGATATTGCCATTCATCGCGCCGATATCCTTATCTTTACTGGGGGTTTGGGCCCCACCCCCGATGACTTAACGGTAGAAACTCTGGCGGATTTTTTTCATGTCCCTTTACAAGAACGCCCTGATGTGCTAGAGGATATCGAAGCCAAATATGCCCAACGCGGGCGGACGATGTCCCCGAGTAACCGCAAACAGGCCTTACTCCCTGAGGGGGCGGAGGTCTTGCCCAATCCTGTCGGTAGTGCCCCCGGCATCATTTGGCAGATAGGCGGCGCGACTATATTCACCTTTCCGGGCGTTCCCTCGGAAATGCGGGCTATGTGGCAGGAAACAGCGGTTCCGACCCTGAAAGCCCTGGGTTGGGGTCAGCAGGTGTTCCATAGCCGCACCCTCAAGTTTTGGGGGATTCCCGAGTCGGAGTTAGCGGAAAAGGTCTCTGGCTTCCTCAACTCTGTCAATCCTACGGTGGCCCCCTATGCCAATTATGGTCATGTGAAGTTACGGGTGTCGGCCCGGGCTGAGTCCACAGAGGCGGCAGAAGCCCTCATCCATCCCATCGCCCAGCAAATTCAGGAGATTGCTGGCAAATACTACTATGGCTGCGATGAGGAGACTCTGGCGACGGTGGTTGGGCAACTCCTACAACAACGGGGACAGACTCTGGCGGTGGCTGAATCCTGTACTGGGGGCTATTTAGGCAAAACTTTAACGGAGATTCCGGGGAGTTCTGCTTATTTTTCAGGTGGGGTGATTGCTTATGAGAACCGGATTAAGGAACATCTGTTAGGGGTGGATGGCCAGGTTCTGGCAACCCTGGGGGCTGTGTCGGGACCGGTGGCGGAACAGATGGCGGTGGGGGTTCGCGACTGTTGTGGCACAGATTGGGGCATTGGCATTACTGGCATTGCTGGCCCCTCCGGTGGCACCCCAGACAAGCCGGTGGGATTGGTCTATATTGGCTTAGCGGGCCCTGAGTCGGTGCAACATGTTGAGTATCGTCTCGGGGATACGCGGGGACGGGATTGGATTCGTGAGATTAGCGTCAGTCATGCCCTGAATCAACTTCGTTTGGCGGTGAGTCGTCATCCTTAGTCTAAGGAAATTTGTAGGCCCCAGACATCTTGGGGAACGAAGGTGCGATCGCTCGAAATGGGGGCGACGGGTTCGGTGAGGGTGAACTCCCCGGCTTCAATCCAGGCTTTGAGTTCTTCGGCCACTTGGCGCGATCGCGGAATACTGGCTAACGGGGCCACCCGCACGGATTTCCCATCGACGGTGATTTTACCCGATTTCAGTTGGGCATAACTGACTAAGCCAAAGGTCGGACGGACTCGCCGAGGAATGGAAAAATCGACCACTGGGGCCACTAATTCCTCATCGCGAACGGCACAGCGTTCCACCACTGTCTCATTGAGAACCGGGAGAGGAACCCCCACGCCCAACATCAGGGAGGGGCCATAGTTATGAAAATAGCAGCCGCGCACCCAATTGCGGTTCATCTGTCGTGCATCCCCCATCAACGCTAACGTCGCCGCCGGGCCAATGGGGGTACGGTTGGGGAGTCGCTTTTGTAGGGGGAAATGTTGGGTTCCTTCACCAACCACATAGCCTACGCCTCCCCCCATAAAGACGCGGGTTCCGATGCCGATTAGGTCTAAATCGGGGTCATTGAACAGGGGCGAAATGGCCCCAGGGTTGGAGTAGACGGCATTGCCCAGTTGCGGTTGTAGGGGGCCGAGATAGGTAAAGAGAGTGCGATCGCCCCCATTGACCCCGACAATAAAGTTCTGGTAGAGATTGCGGGGATTAAACAGATAGAACTGATTGATGGTATCGCGGGAAATCTGAGTTTCAAAGGAGGCCCGAGGATAACAATCGGTGACTTGGCCAATGGCCCGAACCTGAACGGTTTTGCCAGCGATGAGGTCCTCAATCACATGGCCCCCGCCGCGATTCTCCTTCCAAGTGGGTTCACGGCTAGGATCTTCGGCATCACTCACCTCCGCTAGTTGCGTCGCCCCCAGATACAAATCCACGGCCCCAAAGCCGGAATAAGCCATCACGCCATCTATCCAACAGCGACGAATCTTGATCGGCGGGTCAGTATGTCCGATATTAAGGATGGCCCCACTGGACTCCATGGGTTCAAAGGTGCCGGTAGTAATCACATCCACCTGTTTGGTGGCTTTGGTCACGCCAATATCTGCGACTCGGGCCTTGAGTTCCTCCACCGTCCAAACTGAGGCTTTCCCAGCCTCAATTTTCTCGTTAATCTCGGCGATCGTCCGTTCCATCATCAAAAGTCAATAAAAAATCGTCAATCCTAACCATTCCCCCTACCGCTTTCTTCCCCCTGCTGCCTACTGCCTACTGCCTTCTTCCCCCCATGCCCCAACCCTATCAGCCTCACTATAAGCCCAATCAACTCATCTGCGGAACGGGGACAACGGCCATTGTTAGCGGTTGGACGGTGAAAGAGGCGATCGCCAAACATCTCCAACCCCAGGACTACGCGGTTATTGGACAACTGTACAGTCCCACTCGTGGCATTAGCGTCCTGGTTCGCAATCTGTTCCTGAACCCCCAAGTTCGTCATCTCATCATTGTCGATGCTACCCGCGAAGACCGCAATGCAGGCAGTGGCCGTTGTCTGGCGGACTTCTTCGCCCAGGGGGTGCGTCCCGGACAAACTGATAGCGGCCGGGATTGCTGGGTGATTAACTCCCCCATTGTGGGCTATTTAGATCAAGAACTTCCTGAGGGGGCGATCGCAACCCTGCGGGAGTCTATCACCTGTTATCGAGTCGAGGATATCAAATCTGCCCTTCACCTCGTCCAGAAAATCGCCCATGGCCCAACCCCTGACCCCTGGGGCCTTCCCCAAGCCTTCCCCGAGTCGGTGGTGGAGTCGGCCCTGAAACCCGGCCAACGCTATGGCCATCGCATCGAGGGACGAACCATCGCCGAAACTTGGGTGAAACTGATTCACCGCATCCGTCGGACGGGAACCCTGCGCAATACTCAACATGATAGCCAGTGGCAGGAACTGATTAACCTGATGGCGATCGTCACCGACGAACCCCCTGAGTTGTATTTCCCCGATCCCAACTATCTGCCCGTCTCGCGGGACTTTGTCGCCGACTATATTGGTCAAATCCAGGATGATGCGGTGTCAAAAGACGGGGTGAAATACACCTATGGCCAGCGGTTAAGGTCTTGGTTTGGGGTTGACCAAATCCAACAGGTGATTCAGCAACTCAGCCACAATCCTGACTCGGCCCGGGCCGTGATGTCCCTGTGGGATGCCCGACAAGATGGCCAAGCCAACGGGAGTCCCCCCTGTCTCAATCATATTTGGACTCGACTTGTGGACGGAGAATTGTCTCTAACGGCTACGTTTCGCAGCAATGATATGTTTGGGGCTTGGGTGGCCAATGCGATGGGGTTACGGGCGTTGCAACAGCATCTCATGGAGAAGATTGAGGCCCAAAGCGGACTCCGATTACGCCTGGGCCCTCTGATGACGGTTAGTGAAAGTGCCCATATCTACGATGACTGCTGGGAAAATGCCGATACTCTCATCGAACAACAGTATCCGCAACTTCTGAAAGACCGCAGTTTTGCCGATCCTTCGGGGAGTTTCACTCTACTGGTGAGTGGTGGCGAGATTGTCGTGGAACATCTTACTCCCGGTAGTGGGGAACCGGTGGGCTGTTATGTGGGCAAAACGGCTAGACGACTCTATCAACAAATTGCGGCGGATTGTCCGGTGTTAGAAACAGAACACGCTCTCTATTTGGGGACGGAGTTACAAAAGGCTGAACTCTCCTTAAAATTGGGTTTGAAGTATCAACAAGATAGACCCGTTTTGAGACAAGCTTAATAAGTCCCCCAACGTAGGGGCGAAAAATTTTTCGCCCCTACAATTTGGTCTAAATTCATTGTCCTAACACCAAGGTTCGGGGGTCTAACCGTTCCACATTAAACGACCAATCATAGGTATTTCCATCGGCAGAAATCGAGACCGAATAGGTTTGTCCGGGTTCCAACGGCATTTGAGGAATCAGAACCACCGCATCCCGTGACCCCAACACATTTCGTCCCAATTGTTGAGCGGTACTGTCGGGATTGGTGTACGTGGTTTCATCGAAGACAATATGGGGTAACTCGACCCCGCCAAGACGGAACGAGGATGCCGTCACCGTGGGGGTGAGGTTCCCTGACCCCAGTTGCAGATACACCGGGAGGCCAGACGGGGCCGTGAACCCTGACCCAGCCAGGGGGTCGGGATATTCGCCGCCACCATAGGAGGTGAGAGGAACCGTGGTTCCATCGCCGGGCCATTTAATGGGATAACTGGCCGTTGCCCCCGAATCCAATCCCCGAAGCACATCGAGAGTGGCGGCAGACTGCACCCCTCCATTAGCTTCGCTATAACTGCCAAACCCGACCTGTGTTAGCCGTGGGTCAATCATGCCAATCGCATGGAAGGGGGCATCCATCCAACCATCAATGGCATTGACGGGACTGCGGGAGAGGGCCGAACTGGTGCTGACATTGCCCGATTGCCCCGCTGCATCGCCCTCGGGGGTATACCAGGGATTATTGGGGTCTTGGACATGGCCGCTGACATTGTTTTTGACCAGATATTGACTGTGGAGGATACCCCCCTGACTCCAGGTGGGATTCTCGGTCACTGGGGCGAGTCCCGCCAAGCTGCGGAATTGATTGACACGACCCAACCAGTCCTCCTCGTTGCGGGCATTGACGGCGAGAATATGGTCAAAACTGGGTTGTCCTGTTTCCACAACGGCTAGGACTTCGCCGCTTTGAAAACTAATCCGTCCATCGCTCCAGGTGACAAACTCTGAGCGGCTGAACTCTTGGGCTGAATAGGCAATGCGATCGCCCTTGGCGGGGTTAAAATCGGTAATGCGATCGGCTTGGTTGATATCGAAGGTTGCCCCGGCTCGACTGAGGAAAAAGACATTGGCTCCCGCTCCCCCCGTCAGGGTATTCTGACCCATGCCACCGATGAGGGTATCGTTACCCATATCGCCGGAGAGGAGGTCGTTACCGTTGCCCGCCACGAGGACATCATCCCCCTGGCCGCCAAACATGAGGTCATCGCCATCGCCGCCAATCAGAACATCATCCCCGAGATTGCCAAACAGGATATTGTCGCCATGGCTGACTTCGAGCCAGTCGTTGTCTCGTCCCCCGGCGATGGTGTCGTTGCCGCCATGGCCGAAGATGGTATCGTTGCCCGCATTGCCGAAGATAATCCGGCTTCCCTCATCGTCGTGATAGAGGTCATTACCGCCAAGGAGGGCAATGGCATCGATGCCGGGACTGTTGGCTAATTGGTCTTTTTGCGATTGGGGCAGGTTGGCGAAGATGATTTGGTCATCGCCAGGGGTGGCCAGGGCGAAGGTGTAGTCATCACCGGGGATAATATCGCTGAACATGGGTCTAGGGGGATAAGGTTATTACAAGGTCTTGGAGGAGGCTAAAAACGTGGGGGATATTATTAATAGTTCGGGAAGATTGCCTAATACGGAATCCGCATACCATAGCCCCTTCCTCAGCCCCTTCCTCGTGACTTGGCTCTGCCAAGTCATGCCCAACGGGAGGCTCTGCCTCCCGATTACAGGCGGCAGAGCCGCTCAGAGTCCGTGTCACGGCAGAGCCATGACACGAGTAAAGGGTGGGGAACACTATTAAGACCTCAAGAAGATTGCCTGAAATTCCGGATAAGATCGGGAAAAATTGGGGCAGTGGGTTAACATTTTGAGTTGGAATTTTGGGTTAAGATTTTTTGAGTGCTAGGCTGGGGGTATTGTCAATTGAGAACGCCCATGAATGACTTGCGTATCATCATTGAAGGGGACGGGGCCGTCGCGGCGACAGAAGAGTTGATGCAAGACCCCAGCCTCAGCGGCAACTGGGAAGCTGTCGGCGGCGAGGGAGAACGAGATGGCGGCGGAACTCTGGCAACTGTGGCTACCATTGTCGGTATTATTTCTGGGGGGATGACCATTGGTGAGAAACTGTACAAATGGCATCAGAAGTATCAACAACCAGATAGCTCAGCTCGTATTGAAAAAGTCTTAATTGAACGGCCCGATGGTAGCCGACTGTTAATAAAGGATGCTACCGTTGAGCAAATCGACAAGTTTCTCAAGTCCTAATCCCCTTGCGAATCCTACATCTGCGCTTCCGTCCCACCGCTGACCCCCAGCAGGTGGAGCTACGCTACAGTTACGAGGTTTCCAGTGATTACCAGTCGCGCCGTCTCAACTTGGACGAGATTGGCGATCTGATTCGACAGGCGGAAACCCATGTCTACACTCGCATTCCGGGCAACTTAGCCCGACAGGGGCAACAACTCTATACTTGGCTCGATGGCTCAGACCGCTGGCTCACTCAGGCATTAAAGGAGAACCGCCGTCAGACGTTGGTGTTGGCGGTGGATTTGCAGCACCGGCTGGCTCACCTCCCCTGGGAACTCCTTCATGATGGGGCGGGTTTCCTGGTAGAACGACGTAACCCGAGGGTGGTTCCTATGCGTTGGCAAGGGGATAATGCCTCTGAGACCTTGCCCCCACCGGCTCCTCGTCCTTTGCATCTACTGTTTATGGCAACCTCTCCTGAGGGGGTCAACGTCCTCAACTACGAGGAGGAAGAAGGGCGGATTTTGGAGGCGACGGCAAAGAAACCTCTCACCCTGACGGTGGAGGAGAGTGGCTGTTTGAGTGAGTTGGGGGAGTTACTGGAAGACTACGAGGTAGGAGCGATTGATGTGGTACATCTGACGGGCCATGGGACTCTTCGTGATGGGGTTCCCTGTTTCGTCACTGAGTCTGAGGTGGGAGACCCCTGCTATAGCAACGCCGAAGACTTGATAGATAGCTTCGGTACTCGGACACCGTCGCTGCTGTTTCTCTCGGCCTGTGAGACGGGACTAGCTCAGAACGAGGGCAACATCCCCTCCTTGGCGGAACAACTGTTGCAAGAAGGGATGAAAACAGTCTTGGCTTGGGGTCGTCCGGTGTTGGACAGAGATGCTACGGCGGCGGCGGCGGCCCTCTATGGGGGCTTGGCAGCGGGGGATAATCTGGCTGATGCTCTCTCCAAAACCTATCAAGCCTTATTGAAAGATAAAGCCCGAGATTGGTATTTGTTGCGTTGCTATGGGGCGGGAACGGTTCCTGTCGCCTTGGTGACAGCTCCTCGGCGACAGCGGGCGATGGCCCCGCGTCCGAGAATCCGAGATCGCAACCTTGACCCCGAGGGTCGCAAATTGGTGGCGACGGCTGGGGAGTTTGTGGGACGGCGGCGGGCAATTCAAAGCAGTTTGCAGGCTCTGAAATATGACCCGGATTATCTGGGGGTCTTGATTTATGGCATGGGGGGACTCGGGAAAAGTACCCTGGCCAAACGGCTGTCAGACCGGTTATCGGACTATACATTGCTGGTTTGGATTGACCCCATGGACTCGGATAGTTTGCTGAAGCGGTTGAGTAAGGAGATGGGGAGTGACCCAAAGATATGGGATATTTTGCAAGACCAAGACCTCCAGCATCAACCGGAGTTGCGGTTGCGGCGGGCCTTTAACTATCTCGATGAGATGAATCGGCGTGAGGACCAACCCCAAACTCGTTTGTTGCTGCTGTTTGATGATTTTGAGAATAGCCTAGAGCCGCATCAGGGGGGCTATGTACCAACTCCTGAGGCGGCGGCGGTGTTGGAGATGTTGCTCGACACCTTAGGACATAGCCAAACCCCTCATCGTCTTCTCATCACCAGTCGCTATCGGTTTGACTTTCCCCAGATTGACTCTCTCTACCCTCAACCTCTCGATTGCCTGGATGAGGTGGAGGTGCGGAAAAAATGTCAGAAGTTATCTCTGTTTAGTGATGAGACGCAGGGAAACACCAAGACTCTGGAACCGGAGTTACGGGAGGAGGCGTTACGTCTGGCTGATGGCTATCCCCGTTTGCTGGAATGGCTGAATCAGATTTTGCAGGATGAGGACATCAATCGCCGTGAGATTTTGGCCCAGTTGGCGGCGGAGAGGGCTGTGGAACTGCGGGAGCAGGTGTTGGCGGCGGCGTTGTGGGAGCAGGTGGATGAACCGATGCGGCAGATGTTGCAACGGGGATTGGTCTATGAGTTGCCTGTGCCAGAGGCGGCGTTGCGGGCAGTCTGTGAGGGGATAGGGGGGTTGGAGGCCTTGATTGACCGCGCCAAGGGGTTGGGACTGTTGGAGGTGAGTCCTGATGCGTCGGTGCGTGTACCTCGGCTGTTACCGGTGGAGTTGCCCGAGGAGGTGACGCCGTTACAGGCTGAGGCGGCGAAGGTGTTGTATCGGCTATGGTGGCATGAGGCCGAGTCTGCGACGGAGGCGCAACGGCTAGAAATTCACCGTTTAGCAGTGGCAGGGGGAGAGGGAAAGATTGCGGCAGACATCACTCAAGCTTTGGCATCACGATGGATTAAGCAAAGTCGTTTTCGAGAGACGCGACAACTCTGTTGCCAAACCTTAACAGTGATAGAAGATTACGGCACAGTCCACCAGCTTGCCCGAGCGGAGGAACGATTAGGAGAGGTGGAGGAGGCTCGGAGTCACTACCGACGCGCCCAGGAACTTTGCCCCGAGGAGGATGAGCGCGAGGGAGCAGCTATCATCCACAATCAGGCCGGCATCTACGCCCAGCAGGGGCAGGTGCAGGAGGCCCTCGACCTGTACCAACAATCCCTCGACCTTCAAGAGCGCATCGGGGACCGGCAGGGAAAAGCCGCCTCCTTGCACCAAATTGCTGGCATCTACGCCCAGCAGGGGCAGGTGCAGGAGGCCCTCGACCTGTACCAACAATCCCTCGACCTTAATGAGCGCATCGAAGACCGGCAGGGAAAAGCCGCCTCCTTGCACCAAATTGCTGGCATCTACGCCCAGCAGGGGCAGGTGCAGGAGGCCCTCGACCTGTACCAACAATCCCTCGACCTTCAAGAGCGCATCGGGGACCGGCAGGGAAAAGTCGCCTCCTTGCACCAAATGACAGGCATCTACGCCGGGCAGGTGCAGGAGTCCCTCGATCTCTACCAAAAATCCCTCGACTTTCAAGAGCGCATCGAGGACTGGCAGGGAAAAGTCGCCTCCTTGCACCAAATGACAGGCATCTACGCCGGACATGGGCAGGTGCAGGAGGCCCTCGACCTGTACCAACAATCCCTCGACCTTAATGAGCGCATCGAAGACCGGCAGGGAAAAGCCGCCTCCTTGCACCAAATTGCTGGCATCTACGCCCAGCAGGGGCAGGTGCAAGAAGCCCTCGACCTGTACCAACAATCCCTCGACCTTAATGAGCGCATCGGAGACCGGCAGGGAAAAGCCGCCTCCTTGCACCAAATTGCCGGCATCTACGCCCAGCAGGGGCAGGTGCAGGAGGCCCTCGACCTGTACCAACAATCCCTCGACCTTAAAGAGCGCATCGGCAACGTGCAGGGAAAAGCCGCCTCCTTAGTGATGATGGCACAACTGTTGGCTGTTCAAGGTGAGGTGGAGAGAGCCTGTGAGTATATGCAGGAGGCGATCGCCATCTTGGATCACCTCAAGTCCCCCGATGCAGCGATCGCCCGACGAATCCTCTCAAAAATCAAAAACTCCCAGACCTAACCCTCCCCCAGAGCCGAGAGCCGATCGCCTCAAAAAATCTCCTCCCCCACCCTGCCACCCATCCCCCCAGATGATACATTGGGACAACTGCCCACAGACGCGATCTACCCCTTGGGGCCATGCCTCAAGTGTACATTTCGTTGTACTGTAGCCCTGTTTGGATCGTTCCCAAGCCGTTTCTCATTATGAGTCGCATTATTGTTGTCACCTCGGGTAAAGGGGGAGTGGGCAAAACCACCACCACCGCCAACCTCGGTATGGCATTGGCACAACGCAAGCGTAAGGTTATCCTCGTGGATGCCGATTTTGGCTTGCGTAATCTGGATCTGCTGCTGGGGCTGGAAAATCGTGTCGTCTATACCGCAGTCGAAGCCATTGCCGGTGAATGTCGCCTCGATCAGGCCATTGTCCGGGATAAACGCCAAAATACCCTGGCCCTCCTACCCGCTGCCCAAAATCGCATGAAAGATGCCGTCACCCCTGCCCAGATGCGGCAGTTGGTGATGGCCCTGGCGAAAAAGTTTGATTATGTCCTCGTCGATTGCCCCGCTGGCATTGAACAGGGGTTCCAAAATGCCATTGCGGCGGCCCGGGAAGCCCTCATCGTCACCACCCCCGAGATTGCCGCTGTTCGCGATGCCGATCGCGTGGTGGGCCTCCTCGAAGCCAATGGAGTCCGCAAGGTGGGCCTGATTATCAACCGCATCCGCCCGGAAATGGTGGAAGCCAACGATATGATGTCCGTTGAAGATGTACAAGAACTATTGGCGGTTCCCCTGGTGGGGGTGATTCCTGACGATGAACGGGTGATTGTCTCAACCAACCGGGGCGAACCCCTGGTTCTGTCTGAGGAACCCTCGCGGGCCGGACAAGCCTATGGGAATATCGCTCGCCGTCTGGAGGGAGAGACGGTGGAGTTTTTGGATCTCTCGGTTCCTCCCAAGGGCCTCTTCTCTCGCTTGCGTACCTTGTTGAATACCCGAATTATCTGACTCGACGTTGACTCGACTCATCACAATGCTCTCTAATCTGCTCGCCCGCTTCTTGCCGCGATCGCATAAGGACACCAGCCGCAAGGAAGTCAAACGCCGCCTGCAACTGGTGATTGCCCACGATCGCGTGGACTTAAATCCGGCAACCATCGAGGCGATGCAGAAGGAAATCCTGGAGGTGGTGTCTCGCTATGTGGAACTCGACACGGAGGGCCTCAATTTTGCCCTGGAAAGTGATCAACGCATGACCTCCATTACCGCCAATCTCCCCATCCGTCGGGTTCGTAAAACAGCGGCTGGCGAGGACGTCGAACAGCTTTCGGGAGCGTTGGGGGATGAGACGGTCATTCAGTTTGAGTTTATCGAGGAGGAGGACGGTGAGGAGGCGGACAGCCAGGAAACGGACGCAGAACCCAATAATTCGGACGTTCCCGAAGCCACCCCCCACGACGACTCCCCCAGTCCCGAGGACGTGAAACCAGACCCGGAAGGCGATCGCCCCCAAGACCCTCAACCCTAAATCGCGGTAAGATGCTTGTGATATTTCCTTGGAGATCGCCCCTGTAGCCGTGACTGTCCAAAATTCCCTGACTCCCTCTCGACGCAATCCCAACGCCATCGACTACTCGACCATTTGGCAAGATAGCCTCACCATCTTCTGGGGAGACTGGCTCGATTTACGAGTTCGCATCGCCCAAGTTGCGGCCTCGGGCCTGATTTCACCCCTGATCTATATTGTCGCCTTTGGTCTGGGCCTGGGCAGTTCTGTTCGTCCCGGAACCGCCATTGGTGATGAATATAGTAGTTATCTGCAATTTATTTTGCCGGGGATGGTTGCCTTATCCTCAATGGCCATTAGTTTCGGCGGCACTACCTTCTCGATTTGTGGGGAACGACTCTACAGCAAAACGTTTGAGGAAGTGCTGTTACTCCCCATTCATCCCCTCTCGCTACATTTGGGAAAAATGATAGCGGGTGTGGTTCGGGGTCTCATGACGTCGGGGTCTGTGATGGTGGTTGCAGTCCTTTTTTTAGGGTTCACTGAACAGGGGATTTCGGCGATTTGGAGCTTCTTTAATCCCCTGTTTTTATTGGTGTTAATCCTCAATTGTGCTGTCTTTGCTGGACTGGGTGTGATTGTTGGACTCAATGTTACATCTCTCGAAAGTGTGGGCTTGCTCAACAATTTTTTGATTGTCCCGATGTCGTTTCTGGGGGCGACTTTTTTTGACCCGGCGACTCTGCCAGATGCTCTGAAGGTGGTTGTCTTTTGTCTGCCGCTTACCTATACCAGTATTGGCTTGCGGTCAGCAGCTTACGGTTCCCTAGCTGAGTTTACCTGGATTAGTATTCCGGTGTTGTTTGTGGTGGCTGTCGCCCTCTCTTGGATTGGTGCGTATCAGTTTTCTCATCAACAAGATTAAGAGGGCGAATCGTTTGCAGACCGATAATCTGAGGAGGGCGAACAGCCGTTCGCCCCTACGAGATGAATTTTAATGGGGTATTTTTGGGTTCGTTTTTCCTCTCTCGAAAAACTTTTAAATTGGTTTTTTGCGTTTTTTGTTCACTCCTTAACCTGTAAGATTTATGGCGTTTACCTATCCTAATGCTCGACAAAGTGACCAAATTGAGACCTATCATGGTATCGAAATTCCTGACCCTTATCGTTGGTTAGAAGACTCTGACTCTGAGGAAACTCGGGCTTGGATTGAGGCGCAAAATGAGTTAACCTTTGGTTTTCTTAAACAGAGTCCCGATCGCGATCGCCTCAAACAGAGACTGACTCAACTCTGGAACTACGAAAAATATGGGATTCCCTTCAAAGAGGGCGATCGCTACTTCTACTTCAAAAATGATGGCCTGCAAAACCAAAACGTTCTCTATGTCCTCGATGACTTAGACGGCAATCCCCGAGTCCTCCTAGACCCCAACCAACTCTCCGAGGATGGAACTGTGGCCCTAACGGGTTACGCCATTTCCCCTGATGGTCACTGGCTGGCCTACGCCCTCTCTGAGTCGGGGTCTGACTGGAAAACCTGGCATATTCGCAATATCGACAGCGGCGACGACCTCAGCGATGAGGTGAAATGGAGTAAATTCTCCGGGGCCGCCTGGACTCATGACAATCAAGGCTTCTACTATAGTGCCTACGATCGCCCCGAGGAAGAAAGTCAATACGAAGACATTAACTACTTCCAAAAACTCTATTATCACCGTCGCGGGACAGCCCAAAGTGAGGATGTTCTCATCTATGAACGGCCCGACGAGAAAGAATGGGGCTTTAGTGGCGATGTCACCGACGATGGCCGCTATCTGATTATCTCCGTCTGGCGGGGAACGGAACCAAAAAATCTGGTCTTCTATCAAGACTTACAAACCCCCAGTTCGCCGCAATTGGACGCACCAGTGGTGGCATTGATTGACACCTGGGAGGCCCGCTATGATGTGGTGGGGAATGAGGGCGATCGCCTTTGGCTGACTACCGACTTTAACGCCCCCCGCTATTGTCTCATTGCCTTAGACCTCCCTGGGGGCGATCGCCACACCGTCATTCCCGAAGCCGACGATGTTCTCCAAGGCGTTAGCCTCCTGAACCATCAATTTGTCGTCGAATACCTCAAAGATGCCCGTAGTCAGGTCAAACGCTTCAGCCTCAGCGGTGACCCCCTAGGGGACATTGACCTACCGGGAATTGGGTCTGTCGGCGGCTTTGGCGGCAAACCCAGCGATACGGAAACCTTCTACGCCTTCACCGCCTTCACCACCCCCACCACCATCTATCGCTACGACCTCACCAGCGGCGAGAGTACCCTGTTCCGTCAGCCAACGGTGGACTTTAACCCGGACGAGTACGAAACCCATCAGGTGTTCTATCACAGCCAAGATGGGACTCGTATTCCCATGTTTATCACCCATAAACAGGGATTAGTTCGCGATGGCAGCAATCCCACCTATCTCTACGGCTATGGCGGTTTCAACATCTCCCTAACCCCGAGTTTTTCCGTCAGTCAGTTGGTTTGGATGGAACTCGGCGGGGTTTTAGCCATTCCCAACCTGCGAGGCGGCGGGGAATATGGCGAAGCCTGGCATCAGGCGGGGGTTAAACAGAACAAGCAGAATGTCTTTGATGACTTTATCGCCGCAGCAGAATGGCTGATTGACCAAGGCTATACTCGTTCTGAGAAACTGGCCATTGGCGGGGGAAGTAACGGCGGCCTGTTGGTGGGGGCCTGCATGACGCAACGGCCGGACTTGTTCGCGGCGGCCATTCCCGAGGTGGGAGTGTTGGATATGTTGCGGTTCCACAAGTTCACCATTGGCTGGGCCTGGTGTTCTGATTATGGGTCTCCCGATGACCCGGAGGAGTTTAAGGCCCTGTTTGCCTATTCTCCCTTGCATCGCGTCAAATCTGGGACTGGCTATCCGGCAACGCTCATTATTACCGGAGACCATGACGATCGCGTGGTTCCGGGTCATAGTTTCAAGTTCGCGGCGGCCCTGCAAGCGGCCGATGCTGGCGAGAAGCCGCTGTTGATTCGCATTGAAACCAAAGCTGGCCATGGGGCCGGTAAACCCACCAGCAAACGGATTGAGGAAGTAGCCGACAAGTGGGCGTTTCTGCAACAGGTTCTGGGATAGTCTCGGGGGGTGAGACCGGTTATTCTGGGTCAGCAGGGATGACGGGGAGTTCAATGATAAACTCTGTGCCTTGGCCGGGGGTGGAGTCAAAACTCAGACTTCCCCCATGGTTCTCGGTGATGATTTGCCGACTCAGCGATAGGCCTAACCCCGTTCCTCGTTCCCCGTCTTTGGTGGTGAAAAAGGTCTCAAACAGTCGGGGTTGAACCTCAGCCGGAATGCCGCTTCCATTGTCGGTGATACAGATGGCGATGCGATCGCCCTCCTGGTCTTGCAAATGTTGGGTACGAATCCCGATGATATTAGGATGGGTTTCAATGTCACGATAACTGCGACCCTGATTGCTTTCTTCCACGGCATCAATCGCATTGCTGAGGAGGTTCATAAATACCTGATTCAGTTGTCCCGGACGAGCGAGAATTTTGGGAAGTTCGTCGTAAGCCTTCAGAACTTTAATTTCAGGCCGTTCTGAATTGGCTTTGAGGCGATGTCGCAACACGACTAAGGTACTATCAAGGCCTTCGTGAACATCACAAAGGGTTTCCTCGGCATCGAGTCGGGAAAACTGACGGAGAGAAGAGACAATCTCTTGGATGCGATCGACACTGACTTTCATCGAATTGACAATCAGGGGAAAATCCTCAATTAGATAGTCAAGATCAACCTCCTCAGCATGTTCACTCAGTTCCGGAGGCGTATCACGATAATGCTGTTGATATAAACTCAGATGTTCCAGGAGATCGGCGGTATAGTCAGCCGTGTGCGAAAGATTCCCAGTGATGCAGCCGAGGGGATTATTAATCTCGTGGGCCACCCCTGCCACCAATTGCCCTAAGCTAGAAATTTTCTCAATTTGAACCAGTTTTGACTGAGTATATTTGAGTTCTTCAAGTGTGCCCTCTAGTTCTTTGATTCTCTCTTGTTCTCGCTGCTCTGCCTGTTCTCGCTTCAGTTCAGCTACCGTTCGCGTGGCAAATAAACTCAGGAGAACTTCGGCGTGATGACGCTTTTCCACGGAGAGGGGACGGTCATCTAAAATGCAGATATGGCCGACGGGTTGACGGGTATCTAGATCGAGTAAGGCGATGCCAAGATAGGATTCGGCATTGAGGTGGACAAGGTCAATATCGTCAGGGAAGTGTTGTTGCACATCTTCGGGAAACCAACAGAGGCTTAAGTCCCCCGAAGTTTCACAGGCCTGTTCTAATAAGCGCCCGCAGGGAGTGCCTTGGAGATTATACTCAAAGTTATCCACCACACCCTGACCATTCCAAAAGCACAGCGTTCGCACTCGCGTAGGCTGCTGATCGCGCCATTGGCAAATTTCCCCGATAATGGCATATTTGACATCTAGGCTCGCCGTTAACTGTTCCGCTAAAACGGGATAGTAATCCCGGCCAGTCACGGCAGCGGTCTGGGTGATGAAGTGGGAGAGGGTATCCCAAGAAATATTTTGAATCAAGGTGTCAGATACGGCAGTGGAGGAGGATTGAGAAGCAAGAGACTTGGACATCGTGGAGAAGGACTCCCGGTCAGAAATGGAGCGAGTTAAGTCAGAAGCAAGGCTGGGGCGGTTGACCATGTCCTTAAAAGCTAATATGACGAGTCAGGGAGGTTCTGATTCGGGCAGTGTTCCCTATTCGTACCATGCTACTGTCCAAATCTCAGTCTGCCTATGATCGCAATCACAACATCTCCTGGATATCTTCGAGTCAACCTTCACGTCTCGATACCCTCAGGATCAGGCAGACGAATGAGTTAATTAGTATGAGCTAATAATTAATGAGCTTATGGATGTCTGGCTCCATGGCATCTCGGTAATAGGGTTCAAGAAACTGACCGAGCCATGTTTTTAGAGTATAGGTAGCACGACAATCATCTTCGTTATATTCCAGGATTGCCTCTAAACAGGTGGGATCTTGCTCAGCGAGCCATTGGTTATACCAGCAAATACATTGAGCACCATTTGCTTTAGGATTGCGCCAGTTGAAGCCTAACCAGCGGGCGATCGGTTTAAGAGCATAACTTTCTACGGGTAACACTGTTGATTGGGTCACCCACCAATGGATATCAACACAGCGATTGATTAAGGCTTGATGGCGATGTTTGGGAGTTTTATAGAGCTTAGCCAAGCGTTCAATGGTCTTCACTTCATAGTCGCAAAAGTGAAAAATAAGTGCATTGGGATAGGACTCCATCAGTTCTAGAAATTGCTGCCAAACCTGGGCTTCTTCTTGGGGAGATTTTGCCATAAATCCATAATAGGTTTGGCGATTGTGGCGATGGTCAACCACCAAAGCACCAAGAAGAAAATCGAGATCTAAATCCGGTTCTGCTTCAATATCAAAGTGAATTTCGATCGCCCTCTGGGGACCGGCTAACCAACGATTGCGGGGAGGCTGGAGGAGGTGGGCCAGGGCCCCGTCTCGTAACAGAGGCTGTTGATCATGGGAGGCTAGGGCCTGTTGGGCTAACTGATTCCCCGCCTCAGCCCCAAAGACCATCTTAAGCTGCGATCGCGGGGTATCGGCTAACGCGGCCAGGCTAGTAATTCCCATTTCCTGTAACTGGCCATAGCGATTAGGGGTAATCCCAGGGATTAGGGACAAATGACGTTGCGACTCCGCCGCCTGATGACAAAAATTATACCAATGGCACAAATTGCATTTTTGCCGGGATAAGAATAATTCTGGGGTGTGGGGCTGACGTAAACTAACAATGCAGTCATGGAGAAGCTGCTGCATCTCAGGAACCCGTTTCAGGAAGTCCACCGCATGGGGTTTGCGGCCCCGTAAGACCAGCCAGGTGGTGGGAGGCCAGACCTCTTGTTGTTGCGAGAGGACTAAACCATGAAACGCCCCAACGATTTGATAATCAAGTTTGGGGCGTTTTCCGAAGCGAATATCATAGGGAATGTAGAGCCAATCTCCAAAGCGGGACGAACCGGGATGGCGGACGAAGAGATCTGGCTTGGAGACTAAGTCAACTCCCGGAAGCCATGGGGCCGAAAGCACCCCTCGATAGATGGCCTCAACCCCCTGTTCCATCAACGCTAACGTGGCTTGAGTCCCCCCGTACCAGTCACTTCCCGACCAATTCGGACGCTGGTAATGATACTGACTTAAAACCTCCTGACGGTGGCTGCGACTGTCTTGGCGTAGCTTGAGTAAGAAGTTGTCAAGGGGATCTTGTTGACGGGAGTCACCGAACACATCCAAAAATGCCCGCCGATCGCACCGTTGGTAATACAGCAGTAAATCATCACTAACGAGCATAAGACATGGAGAGGCTAGCTCCTAAGTAAATCATCGGAAAGGGACTGGCGCGGGAGCCATCTGTCTATTGTACTGTCTTTGCGCGGCGGCGGTTCGGTTGGGGGCGATCGCCGGCATCCGGACAAAAAATGCAAAATTTAAGTTTAAGGTCAAAATTCAGCTAAACCTCGACAGTGAGCCTTTTTCAGCGAGAGGGGATCTCAATTTTGTCCAGGAATCTTCCTCAAAACCTCTAAATTTTCGAGCAGATCGGCAGTTCCAATGATAACATTGCCTTAAACTAATGTGCCGTCGAGGGTTCGCTGTGAGCCGTTCTGCAACTTTATCGCTTCAGCCTTCTTTACTCTCTGTTGTCGATAACAATCGATTAAGGCTATTCTCTGGGTCTGCCAACCTGCCGTTATCTCAAGAAGTCGCTCGTTACCTCGGAATCGATCTCGGTCCCATGGTACGTAAGCGTTTCGCTGATGGCGAACTCTATGTGCAGATTCAGGAGTCCATTCGAGGCTGTGATGTCTATCTAATTCAGCCTGTCTGTCATCCGGTGAACGATCATCTCATGGAGTTACTGATCGTCATCGATGCCTGTCGTCGAGCTTCCGCACGTCAGGTGACCGCCGTCTTGCCCTACTATGGCTACGCGCGTGCCGACCGCAAAACCGCTGGACGAGAATCTATCACCGCTAAACTCGTTGCTAACTTGATGGTCGAAGCCGGGGCTAACCGGGTTCTGGCCATGGATTTACATTCGGCTCAGATTCAAGGCTATTTCGATATTCCTGTCGATCACGTCTATGGGTCTCCGGTGCTGATTAACTATCTCATGAACAAGCAACTCAATGACATTGTGGTGGTGTCTCCCGATGTCGGCGGAGTTGCTCGGGCCCGGGCCTTTGCTAAAAAACTCAATGATGCCCCCTTGGCGATTATTGACAAGCGTCGCCAAGCTCACAATGTGGCCGAGGTGTTGAATGTCATTGGCGATGTGCGGGGTAAAACTGCCGTACTGGTCGATGACATGATTGACACCGGTGGAACCATCAGTGAAGGAGCGCGGCTGCTACGCAAAGAGGGGGCCCGGCAGGTTTACGCCTGTGCCACCCATGCCGTCTTCTCCCCCCCAGCGGTAGAGCGACTGTCCAGTGGGGTCTTTGAAGAAGTCATTGTCACCAATACCATCCCCATTCCTCCAGAGCGGATGTTTGACCAACTCAAGGTTCTCTCCGTTGCTAATGTGCTGGGTGAGACGATTTGGCGCATTCACGAAGACAGTTCTGTTAGTAGTATGTTCCGCTAGGTTGCCCACAAACTGAAAATCCGGGGTCGCTGGTGCGACCCCGCTTTCGTAAATTTGCGGGATAATGGGAGGTGATCGCGACGGCAATTCTGGCTATGTTGAGTTAATCGGGGTACGAACCTATGTTTGATAAGCAACGCCCGACCCAGCGACCGACGCCCTTTATCGCTACCAACCGACCGGATGAGCATCTACAAGAACAAACTCAGGAGATTGTTTATAACTATCTGCTAGAAATTGTTCGGGCGTGGTCGCCGGAAGATGTTTTACAAGAGTTTCGGGGCCTATTTATTGACTATAATAACGTCAAGAACTTAGAGGCCTTCCAGTCCCTCAAGCAACTGGTAGAGGCCAATGAGGAGAGTGGCTTTCGCCATACAGTAAAGCGATCGTGCTACATCCTCTTTAATAACTGGGAAGCCAACCGCCAGCATAAGTTTATCCCCAAACTGGTTCAGCTCTTTCAAGAACCCTCAATTCGCGAGCGCACCCTCTCTCCTCATTTACAACGGGTTCGAGCTTGGTTGCAAATTTTTACGGATGGGAAAGACTACCAAGATTTACAAGTCTTTACCGCCAAATATGATGAAGGGGAATTTGAGGAAGTTGAGGCCGCCAAATGGAGCGATCGCTACACCGCCTATTTGCTGGTTCCTCAATATTCCAATCCCGATAACCCCATGGAACAGCGGGAAGTGTCTCGGGCGGTCTCCCAGCGGCTTAAAGACCGCTTTAAGTTTGACTTAGCTATCTACATCACCCGCGCCCAAATGGTGCGCTATGATGACCAGCAGCACCCCAATCCAACCATTTTTGGCGATGAAGTTCTGCGGATTATTAAAACCATTTTGGCTCGTCGTGGCAGTCTCAGCTATGAAAACTTAGCTAACGTCTTTCTACGGCAAACGGAAAACCAGCGTTATCGAGATTTCAAACGTAGTCTCCAAAAATATCTCCTGTTTTCCTGGTCCGATAAAGACCTGGCTCAAGTCCTGCGTCAACGACTCTCGGAACGACTGGATCTGCTCTATATTGATAAGCATAACGATCCCGTAGATGAGTCCTTACGACTGCGGACTTGCAATCGGGCTATTGATGCCCTCATGAGTGAAAATGGGACGGAACCCTCTGCTATCTTTATTTGGATGCTCTCCTGTGGTAATCCTCTGGCGTTGGTGGCGATCCTGCTCAAGTTAGTCCTGATTAGTCGTCATTCTCGAATCCATTTAGAAACTCGGATTGCCCAGCTTATTCGCTACTATGAGCATTTGCCGGAAGAAGACTGTCAATGGGTGATTCACTTTTTTGAGCTATTCAAGATTGCCTTTGCCATTCATGCCGAAAATGTTGAGTATAGCCTCGTGGAAGTGGGAGATTCCTCCGAAGGAAATGCCAAGTCTTCGGATTGCTACCGAGTATTTGCTCGCTTGAAGTATCAAGAATTGTCTGTCGATGTCTCCGACGACATTGATGACTCTGATGAGTTTACGCAACTCCTCAACTAATGATCCCCAGTTACGCATCCTGGATTTATGACCGCTTCACTACCTGAATTAATTGGCGATCGCGCCCAACTTTATATCAAACAACAGGTTCCCCCCGGAACAACTCTCTGGTGGGGCCAGGATGGCGATGGCGAACATTGGAGTTTTGCTCCCTTGCAAGACTCCGATTATCCAGGCCTGCGGAACCTGAAAACCCTAGAGGTGACCGAGGCTCATTTAGAGCAGATTCCCATCGTGGCGATCGAGGAAACCCTACAACTGGTAATTATCAACCTTTGGGATCACGGCTATCAGGGCCTACAAGTCGATCCCGATGGAGAAGTCTGGCCTGCCTCCTTCCTAGGGGGAAATCCTCAAAATCCTGAGTCTTGGGAGGTTCCCTATCAGCTCGTTTGAGATCCCTTAAAGACCCATCAATGTGGAGACCCGGTGATGGTACGATTCAAACCTTGGCAATGGGCTATCCTAGCCCTACCCTTAGTCAGTATCGTTGGCTTTATCCTCGTGGCTGCCGGCTGGCAAATTCAACATTGGGGCGTGAGCTGGATTTGGGCTGTGTTCCTAGTGATTCTCCTCGGTTGGCGTTGGCTGTTGGCCCGCTGGACCAAACCCCAACTGGCTCAACTTGAAGCGGCGGTAGCCGATGCCAATCAACAACTTGAAGCCAGTCGCAATCAAGCCGAACAGCATGGCAACAATCCAGAAGCCGCTCAAGCCGTGCGAGATGCCCTCAAGGAGATTTTACAAGAGACTCAACAGGACCCCCCTTTCTGGGAGGATTGGGCCTGTTTCTGGCAACGGGGACAAGCGGTGGTGGTGGCGGTGGCCCGGGCCTATAACCCCGAGGTCAAATATCCCTTGTTGAGTATCTATGTTCCCCAGGCCTATGGCTTGATTCGGGGAACCGTGGATGACCTCGATCGCTGGATGGAAAAACTATCACCGGTTCTGGGACAAGTGACGGTGGGCCAAGCCTATCAAGCCTATGAGGTCTATCAGAAAATCGAACCCTCGGCTCGTAAACTACGTCAAGTGTGGGGATGGGCCCAATGGCTATTCAATCCGGCGGTAGCAGCGGCCCGCCAGGTGACGCAAAAATCCAGTAGCCGGGCCACTCAGGAACTGTTAGGGAATTTGGGGCAACTGCTACGAGAAGCGGCGTTACGGAATTTGGCCCAGCAAGCCATTTATCTCTATTCCGGAGAACTTCCCCAGGAGTCGTTAGCCAATCTGACAGAAGACGAGGGGGGCGGTCCGAAGCGCTTTGGCCAGACGGATACAGAGACGTTAGGCACGATTCTCGATCGCGCCGAGTCCGCCGAAACCGTCGAGAAAAAACCGGTCAACTTACTCTTGGTGGGGCGCACTGGGGCCGGTAAGAGTAGTGTAATTAATACCCTCTTTGACAGCGATCGCGCGGCGGTGGATGTGTTACCCAGTACAGACAAACTCTGTCGTTATGTCTGGGAAGCCCCCAGCGGTGATTCTTTGGTCTTGTGGGATACGCCAGGCTACGAACAGGCTAACCGTCAGGACTATCGAGAATTGGTGTTGGATCGCGCTCGGGAGGCGGATTTGGTCTTATTGGTAACCCCCGCCCTCGATCCGGCATTACAGATGGATGAGGATTTTTTACGGGAGTTACGCAAGGAGGTAACGGACTTACCGGCCATGGCCATTGTCACCCAAGTCGATCGCCTGCGTCCCTTGCGAGAGTGGAGTCCTCCCTATGACTGGCAAGGGGGCGATCGCCCGAAAGAGAAATCCATCCGCCACGCCACGGAATACCGTCAGGAGGAACTCGGCCACCTCTGTCATGCGGTTTTACCCCTAGTGACGCGGGATGAACGGGCCCAGCGGGAGGCTTGGAATCTCCAGCAACTGTCCAAGTCAGTCGTGGAGTCATTAGATCCGGCCAAGCAACTGCGACTGACCCGATTTTTGCGCGATCGCAACACCCGGATTCGTGGGGCGGCCCAAATCATCGAACGCTACAGCCGCCAAATGGCAACCACTCAGGGACTCACCAACTTTCTCAAAAGTCCCATCCTACAATTCATTTCCACGTTGACCACCGGACAACCCACATTAGCCTATCTCCTCGCGGAACAAATCCCCGTTGAACAACTACCCATTGTCATCGGTAAACTTCAGATTGCCTATGATTTGTTTTCTCTATTAACCCGAGAGGAGGATATCCGCAAATTCGATCTTCTCTCCCTTTGGTCGGTGTTGTTAGACAATCCATCACCCCCGGAACGCAATGCTTGGGCCTTTGGCCATGCGGTGACGGAATATTGGGTTGAGAAACTTTCCACGGAACAACTGCAAAAACGGTTTAAGGCGTATTTTGAGGAGTATGGGGAGAGGCAGTAGGCAGTAGGCAGTAGGCAGTAGGCAAAAGAAGGGAACGGGGAACGGGGAACGGGGAACAGGGAACAGAAGGCAATAGGCAAAAAACAACGTAGGGGCAAAAAATTTTTTGCCCCTACAGCATCTGGTATTTTGTCAAAATGGTATGGCTATTAACGATTTATCGCATTGTCGAGCCGTTGTTGATCCAGACCTCGGGCATTGAGAATCAGCCAGGACTGGATTAAATCGGGGCCCTGTACCGCTCCCGTTAACGCGGCTCTGAGAGACTTCATCACTAGGCCCTTCTTCACCTTCAGTTCCTTTGTCACCTGTTTGATGATGTCCTTAGCCGTCGCTTCTGTGAACTCCCCAGACTGCACTAACTTGTCGCGAACGGCGGCGAGGGTTTCCGGGACTTGTTCCATTGCAAGCTGCTGCTGGGCCTTCTCGTCGTAGTCCACCGACTGCACAAATAGAGGCCGGCTCATCTCGACGGCATCTGGGAGTACCGTTAAACTGGCTCCTACAACAGCCGCGACTTGCAACAACCAAGGGCGATCGCCCTCCACGTCAAATTCATACCCCGCCTCTTGCCAATAGGGGATCAGTTGCTCTAACAGGGTTTCTGGGGCTAACTCATGTAAGATCTGACTGTTGAGCCAATTCAGTTTATCCCAGTCGAAGCGCGCACCGGCTTTGTTGACTCGTGCAAAATCAAATTGCTTCGCCGCCTCTTCTAGGGTGAAGCGTTCTTGCGCGTCTGGCGGTGACCAGCCTAACAGGGCCATGTAGTTGGCTAAGGCTTCGGAGGTATAGCCTAATTGCTGAAAATCATTGACCGCTGTGGCCCCATCTCGTTTTGAGAGTTTCTGACCGTTGGGGTTGAGAATTAAAGGGGTATGGGCAAACTTGGGAACCGCCTGTTCCAAGGCTTCATAGAGCAAAATTTGTTTGGCGGTATTGGCGATATGGTCTTCGCCTCGGATGACATGGCTAATCTTCATGTCCACGTCATCGACGACTACGGCCAGATTATAGAGAGGTTGACCAATCTCTCCGGGTTTGGCGGCCCGGGCGATCGCCATGTCACCGCCGAGATCTCGTCCGGCCCAGGTTAGGGTTCCCCGCACGAGGTCATCCCAGACAATGGGGCGATCGTCGTCGATTTTAAAGCGAATAACGGCAGTTCGTCCTTCGGCTTCGTAGGCCTGTTGTTGTTCTGGGGTGAGATTACGATGACGATTGTCGTAGCGAGGGGCTTGTTTCTTGGCTTTCTGCGCCTCTCGCATCCCCTCAAGTTCGTCTGGTGTGCAGTAGCAGCGATAGGCTAACCCTTTGTCTAGGAGGGTTTGCACGGCTTGGCGATATAAGTCCAACCGTTGGGATTGGTAAAACGGGCCCTCATCCCAATCGAGTCCTAACCAGCGCAAACCACTGAGAATGTTCTCGGTAAACTTCGGTTTAGACCGCTCGGTGTCAGTATCTTCGATGCGGAGGATAAACTGGCCGCCATGATGTTTCGCAAACAGCCAGTTAAATACCGCTGTGCGAGCGGTTCCAATATGCAGGTTTCCAGTGGGACTTGGCGCTAAGCGAACTCGAATAGACATAGATTAAGGGGAGAGAAGAAAGCAATAGACGTAGGGGCGTACCCTTGTGGTCGGTGAGCGATAGCCGAACCGTGGCCGCCCCAGGCAATAGGGGCCATTGGCCTATCCTTAGAAAACACAAAAGGGGCAAGGTTTACGCCTTACCCCTTCTGCTTTTAACGGGACTGACGGGACTCGAACCCGCAACTTCCGCCGTGACAGGGCGGTGCTCTAACCAATTGAACTACAGTCCCTTGTTTCGAGCGTGATATCTATCTTGCCCTAATTTTTAGCGTTTGTCAACCCCATTTTAGAACTTTTTTTGAGGATGCCCTGTAAGACTTGATTTTCAAGGGGCTAGCTCTTTATCTTGGCCCTGAGGGAGGCGTTGGAGGCTTCCTGGTGGGAGGAGCGAAGACTAGAATAGTCTGGACTGTTTAGAGGTCGATGTCAACTGGAATGGGTCAAGTCAGCACCCCCGGCTGAAGCACGGGGGCTTCGTGCCTCCCGCAACAGGATAGCTGACCAGCCTAAGCCCTAACAAGCTACGTTCAGAGCAAGAGTTAACGTTCCTACCCTGGAATGCGTGCCAGTTCCAGGCTCTAGAACCGAATCGTTAAACAGTCCTAAGGGGTTAAGACAGTGCGATTGGGAGAGTACCGACTCTGAACCTTGGCGAGGCAAACGTTACGAGCAATCAGAAGAGACGCAACAATGTCTAATCATGTTTTCGTTTTAGATCGCAACCGTAAGCCTCTGACCCCCTGCCAGCCAGGGGTCGCACGGTCACTACTCAACGCCGGAAAAGCATCGGTATTTCGACGCTACCCATTCACCATTATTCTAAATAAGGAGGTTGATGCGAATCCTGAACCCCTCGAACTCAAATTAGACCCAGGTTCTAAAGTCACGGGAATTGCCCTGAAGCAAGGGAATCGAATCATCTTTGCTGCCGAGTTGCAGCACCGAGGACAGCAGATAGTAGAAGCCTTGCGGTCCCGTCGTCAACGGCGACGTTCTCGACGAAACCGCAAGACCCGATATCGGCCGGCTCGGTTCTTGAATCGAACTCGGAGCGAGGGTTGGTTAGCTCCAAGCTTGCAGCATCGAGTCGATACTCTGATGACCTGGGTTAACCGATTCCGTAGACTTGCCCCAGTTGGCCACATGGCTCAAGAGCTAGTACGGTTTGACCTACAATTGATGGAAAACCCGGATATCTCAGGTGTTGAGTATCAGCAGGGAGCCTTACAAGGCTACGAAGTCAGGGAATACCTGTTGGAAAAGTGGGGCCGAACCTGTGCTTACTGTGGTGCTAAACATGTACCCCTTGAAGTTGAGCATATTCAGCCCCGGTCTAAGGGTGGCTCTGACCGGGTGTCTAACCTGACGATGGCTTGCCGCTCGTGCAATCAAGCCAAAGGCAATGGGGACATTCGGGATTTTTTATCGGGCCAGCCTGATGTCCTGAGTCGTCTTCTGAGGCAGGTAAAATCACCCCTTAACGATGCGGCTGCCGTCAACTCGACTCGGTGGGCCTTGTTCAAGGCTCTCAAAGCCACAGGAGTCCCAGTCAGCACAGGCACAGGTGGACAAACGAAGTTCAATCGACTTCGGTTCAACCTACCTAAGGCTCATTGGCTTGATGCTGCCTGTGTTGGAGACGTCGAATCCCTCGATATTGTGACGTCAAAACCGTTGCTGATTATCGCGAAGGGGCATGGAACTCGTCGGATGTGCGGGACGAATAAGTATGGATTCCCCACTCGTCATCGCTCCAGGAGGCAAATTCACAACGGCTTTCAGACTGGCGATATCGTGACCGCTACGGTCACGGCCGGGAAGAAAATTGGCTCCTATGTAGGACGGGTTCTCTGCCGTGCCTCTGGCAGTTTTGATATTACTACCGCCTCGGGACGGGTGACAGGCATCAGCCACAAATACTGCAAACCTATTCACCGAAAGGATGGTTACGCCTATGCTTGAAAGATTGACGGGGACTAAAGTCCCCCGGTCCCGTTTCCTCCCCGGTCTAAAGACACGGGGCTTCCACGCTCCCAAGAGGTTTACGTGATAGGCGAGGCTGTGATTGAAGCAGAAGTTCACGGTGCATTACGAGATTTTTTGCGGGTCTCTGGGGGCGATCGCTGGCCCCATCATTTAACGATGGCCCGGCTGGTGGCACGGGCCTTGCGGTTGGGGCGCGATGCCTTGATTCAGACGGGAGTCTTTCCCACGTCGTCGCAACGCTATGCCCTCAGTTACCTCATGCCCATTTTGATGTCGCCGACAGCGGTGGTTCTGATTGGTTCGACTCAGGTGCGACGACAGTTGCAAGAGCGAGATATCCCAGACTTGCAGGCCTGGTTAGGCTCCAATAAACCAGTTCAGGAGGGCGATCGCCTCGAAGCCGGTTTTGAGGGGTTGTTGCTGACCTCTCCCGAGGCTTGGTTGGGCGATCGCCTTGCGGGAGGAGAGGGATTCCGAGATGGAGTCCCCACTCTCATTGATGGGGCCGATGATTGGGAACGCTGGACTCAGCAGAGTCTGACGGTGGCGATTTCACCTCAAGACTGGGTGGATTGGATTGCGGCCTCTCCTGAACAGGGGCCACAGATTCGCGATGTGCAAGTGGCACTGGTGCGGGGGAGTCTGGAACGGCCCGATAATCCCTATCAGTCCCATCTCATTGATCAGAGGGAACAGGCCGCCTTAGCTAAGCTGTACCCCGATGCAGGAATGCCTCCGGCTTGGCGTAGCTTTTGGGAATCCTGGCGATCGCACCCTGGGGGAGTTTGGGCTAAACTCAATCGCCACCAGGGACAACTGTGGCTCTACCATTCCCCGGTAGATCTGGCTAAATGTCTAGCCCCCCTCTGGCAACGTCAGCCGATGGTTTGGGTGGGGGGTGCGCTGGATTTGGAACGGGATGCCGCCACCTTTCGGGAACGATTAGGCTTAGGAGATATGACCTGTGTCAAATTCAGTCCCGTTCGCCACCCTCTCCATCTCTACGCCCCCGAACGGCTCCCGTTACCCAATACCCCCGAATATAAACCTGCCCTGTTGCGAGAACTCCATGATCTGATTCGCATTGGCAGTTCTGCCGAAACTGCACCGGGAATTATTACCATCATTGTCGGGGATGTTCCCCTACGGGCGATCGTTGCCGCTCAACTGGCCGCCGATTTTGGCTCTCGGGTGCGGGTTCAACAGTCCGAGTTACCTGAAAATGGCATTCTCATTAGCGGTTGGTCGTTTTGGCGAGAGCATCAGGGAGAATTGCCCGCCAGCAAACTCCTGGCGATCGCTACGCTCCCTTTTCCCTCTCTCGAAGATCCTCACGTGAGCGCCCAGGTAGCCCATTACAAACAGCAACGACAGGATTGGTTTCGTCTCTATCTGCTGCCAACGGCCCTAAGCGACCTACAACGGGCGATCGCCCCAATTCGAGAAGTCCAAGGAACGGTTGTTTTATTGGATGTACGGGCCATCTATCGTAGTTATGGTCAACAAATTTTTGCCGCTTTGAGTCCCTATGCTCGGGTTAACTCCCCAGATGTCAGCTTATTTGAAGGCTAACCCCCCTCAAGCGCCTATAGGCAAGGGAAAAATCTGCGGCTATCATTGGCCATCAAGACTTCACCCAAGCCAGGGTTGACTGGGCTATGACAAAACTCATTATTCAGATTCCTTGCTACAACGAGGAAGCCACCCTAGGCGTGACTCTGTCGGCCTTACCTCGGGAGATTCCCGGCATCGATTCTATAGAATGGCTGATCATTAATGATGGCAGTATCGATCAGACCGTTGAGGTGGCCAAAGCCTGTGGGGTGGATCATGTGGTGAATTTTGATTGTAATCATGGTCTCGCCAAAGCCTTTATGGCGGGGATTGATGCCTCTCTCAAGGCGGGCGCCGATATTATTGTCAACACTGACGCTGATAATCAATACTGTGCCGATGATATCCCCAAGCTCATCGAACCCATCCTGCGCCATGAAGCGGAGATGGTCATTGGGGCCCGTCCCATTGAAGAGATTCGGCATTTCTCCCCCACCAAGAAACTCTTACAACGCCTCGGCAGTTGGGTGGTGCGTTTAGCGAGTAACACTCGGGTTCCCGATGCCCCCAGTGGCTTCCGGGCCTATAGCCGTGACGCTGCGATTTGTCTCAATGTCTTTAATGAATATACCTATACCCTAGAAACGATTATCCAAGCCGGACAGGAAGGGATCGCTATTACCTCGGTTCCCATCCGTACCAATGGCTATCTCCGTCCATCACGGCTAGTTAAAAGCATTCCTGCCTATATCCAACGGTCGATTTTCACGATTGTTCGCATTTTCATGACCTATCGGCCCTTGCGATTTTTTGCTTTGCTGGGGACGGTTCCCCTAGGGCTGGGGGTGCTACTCTGTCTGCGCTGGTTCATCTTGTTTATGGGAGATCCGACGCGGGCCCGAACTCCTAGTTTAATCTTGGCTACCATTCTGATTCTGATTGGCTTCCAGTTGTGGATGTTTGGGGCGATGGCCGATGTGATGGCGGCAAACCGCAAGATGCTCGAAGATGTTCAACAACGGCTGCGACGGGCTGAATATGAGAAGTATCGCAATTGAAGGTTATCCATAAGCATCATCGCCCATTTCCCTCAACCTCTCCACTCAACTCGGGGTTTCGGTTTTACGCCCGAACGTTTCGGTTTGCTCGACCTCATGGCCGGCGCAGACCGGCGAAGTTTGGCTTTATGCTAGAGATAGTTGGGTCTCGTCCTTGACCGCCGCGCGCCAATGCCTCCTCTAGCGACCGATTATGATTGCCAATCGCCCTAAATCTTCCCTCAAACTTGTTAAAAAAACCATCGCCGGAATCCTGATGACTGGTGGGGTTCCCGTGGTGCTTTGGTCTGCTTTTCACCTGACGGGGGTAGGCCTGTGGGAACGAGAGTTAGCTCTGATTCTCTTAACGCTGGTGGGATTGCCTCCGACGGCGATCGCCAGTTGGCTCTTCTGGAACGTGGCTCAGCAGTCGAAACAGGAACAACTGCAAGCCCAACAAGCCCAGGCGGACCAACTGCAACAGACCTTCTTTCGTATGATTGTTGAGGGGGATGGAGGCATCACCCCGTTAGAGTTTTCTATGGCAACTCAGTTATCGGGCCGGGAGGCGAAGGCGTTTCTCGATGGCTGTGCGAAAGACTATGATGGTGCGTTTGATGTGACGAGCGAGGGCAATATCATCTACCGCTTTGATGTGCAACGGAAGCGGCTTCGGGAAGGGTGAGGAAGACTCCGGGGATGTCTAAGCCTGCACCGGTGGTGGTGGTGATGGGGGTATCCGGTTGTGGGAAAACAACCGTCGCGCGGGGATTAGCCCAACGGTTAGGCTGGCAGTTTTTGGAGGGCGATACGTTTCATCCCGCCGCCAATGTGGAGAAAATGGCTCGGGGGATTCCCCTGGAGGATGACGATCGCCTCCCCTGGTTGCAACGACTCCGCGAGGCGATCGCTCAAGCTCGGCGCGAGTCGGGAACTGGTGTGGTTGTGGCCTGTTCTGCCCTCAAACAAGCCTATCGAGATCGCTTAATGGGGAATCAAGGGCCGTTCCGCTGGGTATATCTGCGAGGGGAGTTTGAGCTGTTGCGCCAACGGCTTGAGACACGCTCAGACCACTTTATGCCCGCCCAGCTCTTGGCCAGTCAGTTTGCGGCCCTCGAAGAACCTCAGGGGGCGATCGTTCTCGATTGTGGGCGATCGCCCCAAGACTTGATCAGCCATCTCCTTGATTTTTTGTAAAATCACATCGAGTTGTGATTCTCGACACTCCTAAGTCAAAAAATTTGCTCCATGCTAGAGCTGAAGTCACTTACGGCTACCCAATTGTTTTAGCCACCTGCTAGTGGAGAGGAGTTTCGCCATGCTTGATACAGATCGCCTCAGCTCCGGTTCTCGCCTGATTCGAGCCATGGTGTTTACTCTCATGCTTCTATTTGTATTCCGCTTTCTCGGCCCCCCCGAGTCCTCAGAGGATCTCGGACTTTGGCAGACGCTATTGCCGAAAATCACAACGTTACTGTCCTAGAGTCATGGCTTGAGCTAGGGCAGATGGGACAAAATCAAAGACAGCAATGTTAGACAGATTAGGACACAAAATAAAAACAGAAGTCTCTTTGAGCCTGCTTTTTATTTTTTCTTGAATGTCCATTCTGATATGACAAAACCTTAAAATAATCGGGAGACTGACTCAATCACAGACCTTGGTGTTAGACTGGCTGCAACCTTAACAAAACGTAACCTTAGCAGACCTCTACAAGGATATAACCTGTGAAAATCATCTCTAAATCCCAGCAAGCCAAACTGAGTGCCCTGGCCCTCAGTAGTCTCCTGTTAATCGGTTGTTCTGATGTCGCCACCGAGACGGATCTTGAGACCACAGCCGTAACCCCGGGGGAAGGAAGCGGAACCCTGACGGTTCATGCCGAGGGTGAAGACTATGCCCGGGAGGGAATTACCAGTAAAGAAGGCTGGAACCTGACCTTTGATCATCTTTATGTGCATCTGAGCGATGTCACCGCCTATCAAACTGATCCACCGTACCAAGCAGATGGCCCTGAAATCCCGGCCACCAAGTCCCTGATTCTAGTGGAATCAACCACTGTTGATTTAGCCGAGGGGGATGGCCCCATCTTCTTGGGAGAAGCCGAGGCCGAGTCTGGACATTACAATGCTCTCTCCTGGACGATGCCTCCGGCTCCTGACGGCCCCGCCGAAGGCTATGTCATGCTCCTGAAGGGAACCGCTGAACGGGATGGCGAGACGATTGAATTTTCCATTGCCTTTGATCAACCTCTGGCCTTTGCCTGTGGTGAGTTTGTTGGCGATGAACGCAAAGGAATTTTGGATGACGGTGCCACGGCGGATCTAGAAGCCACCTTCCATATTGATCACCTCTTCGGGAATGGCGAGCGTCCCGCTGACTCCCAGTTGAACCAAGAGGCTTTGGGCTTTGAGCCGATCGCCGCCTTGGCGGAAAATGGCACAGTTGAGGTAACATCAGAAACCCTGATGGCCCAATTGTCCCCAGAGGATCGCGAGAAACTCACCCAGATTCTCCCTGCTTTGGGCCATGTCGGCGAAGGTCACTGTTTTGAAGCTCTGATGAGTAATTAAACGGGCAATTCGGGGATCTTGAGGATCTCAATGCAAGACCTCTCGAATCGGCAGGGCGATCACCCTGCCGTATTTTTTGCGACTTAGAGATTCGGCATAACCCCTATCATTCAAGCGTTTTCAGGGCATTTCCGAGGAACTGAAGAAAAAGTCAAGAATTTGGGAAACCTATTTAAGGGCCAGTGCGTCTCTTACCGGAGAACAAGTCAGTAAAAATACGTCTGTTTTCACCGTATTTCTACTGAAATTTCTCAAGTCTGACAGATTTCCGTAGTTTTACCCTTTCCGCCGTATGAAAAGTTGGTAAAGCTAGAAAAGCCAGTCAGACGGAATAAATAAAAGCTAAATGCCGTCAGACCCTGACAGCGAGACTTTGGCACCAGAAAGCCATCTAAAAAACTGGGTTTTGAGAAATTTTCTACAATCTCGGGAACTTTCTTGAAAGGCAGCCCATCTAGTGAATTAAGTCTTAACAGCGAGCCAGTTGATCACCTCGCTGCGGGTGTGTCGCTGAACCAAGTACCCAACATTTGAGAGGAACCTAGACATGGATGAAGAGATGATGATGAATGACACTGAGACTACTGAAGAAGAGGATCAGGTCACAACAACCAGTGTCGATGACGAAGATGATGAGCTAATCAACGGTGGTGACGTCGATGATGTCGATGACGATCTCGACGATGACCTCGACGACGACGCTGACGACCTCGACGACGACGCTGACGATGACCTCAACGACGACGCTGACGACGAGGCCAGCGATGAGGCTGACGATGCTGACGATACCGGTGATGATGTAGTCAACGGAGATCTCAACGGCGATGATGATGTCGATGACATCGTTGAAGGGGGCATGAATGGCGATGACCTCAGTGGTGATAGCGGCGCCTCATTTAGCCTCACTAACTTCACAGGGCCCTCTGGAACTGCCACCGCTGAAATTACCCTCAAGCAAACCAGTGAAGGGATTGAAGTCACTGTTGTCAGCGAGGACACAGGTCCTGGCGCCGGTCGGCCCACAGGAATGCGTGGCTTCTTCTTCAACGTCAAGGATAATAGTCTACTCTCAGGACTGTCTGTTAGCGGAGACAACGTCTCAAACGCAAGGTTTAATGCCGGAAGCGTCAACAACGCTGGTGGCGGCAGTTCCATTGCCCCCCGTGCGTTTGATGCTGGGGTCGCTATCAGTGGTGGTGAATCAGCCACCTTCCTCATCACCCATGAGTCCGAAAGCCTGAGCCTGGATATGTTTGCAGGCGAAAACTTCGGTGTTAGGACCCAAACTCGTAAACTAGCGGGTTCTGCCCCCTCCGACTTAGGCTCGGGCAGTGATGTCAGTGACGATGATGATCTCGATGACGATCTCGTCGGCGACGGTAATGGTGATGACGACATGGTCGGTGATGACGGTGGCGATGCCGTCTCCGACTGCGAATGTGAAAACGAGAACGTTCTCATCGGAACCTCCTCTGGTAGCTTCTCCGATCCCGTCGAAGATACTCCCGATGCTGTGGTCAACATCACCAGTGAAAACGGTGGCACCAACAACCGTTTCCAATGGGGTGTTCCGGCAGAAGGTAGCGTCGATAACCTGGTTCAGTTTGATGGTTCGGACTTTGGTACTGAAGTCAACAGCCAGTTCAAACTTGGGCAACTGTTCTACCAGAACGGGTCTACCTTCAATAACTTTGATGGGGACTTTGGCTTTAGTCTCGACCTAGACATTAAAGGGGTTGAGGAACTCAATTCCTTTGACTTCCTCTTCAACATCCTCAACACCCCCAACGTCACCGGAGATCCCGTTGAAGACGGCGATCGCCTGCGCTTCTCGACCGGTGGCCTGACCCCTCAAAGCTTTGCCTTCAACGGCTCGACCTACACCGTCGCTCTCGATGGCTTCTCCACCGATGGCGGTGAGACTATGACCTCGGGCTTTGATTCCCCCGAACAGAGCTTTGAAATCGCCAACCTCTATGGGTCCATCGTTGAACTCGATGATGTGACCGCCGAAGCCTTCGATCCGATGCCCACCGAGGACGCTGAGGAAATCCTCGACGCCGGTGGTGTTGTCATCGGTGGTGATGGAAGCGGAGAAGGGGCGATCGCCGGTTCGGTCATCATCAGGAGCGAAACTCGCCTGAGCGTGGTTTGGGGCATTACCACCTCTGCCAGCATCAAGTTCCAAAGCGAAAGCTTCTTCCAAATCACTGAAATTACGGGGGTCACTGAACTCAACACCCTCAACATCGGTAACCAAGCTGTGGTCGGTAGTGACGGTGATGATGAAATCGTCGGAACCGTTGACAATGACATCATTGCCGGTGCTGACGGTGCAGACACCCTCTCGGGCGAAGATGGTAACAACCTCCTCGCCGGTGGTGATGATGACGATGTGGTCATGGGTGGCGACGGCGACGATGTTCTCGCTGGTAACTCCGGTAATGACACCATCATGGGTGGCAGCGGCAACAACGTCCTCTATGGCGGTCAAGGGGATGACCTCCTCATCGGTGGTGACGGCGATGACGTTCTCTCCGGTGATATGGGATCGGATACCCTCATCGGTGGCGGCGGCACGAACCAGTTTGTCCTGCGGGCTGAAACCACCCTTGAACTCACCGGTGCTGAAGCCGCTGACTTCATCATGGACTTCAAACCGGGTGATGGCATTGCGATCGCCGGTTCTACCATGTCCTCCATTGCCTTAGAGGTCGAAGATGTCAACGGTGACGGCGTCAGCGATGTGGTGATTCGCCTCGACAGCGGCGCCTACTTAGGTGTTGTGATGGGAACCAGCAACATCGAAGAAGTCGAGGAAGCCATGTACGAAGTCCCCGATGCGGACTATCTCCTCGGCACCAGTGCCTAACCTCTGACAACTCCTCAGGGCCTAGCCTTCTGTAGCTAGGCTCCAGGGTTTGTTCTCAACTCGATCAACTCAACGCTGCATCCGGCGGCATCTTGCGACACAATAAAGAGCAAGATGCCGTTTTTTGCTGTCCCCCCTTATGGGTTGTGCTTATGAAATCCCTCAACTGGACCCTGATTATTCCTATTGTCGGACTCGGAGTCATCGGCGTGACAGAAACTGCCCTCGCCCATGCGGCTCAACTGAGATATGAGATAGAGTCCACCATCTCCGTCACGGCAACCTATGATAATGGTGAGCCAATGGCGAATGCTCAAATTTTGATCTACTCTCCTGACGATGCCCGAGAGCCTTGGATGAGGGGAACCACCGATGATGCCGGACGCTATGAGTTTCGTCCTCAGGCTGAGGAGTCGGGAAATTGGACGGTGACCGTCCGCCAAGCTGGACATGGAGATATGATTACCATTAACCTAGATGACTCGGGGACTCGGGCAGATGCCTCCACGGAAAATTCATCTGATTCCTCCCTATTTGCCGGGTCAGCGGATATCTCACTGCCCCAACGGCTCTTAACCGGTGGCTCTATAATTTGGGGCTGTGTTGGCACGGCTCTGTTTTTTAGTCGTCGTCGCAAATCGTCGTCGGAGTCCTAGGTTACTTATGCACATTGCAGATGGATTTCTTCCGGCTCCCGTGTCCCTATTGGGCTACGCCTTGACGGGGGGTGGGCTTTGGTTTTCCCTACGAAAAATCAGCAAGACCTATGAAGATCCGCAAGAACATATTCCCAAAACTTCATTACTCACCGCAGCGTTTTTTGTGGGGTCTTTAATCAATATTCCTATTCCTCCATCGAGTGTTCATCTTTTATTAAATGGTATGCTGGGAGTGCTGTTAGGATATTACGCATTTCCGGCAATTGTGGTGGGCCTATTTTTTCAGGCGGTCATGTTTCAACATGGCGGCATGAGTACCCTGGGAGTCAATGCTGCCATGTTGGGCTTCCCCGCTCTCCTATCAGGCTATCTCTTTAAACTGCGTCTCTCGTTTGGGGAGGACACGCCACGTCGCTTAGGAGTTTTTGCTTTTGCCGCTGGAGCCTTAGCTGTGGCCTTGTCCACGTTGATTTTCTTTGGCTTAATCGTTACTACAATTCCTGCTGATTTTGATGCAGATTTGGAACGGTCTGCTACTTTTGTTTTAATGGTGTCACAAATCCCTCTGATTTTTATCGAAGGAGTATTTACTTCGATTTTGGTTTCATTTTTGCGTCAGGTTAAACCAAGTTTGATTGAGGGATTTTAGGCTAAAAATACTCACCATTTATTAAAACAAAAATTGAGTTGACCTTGCATCTACGAGACAATGGCAAAGATGAAGAACACGTTAAACGGTCATGATCCTAGCTCTAAATTATCCATCATCCATGGCGGTTACTGATGCAACATGGACTCGATACCTATGCGGGTCTAGGCTCTCCGATTCATCGTTGGGAACCCCGCTGTAAATTTATTGGGCTAATGGCCCTAATTTTTGCCTTTTCTGCTGTGGATGTGCTGCAACTTTTGCCGGTGATGTTGCTGATGACGGGAGTTCTCTATAAACTCTCCCGATTACCTGGATCTTATTTACGTCAGCGACTGCATTATCCTGGCTATTTTTTGCTGGGAGCCGTTGTCTTACTGCCCTTGACCACAGGAGAAACCGTGTTGCTAGACTTGGGATGGCTTCAGGTTCGGTGGGAGGGAATCTTAGCCGCGATACCGATTGTGGTGCGATTCCTCTGTATTGTGACCCTAACCTTAGTGCTGTTTGGGACCAGTCCTCTGGCGACAACCCTACGGGCCATGCGATCGCTCGGGGTTCCTAGTTTAATCACCGATATGATGCTGTTATTCTACCGCTACCTCTATGATCTCCTCGATCGCCTACGACAGGTGCAAACCGCGATGAGACTGCGAGGCTTCAACCCCACAGAGTTGAGTTGGCGAACCCTGCGGGTGCTGGCGGCTTTAACGGGAACCCTCCTGGTGACTAGTTATGAGCAGTCGGAACAGGTGTATCAGGCCATGCGTCTGCGAGGCTATGGCCAGAGAACCACACAGCAGGTGGCTGCACCGATTCAAGCACCGGATGCGATCGCCCTCGCTGTCCTGTTACTCCTGGCCGCTGGCTTGGTCATGGCCCAGGTTTGGCTTTCTCTCGCTGTCCCCTAAGATGGGTATCCCAGGGCCCGTCCTCTCTCTCAGGGTCTCTTGGGGGTCTCGTTGAGGGTTTTCTTGACTGTTCTCTAACACTTACATCTAACACTTATGACGGTTCCCGCTTACTACGATCGCATCAACCATCAACTGCTGGAGAGTATCCCCAAAAACCTCGGCCGCATCGTCGAGGTCGGATGTGGGACCGGGGCCCTAGGAGCTGCTTATAAAAAGAACAATCCTAACAGTGAATACATTGGCCTAGAGCTAAATCCCGAGGCGGTCACCATTGCTCAGGAGCGCCTCGATCGCGCCTTCTGTTTCAATGTGGAAGACTCCGATGAGAGCCAACTGGGAATCGCGCCTCAAAGCTGTGATGCCCTCATCTATGGCGATGTCTTAGAACATCTACAAGATCCCTGGACTATTCTCAACCACCATGTCTCCTGGCTCAAACCGGGGGGCTATGTCTTAGCCTCGATTCCCAATATCCAGCATTGGACGATTCTGCGGGATCTCATTCAAGGAAAATGGGACTATCAGGATGAAGGACTGCTCGATCGCACCCATTTGCGCTTCTTTACCCTGGACAGTATGCAGAAGCTGTTGACGGGCGCTGGGTTAGTCGTCCAAGGGATTAGCCGCATTCTGGCCCATAACCCCAAGGAATTTGAGGCCTTCTACCCGAAGCTTGAACCCCTGGCCCAACATCTCAAGGTTGACCCCAATCGCTTCAAACTACTGACGGAAACCCATCAATACATCCTCACCGGGGTGAAAACCCAACGGCGGCTGTTTATCCAAACCCTGATGATGGCGCCGTTAGCCTGCGATCGCATCCGTATTTTAGAACCGGACCAATTCAGCAACCGCATTACGGGAGTTCGGGCCGTCTCCTCTGTGCAAAGTGCCACCCTCAGCTTAGCCGAAGCGGATGAGGAAAAAGTATTTATCTGGCAACGGGCCCTCCTCAAACCTGAAACCGCCCTCGCACAACAGAAAAACTTACTCCAGCGGGACTATCTGATTGTCTCAGAAATCGATGATGACCCCTTACGCTGGGAAACCCCTTCTGATAATGGTTTCTTCTCCTATCGCAGTTGTCACTGTGTGCAAACCTCCACCGAGCCACTGGCGGAGTTTTTGCGGCAATATAACCCCTACGTAAAAGTCTTCCCCAATCAGTTAGCCAAACTCCCTAAACCTCGCCCCCAAAGCGACTATGAGACCGCCACCGTCTTTTTTGGGGCCCTAAACCGAGAAGATGACTGGAAACCTCTGATTCAGACCATTAACCAAGTTTTGGATGAACTCGGCGATCGCGTCTCCGTTAAAGTTCTCCATGATCGCCAATTCTTCGAGGCCCTAAACACCCCTCACAAAGCCTTTTCTCCCTTCTGTGCCTATGCCAGTTATCAGCAGGTGATTCGTTCGAGTACCGTCGCCCTGCTGCCCCTAGAACCGACTCGTTTTAATACAATGAAGTCTGACCTCAAATTTGTCGAATGTGCGGGCCAGGGGGTGGCTGTGCTGGCGAGTCCCACGGTCTATGAGCGCAGTCTCCAAGATGGCAAAACCGGCTTACTGTACCGCTCTGTAGAAGACTTCGGAGTCAAATTCCGGGAACTGCTCATCAGTCCTAGCCTACGACAACAGCTTGGACAAGCCGCCTATCAGTGGGTTGCTCAAAACCGTCTCCTCGAACATCATGCTCAGGATCGGGCCAAGTGGTATTTTCAGATGCGCGATCGCCTCCCTGAACTCAACGAGGCGCTGAAAGAGCGTGCGCCTGAGTTATTTGCAACCTGAGTCGAGAACGCATCCACTCAAGCTTCGAGTTGTTGAGACTGCTGCGCCATGACGGCCACCACCTGATCCAACATCAGATCAAGGCGTTCTAACCCCTGAGCCGCCTCTTCAAGGATCTCGGGGGTGGCTGTTTTATGTTTCACCTGTTGATTGAGGGTTCCCGCTAACTTCATCATTGAGGGAATCCCAACGTTACCACTGGCTCCCTTAATCTGATGAGTCAGCCGTGAAAAGGTTTCTAAATCCCCCTCCTTAATCGCTATTTTCGCATCCGTCACATACTCTCGGGCCGATTCCATAAACGAATCAAGGAGTTCTAATTCAAATTCGAGATCATCCCCGGAAACCTCATGAAGACGATCCCAGTCAATGTAAATGTCGGACTTTGCAGGAGTAGAGTCTGCCATAGACGCTGATGTTGAAAGGTTAGAGTTAGGACTGGCTCCATTCTGAGAGAGCACAGATGATCGATTTGAGGTTGATGACTCGATTCTTGACATCCAATGTTCCAAAACAGATTTAAGTTTTTCCATCGTGACGGGTTTGGCCAGATAATCATCCATCCCCGCATCTAGACACTTTTCGCGATCGCCTTGCATCGCGTGAGCCGTTAACCCAACAATAACCGTATGGCGATCGCTGTCTCCCTCACGCAATCGTAAGCGTTGGGTTGCCCGGTATCCATCGAGTACCGGCATTTGACAGTCCATCAACACCATATCGAACGACTCTTGCTGAAGCTGGTCTAAGGCTTCTTGGCCATTATTAACACAGGCTGCCTTGTACCCGAGTAACTTGAGCTGGTTCATCACCACTTTTTGGTTAATGTGGGTATCTTCCACCACTAAGACTTTACCCACGACTGAAGCGGCGGTCCCCTCGGCTGGCTTAGCTGCCGAGGGTTCTTCCGAGGGGGAGGCGGAGGGAACGGTAGAGGAGTCTGACGTTGGGGAACCGAGGGCATCCGGGGCGGACGTCGCCGTAGCGGGGGACTCACTCGTTTCAGTCGCCTCCGCCGGGGACTCTTCGGCTGGACTGGGTTCAACGGTGGGAGTGGGTAACTCAACAAACTGAGCCGTAAAGACAAAGGTTGACCCTTGGTTGGGTTCGCTTTCTACCCAAATTTGTCCCCCCATTTTCTGCACTAACTGGCGACAGATGGCTAACCCCAAACCCGTTCCCCCATAGCGACGGGTACTGGATGCGTCCACCTGAGAAAAGGCCTGAAATAGGTATTTGCGATCGCCGTCAGCAATGCCGATCCCCGTATCCCGTACCGCAAATTGCAGGGTTAGGATGGTTTCACAGATGCCGTCCTCTGCTCCGGGATCGCCAAGAACCCCTTGTTTAGAGCCAATTCCTCTAACGCCAATGGCGACGGAGCCGCGATCGGTGAACTTAATAGCATTGCCCACTAAATTCATTAACACTTGTCGCAGGCGACGGGAATCACCTGAGAGATGATCCGGTAGATTGGGGCTAATATGCAGTTTCAGAGATAATTTTTTCTCTTTAGACTGCATTAAAAATAGATTTAAAACATCATTTAAACAGGCTCTTAATTCAAAGGGATGGCGGTCTAATCGTAGTTTTTCTGCCTCTAGTTTTGAGAAATCTAAAATATCATTGATAAGATTTAAAAGATGCTCACCACTGGTTCGTAACGCCTCCGTAAATTCTAATTGTTCCTCATCCAAATCAGTGGTCATTAACAAGTCCGTCATTCCCAAAACCCCGTTCATTGGGGTGCGAATTTCGTGACTCATATTGGCTAAGAAATCAGACTTTAAGCGAGCCGTTTCTAAGGCAGCTTCCCGAGCCTGGACCAGTTCATTAATTTGCGTACTAGCAATGACGACCCCACCCACATGGCCATCTGAGGTGTACCAGGGATGAATGGCCCAGCGCAAATACAGTTGCACCCCATTATCCCGTTCCCAAATATCCTCAGGAGTACTCACAATTTCACCCTGTAACGCCCGGTCATACAACACTCGCCAGCGTTCCGGCAAGTCTGAAAAGACCTCATAATGGCATTTACCCAGTAGGGACTGTTTATCAAGATTAAAATCGCTCAGCCAGGTATTACTATAGGCGAGATAGCACATCTCACTGTCCATCATGGCCATCGCGACCGGAGCTTGGGTAACAATTTGCCGCAGTTGTTGTCGCTCCGCTTCAATAGCCGCTTCGTAGCGTTTGCGCTCCGTAATATCTCGGACAATGGCCAGGACTTCCTCTTCCCCACTGGTAACAATCCGAGCCTCAAAATTATGCAGTCGCACCTCTCCGGTTTTGCGATTGGGAATATCGAGAGCATATTCAAAAATTTGTACCTCTCGCGACTGACGAGCTAACTCAGCATAATGGAGCGTTTGGTCAGCTACGTCTGTGGGTAAAACTTCGTAGAGACTTTTGCCGAGAAACCCACTGCGAGACAATAGGAGAGGTTGATCCTTATCCGCTTGCACATCCAAATAGGTTCCATCGGTGCGTAGACGAAACATGGTATCCGGGATGGCTTCGAGAAGGGCTTGATTTTTAAGTTCACTTTTTTGGACTTGGTCGGCCCGCTGTTCAAGATACAGCACCATATCGCGAATTTGTGAGGTCATGCGGGCAAAAGCCAGAGCCAAACCGCCAATTTCATCAGGACGATTGCGATACTGTTGGATAGCACTGTCATCGGCCATAGCGCGATCGAACTCCCCTTCTGCAACCCACTGAGTGGCCTCAGCCAGCTCATGGAGGGGACGGCCCAGGGAACGGCCCACCCATAGGGCCACCGCCATACCGGCGGCGGTAAACAACACCCCGATTAAAATGGCACTGTTGCGTGTATTGTTCAGTTGTTGGCGAAAACTACCAATGGGGAAGTCTAGCTGGATGGCTCCGACGGTTTCGGCTCCTGAGGCGATGGTTTGTCCAGAACGGAGGCGATCGCGCTCCCAGTCAAAGATGGGGGTTCCACTGGCTAGAATCGCCGAGCCAAATTCAGTCTCGCCATTGGCCACCTCTTCTGGGGTTAAGGTTAAGAGCAATTGACCATCTTCGTCGTAAATGGCGACGGTCATGAGGCCATCTTCAATGGCCAAAACTCTCAGCATCTGCCGTAGTTCTTCGAGCTGCTCCTCTGTCCCGGCCGCCAGGGGAGCCGTAGCCAAACGGGAGACCCTATTGAGAACTAGGGTGGCTTGGCTTTCGAGTTCTTCTTGGTAAACCTGTCGTTTGCGATGAAGTGACAGCAGGGTCACACCACTGACGGTGATGACCGCCGACAGGGCGATCGTCGCCGTCAGTTTGGCGGCGATGGGTAAGCGACGACCTTTAAGTTGACGCATCAATTGACGCATAACGACAGGGGGGAGCAGGGGCAAAGTACAGGGAAATGCGAGGCTGAGACCGTGGAGGAAAGATGCCGACCCAGAGGATATTGAAGAATGGACTCTTTTCAACCCTGGGAAGATGATATGACACCTGAGCTTTAGACGATGGGATTCCCCCTTCTAGGATAGCGGGTCTTCTGACCGAGACGGTAGAGTTCCCTGGTTGAAACTACGCAGGATAGAAATCTTAACTTGAGAGGCCATTATTCTAATCTCTCCAGAGGGGATGCGGACATTAGGCAGGCTGGAGCGAGGAAATGGCGCTCCAGGAAACTTTTGCGGTAGGCTCATCTTGGGTCAGGATGGCCTCGCTTCTAATGCACCATTCATCTTCAGTTATGCTCAATCTTCCCACGTCTCGTCCTTACACAACTGTGATCTTGGCCATGACCGCCGATGGCAAAATTTCCGATGTGAGCCGCTCAGGGGTGACCTTTGGCTCCTCTGTCGATTATAAACATTTGGAAGAACGGGTGGCTGGGGCCGATGGGGTGTTGATGGGGGGAACCACCTTACGATCTGGGGAGACGGCGATGCGTGTTCAGGCTGCGGAGTGGCTGACGGCTCGCAGGGAGGCGGGGAAACCACCGCAACCGGTTCAAATTGTTTGTTCAGCCTCCGGGGAGATTGACCCGGATTTGCCCTTTTTTCGTCAGCCGATTCCCCGCTGGCTACTCACCACCCCTCGGGGGGCTGAGTTTTGGCAGACTCATTCTGGTTTTGAACAGGTTTTAACCGGGGGAACCTCGACGGATGGGGTAGATTTTTCGATGGCTTTCGGGGAGTTGAGAGGATTGGGGATAGAACGCCTGGCGGTGTTGGGGGGTGGAACCCTGATTGCGAGCTTGTTTGACTTGGGATTGGTGGATGAGTTGTGGTTGACCGTCTGTGCTTATATTTTTGGCGGGAGTCAGGCCCCGACGCCGGTGGATGGATTGGGTTTTGCGCGCGATCGCGCCCCCCGTTTGCGCTTGCTGGATGTTGAGCGGGTGGAAGATGAGGTGTTTCTGCATTATCAGGTCCGGCGATCGCCCCCGGAGAATCTGGCAACCTCTTAGGGACTCTTGCCGGTAACTCGCGGGGTAGAAACTAGACAGTTGAGCGATCACAGGCTACGGTAGAGGTCAGGTTTTCCCTACAATGTGGTTCATGAGAATATTAGTTACCGGTGGTGCGGGATTCCTGGGTTCCCACCTCGTCGATCGCCTGATGGAACAAGGCCATGAAGTCCTCTGTCTCGATAACTTTTTCACCGGGAGAAAGGACAACATCCTCAAATGGATGGATTCCCCTTATTTTGAGGTGATTCGCCACGATATTACCGAACCCATCCGTGTCGAAGTGGATCAGATTTATCATCTGGCTTGTCCCGCGTCCCCGGTTCACTACCAATACAATCCCGTTAAAACGGTGAAAACCAGCGTCTTGGGGACATTGCATATGTTAGGGCTGGCGAAACGCATCAATGCCCGTATGTTGTTGGCCTCGACCTCGGAAGTCTATGGAGACCCCGATGTTCACCCGCAAACGGAAGCCTATCGGGGGAATGTGAACCCGATTGGGATCCGTGCCTGCTACGACGAGGGGAAGCGCATCGCTGAAACCCTCTGTTTCGACTACCATCGTCAAAATAACGTCGATATCCGGGTGATGCGGATTTTCAACACCTATGGGCCGCGAATGCAGGAAAATGATGGACGGGTGGTGAGTAACTTTATTGTCCAGGCTCTGCGGGGGATTCCTCTGACGGTGTATGGGGATGGCCAGCAAACTCGCAGTTTTTGCTATGTCTCGGACCTCATTGACGGCATGATGAAGTTAATGAACAATGATGAGCATATTGGGCCGGTGAATATCGGCAATCCCAACGAGTACACGATTCTGCAACTGGCCGAGACCATTCAAAGGCTGATCAACCCTGATGTGGAGATTCAGTTTGAGCCACTTCCCCAGGATGATCCGCAACAGCGTCAGCCGGATATCACGCGGGCCAAGGAATGGTTGGGTTGGACGCCGACGATTGAACTTGAAGAAGGACTTAAACAAACGATCGCCGATTTCCGCGATCGCCTGAGCTTGAAGTAAATTAGGACTGTCCGGGTGTGTTGACATGAAAGCCGCAGATTGGGGATAGCTGAAGTTTGCGATTAAGCTAGTGGACGACAGCTTGCTAACGCTCGGTCGTAGTGGCGTTTTTTACAGTTTTTTAAGGTTTAAGGACGAAACAGCTATGCGTGTTTGTGTGATTGGTACAGGCTATGTGGGTTTGGTGACAGGGGCCTGTTTGGCTCATACGGGTCATGAGGTGATCTGCGTCGATAACAACGAGGAAAAGGTCAAAACCATGAAGGCGGGGCGATCGCCGATTTATGAGCCGGGATTGTCCGAGATCATGACCGGTGCTATCCAAAATGGCAAGATTGAGTTCACGACGGATTTAGAGGCGGGTGTGAACCATGGGGATATCCTCTTTATTGCCGTGGGAACTCCACCGTTACCCACCGGCGAAAGTGATACCCGCTATGTGGAGGCGGTGGCCCGGGGAATTGGCGCGCACTTGAAGCAAGGCTATAAGGTGATTGTCAATAAATCTACGGTTCCCATTGGGTCTGGAGACTGGGTACGGACTATTGTTCTCGATGGAATTGCCGAACGGGAAAAATCTCTGGTGGGGTCTGGAAAGACTGGGGAAGACCTGGTTGAGCATATTGAGGTGGAATTTGATGTGGTCAGTAATCCTGAGTTTCTACGGGAAGGCTCGGCGGTTTATGATACCTTCAACCCCGATCGCATTGTCTTGGGAAGTAATAGCGATCGCGCCTTGACGATGATGCAGGAACTCTACGCACCCATTGTCAATCGTGAGGTGGCCGAGGAGAAGGAGTTACCTCCAGTCCCGGTGGTGATGACGGATTTGTGTTCGGCGGAGATGATTAAGTACGCCGCTAACTCGTTCCTGGCTACCAAGATTAGTTTTATCAATGAGGTGGCGAATATCTGCGATCGCGTCGGTGCGGATGTGACCCAGGTGGCGAAGGGGATTGGCCTCGACTCTCGCATTGGGAATAAGTTCTTAAATGCTGGGATTGGCTGGGGTGGCTCTTGTTTCCCTAAAGATGTCTCAGCCTTGGTTCACACGGCGGATGATTATGGCTATGATGCTCAACTGCTGAAGTCGGCGGTGGAGGTCAACCAACGTCAGCGGTTGATGGCGTTGGAGAAACTGCAACAGGAGTTGAAGATTCTCAAGGGGAAAACCATTGGCTTGTTGGGGTTAACCTTTAAGCCGGATACTGATGATATGCGGGATGCTCCCTCGTTAATCTTGATTGAGAACCTCAACCGCCTCGGGGCTAAGGTCAAGGCCTATGACCCCATTGTCTCGCAAACGGGCCTACGCTCGGGACTCTCTGGGGTCTATGTGGAGACCGACCCGGAACGCCTCGCGGATGGCTGTGATGCGTTGGTCTTGGTGACGGATTGGACACAGTTTGCTGAACTTGACTATGCCAAGATGGCCAGTCTGATGCATACGCCGCCGATTATGGTTGATGGTCGCAACTTCCTCGATCGCCAGCAGTTAGAGTCCGTCGGCTTCCGCTATGTGGGGATTGGCCATTAGGGTCTTCTCACCCTAATTTGGCGTCGCTACGTCCGGTTCATCTCTCCCCCTAGTCTAGTGCTGGGGGGTTTTTTGTTGGCAAAGGTTTAAGGGTAGAACCCGGACTGGAGATCTCGGGCCCGGAGGGGGGATTGGGTTTGTTGCAGACGGGTGTCACAGAGGCGATCGCACTCACAGGGGAGAAGATGGTTAGATCGCGTTCCCAATCGTGGGAGGTTTAGGAGGCGCGATCGCCTAGTATAGACCCCGGCATCACCCAAGCCAGACGGGTCAATGACACGATGACACGAACCGGGACTAACTACCAAGCTTCCCTGACCGGAGGACGGGGCTAGGAGCGCCTGGAAATTACCGATTACCGCGTTTCTAAATTCCGTTCAATTTGGTGCAAGACATCAAAAAGGAGATCAACAGATCCCGAGAGATATCGCTTCATCCGTAGCGATAGGGACAAAGAAAACTCAACAGACTTCTCGCCGACTGCGAGATAAGATGCTAGCTTCTGTTCCTGTGTTGTATCCATAATCTGAGATTTCTACTGAGTGACAAGCACGCTTTGTGTGGTCTAGTGTATTATACACCATCGGTATGTTGTACTAACAATGTACAACACCCTTCCTCCGGATCGGCGAGGTGGCAAGTCCTGAAAGCCTCGAAATCTCTCGGGATAAGCATTTGAGGACTTTGTCAAGGGGGTCAATCGCGCGATCGCCCCCGAACCGGATTCGAGGGAAAAATTACAATGTCAACAAACGCTAACATCTACAGAAGGTCAACTTATGCCAACAGAATTTCCTGACGTTTTAACTCAGTTCACCGAACAAGAAATACTCGGCAATCAGGTTTTAGACTATCTGATTGCGCTAGGGATTATTATCCTGGGATTGATTGTGATCAAGATTCTAGCCAATGTCATTCTTGGCAGGATTAAGAAATGGCTACGGCAAACGGATGCTAGTTTAGATAATAGCCTCATTAAAATTGTGGAGCGGGCCTTGATCCCAATCTTTTATTTGGGGCTATTCTATGTTGCCCTCAATGGCTTAAACCTACACCCAATTCTGGAGCGACTCTTAGATGGAATCTGGGCGATCGCCTTCACAGTCATTGCTATCCGTTTTGTGGTCTCCGTGATTCAATATGGCTTAATCCTCTATGGGATCAAGGCAAACAACCCCAATATCCAGCCCACCCTCAATTCTCTCGTCCCTGCGATTCGGGTGGTTGTTTGGGCGATCGGTTTTATTTTCCTGCTGGACAATCTGCAATTTAATGTCTCAGCCATGATTGCCAGTTTGGGGATTGGGGGGATTGCGATCGCCCTAGCCTCTCAAGGACTCCTGCAAGACCTCTTTAGCTACTTTTCCATCGTCTTCGATCGCCCCTTCGAGTTAGGAGACTTCATCATCGTCGGTGACTTCATCGGAACCGTGGAATACATCGGCATTAAAACCACTCGTCTGAAGAGTTTGAGCGGTGAGCGACTCGTCATCTCCAACACCGATCTCACGGGATCTCGCATCCGTAATTACAAACATATGCAAACCCGTCGGATCGTCTTCAAACTGGGGGTTACCTACGAAACCGGCGTCGAACAGCTCGAAAAAATCCCCCAAATCATCCAAGACATCATCGACCCCATCGAAACCATCACCTTTGATCGCGCCCATTTCCTAGCCTACGGGGATTTCAGCCTCGACTACGAGGTGGTCTACAACGTCAACAGCAGCGACTTTGCCCAGTACATGGATGCCCAACAACAGATCAATCTGGAACTCAAGCGTCGCTTTGAAGCCGAAGGCATCGAGTTCGCCTATCCCACTCAGGTGATTTACCACAATTCGCTGCAAGGGGTGAATCAGGGGTAAGACGGCAAGAGAAAAGACGTAGGGGCGTACCGCAAGTGGCGCGCCCTAGGCAAGAGGCAATAGGCAATAGGCAAGCTTTTTCCTCTACCTCTACGACCTCTGTGTCCTCTGTGACTCTGTGGTTCCCCTGCTGCCTGCTACTGCCTGTTTCTTTCTCCCCCCCTATCCCCGCACCAATTCCAACAACCGAGAATAATAAAAGCGAGTGCTGGTCATTTCCGTGCGAGCGGGTTGGAAGCCGTTTTTGGCGAAGATGGCCAGGATATCGGCTTCGCGATGCTGATAGGCGCGAGTGGTTTTACTCGGTCCGGGGAAAAGTTCGCCCACTTTCTTGAGAACCGTGAGCCAGGGGGTTTTGGGGGCAAAACTTAGAATGACTCGTGATTCCGCTAACGAACAGAGGTGGGAGAGCATCTCATCCATCTTGTCGTCGGGATAGTGGATGAGGACATCGAGGCAGATGACGGTGTGGAAGTTGCCAGAAATTTCTTCGAGATCCCGAGTCTCAAACTTGACGCGAGAGCTGTCACTCAGTTGAGCCTGAGCGCGTTCCTGGGCTTCCGTCACCATCATCTCCGAGATGTCGCTGCCGTACACTGTTGCCCCGGCTTCGGCTAGGGGCAAACTCAAACTCCCTACACCACACCCCGCATCGCAGATGGTCAGTTGACTCAGGTTGCCATCGGCGGATAGCCAAGCAACGACTTTATCAATGGTCTGCTGGTGTCCTTCGCGGATATCCAGTTGGACTTTATTGACTTCGTCCTTACCATAAATTCGTCGCCAGCGGTCGAAACCCGTGGTATTGAAATATTCCTTAACAATGCTTTTTTCGTCAATGATAATCATCGGCTGTTAGAGGTGGTGATAAAAAGAGGTTGAGGTTACAAATCTATACGTTATCTTAATTTAGACCCCTTTTGTTACTCAATTGCGATCTCAATGACTGTCAATCCCGCAGAGTCTGAACAAACCCAAAGCCGTAAAGCTGATCACCTTCGGATTTGTCTGGAGGATGATGTGGACTTTCAGGAGACTCGTACTGGGTTAGAACGCTATCGCTTCCGTCATTGCTGTTTACCGGAACTGGATTTAGCCGAGATTGACTTAAGCACCTCGTTTTTAGGGAAATCTCTCCAGTCTCCCCTGCTGATTTCCTCGATGACGGGGGGAACGGAACGGGCTAAGCGGATTAACCAACGCTTGGCAGAAGTCGCTCAGGCCCAAGGGTTGGCGATGGGGGTGGGATCGCAACGGGTGGCGGTGGAAAATCCTGATCTCAGTCATACCTTTGATGTGCGATCGCAGGCCCCGGATGTTCTCCTGTTTGCTAATCTCGGGGCGGTACAGTTGAACTATGGCTATGGAGTCGAGCAATGTCAGCGGGCGATCGCCATGCTCGAAGCCGATGCCTTGATTCTGCATATTAACCCCCTCCAGGAGGCGGTTCAAAGTCGAGGTGACCAAAATTTCAAGGGGTTGCTTGACAAAATAGAGAGATTGTGCTACTTGCTTCCGATTCCGGTGATTGCCAAAGAAGTGGGCAATGGCATTTCTGGGGAGATGGCGCGACGGTTGATTGAGGTGGGAGTTCAGGCTATTGATGTGGCGGGTGCGGGGGGGACGTCTTGGGCCAATGTGGAAGGAAAACGGGCCCAAGATCTCCGTCAGCGTCGTTTGGGGGCGCTGTTTTCCGATTGGGGCATTCCCACGGCGGACTGTCTGGTGCAGGTGCGATCGCAAACCCCCGAGATTCCCCTCATTGCTTCGGGGGGCTTACGCAATGGCTTAGATGTGGCTAAAACCCTGGCCCTGGGGGCTGACTTAGCTGGCTTAGCTAGCCCCTTTCTCAAAGCCGCCGCCGACTCTCCCGAAACCTTGAATCAACTGGTGGACTTACTCAACAGCGAACTAGCCACCGTCTTATTTTGCACCGGCAATGGCAGCATTGAGGAATTAAAGCGCAGCAATAGCTTGGAAGATCTAAAATTAAGGACAGCCGTTTAACTCTAACTGCCAACGTCATGCGTGATTTTCTCAAAAATGTTGTTGCTACCGTCGCTGGACTGATTCTCTTTTCTGCAATTGGCGTTGGAGGGTTAGCAATTTTACTCATTACCGCCTCCTTACAAGCCCCTCGCGGCCCTGAAGTGAAGGAAGATTCAGTTCTGGTGTTGGATTTGGGCTTGAATATCCAAGATAGCCGCGCCCTAGCTACCCCCGGACAAGCCTTACAACGGGCCTTGGATGGTTCGACGGACAAAACCCTGCCCCTGTTGGATGTCTTGGAGGCTTTGGAACAGGCGCGTAATGACGATCGCATTGTTGCCATCTATCTTAAAGGGCGTTCGGGGGATATGCCGACTAATTACGCCAACTTGCGGGAGGTGCGAGAGGCGTTAGCGCAATTTCGGGAAACCGGTAAGCCAATTATTGCCCACGATCGCGATTGGAATGAACGGGAATACTATCTGGCCTCTGTGGCGACGGAACTGTCTATGGCTCCTTTGGGGGCGGCGGTGTTTAATGGCTTAAGTGCTGAAACCCCTTTCATCTCGGGAACCTTAGACCAATTGGGAGTCGGGATTCAGGTCGTACGCCGGGGGGATTACAAATCAGCCGGGGAAACCTTTGTTCGTAGTGACTATAGTGATGAAAATCGAGAACAACTCCAGGCCTATCTGACGGATTTATGGTCTGAGATTATCGAGACGGTGAGTGAACATCGTCCTTTAAGTCCCCAGGAGTTTCAAACCATTGCTAATACTCAGGGGGTGTTGTTGCCAGATGAGGCGGCCAGTCAGGGCTTTGTCGATCGCATTGCCCAAGATACCGAGATTCGCGATCGCCTGCGGGAACTCAGTAACCTTGACGAAGACGATACGTCGTTTGAGGGGGTGACGTTAGCCACCTATATTGAACATCTCAATCCCGCTCAAACGCGACGAGGTGCGCCGGGGAGCGATCGCCAAATTGCCCTAGTGTATGCAGAGGGGCCCATTGTCGATGGTGAGGGAGAAATTCGTCAAATTGGGGGCGATCGCTTTGCCAAAAAACTGCGGGACTTACGGCTTGATGACGATGTCCGGGCCGTTGTGTTGCGAGTTAATAGTCCTGGGGGGAGTGCGATCGCCTCAGAAGTCATCAAAGAAGAACTCGAACTGCTGCGAGAAGAAAAGCCGGTGATTGTCTCCATGGGCAACGTCGCCGCCTCAGGAGGCTATTGGATTTCCATGGCCGCCAATGAAATTATCGCTCAACCCAACACCATTACCGGTTCAATTGGCGTCTTTGGCCTCTTCTTTAACATCGAGGATCTCAGTGAAAATGTCGGTCTCAGTTGGGATGTCGTGCAAACCTCTCCCCTGGCGAATACTCAAACCATTTCTCGTGCCAAAACTCCAGAAGAATTAGCACTTCTAGAACGGTTTGTCAACCAAATTTACCAACGTTTTACAACCGAAGTCTCCAACTGGCGCGACTTATCCATGGATGAAGTTGAGGACGTCTCCCAAGGTCGAATTTGGTCTGGTGTCGCTGCCGAGCGTGTGGGTTTAGTTGATCGCGTTGGGGGCTTACAGATGGCGATCGAAGTTGCCGCCGAAGCCGCCGACTTGGGTGAAGAATGGACGATTCAAGAATATCCCCGAGTCAGACCCTTCGCTGAACGCTTCCTAGAAGAGCTTTTTGGGACCTCAACTCAAGTCGTTTTACCCGAACCCCTAGAGAGTTTCCGTCAGCAAATGGACACCCAACTCAAGGACATCTCCACCTACAACGATCCCCGAGGCCTATATATGCGCCTGCCCTTTGAAATTGAAATTAAATAACCGTAGGGGCAATCCCTTGTGGTTGCCCTCTCGTAGGGGCAATCCCTTGTGGTTGCCCTCTCGTAGGGGCAATCCCTTGTGGTTGCCCTCTTAAAGGATATTGGCCGATATATATTCAGCTTGGGAACTCTATTTCCGGAAAAAACGACTGGATGATAAGGCCCTCCCCAGTCCTCTAACACATTAATGGGATCTTGGGTGGTGCAAGCATGAGTCTAAACTTCCTTTAGTCCTTGCAGGGCCGTCCATCCACACATTAGTAAGGATGAAACCTTGTGACTACAATCCTAGAAAATCCCGACAACCTTATCCTTGGGGACGAAGGCGATAACCTGCTCGAAGGAACTGCTGTCGGTGTAATTGACGGGCTAGAAGGGGATGACACCATCCTCAGTCCCCTGAATGCCAGCGAACCCGGTAGCACCCTCTTCGGTAACGCAGGAAATGACTACATCCGCAGCCGCGGCGTTGGCGACTTTGCCTTCGGCGGTCCCGGTAACGATACCCTGGTCAACGAAAATGGCCAGGGTTTAATGTTTGGAGACCAAGGCAGTGACTACCTCATTGCCCAAGCCAGCGGTGCCACCCTCTTTGGCGGCAGCGACATGGAAGATAGCCCCGACGATGGCGACAATATCCTCATTTCTCAAGGGGGCAAAAACATCCTCGTCGGTGGTGGTGGTAATGACACCCTCCTCGGTTTCGTGGGTGGTGACACCATGGCCGGCCGTGGCGGCGATGACTACATCGTTGGCGGCCCCGAAGGAAATAACTTCCTCTTCGGCAACACCGGCCTCGATAGTCTTCTCTCCCTCAGTATCGAACGTCCCGATAGCCTCTACGGCGGACAGGACGATGACCACGTCGCCGTCGGCAGCGACAGTACCGCCGATAACCCCATCCTCGCTGGAGGTCAGGGGTCAGACAGCCTCGAAGTTCAAGGCAGCCAAGTTGATGGGGCCATCCTCATCGGTGACGCTAACTTGGAAGGCGGCTTTAGCGGCAGTGACGCCGGAGACGACTACCTCTATGTCGCTGGTGGCAACAATCACCAACTCTTTGGTAACGCTGGAGGCGATACCCTCGCCATCGGCATCAATGTCGGCATTGGGGTCTCCCTGTTTGGTGGCGTTGGCAACGATTTTCTGGTCGGAACCGGCGGTGCGGGTCTTCCCCTCCCCGCCCAAATCAAAGCTTTCGGCGACAAAGGGAGTGATACCTTGATGCTGGCCGGTAGCGACTCGGAATTCTGGGGCGATAACCCCACCATGAAGAGCGACTTCGGCAACAACACCATCATTGGTATTGGCGTCGGTAACACCCTACGCGGCGGTAACGACTTCACCACCGGCAGCAACGCCGGCAGCAACACCATCACCGCTGAATTGGGTGACATTGAACTGGCAGAAGGGGAAGAGAGCAAAAACGTTCTCATGGGTGGCCCTGGAGATGACACTCTCGATGCCAGCAACAGTGGTCCTGGGGATACCCTCATCGGTGGCCCCGAAGGTGCAGGTGGCAACAACACCTTCATGTTCACCGCCAACCAGTACATTCAAGCTGACCTCTCCGGTGCAAGTGTCAACACCTACATTGGTGTTAACGCGGGCAACAGTGACATTGCTGTTACCGTTGGCGCTCAAGACGTGGTGCAAGGAGATGGAAACTTCTTCTTCACCGGTGAGCAAAGTCGCTCTATCTCCCTGAAAACCGGCGGGATGGTCATTGAAAGCAATCGCGCCAACTTCATTCAGATTACTGACGACGCCTCCGGGGTTACCAAAACCGGTAGTGGCGATGATTTCTTTGACCTGGGCAATGTCTCGGGTAGTGTCGATGCTGGCGATGGTGACAATACCATTAATGTCGGTAGTACGGTCAGCGGCAACGTTACCGCCGGAGATGGCAACAACACTGTTAATCTCTCGGGTTCTGACTGTGTCTCCGAAACTGGAGTCATGACCTTCGGTGGCGGTGAAAATGAATTCAACATCAGTGGTTCGGTCTTCGGTAGGATTCAAGCTGGTAAAGCGGGTCAAGGGAAAAACACCCTGACAGCCCTCACCCTAGGTCAAGGAGGGATCTTCGACTTCAGCCAAAGTGAATCCTCGAGCATCAACGTCACCAACGTCTTCGGGGGCGGTCAAATCCTCGTCGGCGGCATCTCTAGTAGCGTTAATGTCAGCCTTGCCTACTCCGGTGCTAGTTTCACCGCCTTATCCGGTGACAACCGCATCATCCTAGATGCTCTCACTCCCATGCTTGATGAGGAGGGTAATCCTGAAGCTGAACAAGAGGCTATCTCTATCACTGGTGGCGACGGAAACGACTTCCTTGGAGTTAGCAGCAGTTTCTCCTTCAGCAGCTCCATTTCCATGAGCCTGAATATCAGTGTGACGGGTGGTAACAACGTCATGCAGGGGGCAGGCTTTGGCGATCGCATCATCGCTGGTATTGGCAATGATGTTATCTACGGGGGGTCCGTCAGCTTCCAGGAAACCAGCAATACCTACAATGGCTTCCAAATTCAAGGAGCGACGGCTTCAAGGATTGCTCTGGATTTCTCCTCTATCAGCAATGGTGATTTCATTGACTTGAGCAAGGGGGGCAACAACCGGGTTCTCTTCCGTTCCAGATCTGAAACTGGGTTCAGCCTACAGCGGTCTTTCCGTTCCTTCCAATCCGATAAGTTCCTGAGCCTTGGTAGTAGTGGAACCTCCGATATCAATGTCGGAACCGGTCTCAGTAGCGGTAATCTGCTCGTGGGCAGCAATGGTCAGTTCATCGGCGCTAATGGAACCAGTACCACTGGGGTTAGCGGGACGAGCTTCACGAAAGGAGTCTTCTCGGGGGCTGTGGGGATTGATACCCTCAACAACTTCCAAGTGGGCCGGGATAAAATTGTCCTCGACAGCAGTGAGTTCACGGTCACATCTGAGTCTGTTACACTATTCCGCAGCCGTGGTGCGCTCTATGGTGTGATTGCTGATGGTGCTGGTGACGTGAACGGTGGTACGACCTACGGTGATTTTGATAATGTACTCAATAACGATGGCTACTTCCATGAAGCCTTCGCTATTGGTGCAACCTCAGCTGCTGACTTAACGGCTGTTGACTTTAGCCAAGAGGGTCATCTCTTCTTCGATATGGAAGCTCAAGGACTCTACCTGGGCGTCCAAGGTGGCGCGAAACTCATCGCTCGTTTACCTGGTGTAAACTTGACGGGTGAAGTTGGCGGCACAGTAGCGAATGACTTTGTCACGACGCAAGGCATTGGCGATGACCAGGTTGCCTTGTTCTAATTAAGAACACTCCGTGCATCTACGAGTTTCAGCCCCCACCTTCATCCTGTCTCCATGACCCTGGAGAGATCCTGAGATGGGGGCTGTTCTCTGTCTTGCTAACCCTCAATCCTAACTTCGCGAACTTTCTGTCATGCTTAATCCCATTGATAATCCCCGGATGCAAGAGATATTGAATGACTCGCATCATCTGGAGATGTATCGGCGGGGAAAACCTATTGAATTCGATGATGTTAAGCTCTTGACGACAGCGCGGGATGCCTATCAGTATTACTTTCAAGTTCCTGTTGAAAAATGTATCTGGGGCTATGGCTGGCATTATGTTAGGGGAGAAAATCCTCTCAATGCCTTTTTTGGTTGTGAAGAAAGTTTAGACCAGTTTTATACTCACTTTCGTCCCGAAAATTGCTTGCAAGCATTGACGTTAGATGAGACGGCTCAGGGTTGGGATTCCCTGGAAACTCCTTGGCGAGTTGATGTTGACCCGAAACCCTTTTCTGGGGAAAATAAGTTAGGCCCTGAGCATGGTCGGCCTCACTGTGGTCCGGTGAGTTTGGAACGGCTGAATTTAGAGAAGTTTCGGCTGCGGGAGGTGCTGCAATCGATTCGTAATATGGGCTATATGACGAGTTATTATGCGTCTCCTGACCAACATATTTTTGGTTATTTTTTGGTCAATGATCAGGATTTTCGCTTTTTGGTGGTGAATGGGCAACATCGAGCGGCGGCTTTGGTTGAGTTGGGGTCGCAAACCCTGCCAGCCACCTTTACGTCAATTGTGCCACGAATGCCGCGCCTGGTGTCTCCCTGGCATCTAGATTTTTTGGCGGGGGTTGCCTATGATGCGAATCAGCGAGGGGTGGTTCAGCGGATTTTTGAGAGTTATTTTGATGCGTCTTTACGTCAACGTCGCCGAGATTGTGTGTCGGATTGGCTGCGTTGGGCGCGGTTGGAGTCTGGTTAAGACAGGGGAACCACGTAGGGGCGCACCCTTGTGGTCGCCCGAAAACTCCCATTGATGATTTCGATAAGTTATGAGTTCAGAAACTAATTTTCGCTCCCGATTGCTGTATCGAGATGGACATCCAATTGATATTAAGGATGTTTGGTTTTTAGCCCTCGCTCATGATGCTTATCATTTTTGTTTTCATGTTCCCCTAGAGAAGTGTATTTGGGGCTATGGTTGGCGGTATACTCGGGATGAAAATCCGTTTTATTATGCCTATGACTCTGCCGATAATTTAGATACGTTTTACCATCACTATCAACCTAAAAGTGCTTTAGAAGCCTTGACATTCGAGCCAAATCATGGCGGTTGGGACTCGCTCTATATTCCTTGGCGTTGTACGATTAAACCGGCTGAACCGACGGTTATTGAACCGTTTTTTGAGGGTATTGGTACACAACATTTTGTCCCAGTTAGTCCTGAGAAACTGGAGTTAGAAAAAACCCGATTGCAAACGGTGATGACCTCAATTCAAACGGTGGGCTATCAGGGAGGACAAGGAGAACATGAGCATATTCGTGGCTACTTTATGGTGGATGATGATGATTTTGTTTTCTATGTAGCCGCAGGAAAACATCGGGCGGCGGCATTATTGAGGTTAGGCTATACTTGTTTACCGGCGACGTTTAGCATTTTTGTGCCACGATTGCCACGGTTGATTTCACGTCAGCATCTTCAGTTATTGGCAGGGACGGTTTATAGTCCAGATATTTTACCAACGGTTTACCGGATTTTTGAGGCTTATTTTGATGAAAGCTTGCGACAGAAACGCAGTTTTCTTCTCAGGTCTTGGCTAACCTAATTCTGAATGTAATACCTAGATTATCCATTTTTTAGTACTCTTCATGGTTCATTCTAAGCCCCTAAAACTGTATAAGCAAGGACAGCCAATTGAGTTTGAGGATATTGGTTTACTGACAGTCGCTCGTGATTCCCATCGTTTTTATTTTAATGTTCCTATTGAGAGATGTGTCTGGGGGTATGGTTGGCGGTATGTGAAGGGAGAACATCCGTTTCTTAACTTTTTTGAGAGAGAAGAGAGTTTAGATGAGTTTTATCGGCATTATCAGCCCCAAAATACGTTGGAAGCTTTGACGTTGGGATTCGATATGCGTCCCTGGGATTCTTTGGAGTTACCCTGGCACTATAGTATTGTTTTTGTCCCGGATGTGAAAGACCGCAAAAAGCATAAAAATCAGCATCTTGGGCCACTTCGTCCCGATAAACTCAATCGGGAAAAATTACGTTTGACGACTGTGTTAGATTCAATTAAGTCTGAGGGCTATCAACCGGAAAAATATGGTTATCCTAATCCTCATATTTGCGGCTATTTTTTGCTGAAGGATGATGATTTTTTGTTCTACATTGAGGGGGGGAAACATCGGGCGACGGCTTTGGTGGAGTTGGGCTATGAGAGTTTGCCGGTTATCTCTCTACCCGATACCTATTTTGTCTCTCATGAAACTTTGTCGGGATTGGCGGGGGCAACGTATACCGAGGACGATTTGCCGATTGTACGGACGATGTTTGAGAGTTATTTTGATAGTCGGTTGCGGGAGGGACGGAAGCAGTTGTTGGCGGAGTGGATGAGGCGGGCGAGTGGGGGGTCGGTGGTGGTGTTTTGAGGGAATAGGGAGAACCACAGAGTCACAGAGGACACAGAGAAGGGGAGGAGGAAGAGGAGGAAGAGGAGGAAGAGGAGGAAGAGGAGTTAAAGAAGGGTTTGGTAGAGGTGGCTGAGGTTTTGGGCGAATTGTTGGGTGTTTAGGAAGGGGGGGGAGGTGGACATTTTGTCTTGGAGTTGGTGTTGGGTTTGTTGTCGGAGGTTGGGATTCTGGGCGAGTTGTTGGGCGAGTTGTCGGTAGGCTTCGGGGGTTTGGGTGACGAGGTGGGACAGTCCGAGTTCTCGGAGAAGGGCGGCCCCTTGACAGAGAGGGCGTTGTTGGGTCTCTAGGGTGACGAGGGGGAGACCGAGTTGTAGGGGATGGAGGATGCTGCTGGCTTGGGAGTGGGGGAAGGCGTCGAGGTAAATGTCGGCTTGTTGCAGGAGATAGTGGAGGTCGCTGGAACTGGGGAGGGATTTGACGAGAAGAAATCGTTTTAAGGCGACTTGATGCTGTTGCAGAACTTGCTGCATTTGCCGGAAAAAGGGCATTTCTAGTTCGGGATGTTGCGTCCAGTCGTCGCCGAAGGGATGGAGGACGAGGATGCTGTTGGGAGTCTCGGCGAGGAGTTGGGCCCAGGTTTGGCGAACCTCGGGGTGGAGGGTTCGGAAATGGGCCCCCGAGATGAAGACGGTGGTATTCTCGGGGAGATTCCACTGCGATCGCTCGATTTTGACGGTTAATTCGGGTTTGTCTTGGGGAAGGTCGAAACAGAGTCCTGACCCTTCTAGGGTGAGGAGGGTTTCGCTATGGTCGATGGGATGGTTGGCGGTGAGGGTTCCGGCGATATAAGCATCAATATGCCGCATTCCGGTGGTGGTTAAACAGGAGAGGTTGGTGATCTGATGCCGGGCCAGACGATAGCTACAGAGGAAGGTGAGGGGGGATGACCGGGTGACGAGGTTACTGCCGATTAGTAGAATGTCGAGGTCGTCGGAACGGATGGTGTGGACTCGTTGCAAGAGGGTTAGATGGCCTAGGGGGACGACTTCGTCGGCGTAATTCCAGCAGTAGTCTTCGTAGGTGTCTTTGTGAATCTGAAGGCTATAGAGGTAAATCTCAAATTGACTGCGATCGAGGTCTTTGATACAGGCTAGGTTGTAGTAGGTTTGGGGATTTTTTCTGTAGTTGTTGGCGAGAACCCCGAGACGAATTTTGGTTCGGGGGGGACGGGGGGGGAATTTATAACTGAGGGGCGATCGCTGTTGGTAGAGGATTTGTTCGAGGAGTTCGGCCCGTTTCTTTTGGAGTCGTAGGGGACTGCGTTGGCTGAAATATAAGGGGGTACAGTTCACTCGTTCGGCAAAGACTTCGTTGACGGCCTGCCAACTGGGACTGTTGGGATGACTGAGGATGTTTTGATGCAGATAGCTAAGCCAATTCTCTAGGTGATGGTGATAGGCTTCGGTGTCTCCAGGGTCTTGAAAAATCCGGGGCATGGATAAGACGTAGGTTAGGAGAAATTCGTTTAACCAGCCGGGAAAGGGGAGGTCATGATAGCGAACGGGAAATTGATGGGGATAGCCGTAGAGGGTAGCGGCGAGAAAGGCTTGGGAAAGACGACTTTCTGGGGTTTTGGGGCTAAACAGTTGTTTGAGTTTCTCGAAAAATCTTCGGTCGTCTTCGTCGAGAGTGTCTTGGCGTAGGGGACTCTCTAGGAGGGCTGAATGTAAGTCCCCCAGTTGTCCATCAATTTGGTCGGGGAGTTCGCTATAGGCGATATTTAACCATTGCTGGGTGACGGCTTTGCGGAGTTGTCGGACGAGATAGAGGGCTTGGCGATCGCCCGGATTCTTTTGATAGTTGCTAACGATATCTAAGAGGGACTGAAACCCAGGGTTAAATTGGGTAATGACATTGAGGCGATAGGCTAGGGGGTCAAAGGAAACTTGAAAGAAGTAGTATTTAAAAAGTTCCTGATTTAAGGACTCTAGCAAGTCAGGACTGGGAGACCCTTGGGGACAGGTTAAGACTAAGGTATGGGCTAAGATGGATTTCAGTAGGGGAATTAACTGTCCAGTCTCAAATTTCTGAATATCCACCAGCAACAGGGTTTGATGGCTGAGATTATCGACGGTAAGTTCTCGGAACTCGGGATGGTGGACTAAGTCTGAGGGGGTTAGACATTCGATGCGATCGCCCAATTGGCAGTCTTGTATCAGTTGAGGCGGGGCGGCGGTTTTTCCGTCAGGAAACACCAGATAAATGTGCAAGCGAGATAAGTCCACCACATCAGCAATCAAGCGAGGATCACAGTCTCCCCAAATGATGAGATTTAGCTTGGGAATTTGCCGATGTTGTTCTTGGATATACTCATAAACAGCAATATGTTGATGGCGATCGCCCGTATCCTGACTGGTGACAAACTGACTGCGTAAATCAGCAGCCGCGTGATAGAAATTCGGCAACAAACGACCCTGAAGATGGTCTAAAAGCTGTTGAACTTTCTGTTCTGGCTGATGCTGTTGCCAAAATAACTCACAACCCGCTTGGGCAATCTGTTGCGTTAGTTCAGGACGCTGAAGATAATACTGTATTTTTTGATATAAGTCCGCTTTACTGTCATAAGTGTCCAGATGGTTGCCGACTTCAAATAACGCCTCTAACCCCGCTTCCGGTTTGAGTTTGTCCGTCAACAAAAAACCACCACTGGACAACACCTCAAACACCCGCATATTCAAGTCCCCATTAAGACTCACATTGAGGTTAATCTGACTCTTGGCATAGATTTCGGCGGCTTTCTCCTGACTGCCGCTAAAGGTCTCTAGGGGGATTCCCTGAGAAGTCATTTCATCGAGAATATGATAGCGATAGGGATGTAAGGGGCCAATTTGTCCGACAAAGGACACCGGATAGTCTGGGGCAGGACAAGGGGGTTGAGGGTGGGGGTAAACGTTGAAGCCAGGCAGCCAAAATACGTTCTTACAGCCCGCTTCTTGGAAAAAATGAAGATGTTGCCGTTTATGGTCAGACATCACGAAATTGAAGCCTTCCTGAACGGCATAGTCGGTCAGGGCGCGGATGGGGGTTTCTAAATGTTGCGTATCCCCGACAATGAGTAATTTAGGACACTTTAAGAGGTTTAAATTCGTGGGAAAGTTCAGGCGCGTGGCATCTGCCCGAACTACCACTAATTCAGGATATTGGGCCGCCGGAATTTGGGCAAGGAGAGGGGCAATATCATAGGTTCCGATGGGGGCTTCGAGTTGTTTGAGTCGATTAAATCGATACTCGGTTTTGAAGGCTGCCCCACATAAAATCTCATTCTCGGAAATAATAGTCGGACGATGAACCGACCCTGGAGGTTGATAGAAAAGAAGGACATTAAATGCGGGATAGGGCATCAGTTACAGGTGATTATCGTTCCATGGCTTCCACAGATTTGGGAACGCCTGCGGTTAGAATCTCACACCCTGATTCAGTGACGAGGACATCATCTTCAATTCGTACCCCAATTCCATGCCATTTGGGGTCAACGGGAGGCTGTTCGATAGTTACCTCATCCACTTCTCGGCTGGCGGGTTTAATGTAGGGGGAAATATAGATACCCGGTTCGACGGTGAGAACATTGCCGGGTTGGAGGATATGCCAGTTGTCCTCTCCCTGTTGATAGACCCCTACATCATGGACATCTAAGCCTAGCCAATGCCCGGTTTTGTGCATATAAAAGGGTTTATATTGTTGGGCTTCGATGAGTTCTTCTGGGTCTCCTGAGAGTAGACCTAAATCCAGTAAGCCTTCGACAATGACGCGCACGGCGGTGTCGTGATGTTCGTTGTAGGCCATGCCGGGACGGACTTTTTCAATTGCCTGTTTTTGGGCTTCTAAGACAATTTCATAAATAATTTTTTGTTCTGGGGAAAATTTACCGGAAATGGGAAAGGTGCGAGTAATATCTGAGTTATAATACTGATAGGAACAGCCAGCGTCAATGAGCAGTAAATCACCCTCTTCCATCTGACGGTTGTTCTCGACGTAATGCAAGATACAGGCGTTGCCCCCGGAGGCAACGATAGAGGGATAGGCGGGACTGCCACCGTTGAGGGTAAACAGCCGTTCCATCTCCGCTTGCACTTCGTATTCGTAGCGTCCAGGGCGGGCAATGTTCCGGGCCAGGTTATGGGCTTCGACGGCGATGTCAGCCGCTTTACGCATCAGTTGCAGTTCTTCGGGGGTTTTGACCAGCCGCAGTGGGTGGAGGAGGGGGCTAGGGTCTTCTAGGGCGATGGGGCCAGTTCCTCGTTTGGGGTAGAGGGCTAGTTGTTTGCGCCAATGACGGAGGATACGATTGTTGAAGGTTTCGTCTCGTCCGAGGTGGTAGTAGATGCGATCGCCCCCTTGCAAATACTCGGGCAGCTTCTCGTCCAATTCCGCGATGTCATAGGCCACATCAGCCCCATACTTCTCCTGGGCCGCCTCAACTCCAGTCCGATAGCCTGACCAAATTTCTCGTTCTAAGTCCTTGGGACGGACAAAGAGGATAAACTGATGTTCGTCATGGTGGGGGGCGAGGACTGCCACGGCTTCGGGTTCGTTAAAGCCGGTGAGATAGAAAAAGTCACTATCTTGGCGGAAGGTGTATTCTACGTCATTGTGCATCACCGCCATCGGCGCACTTCTGAAAATGGCGGTTCCCTGATTCAGTTGACTCAGGAGTTGTTGGCGACGTTGGGCGTAGAGATTGGACATCAGCAGCTAGGGACTTACGACAAGGGAGAGGTGAGGACTTGGATGAGGCGATCGCCCTGGGGGAGATCGTTGGGGGTCAAAACAATACGATTACTGTCGTGTTGACGGACTGGGGTTCCTTCCATCAGGTTCAGGAAGTCGTCAAGGGGTTTGATATCACAGGCATTCTCATCGGCGGCGGCGGTACGGTAATGGGTGGGGATGATGATACGGGGATTGAGACGGTTAATGGCCGCCTTGGCTTCTTCGGGGTTATAGGCTTTGTCGCCCCCTCCCACGGGAATTAAGGCCACATCAGGACGGCCTAGGAGAATCCGCTGTTCGTTGCCAATGGGGGCCGCTGCCCCGCCGAGATGGACGATATTGAGGCCTCCCTGTTGCCAACGCCACATCATATTGGTGCCAAAACGCCGTCCGTTGAGGCGATCGTGGGCGATGGGAATCCCCTCAAACCGCATTCCTTGCAGTTGGAAAATCCCCGACTCAAACAGCAATTTGTTCTCCGGGACATTCTCAACATCCCCTTCATCGAGGAGAAAACTGCTGACGAGAACTACATCGGTATCTTCAACATTGGGGGCCGGATAACCTGCTGTACAGCCTCCCGGGCGGAAGGGATTGGTGAGAACTCGCCGGCCTCCCCCGGTAAAGCGGAAACAGGTGTGACCAAAAAATTCAATTTCCAATCGCCCTTGAGTTGGGGATTGGGCCCATCCTCTCCCGGCTAAGCCTGTGACGGTGGTGGCGATCGCCCCCACTTGCAAATACCGAATCAGTTGTCGCCGTTTCATACTCTGATACTTAGACCGTTGCGGCCTGTTTGAGACTCATCAAGAAATTATGCAACAACGCCTTCCCCGATCCGGTCAAAATACTCTCTGGATGAAACTGTACCCCTTGAATATGGGGATACTCACGATGTTGCACGCCCATAATCGTGCCATCTTCGACCCAGGCAGTAATCTCTAAGACCTCGGGACAAGTGGCGCGATCAATGACCAGACTATGATAGCGGGTTGCGGTAAAGGGATTCTCTAAACCGGCAAACACCCCCTGATTGTTATGGTAAATGGGGGAGGTTTTCCCGTGCATCAGTTCCCCAGCCGAGACCACTTGACCGCCAAAGACCTGTCCCATACTCTGATGGCCCAGACAGACTCCCAAAATGGGCAAGGTGGGCCCCAACTCCTCAATCACCGCCAACGACACCCCAGCATCCTCGGGACGACCGGGCCCTGGGGAAATGACTAAACCATCGGGATTGAGTTGACGAATTTGCTCAATGCTGATGCAGTCATTGCGATAGACCTGAATCTCGGCGGCGACGGGTTGGTTTTGCCCGAGTTCTCCGAGATATTGAACCAGGTTGTAGGTGAAGCTGTCGTAATTGTCGATGACGATGATCATGGGCGGTAGGGGCGAGATAGGGGGAGAACTAGCAGGATGGGATTTTAGCTGACTAGGGAGGACAGATGAGTCCAGAGGGGGGGGATGAGTAGGGAAAGGGCAACAATGAGGGAGGCGATCGCCCCGATTAAGACGGCCCCAGCGGCACAGTCTTTGGCGATTTTCGCTAAGTCGTGATAACTCTGTTCTACGGTCAGATCCACGACGGACTCGATGGCGGTGTTAATCAGTTCTAGGGCCAACACGACACCGATGGTTAGGGCAATCACGGCCATTTTCACGGCTTCGAGATTGAGGGAGAGTCCTAAGCCGATGGCGATCGACCCAATCAGGACATGGATGCGAAAGTTACGCTGGGTAACAAAGGCATAACGAATCCCCTGAGTCGCATAGCGGAAACTAGACCAGAGACTCTGGGCGACTTGCCAGGATAACTGGCGGTCATAAGCCTTATTCTTGGGAGTCGGATTCGGCGCACCGGGGGACATGGGATGGCGAGTCTTGGGACGTTCGGCGATAGCCTCAAAAAGATTTAGATTCATCCTACACAATCCTAGGGAGCAGTATTGGAGAGAATCAGAGGCAGATCAAGGTTAACAGCTATTTCGACACAAGCGAGTAGCTGCACCTGACGCTGAAGCATCACCGCTAAACTCTCATCATCGGGGTGATCCCATCCCAGTAGATGCAGGAAACCATGGGCCGCTAACCAGGTTAACTCGCTGTCTAATGAATGACCGAGGCGTTGCGCCTGTCGTTGAGCGGTATCGAGGGAGATGACGATATCCCCGAGAGATAGCGGTAAGGCTGCACTGATCTGCGGTATTTCACACTCCATTGCTGCAAACGCTAACACATCTGTCGGTTGGTCTTTGTGTCGGTACTGACGATTTAGCTGACAAATTTCGCTGTCATCGGTGAACCGCAAGCAGAGTTCATATCCCAGGGGAGGATGCTGTCCCTGGGGGATTTCCTCGGGGGAGAGGTCTTCTAGCCAGGCTTGGAGGCGATCGCACCACATGGCTTCGCTGGCGAAGGACTGGCCATCTCCTTGGGCCAGTTCTTCGGGCTGTTGTACGCTCAAGTCAAGGAGAATGGCCATGGGGGGATTAGTGGGTTAGATAGGCGAGTCCTACCAGCAGGGCGAGAAGTCCGAAGGTGGTTAGAAAGAAGTGATAGAGAGATTTTCCACCTTTGCGGACCATATTCCGCATGGCGAGTTTGATGAAGCTGGGTTGGGGTTCGGGGGAGGTCATAATAGGCAAGAGGCAAGAGGCAAGAGGCAAGAGGCAAGAGGCAAGAGGGGAACCACAGAGTCACAGAGGACACGGAGGAAGAGGAGGAAGAGGAGGAAGAGGGGGGGAGAACCCACCCTTAACCCCTCCTAGGAGGGGAAAACATACCGTGGGGGCTATCTCTTGTGGTCGGCTCGGCTATCGCTCTTGATGATTGATTACTGCGTTTCTTAATTTAACGTATTGCTGAAGGTTCCGTGGAAGCCGATGGGGATGACTTTGGGTAAGCCTAGGCGACAAACGGGTTCGTCGAGGTGGGCGGCGTTGAATACCCAGACTTCCGAGCGATCGCCATCGCTATCATACACAACCGTCAGCAGCCAGCCGCTTCCTTCGCTGTTGGGGGCGTAGATGGGTTCTACGGGATAGCGGCCCTCGCCAAAGTCGAAACTCTCTAGGGTTCCTTGCTGGATATCGTAACGCCCGATCGCCCCGTAGAGGTCTTGGGCGGTGTCAACGTTGGGGCGATGTAGGGACAGATACAGGGCTGAGGCGTTGCGGCCCAACTGATCTGGGGCGACGCTGGGAAATTCGCAGGAGCGATCGCACAAGGACTCACTGGCTAAGATTTTACCGGTTTTGGGGTCGAGAATGAGGCGATCGAGGTGGGCTTCGGCGGGGGTGTCGGTGTAACCGGTGGCAATTTCGGCAAGTCGTTGGTTGGTGGCGAAGTCGGGATAACGCACCACATCCACCACGATATGACCGGCTTCGTTGACATATCCGTTGCCATAATGCCATTGAAACCAGGGTTCGGCTTCGCTACGACTGACGAGATTGAGGCTGTGACGGTCGAAAATTAGAATTTGGGTTCCGAGACGGGGAACCCAGCGACAGCCATCTTTAATGGTGGTTAGGCCGAAGAGAATCCGCAACAGGGGAACCTCTAGGGGAGGGAGGAAAAAGACGAGATAGTCTCCGGCGAGAACGAAATCGTGAATCAGGGACATCTGTTCTAGGGGATGGTATCCCTGGCGTTTTAGGCTTCCCTGGCTGTCGCAGACGAACAGACGTAGGCGATTCTGCGGGCCATAGTCGATGCCGAAGTTGAAAATCTCGCCGCTGTGATGATCCCATTTGGGATGAGCGGAGTAGGTGGGAACGTCGATGTCTTCTAATCCCAGGGTGTCGAGGGTTTTGGGATTGAGAACATGGGGTTTTCCACCTTCCCACAGGGCTAGGAGGCGATCGGGTAGGGCTAAAACGGAGGTATTGGCGGCGTTTTTGGGGGATTTCCGCCAACGGGTGAGGAGAGAGTCCGGGGCGAGGGTTCCATAGCCGCCATAGAGAAGGGTTCCAGCTTCGGCTTCGGCTTGGTAGCCGGCGGTTTGTACGAATCGATATTGACCTTTAGCCTGGCCATTGCCAAACTCGACGGCGAGAATGGCTCCGTCGCCGTCAAACCAATGGCCAACATGGCGATCGCCCCGCTGGAGTCGCGCGGGACCATTACGATACAAGGTTCCCTGAAGTGTGGCGGGAACTTGGCCGGATAGTAATTCTAAGGGGGTAGAATCAAACTCCTGGCCAACTTGGGTCACCGCATTTGACCAAGCGGCTTGTTTTGAACTCATAGAGATGAAAGGCTAATCGTCGTCCTCTTTCAGCCTATCAAAACAACAACGGCATCCAGACCAGTCGGACGAGTGATTTCCCCATATTTCTAAAGACAGTTCGGAGATGCAACAGGTCAATCTCCCCAGGAAGGGTTGACGCTGCACTGCTCCCAGTCAACTAGGTGGTGGAAATTTCAGTCGCTTGGGCGGATGCCGTTATTTGTCGGAGTTGAACAGATGTTAGAATTAACAGCGTGTTTACCTCTTTAACTAATGTGGACTGCGCTGCGTGTTATCTGTTTCAGAAGCGTTGTATTTGCTTCTGATTACTACTATAGGAAGCGGGACTAAAAGATGCAAGAGGTTTTAACCAAACGTTACAGTATAGAGTTCAACAGGTCTTTTAACGACCTATGAGCGATCGAAGCTTGACTTAGGACTCTGAGTTGGGAGAGAATCCCCCACCTGTTGCCTGTTGCCTGTTGCCTGTTGCCTATTGCCTATTGCCTATTGCCTTCTTTTCCCCCGTTTTTTGTCCGATTCAGACCAATTTTTGCTATATGAGCGATCGCCCTTCCAATCCATCTCAAGCCCTCACCGCCCTTGAACAACTCATTGCTGTGGTTGCCCAGTTACGAGACCCCGATGGGGGCTGTCCCTGGGATTTAGAACAAACCCCCGAAAGCTTGATCCCCTATATCATCGAAGAAGCCTATGAGAGCGTCGATGCCATTCGTCGTGGTGATTCTGAGCATATTTCTGAGGAATTGGGAGACTTGTTACTCCAGGTGGTATTACAGGCCCAAATCGCTCAGGAAGCCGGGGATTTTTCCTTGGCGGAGGTGGCCCAGGGAATTACCGATAAATTGATTCGTCGCCATCCTCATGTCTTTGCTGACACTGAAGCCAATACCTCAGAGGAGGTTCGGCAGAATTGGCAGGCGATTAAAGCCGCAGAGAAGGGAGACGATGAAACAAAACTGAGTTCTAAATTAGCCCGCTATGCTCGGACGTTGCCTCCTCTCAGGGCCAGTCAGAAAATCTCGAAAAAAGCCGCAGAGGTGGGCTTTGAGTGGGAGAAGGTTGAGGATGTTTGGACTAAGTTTGATGAAGAACTCGGGGAGTTTAAGGAGGCGATCGCCCAGGAAAGTCGCCAACGCCAAGAGGAGGAACTCGGAGACTTACTCTTTGTCCTAGTGAACTTGGCCCGCTGGTATGACCTGGACCCGGAAGCGGCCCTTCAAGGGACTCATGATCGCTTCCTGGCCCGCTTTACCCAAGTTGAAGCCGCCTGCGATCGCCCCCTATCGGACTATAGCGTCGAGGAACTCGAAGCCCTCTGGCAAATCGCGAAACAACGGCTAAACTCGTGAACTGGCTTAAAAATCCCGAGAACCGGTATATCCCGACAAATCCGCTAACTCCTCTAAGGAAATCATCCCCGCCTGGACTTGTCCATCAATCCTCCAGGAGGGATAACTCTGAATCCCAGCCGCTTGACAGGCGGCGGGGTCGGGATTGACGCCGTTCGCATCACATTCGATATAGTTCAGCTTCTCAGCCGCCTCTCGGCCAAACAATTGTTTTTGTCGCAGACAGAAATCACACCAAAAGGCCCCATACATAATTGCACCACTGTCACTCAGATGTTCCGCTAGAGCAATACTATCGGGGGTTGAGGTGGTGGTAATGGCGTAGCCGCTGCTGGTTTCCGTCTCCGCTGCGGGGCTATGGATGGGAGAATAGATGGCCAGAGAACCGACAAAGGTCACGAAGGCCACAATAATCCCCGTAAAGAAAATCTGCCCAATATCGTCCCAATCTTGGCCCACGAGGGTCAGTCCTAACAAGGCCAGGGCACAAATGGCGGAGGCCACACAGTACAGACAAAAAGCCTGGATCTCAAATACCATGATGTACATGAGATAGAGACTGAACACCCCCATGGCGACACTCCCCATGAGCAGAAATCGCCAGGTCCAATCCTCCACGGTTCGACGCTGGGATTTATGGGTCTCCGGGTTAATCAGCCAAGGGGCCACCGCAAACACCCCCATCGCTACATAGGCCAAGAAACCAAACAGGGCCAGGGGTAAACCAAAGACCACCGCATAGGGACTCGATAAGACCTTATCGCAGCCTTCCGTGGGACAGGCGGCAGAAACATCGGTCAAAGCGGTAATCGCTAGATACGCCGTGATAACCGCTCCTAGGGCTGAGATGGCTGCAATGATAAACCGTGATTTTCGCTGAATCCAGGGTTGAGAGCGTTTGCGCATAGATTAAAACCTACAAAAAGGACGAAGGGGACGAAAACCCTCTATAGATGGCTGTTTGAGCGTCGTTTGACAATAATCCAAACCGCTGGGACGGTAATGGCGATCGCCACAGGAATCACCATAGCCATCGGTAGGGTTGTAACTGTTTCCCAGGATAACGATTGTGACCCACCTGGATTAGCTGGCTGTGACGCTTCTGTCTCACCGGCGGGGGATTCGGTCAACGGTTCGCCGGGATTGGGGACAGCACAGCCTCCCGATGCAGCATCCTCCTCGCTGTCTTCTGTTTCATCTGGCCCATCACAAATCCCAAAATCGGCTTCCGCCAACTCTTGAGCGATGAGCCATGGAGAATCTCCGGCGATCGCATCACTGCGGATCATGTGTGTATTGCTAGTAGCCATCTCGTTCGTACCTCCAGAAATTGGCTTAGTCGGGGCAGAGGTTTGGGAGTCTTGACCCTGAGTCGGATAGCCTTGAGAACGCCAGCGGAGAATCCCACCCTTAAGATGGCTAACATCCTCAAACCCCGCCTCTAGTAATTGTTGTCCTGCGTCTAGGGTTCGTTGCCCAGAACGACAATACACAACAATGGGGCGATCGCGGGGTAAGTTCTGAATCTCAAAGTTCGACAACGGGAGGAGTTGAGAGTCGGCAATCCGTTCTTGCTCATGTTCCCAGGCTTCTCGAACATCAATGAGCAGAATCTCGCCCTGAGACTGTTGTCCCCAGAGCGTCGCTGGGTTTAGCTCCCGAAGACGGGCCAATACAACAGAGTCACGCTCCATAGTCTCCCTCTCAACTTCTTAATCTGACGGTTCTCGCTGACCCAAAAACCACCACAATTCCCATCCCATCAAGGCTAAACCGCCAAGGGTCACTGCGACCTTGACCCCGAGGGGTTGCTCAATCTGCTCAAACTGTCCGGATTGGGTCGAGTCTGGATCAACGTCAGAGGAACCCGGCATGGCCATCGCGCCTCCTGTTTCCAGAATAGCGACACTGATGCAGGTTATGAGGATTTTGTCAACAAGCTTCATCAAAGGATTTGGAATGAACAACAGGAATAAGAGGGAAACCACGTAGGGGCGTACCCTTGTGGTCGCCCGAGGACAGGTCGAAAGAGGAGGGGGAGGCTTCCCTCTTGCCTTTTGCCTCTTGCCTTCCTTTCCTAACTCACCAGTTTCGTCTTACGCAATCTCAAGGCATTAGTCACAACGGAGACGGAACTCAATGCCATCGCTGCACCGGCGAAGACGGGATTGAGCAGCCACCCGACGAGGGGATAGAGAACTCCTGCGGCTAAGGGAATCCCCAGGGTGTTATAGGCAAAGGCAAAGAAGAGATTTTGACGGATATTGTTCATGGTGGCTCGGCTTAAGTCGATGGCCAGAACAATTCCTCGTAAATCTCCCGAAATGAGCGTGATGTCACTGGCGGAAATGGCTACATCAGTTCCGGTTCCAATGGCCATGCCCACATTGGCTTGAGCTAGAGCGGGAGCGTCATTGATGCCATCGCCGACCATCGCGACAATTTTGCCTTCTAATTGCAACTCTTTGACGCGATCGCACTTCTGATCCGGACGCACTTCGGCAAAAATACGGTCAATTCCTACCTCTTGGGCGATCGCCTCGGCGGTTTGCTGGTTGTCTCCGGTGAGCATGACCACTTCTAAACCTCGACGATGTAATTGCTTCACTGCCTCCACTGATGAAGGTTTGAGGGCATCGGCAATGCCGAATAAGCCCTCAATGGAACCGTCAATGGCTAACCAGGCGGTGGTTTTGGCCTGTCGTTGCCATTGCTGACGGCGATCGTCTAAGGCCTGAGTATCTAAGCCTAACTCCGCCATCCAGCGGCTGGTCCCAATTTGCACTCGCCGGCCTTCTACGGTTCCTTCAACCCCCATTCCCTCACGGGCCTGGAAGTCTGTCACTGAGGGAAGCGGCTGTTTAATCCCTTGGGCCTCGGCATAGTTCACCACGGCTTCGGCCAGGGGATGTTCCGATTGACGTTCCACCGCTGCCGCCAATCGTAACCAGTCCAGTTCTCGTTCGGTTCCCTGAACTGTTACATAATCGGTCACGGTGGGCTGTCCTTGGGTCAGGGTTCCGGTTTTATCCAGGACAATGGCTTGGATATTATGGGCAATCTCTAAACTGTCGGCCCCTTTGATTAAAATTCCATGTTCTGCCCCCAGTCCGGTTCCGACCATGATTGAGGTGGGGGTAGCCAGTCCCAAGGCACAGGGACAGGCGATAATCAAGACGCTGACGGTGGTGACAGTGGCTAGGGTGAGATTTCCGGTGACGTTGAACCAGAGGATAAAGGTGAGAATGGCGATCGCAATCACGACCGGGACAAACCAACCCGTCACGCGATCGGCAATCTTCTGAATCGGGGCTTTGCTTCCCTGGGCCTCTTGCACGAGGCGCACAATTTGAGCCAAAACCGTATCTTTACCCACACGGGCCGCCCGGAAGCGAAAACTCCCGGTTTTATTGATCGTCGCCCCAATCACTTCGTCGCCAGAGGCTTTCTGAACCGGGATTGACTCCCCGGTAACCATGGATTCGTCAATGGTGGATTGTCCTTCGACGATTTCTCCATCTACGGGAATTTTCTCGCCGGGACGAACTACCACCACATCACCGATTTCCACTGCTTCGACGGGAATATCCTCTTCCTGGCCATTGCGAATCACTCGGGCCGTCTTGGCCTGCAATCCCATGAGTTTACGGATAGCCTCGGAGGTTTGTTTTTTGGCCCGGTTCTCCAGCAATCTCCCCAAGAGAATCAGAGTGATGATGACGACGGCAATTTCGTAGTAATAGTCCACGGGCAGTCCCTGGGCCTCGAAAAATTCGGGAAAGAAGGTCGTCCAAAGGGAGTAAACGTAGGCAGCAATGGTTCCTACGCTGACTAAGGTGTTCATGTCCGCTGTATGGCGGGTAAAGGCTTTCCAAGCACTAATAAAGATTTTGCTCCCACACCAGACAAAGACCGGTAGGCTTAACACCAGTTGCAGGATGGGGTCATGTAGCCACATGGGGAAGCCGGGAATGTCTAACCCGGTCATCATGGGAATGGCCCCAAAGACGATAATGGCACTCACGACACCGCCAACGATGACTTTTTGGGTGAGTTCTCGTTGTTCGGCTTGACTGGCGGCTTGTTCTTCGTCGCTCTCTTCTAGGGGAGATGTGATCGGTTGAGCCTGATAACCGGCATCAACGACGGCCGCAATCAGACGCTCAAGGTCGGTTTTGTCGCTTTGATACTCAACAGTGGCTTGGGATAGGGCAAAGTTGACGCTACAAGCTGCTACCCCGGAGACTCGGGATAAGGATTTCTCGATGCTGTTGGCACAGGAGGCACAACTCATCCCTTGGAGTTTCAGATTGATGGTTTCCATAATGGTGAGTTTGGGGGCTGATCGGGTTCGGGGGGATTGTTGTTCCCACGCGCGATTGTGGTTCCCACACGCTTCGCGATCGCACGCGGTAATAAAAGAGTAGTTTTGCTCATTAACTGCGTGTGACAGTTAACAGCGTCACCGTCACAATGTTTCCCTCCGGGTGTTCTCGGATCGTTACCTCTAAGTATGACACGTTGTCATACTTAAAACAAAGACATAACCAATCACTCACCTAAAACCAATTAATACCAATTTTCAGAAGTCATGCCATAGATGTCTGTAGGGGCGAACGGCTGTTCGCCCTCCTCGGTGTCAGATGTCTGGCACGCTTATTGAAACATGGTATAAAATAAAAATAAGTCAGAACAAATAGGACAATTAAAGTGACTGTGCTGATTTACCCATAAAGTTTTTGACTCCCTTTAATTGTCCATATTCAATTGTCTGTTTTTAGATTACTCCTCTCCTTCAACTTGGGCGCGATATTCCTCAGCACTGAGAGTATCTTCGAGTTCATCCTCAGGATTATCGAGGCGAACCTTAATCAGCCAACCTTCCCCATAGGGATCAGCCGCTAATCCTTCGGGGGAGTTGAGGGCCTCTTCATTGCGATCGATTACTGTTCCCGAAATGGGAGCATAGAGATCTTCGGCGGCTTTCACCGACTCAATGGAGGCAAAGGTTTCCCCTTTAGCCAGGGTATCGCCGACTTCTGGCAGTTCGAGAAAGACAATATCGCCCAATTCATCCAAGGCAAAGGCACTCACCCCGATGGTGGCAATTTCACCATCGAGGCGTACATACTCATGAGAATCGAGATATCTGAGATCGTCGGGGTATTCAAAAGCCATAGAGAGCGTCTCGCAGTTCCTTCGCTACAAATCATAGAGGAATTTTTACGCGGGAACTCTCTTCCGTCAGGATTTTTGCGGTCAGCGAGCGATCGCTGAGCTGCGGCAATTAACGAGCTACCCCTGATGTCACCGGTTCTGAAGCAGCTTTCGTTGCTTCCTGTTCCTCTTGCGCCAGATACTCAGCCAACTGGGCCTCAATCTCATCTTTGACAATTTGCCGATATTCCAGGAAATGCTCGGCCTGAGCGCAAACGGAGAGATAACTGCTCACTCCCCCCGGATTATGCCGAACCATCAGCCAGAGATTGCGCCAGAAGGCAAAACGAGTCTTACGTACCAGTCCCTGTCGCCAGCAGAGGGTGAGCAATGCGCGAATCACCACCCAGGACGTGTTTTTACGGGTGGCTTTCCCTTTATGGGGATAGGTGGCTTCACCGAGAAAGCGAAAATGACGATAGGTGCGATTCAGGAAGACGAGGGGATCATAGAGTCGCCAAAACGCGTCAATATATTCCCGCGCAATCTCTTCTAGGGGACGAGTGGGGACAAAGTTCATTAACGTGGTTTGGTTAATGTTGCCGTTGGTGGCCCGTAAGCGGCCTTCTTTCTCTAAGCGGTGGGATAAGGCGGTATCGGGGAGGGCCTGCAACATACTAAAGACCGCCGTGGGGATGGCGGTTTTTTCCACAAACTCAACGATGCGATCGCCCGCGCCGGATTTTTCTCCGTCAAAGCCGATAATAAAGCCAGCCATGACCCGTAACCCTGACTTAGAAATGTTGATGACTGCGTCACTCAGGGGATCGCGGGTATTCTGAAATTTTTTCGTTACTGCTAGGCTATCGGCATCGGGGGTTTCAATCCCCAGGAAGACGGAGCCAAAGTTACAGGCCACCATCAAATCCATCAATTCTTGGTCCTGGGCCAAGTCGACTGAGGCTTCTGTGGCGAAGGAGAAGGGATAGTTATGTTCCACCATCCAGGGTTGCAGTGCTTGCAGCAGTCGCTTAACGTTGCGCTTGTTGCCGATGAAGTTGTCATCGACGAGGAAAATACTGCGATTCCAGCCCAGTTCACGGAGGCGATCGAGTTCCGCTAGGAATTGCTCGGGGGACTTGGTGCGGGGTTTGCGACCATAAAGCACGATGATGTCGCAAAACTCGCATTGGAAGGGACAGCCTCGGGAGAATTGCACGGACATCTCCGAGTAGGCTTCAAAATCGAGTAAGTCAAACCGGGGAATCGGCGTGTCGGTGACGGCTGGCTTCTCACCGTTGGAGCGGAAGACCCCGGTTTTCTCCCCTCGGGCGATCGCCTCGACAAACATCGGCAGCGTAATCTCCCCTTCGTCGAGAATTAGGTAGTCCGTGTCAACGGCTTGGAGGTCTTCAGGAATGGCTGTGGGATAGGGACCCCCCACTGCTACCGGCAACCCGCGCCGTTTGGCTTCAGTCACCAGGTTCAACATATCCTCTTTCTGGACAATCATGGCTGACATCAGCACTAAGTCGGCCCAGTCCCAGTCGGCTTCGGTGACATCTCGAACATTGCGGTCAACCAATTGATACTCCCACGTCTGCGGCAGAATTGCCGCCACTGTTGCCAGTCCCAGGGGGGGAAGCATGGCTTTGCGTCCAATCAGTTCCAGGGTTTTTTCAAATGACCAGAAACTTTTGGGAAATCGGGGATAAAGCAGTAAAACGCGCATGGTAAGGCAGGAGGTAAGGGGCAAGAGGTAAGGGGCAAAAGGCAAGAGGCAAGGGGCAAGGGGCAAAAGGGCAATTTGCGCCGATGTAGTTCCCCTACTGCCTACTGCTTTGTTCGCTCCTATCCGACTGGGTCGGGGTCGGGGTGGATTCTCTACAGGATAACAACATGAAGCTCTTATGACCTGATGGGTGGGTTCAGGTTCCACAGTTGCGTTCAAATTTCGGATCGTAGGAAGACCCACCCCTGGACTCATCCCGTCGAGGAGATGGCGATTCGCCCTAGACTCGAGGTTAATCGGTGAAGTAATCTTGCAACGCTTTTACCTGATAAGACCCCCCTTGCAAGGTGCGAATCGCCGCTGCTGTGGCCCGCGCCCCGGAGATGGTGGTGACGATGGGGATTTTATAGGCTAACGCCATCCGCCGAATGGTGCGACCTTCGGCTTGTGCATCCTCTCCAGAGGGGGTATTCACAATTAGCTGAATCTGCTTATTTTTCACGGCATCCAGCACGTTGGGGCGACCTTCCGAGAGTTTTAGGGTTAAACCCACGTTTTCAAGTCCTGCTGCCTTCAGAGCCGCCGCTGTGCCCATGGTGGCCAAGATGTCAAAGCCCAAGTCCTGAAGTTCACGGGCGATGGGGATGACGTTCTCTTTATCCCGGTCAATGACGGAGATAAAGGCCGTCCCTTGCTGGGGCAGCAGTTCCCCAGCCCCGAGTTCGGCTTTGGCAAAGGCTTTCCCGAAACTGTCGTCAATCCCCATCACTTCTCCCGTTGAGCGCATCTCGGGTCCAAGGATGGTATCTGTTCCGGGGAATTTATGGAAGGGTAAGACCGCCTCTTTCACGGAAACATGGTTGGGGATGAGTTCCTGGGTGAAGTTCAACTGGGCCAAGGTTTCCCCAGCCATGACGCGGGAGGCGTATTTGGCTAGGGGAACGCCAATGGATTTGGAGACAAAGGGAACGGTCCGTGAGGCTCGGGGATTGGCTTCAATGATATAGACCAATTCTCCCTGCACGGCATATTGCACGTTCATCAGTCCGATGACATTGAGCCGTTGGGCCAGTTTCTCGGTCCAATCGCGAATGGTATGGAGTGCTGCCTGGGTCAGGGTTTGGCTGGGAATGGAACAGGCGGAGTCCCCGGAGTGGATTCCCGCTTGTTCGATATGTTCCATGATGCCGCCAATGACCACCGCCCCGGTTTGGTCGGCGATCGCATCCACATCGACTTCGATCGCATTCTCTAGGAATTTATCAATCAGAATCGGGTGTTCGGGTTCGACTTGCACGGCGAAGGTCATATAGCGTTCGAGTTCTTCGTCGGAATAGACGACTTCCATGGCTCGTCCCCCCAGGACATAGGAGGGACGCACGACCACGGGATAGCCGATGCGTTGGGCGATTTTCAGGGATTCTTTGTAGCTACGGGCTAAGCCGTTGGGGGGTTGCAGGATGTCTAATTCCCGTAGGATTTCCTCGAAGCGCTCGCGGTCCTCCGATGCGTCAATGGAGTCTGGGGAGGTTCCCCAGATGGGGGCGTTGGCTTTGGAGAGAGGAACGGCGAGTTTCAGGGGGGTTTGTCCGCCAAACTGGATGATGATGCCTTCGGGGTTTTCGGCTTCGATGATGTTGAGGACATCTTCTTTGGTGAGGGGTTCAAAGTAGAGGCGATCGCTGGTGTCGTAGTCTGTGGAGACGGTTTCGGGGTTGGAGTTGACCATAATCGTCTCGAAGCCTTTGTCGCGCAGGGCAAAGGAGGCGTGACAGCAGCAATAGTCGAACTCAATCCCTTGGCCGATGCGGTTGGGTCCGCCACCGAGAATCATGACTTTGCGGCGATCGCTCGTCAGATGTTCATTGTTTTCATCGTAGGTGGAGTAATAGTAGGGGGTTTGCGACTCAAACTCCGCCGCACAGGTGTCTACCATTTTGTACGCGGGAATGACCCCGAGTTGTTTGCGGTAGCTGCGCACTTCGTCTTCTGTGGATTTGGTGGCGAAGGCGATTTGGCGATCGCTAAAGCCGAGTTGCTTCACCTCACGCATCTCGGCCGCTGAAATCTCTGAGAGGGGCGATCGTTTCAACCACTTCTCCGTCGCCAGAATCTCGGCAAACTTATCGAGGAACCAGATATCAATTCCGGTCAGTTCATAGATTTCTTCCACGGACATCCCCAGGGTTAAGGCCTGATGCACGGTAAACATCCGTTCTGGGTTGGGCTGACGTAACCCCGCCCGCACCTGAGTCAAGCTGGGGAGTTTGCCCATAGACTGGCAACCCCAGCCCCAATGGCCCGTCTCTAGGGAGCGAAATGCCTTCTGGAACGACTCGCAAAAGGTTCGTCCAATAGCCATGGCTTCTCCCACGGATTTCATCTGGGTGGTCAGAACCGCCTGAGTTCCGGGGAACTTCTCAAAGGCAAAGCGGGGAATCTTGGTCACCACATAGTCAATGGTGGGTTCAAAGCTGGCGGGGGTTTTCTTGGTGATGTCGTTGGGAATCTCATCTAGGGTGTAGCCCACTGCCAACTTCGCCGCAAACTTAGCAATGGGGAACCCTGTGGCTTTACTAGCCAACGCCGAACTCCGAGATACCCGAGGGTTCATCTCAATCACCACCACATCCCCATTGACGGGGTTCACCGCAAACTGGATATTCGACCCCCCAGTTTCGACGCCAATTTCGCGAATAATTTTAATGGAGGCATCCCGCAGTCGTTGATATTCTTTGTCGGTGAGGGTTTGCGCTGGGGCTACGGTAATGGAGTCGCCGGTGTGAACGCCCATGGGGTCAATGTTTTCAATGGAGCAGATAATCACCACGTTATCCGCTAAGTCCCGCATCACCTCCAATTCATACTCTTTCCAGCCAATGAGGGATTTCTCTACCAAAATCTGACTCACCGGTGAGGCATCGAGTCCCCCCTGAGCCATTTCCTCAAATTCTTCTTGGTTATAGGCAATCCCCCCACCAGAGCCGCCGAGGGTAAAGGCGGGGCGAATAATCAGGGGGTAGGAGCCGATTTCTACCCCGACTTGCCGGGCTTCGTCTAAGGTTGAGGCAATGCCTGAGGGGCAGCTTTGCAGGCCAATTTTGTCCATGGCCTGTTTGAACAGGTCGCGATCTTCGGCTTTCTGGATGGCGGGGAGTTTGGCGCCAATGAGTTCGACGCCATATTTCTCCAGGACTCCATTTTCCGCCAGGCTCACGGCTAGGTTGAGGGCGGTCTGTCCCCCCATGGTCGGCAGAATGGCATCGGGCCGCTCTTTGGCGATAATTTGCTCGACGATATCGGGGGAGAGGGGTTCGATGTAGGTGCGATCGGCCATTTCCGGGTCGGTCATGATGCTGGCGGGGTTGGAGTTGACCAGGATGGTGAAGTATCCCTCCTCTCGTAAGGCTTTTAAGGCTTGGGTGCCGGAGTAGTCGAATTCGCAGGCTTGTCCGATCACGATCGGACCAGAACCGAGTAAGAGAATTTTTTGGATATCTTCGCGACGAGGCATGGTTGGTTCGTTCGTCTCTAAATGATGACGGGATTCTAAATCCTGACTATTCTACGGGTTTTTTCCGGTCTCAATCGCCTCTTGAGGGCCTTTCCCAAGATTTGATGACTTCCTGGGACTCCCAAGTTCCCTGCCTCAGTCGTGGCGATCTCGGTTTTACCCACTCTATTGGCCAACTCTATAATATATAAGTCCTCCAATCTTAGGGGAGACTCCTGCCTCCTGAGTCAAGGTCAACGGCTGGCCATCAAAAATCCCCTCATCGGACGCTCCAAGTCGCCAGTGAGGGGTCAAAGGGGGTAATCTTAGAAAAAAACAAAAAAGTTTTCGAGCTGAAAGTCATACCCTGAGGGTATTTCAGGGCAGGGCAGCAAAATTTTCCAAAAAAAGTTTGAAAAAAGGGTTGACAGCCCCAGATAGTCTTGTTAGATTAGTTAAGCGCTCGGGAGGACGGGCAAACAAACGCCCCCCAAACGACGCATTCCGAACCTCGAAAATTAAATCGTTTGAAAGCTCGACAAAGAAGCCTAAAACTTCAAGTCTTCGTCTAAATTCATTAAAGGATAACGGACGAGAGAGAATTTAGCAAGGGGTTAACCCAAGTTAAATTCAATCGAACCGAAAGCCAACAAACTCAAAGTCAACACGGAGAGTTTGATCCTGGCTCAGGATGAACGCTGGCGGCGTGCCTAACACATGCAAGTCGAACGAAGTTCTTCGGAACTTAGTGGCGGACGGGTGAGTAACGCGTGAGAATCTACCTTCAGGACGGGGACAACAGCTGGAAACGGCTGCTAATACCCGATATGCCGAAAGGTGAAATGTTATTTCGCCTGGAGAGGAGCTCGCGTCCGATTAGCTAGTTGGTGGGGTAAAAGCTTACCAAGGCGACGATCGGTAGCTGGTCTGAGAGGATGAGCAGCCACACTGGAACTGAGACACGGTCCAGACTCCTACGGGAGGCAGCAGTGGGGAATTTTCCGCAATGGGCGAAAGCCTGACGGAGCAACGCCGCGTGGGGGAAGAAGGTTTTTGGATTGTAAACCCCTTTTCTCAAGGAAGAACAAAATGACGGTACTTGAGGAATCAGCCTCGGCTAACTCCGTGCCAGCAGCCGCGGTAATACGGAGGAGGCAAGCGTTATCCGGAATTATTGGGCGTAAAGCGTTCGTAGGCGGCTGTTCAAGTCTGCTGTCAAAGACCGAGGCTCAACCTCGGGTCGGCAGTGGAAACTGAATAGCTAGAGGTCGGTAGGGGCAGAGGGAATTCCCAGTGTAGCGGTGAAATGCGTAGATATTGGGAAGAACACCGGTGGCGAAAGCGCTCTGCTGGGCCGAACCTGACGCTGAGGGACGAAAGCTAGGGGAGCGAATGGGATTAGATACCCCAGTAGTCCTAGCCGTAAACGATGGAAACTAGGTGTGGCCTGTATCGACCCGGGCCGTGCCGAAGCTAACGCGTTAAGTTTCCCGCCTGGGGAGTACGCACGCAAGTGTGAAACTCAAAGGAATTGACGGGGGCCCGCACAAGCGGTGGAGTATGTGGTTTAATTCGATGCAACGCGAAGAACCTTACCAGGGCTTGACATGCCGCGAATCTCTCTGAAAGGAGAGAGTGCCTACGGGAGCGCGGACACAGGTGGTGCATGGCTGTCGTCAGCTCGTGTCGTGAGATGTTGGGTTAAGTCCCGCAACGAGCGCAACCCTCGTCTTTAGTTGCCATCATTAAGTTGGGCACTCTAGAGAGACTGCCGGTGATAAACCGGAGGAAGGTGGGGATGACGTCAAGTCATCATGCCCCATATGTCCTGGGCTACACACGTACTACAATGGTCGGGACAACGAGCAGCCAACTCGCGAGAGTGCGCTAATCTCTTAAACCCGGCCTCAGTTCAGATTGCAGGCTGCAACTCGCCTGCATGAAGGAGGAATCGCTAGTAATCGCAGGTCAGCATACTGCGGTGAATCCGTTCCCGGGCCTTGTACACACCGCCCGTCACACCATGGAAGTTGGCCATGCCCGAAGTCGTTACCCTAACCGTTCGCGGAGGGGGATGCCGAAGGCAGGGCTGATGACTGGGGTGAAGTCGTAACAAGGTAGCCGTACCGGAAGGTGTGGCTGGATCACCTCCTTTTTAGGGAGACCTAAACCCAATCTCAGCAAATTTGTAGGGGCGAACCCTTGTGGTCGCCCAGAGATTGAGGTCAACCTAGGTCGGTCGGAGACTCGTCGAAGCTTTCAAACGATTAAGAGGTTAGGAAACCGAAGCCTTGGGATGTTGAAAGACATCCCCAAGTGCCGAGGAAAACGAGACCAACCTTGAAATGGGCTATTAGCTCAGGTGGTTAGAGCGCACCCCTGATAAGGGTGAGGTCCCTGGTTCAAGTCCAGGATGGCCCACCTAACTCCTTAGTGCTGCGTCAGCAGGAACTAAGAAAATGGGGGTATAGCTCAGTTGGTAGAGCGCCTGCTTTGCAAGCAGGATGTCAGCGGTTCGAGTCCGCTTACCTCCATGCTGGTCTCACCCAAGAACTTCCTAACATCAACCCAAAGAGCAAGGAAACCTCAGCACCTGAGAACGACTCAGACTGCTGGGACATCCCAGCCAGAACCTTGAAAACTGCATAGTCAACCTAAAAAAAAGTCAGGTAAAGTCGAGACCTCAAAAGAACGAGGTCAAGCTATAAAGAGCTAACGGTGGATACCTAGGCACGTTGAGGCGATGAAGGACGTGGCGACCGACGAAACGTTCCGGGGAGCTGGAAGCAAGCATTGATCCGGAAGTGTCCGAATGGGGCAACCCTTAAAACGGTCGGCTGAATCTATAGGCCGACACGAGCGAACCGGGCGAACTGAAACATCTTAGTAGCCCGAGGAAGAGAAAGCAAAAGCGATTCCCCTAGTAGCGGCGAGCGAAGCGGGACCAGCCTAAACCTAAGGTTTTTACCTTAGGGGTTGTGGGACGGTAATACGAGACTGGAACGATTAGACGAAGCCGTTGAATGCGGCACCAGAGGAGGTGAAAGTCCTGTAGTCGAAAATCCGAACAGCTCAGCCGGATCCCGAGTAGCACGGGGCACGTGAAATCCCGTGTGAATCAGCGAGGACCACCTCGTAAGGCTAAATACTCCAACGTGACCGATAGTGAAACAGTACCGCGAGGGAAAGGTGAAAAGAACCCCGGGAGGGGAGTGAAATAGAACCTGAAACCGTTAGCTTACAAGCAGTGGGAGGACGATTTAACGTCTGACCGCGTGCCTGTTGAAGAATGAGCCGGCGAGTAATAGGTCGTGGCTGGTTAAGGCGAGAATGCCGAAGCCCCAGCGAAAGCGAGTCCGAATAGGGCGTTTGTCACGAGTTATTGACCCGAACCCGGGCGATCTAACCATGTCCAGGATGAAGCTTGGGTAACACCAAGTGGAAGTCCGCACCGACCAATGTTGAAAAATTGGCGGATGAGGTGTGGTTAGGGGTGAAATGCCAATCGAGCCCGGAGCTAGCTGGTTCTCCTCGAAATGCGTTTAGGCGCAGCGGCTAGAGAAATATCTATGGGGGTAAAGCACTGTTTCGGTGCGGGCTGCGAGAGCGGTACCAAATCGAGGCAAACTCTGAATACCATAGAGAAACTAGCCAGTGAGACGGTGGGGGATAAGCTTCATCGTCGAAAGGGAAACAGCCCAGACCACCAGCTAAGGTCCCCAAGTGGACACTAAGTGATAAAGGAGGTGGGAGTGCCCAGACAACCAGGAGGTTTGCCTAGAAGCAGCCATCCTTAAAAGAGTGCGTAATAGCTCACTGGTCAAGCGCTCCCGCGCCGAAAATGAACGGGGCTAAGTGTCCCACCGAAGCTGTGGACTTAGTTTTTAACTAAGTGGTAGAGGAGCGTTCTGCTCTAGGGTGAAGCACTAGCGGCAAGCAGGTGTGGACGAAGCAGAAGTGAGAATGTCGGCTTAAGTAGCGAAAAGATGTGTGAGAATCACATCCCCCGAAAACCTAAGGGTTCCTCCGGCAGGCTCGTCCGCGGAGGGTTAGTCAGGACCTAAGGCGAGGCCGAAAGGCGTAGTCGATGGATAACGGGTTAACATTCCCGTACCTTGATTGGGTGCAAGCGGAGGACGGAGAAGGCTAAGTCAGCCGGGTGATGGTAGTCCCGGTTTAAGCGTTCGAAGGTGATGACGGGTGGCGAAAACACCCTGAGCTAAGACGTGAACACGACCGGCTACGGCTGGGAAGTGACCGATGTCATGCTTCCAAGAAAAGCCCGAACTTGCATAACCCAGTTAAGCCTGTACCCGAAACCGACACAGGTAGGTAGGTTGAGTAAACCAAGGGGCGCGAGATAACTCTCTCTAAGGAACTCGGCAAAATGGCCCCGTAACTTCGGGAGAAGGGGTGCCACCGAGAGGTGGTCGCAGTGAAGAGGCCCAAGCGACTGTTTACCAAAAACACAGGTCTCCGCTAAGTCGCAAGACGATGTATGGGGGCTGACGCCTGCCCAGTGCCGGAAGGTTAAGGAAGTCGGTTAGCGTAAGCGAAGCTGACGACTGAAGCCCCGGTGAACGGCGGCCGTAACTATAACGGTCCTAAGGTAGCGAAATTCCTTGTCGGGTAAGTTCCGACCCGCACGAAAGGCGTAACGATTTGGGCGCTGTCTCGGAGAGAGGCTCGGCGAAATAGGATTGTCTGTGAAGATACGGACTACCTACACCTGGACAGAAAGACCCTATGAAGCTTTACTGTAGCCTGGAATTGGCTTCGGGCTGAGTTTGCGCAGGATAGGTGGGAGGCTTTGAAGTTTTCCTTGTGGGGGAAATGGAGCCATCGGTGAGATACCACTCTAACTCAGCTAGAAGTCTAACCTCGACCCGTGATCCGGGAGAGGAACCGTTTCAGGTGGGCAGTTTGACTGGGGCGGTCGCCTCCTAAATGGTAACGGAGGCGCGCAAAGGTTCCCTCAGGCTGGTTGGAAATCAGCCGCAGAGTGCAAAGGCATAAGGGAGCTTGACTGCGAGACCTACAAGTCGAGCAGGGACGAAAGTCGGCCTTAGTGATCCGACGGCACTGCGTGGAAGGGCCGTCGCTCAACGGATAAAAGTTACTCTAGGGATAACAGGCTGATCTCCCCCAAGAGTTCACATCGACGGGGAGGTTTGGCGACTCGATGTCGGCTCATCGCAACCTGGGGCGGAAGTACGTCCCAAGGGTTCGGCTGTTCGCCGATTAAAGCGGTACGTGAGCTGGGTTCAGAACGTCGTGAGACAGTTCGGTCCATATCCGGTGTAGGCGTAAGAGAATTGAGAGGAGCCTTCCTTAGTACGAGAGGACCGGGAAGGACGCACCGCTGGTGTACCTGTTATCGTGCCAACGGTAAACGCAGGGTAGCCAAGTGCGGAGCGGATAACCGCTGAAAGCATCTAAGTGGGAAGCCCACCTCAAGATGAGTTCTCTGTTGGGGTCAACCCAGTAAGGTCACGGAAAGAACATCCGTTAATAGGCGCTAGGTGGAAGTTCAGTAATGGATGAAGCCAAGGCGTACTAACAGACCGAGCGCTTGACCTCTTTTGACTCTCTCTTTTCCTGATTGGTTGACTATGCAGTCTTCAAGGACTCTGTTCTTTCCTGGTGCTTCTAGCGAAGTGGCACCACTCCGATCCCTTCCCGAACTCGGCTGTGAAACGCTTCTGCGGCGAAAATACTTGGGGGGTTGCCCCCTGGGAAGATAGCTCAGTGCCAGGTTTATATTTCCAGAAAAGACTCCCTGAAAATGGGGGTCTTTTTGGGTTTTGGGGGCTATGCTACGACAGCAGTGGGGGGGGGAAACACCCCCCTCTACTCTTGGACATCTAGTTTTAGTCCAGTTGGCGGCCCGTGAGTTCGACGAAGATATCTTCGAGGTTTGATTCTCGGGCCATCATGCCGGTGCGATCGCCCTGCTGGTTGATATAGTGATTAGCCTCTTCAAGATTGGCGAAAAACTGGCTCCGTAGTCCATCGGGGGTATGTTTGACCACCACCCCTTCCCCATGGTTGCGCCGCAACTCTTGGAGGGTTCCTAGTTCGATGAGTTGGCCACTATCGAGAATGCCAATGCGATCGCACAAATATTCCACTTCCTCCATATAATGAGTTGTCAACAGCATCGTCATTCCCTGCTCCTTGAGATCCAAGAGAATTTCCCAGAGACGGCGACGGGTTTGGGGATCTAAGCCCACCGTAGGTTCATCAAGAAACAAAATCTCGGGCTGATGCAGAAGCGATCGCGCGATTTGCAGTCGTCGCTTCATCCCCCCAGAAAGGGTCTTCACAAGGGCGTCACGGCGATGGCTCAACTCCACATACTCCAACCACCGATCAATCCGTTCCTGACGCTCTCCGCGCGGGATATGGTGCAACCGTCCGTGATATTCCATATTCTCCCAGACCGTCAGATCCACATCCACACTAACTTGTTGAAGCACCACACCAATCGAGCGTTTTGCTAGTCGTGCCTGTTGCACCACATTGTAGCCCGCCACCTCAATCGTTCCTGATGTAGGCCGTGTTAAGGTAGTCAGCATTCGTACGGTCGTAGATTTACCGGCTCCATTGGGGCCAAGAAAGCCAAATAATTCCCCTTTTGCGATATCAAATGAGAGATCGTTGACAACTCCAAGATCTCCATAGACCTTAGACACATTTTGTACAGATACAGCCGGATTCATAGCTTCCTCAAACGTTAGCGATCGCACTCAGTCAGACGACAGAGGCCAGACATCTACCCTCAGATAGATGTGGACTCTCGGCATATTTCTTACCATAAATATAGACGTTGTACAACAGTTTTTTAGATTCGATGACAATTTTCAGAAGATAAAACTTGACAGTTTAGTCACAAAAAACTATACTGTAGTTAGGATTGAACTTCCTAAAAATGTAAGTTTTTACTATTTAAAATTTAATCTTTTTGAAGTTTAGCTGAAGGGGAAACTAAATTGACTGCTAGCACTGCCACTCAACTCAAAGCCACCGCTGTTGATCAGCATAGCGACAATCCAGCCGACATTGCCCGTGCCCGCTCGACCGGCTATTCTAAAACCGTGTCTGACGATGCCGTGGGTGCCTTCTTCAAGGAAATGTCTCGCTATCCGCTACTTAATCGGGAGGAAGAAATCCACCTGGCCCGACAAGTTCAGGACTGGGTTGTGATTCGTGAGAAGCGCGCTCAGCTTGAGGAATCCTTAGGCCGAGAAGCAAAACTTTCCGAGCTAGCTCAATCCTTGGGGCTGACCGAAAAAGCGGTGAAGCGACAAATGCACCGGGGCCGCACCGCCCAGAAAAAAATGATTCGCTCCAACCTGCGTCTGGTGGTGTCCATCGCCAAACGCTACCTGAACCGGGGTGTACCGTTCCTGGACTTGATTCAGGAAGGAGCCTTAGGTCTGAGTCGTGCCACTGAGAAGTTTGACCCCGAAAAGGGCTATAAGTTCTCCACCTACGCCTACTGGTGGATTCGTCAGGGAATTACACGCACCATTGCCAACGATGGGCGTACCATCCGGCTTCCGATTCACATCGTTGAAAAACTCAATAAGCTCAAAAAGACCTACCGCAAACTGGGACAAGAGCTAAACCGGCAACCGAGTGAGGAAGAACTGGCCGAAGCCCTAGAGATGTCCTTAAAGCAGTTACGGCAACTGCAACGGGTTAGCCAACGCTCCCTGTCTCTCAACCACTATGTGGGGGATGAAGACAACACCGAAGTGTTAGACCTACTCGAAGACACCGACAGTCCCTCCCCCGACTCTCAAGTGAGTGAAGACATGATGTGTCAGGGCGTGCGTCAGGTGCTCGATGAAGCCTTGACCCAGCGTGAAAGTGAAATTCTCGCCCTGCGCTATGGTCTCGACGGAGAGAAACGCAAAACCCTACAGGAAATTAGCGCCCTGTTTAACCTCTCACGAGAGCGAGTCCGGCAAATCCAAACCACGGCGATGCGGAAACTGCGCCGTCCCCAAATTTCCCGTCGCCTGCGGGGCTGGTTACAGTAGTTTGCCAAGCTCCTGCTACACTCCAACCAACCTGTGGCTCCTTTTAGCATGGGTTGGTTTTCCATCATCAGCCGTGTAATGTTTAGCATCCGTTTGGCGACCCCTGAAGACACAGATACGATCTTCAGCTTAATCCAAGAGCTGGCTGCCTTTGAGAAACTCGAAGAGCAGGTGACCGGAACCCCTGAGCAGCTTCAGGAGCATTTGTTTGGCGACCATCACCCCTATGCCCAAGTGTTTCTGGCCCAACAACACGAGCGAATCGTTGGTTATGCCTTATTCTTTACCACCTATTCGAGCTTCCGAAGCCAGCCAGGACTCTACCTAGAAGATTTATTTGTTCAGCCGGACTCTCGCCGTCAAGGGATTGGCACGGCCCTGCTGGCAAAGGTCGCCCAAGAGGTTAAAAAGCGGGGCTATGGACGCTTGGAATGGTCTGTCTTAGATTGGAACCAACCGGCGATCGCCTTTTATGAACAGCTTGGCGCAACCGTTCTACCGGACTGGCGCATTTGCCGGGTGAGCGATCGCCCCCTACAGAAACTCGCTCAACAGGTTCCAAAATCCCAGAAGTGATCCATCGACCCGTTAAGATAGACGTGAATTGTCTTGTTCCGCCTTTAGCGATCTTATGACCGATTCCACAGTGCCATCCGAACGAAATAAACAACAGGTGGAGGTTTCCATCCAGCTCGACTCCGAACTGGTTGATCAAATACAACACCTTTCCAACGATCCGAGTAAAATTATCGAAACAGCGATTCGACAGTGGCTGCGTGGTGAGACGACTCGAGATGATGAACTCAGCCGCCGCTTGGAACGCAATCCTCCAGTTCCACCTCGTGGCGAATGGAACGATTAGCCCCAATCGTCCCCATTGGGAGATGAGATGGCCGTTCTACTCCCTCCTGCCTAGCAGGGCTGCCTAACCGCTTTGTTAGGATAATGGCGGGGTGATGAGCCATGTCGGGTATCCTGCAAACCGTTCCTCCTGATAAGTTCCATGACTTTGACTCAGACGTTCCATCTTCCACCTGGGGTTCTGGTACCACCCGATCTCGAAGTTGGAGACGAGGGAAAGCTGTTTTTGCGCTCTCTCGGGGTTGAGTTGAGCTACATTCAAGAGCGAACAGGGCACTATCGTAGTTTCCTCTGGCGCAACGGAGCGAATCAGTTTCCCTCTAGTCACCAAGATCAGGTCTTTCAGCCTGTTGATACGGTCGCCTATCTCAGTCATATTTGCCGCATCCTCGACAACCGGACTCCTGAATCTCTGAGTTGCTTCTTCAAGGTGGGGAGCGACATCAGAACCTTTGAACTCTCGATCGCTCCCCTATCTACCCCCTCTGGGGAGTCCGATTGTGTCTTAGTGTTAGGACGGCAGGCCGGAACCCTGGGGAAAACTCAACCCGCCAGTTCATCTTCTCTAGAGGCGGCTTCTCTCGGGTTCTCCCTGTCCAACCGTTCCGATTCCTCCTCATTTCTCACCCAAGTCTCCTACCCCAAACTGCTAACGCAGATTTCTCGGCAAATTCGTCAAACCCTAGATTTAGATATTATCTGGCAGCAAACAGCTCAAGGATTGGGAGCTGCCATGAAAACGGTGCAATGTTCTGTCTACCGTTATGAGGGTCATCAACCCCAGGTGAGACTGGTGGCCCAGTTCCCCCAGGATAGTTCGAGTCTCGGCCTTGGTACTGAGCTGTTGTTGCAAGAGGCTCCCAAGTTACAACAGGCTATTACCAGTTTAGAGCCGACCTTAGTGAATTGTCCTGTAGAAGCTCAGGTCAGTCGATCGCAGGTTTTGGTCGCCACTCGTCATCAAGGGCAGGTCAATGGCATCATCAGTCTAGAACGGGAGCGATCAGATTTAGAGCCATCAGTCCCGGTTTGGCATCCCACAGAATTGGATATTATTGCAGAATTGGCGGATCAGGTGGGGACGGCGATCGCCCATGCAGTGCTTTATCGAGAATTGGAACTGGCCCGCCAGGAAGCTGAAGAAGTCTCTCGCCTCAAAAGTGACTTCCTCGCCAATACCTCCCATGAACTGAGAACTCCCCTGAATGGAATGATGGGCTTTCTCAAATTGATTTTAGACGGAATGACCGATGATGCTGAGGAGCAGATGGAGTTTATCGAGGAAGCCTATCGTTCGGCGGTGCATTTGCTCAGCATTATTAATGACATCCTCGATATTGCCAAAATTGAAGCCGGGAAAATGCACTTAGACCTCGAACCGGTCAATGTCAAAGAACTTCTAACTCATGTGCAAGAATTTGTCCAAGCGCAAATTCAACAAAAACAACTCTATTTCCAAGTTCAGATGCCCGATACCGAGGATAATATCGTCGTCTACGGCAATTATCAACGATTGCTGCAAGTTCTCCTCAATCTGGTCGGGAATGCCATTAAATTCACCCACGAAGGCGGGATTACTATTACCGCTGAGATTATCTCTCGGCCGGTGGTGGTGAACGATCGCGAATTTTCCGGACTCCTGAAGCTCAAAGTGGCGGATACCGGCATCGGCGTCTCCCTCGAACAGCAAGATAAACTCTTTCAAACCTTTAGCCAGGTAGATGGCTCCCGCACCCGTCAGTATGGCGGAACAGGCCTAGGCTTAGTCATTTCCCAAAAACTTGTGGAAGCCATGGGCGGGGAAGTTCACTTTTATAGTATGGGAGAAGGACTTGGCTCAACTGTCACCTTTACCATCGCCCTGTTTCAGGAACCGGTGATGATCTCCCTCGATGAAAGCCTAGACTCCTTAGATTTGTTGGTGGAGAATTGAGCCATTAGGAGAGTCAACAACTCGCTTTACCATAAAAAATCGCTATAATGTCTACAATTATGTAAATTTTTTTTAAGAAAGTCCCTCAATTCCATGGATTTACAAGAAATTTCCAGCAATTTGGACAGTGAGAATGCCCGCGATCGCATGTTAGCCCTGGCGTCATTGCGCAACGTCCCCGCCGATGATGCCGTGCCCCTGATTAAGAAAGTCCTCAACGACCATCACGTTGCCCTGCGCTCCATGGCCATCTTCTCTCTGGGCATTAAGAAAACCGATGAATGCTACGAGTTATTGGTGAACTTACTGCGTCATGATCCCGATTATGCCATTCGCGCCGACGCGGCCGGGGCCTTGGGATATCTCGGAGATCCCCGCGCCTTTGAACCCCTCTCTCGGGCTTTTCTAGAGGAAACCGACTGGCTGGTTCGCTTTAGTGCCGCCGTTTCCTTGGGGAACCTCAAAAATCCCCAGGCTCACGAAATCCTCATCCAAGCCCTCTACAGTGGTGAAGTGATGCTACAGCAGGCCGCGATCGCCGCCCTAGGCGAAATCGAAGCCCTAGACGCCTTAGATGACATCCTCAACTTTGCCAACTCCCCCGATTGGCTGGTGCGTCAGCGCCTGGCCGAAGCTCTAGGTCATCTCAAGCACCCGAAAAGTCAAGCCGCTCTAGGCTATCTCGAAAAAGATAGCCATCCCCAAGTCCAAGAAGCGGCCCGACTCGCTCAACAACGTTTTGCCGAGGAGTCTCAGGGGTTATGAAGTTTAAAATTGGTTGCACCTTAACCTATCAAATCGCCGCTGATAGCACCTTGATTTTCAACATCGCGGTCTGCAACAACCGAGTTCAAGAAATTCTCCAAGAAGACCTGCAAATCCAGGGCGCGGCGGATTGGGACCACCACACCTCCAGGGAATTGGAAAACCGCTATTTGCGAGTCAATGCTGCCTCAGGCCTGTTGCAGATTCGCTATAACGCAACCGTTGAGTTAAACGCCATTGCACAGCCGTCTCAATCCATCGCCGAAGTGCCCCCAGCTCACCTCCCCTTAGAGGTCTTGCCATACCTCTATCCGAGTCGGTACTGTGAATCCGATCGCCTGCTGCGCTTTGCCCAAACGGAATTTGGGGAATTAGTTCCCGATTATTCTCGCGTCACGGCCATCTGTAACTGGATTTATGAGAATGTCACCTATCTATCGGGAAGTACCAACACGCAAACCTCTGCCTTTGATATCGCTACAGAACGGGCCGGGGTCTGTCGCGATTTTGCCCATTTAGGGATTGCCTTTTGTCGCGCCCTCAATATCCCAGCCCGCTTTGTGACTGGGTATGCCTATGACCTAACCCCCCCCGATTTTCATGCCTATTTTGAAGCCTATTTAGGCAATGCTTGGTATTTATTTGATGCCACACGCCTGGTTCCCCGTACTGGACTCATCCGGATTGGCACCGGTCGTGATGCGGCGGATGTCTCCTTTGCGACCCTGTTTGGCCCCGTGACCATGGAGACCATGGAGTTGCAGGTCGATTGTCTCACCCCCGGGCAGCGGCCCCAGCCAACGGATGGGGCGATCGCCTTTGTTGAGCCGTCAAGGGGCCCCATGTGACCCCAGGGCAACTACAACGATGAACCTCTCCGGCAGCGACATCCCCCGATGGCGAACCCTAACGTCATCAGACCCAACAACAGGGAGGGTTCGGGAACCTGAGTTGGGTCCGACACATCAGGCTCTGTTGCATGAGGTTGATAGTGGTAAGTGAGGGTATTTTCCACGAACCAGTTGAGGCCATTCAGCAGGTGCTTCCCATTAATTTGGGGATATTCGACGTAGCCGATATTTCCATCAACCAAGGTTCCAGCCACTCCTCCAACGCGATCGCCCGGAGTCCCCAGAAAATCATCCAGGTTGTTAAAACTGATGCTTCCGCTAAAAGTGCGGCTTTCAAATTGATTCAACCCATCCACCGTGAAGACACCACCGAGATCATCGGAGAGTCCTTCAAAACCGTTGACCCCCTCCATACCAAAATCCCAAGACACGGTACAGCCATGCCAGCCCCCTTGAGACTTACATTCAGAAAGCGTCGACCAGGTGCTATCAAAGCGGATCTTATAGGTGAAGATAACATCGGTGAGAGACCCCAAACTGAGGTCAAAGGCCTCAAACATCCCATCTGAGGGGAGGGTGTCTACACTCTGGTACAGGGTTCGGGCGTTAACGGCCGAGGCTCCTAGGAGACTCGACAGCACTATCGTCCCCATGAGCAGTCTGGGGATTGGCTTGCAAGGTATCGTCATAGATTTTCACAGCGAAGCTGAACACTTCGGGATAACAAGAACCGATTAAGATTCCACCTTAAGAATCATACCCTCACGTGCCAGTACAGCATTCGGGAAACTCTCACAGACTTCAACCTGTAACTGATCGAGAAAGTCATCCGTATGACCGGGTTCATGATGGAAGATGACTAGGGTTTTCACCCCGGCCGCCTTAGCAATTTTGACCCCTTCCTGCCAGGTAGAATGTCCCCAACCGACTTTGGGAGACTTGGGATTATGATATTCCTCATCGGTGTACATGGCGTCGTAGATGAGAACATCAGCCCCTTGGGCTAATTTCATTACGTTCTCATCGAGAGCTTCTGGGAAATGTTCAGTATCGGTGCAATAGAAGACGGAATGGTCTTGCCAACTGACTCGATAGCCCATGGCGGTGTTGGGGTGATTGAGGCGGGTTGTTTCAATATAGATATCCCCCAACTCGAAGGGTTCACCGCAGATGAGATCGACAAACTTCATATCGGCCCGTAACCCTGCTAAAGGAACCGGGGAGTTGGGATGTAACACCCGCTCCATGAAGTGTTTTTCTAAGGACTCGCCGTTTTCAGGCACGGCGCCATGGATGCGTAGACAATGACCTTTGACAAAGGCGGGGGTAAAGAAGGGAAACCCTTGAATGTGATCCCAATGGTAATGGGTGAAAAACATATAGGTTTCCGGGGGAAGTTGCTGCATTAAGTCTTTGCTCAAGCCTTGCAACCCCGTTCCTCCATCAAAAATGATGCGTCTGCCCCCAATTTCCATTTCGACACAGGAGGTGTTGCCGCCATAGCGTACTGTCGTCTGACCGGGGGTCGGAATGCTTCCGCGAACGCCCCAGAACTTCAGGAGAAATTCAGAAGAGGTGGCTGGTTCCATAGACGTTTCGGGGGACGTTTTGGGGACAGGGGGACAAGGGCGATGCAGAGGTACACGAGGTTTAGGAGGTGGGACTCAGGGCGGCAGGGGAGTTCGTGGGAGAACTCAGGGTGGCCACAGCTAGGGTTCCACATTGGGCTTGATGGCGTAGCAGATGGTCACAGAGAACCAGGGCCACCATGGCCTCGACCATGGGTACGGCGCGGGGAAGAACACAGGGGTCATGTCGCCCTTTGGCGGCTAGAACTGTGTTCTGACCATCGCGGGTCACGGTACGTTGTTCTTTCCGAATTGTAGCAGTGGGTTTAAAAGCGGCGCGAATGGCGATCGCTTCCCCGTTGCTAATTCCGCCCTGGATGCCACCGGAGTGGTTGGTATGGGTGCGGATATTTCCTTCGCCATCGGCGTAGAACTCATCATTATGTTCATGGCCGGTGAGCCGGGTTCCGGCAAAGCCAGAGCCAATTTCAAAGCCTTTGGTGGCGGGTAGGGACATGACGGCTTTGGCGAGGTCTGCTTCGAGTTTGTCGAAGACGGGTTCCCCTAAGCCTTTCGGCACGCCACGAGCGACACATTCGACGACACCGCCGAGGGAATCGCCTTGCTTACGGGCGGCTTCAATGGCGGCAATGGCTCGCTCGACAAAGTCGGGGTCGGGCGAGCGCACCATATTCTGTTCTACATCTTCTAGGGTAACCTTGTCTGGGTTGACTTGAGCTTCGAGGTTGTGAACCTGTTTCACGTAAGCCACAATGTCAACCCCGGCTACCTGTCTTAAAATCTTTTTGGCGATCGCCCCAGCCGCCACCCGGCCAATGGTCTCGCGAGCGGAGGAGCGCCCGCCGCCTTGCCAGTTACGGATGCCATATTTGGCGTCGTAGGTCGCATCGGCATGGGAGGGACGGTATTTGACCGCCATCTCGTTGTAGTCCTGCGATCGCGCGTCTTTGTTGCGCACCAGGATCATAATTGGGGTTCCTAGGGTTTTCCCCTCAAATACCCCTGAGAGAATTTCACAGGTGTCACTTTCCCGGCGAGGGGTGGTGATTTTACTTTGTCCCGGACGACGGCGATCGAGTTCAAATTGAATCTCCTGGGCCGAAATTTCAAGTTGGGGCGGACAGCCATCAATGATGACTCCAACGCCGCCGCCGTGAGATTCGCCAAAGGTTGTGACCCGAAACAGATGTCCGAAACTGTTACCCACGATCTGGTACTTCTTATTGGAGTAGAACCCTTGTATCTTAACACTCCTAAACCCCTTTGATGTTAGCGTGCCAGGGATGAGGGACGAGAAATAGGGGGAATCCCCGCCATATCTAGAATTTCGGGAATTAAATGTTCGGTGCGAATGGCCATCAGGTGAACCCCTTGACAAAGCTGTTGGGCCTGTTGGATTTGTTCAGCGGCGATGGCCATCCCTTCTCGCAGGGGATCGGCGGCTTCGTCGAGGCGATCGATGGTGTCTTCGCCGATGTGAACCCCCGGGACATATTTATTGATGAATTTGGCGTTTTTGGCCGACTTCAAGAGAAAAATCCCGGCCAGAATCGGTTTGTCATACCGGGCTGCAATTTGACTCATGAATTTCTCCAGGCGGTCAAAGTCGGAAATCAGTTGACTCTGGAAGAACTCCGCCCCGGCCGCAATTTTTCGCTCAAAGCGCCGTTGTAAGCCGGACCAACTCGCCAATTGAGGATCGACGGCCGCTCCAGCAAACAGGTCGAGTTTACCGTCACTGAGGGGGCGATCGTTGAAATCCAGACCCCGATTCATTTTGTTCAGGGTTTGCAGGAGTCGCACCGATTCCAGGTCGAAGACGCTTTTGGCCTGTTCATGGTCTCCCGCTTTGACGGGGTCTCCGGTGAGGGCCAGAACATTGCGAATCCCCAGGGCGTAGGCCCCCATCAGGTCTGCTTGTAGGCCGATGCGGTTGCGATCGCGGCAGGCCACCTGAAACACCGGCTCGATGCCATATTGCACCAGCAGAGCCGAGGCAGCTAAGGACGACATCCGCAGCACCGCCCGAGAGCCATCGGTGATGTTGACGGCATGAACCCGCCGTTTGAGACAGGTGGCCATTTTGAGCATATGGGTGGGGTCTCCCCCTTTGGGAGGGGCAACTTCGGCCGTGATCAGAAATTCTCCGGCTTGAATGGCGCTACGAAGACGGGACATAGGATAGGGATAAGAAAGGCAAAAGGCAACAGTACAAAGGTCGGGGCGTTCCAGAATCGGTACGCCCGCAAAAACGGCTTAGAGGGGACGATATCAGAGTTAGAGGGGTTTGGAAAAGCCCATGGCGGTTTTGACGCGGTTGAGGGTGTCCTGGGCAACGGATTCGGCTTGTTCGCGACCTTCTTTAAGGACTGATTCGAGATAGCCCTTATCCTCCATGACCTGAGCATAGGTCTGTTGAATGGGACGTAGAACCTCGATGGTGGTTTCCGTCAGTAGGGGTTTGAATTGTCCCCAACCCATGGAGGCACAGTCACGGGAGACGCTGGCTTTGTCTTGGCCAGACAGGAGTTGATAGAGGGTTAGGAGATTTTGGCATTCAGGACGCTCGGGATTGTCAAATTCTAGGCCGCGCATGGGGTCGGTTTTACATTTTTTGATTTTTTTGGCGATGGTATCCGGGTCGTCTAATAGATTAATACGGCTCAGTTCGGAGGGATCAGACTTAGACATCTTTTTCGTTCCATCGGTTAAGCTCATGACGCGGGCCCCATCCTGGCGGATGAGAGGGTCGGGCATTTTCAGAACCGGATGGTCAGGGCTGCCAAATTGGTCGTTGAGACGGATGACCAGATCTCGGGTCAGTTCCAGATGTTGTTTTTGGTCTTCGCCGACGGGGACTTTGTCGGCATCGTAGAGGAGGATATCGGCGGCCATCAGCACCGGATAGTCCAGCAGTCCGGTTCCCACGTTCTCTCCTTGTTTGAGGGCTTTTTCTTTGAACTGAATCATCCCTTGAAGCCAGTTAATGGGGGTGATGCAGTTGAGCAGCCAGGTCAGTTCGCTGTGGGCGCTGATGTGGGATTGGATGAAGATGTTGGCATGGTCGAGGCTGATGCCACAGGCTAGGTAGAGGGCGGCGATTTTGTAGCTATTCTCCGCCAGAGTTGTGGGGTCATGGGGGACGGTGATGGCGTGAAGGTCGACGACGCAGAAGTAGTTATCATATTCTTGCTGCACCTCGACCCAGTTGCGAATGGCACCGAGATAGTTACCCAGATGGAGGTTTCCGGTGGGTTGAACCCCCGAGAGAATGCGCTGTTTTCCCATGACTACTTGCGATATCCGTGAACTGTCGAGTCGCGAATGCTTAATATTTCGACATCCTCTAGTGTGACATATTGCGCGATCGCTACGGCGGCTCAGGGAAGATTCGGGGGGCAATGTCACACCAGGGAGAGGTTCAGGTTGTTCGGGTGCAGGGAGGCACAGGGGCCGCGTCCGGGGAACGAACGCTACAGCCCTCTATACTACAGCCCTCTATAAATAACCTCCAGTATGAGATTCTGGCACTTGGGCGACCATTTCTGGCGTGCCAACGGCGACCACTTGTCCCCCTTTGTTGCCGCCCTCGGGTCCTAAATCGATGAGCCAATCCGCTGAGCGAATCACATCTAAGTTATGCTCAATTACCAGAATCGAATTGCCTTTGTCAACTAAACGTTGCATGACGTTTAGAAGTTGATGAACGTCATAAAACGATAGGCCGGTGGTGGGTTCATCAATTAGATAGAGGGTTTTTCCTGTGGCGCGGCGGGAGAGTTCTGAAGCGAGTTTGACTCGTTGTGCTTCGCCTCCAGAGAGGGTAGGGGCCGGCTGTCCCAGGTGAATATAACCTAAGCCAACATCTAGGAGAGTTTGTAGGCGACTGGCGGCGCGGGGGATGTTTTCAAACACGCCTAACGCTTCTTCAACGGTCATGTTTAAAACATCAGCAATAGAATGACCTTTATAGGTTACTTGTAAGGTTTCCCGGTTATATCTCGCCCCTTTACAGACATCACATTGCACATAAACATCGGGAAGAAAATTCATGGAAATGACGTTTACTCCCTGCCCACCGCAGGCTTCACAACGTCCTCCTTTGACGTTAAAGGAGAAACGACCGGGTTTGTAGCCTCGGGCTTTGGCTTCAATGGTTTCGGCAAAGACCTGGCGGATGCTATCAAAAATTCCGGTATAGGTGGCGGGGTTAGACCGGGGGGTTCGGCCAATGGGCGATTGGTCAATGACGATAACTTTGTCAACAATATCTTTTATATTTTTCTTTTTACTTCCTTTGACTTGCAGAGTTTTTAACCCCTGAGGCATGGGAACTTTTCGGGTTAAGTGGTGTTGGAGGGCGGGGTGGAATAAGTCATTCACTAACGTGGATTTACCAGACCCCGAGACTCCGGTGATACAGACCAGTTTACCCAGGGGAATCTCGACATCAATATGCTTGAGGTTATTGCGGTAAGCATCTTGAAGTTGTAGAACTCGACCATTCCCGGGGCGCCGTTCTTCGGGAGGTTCAATCTTGCGTCGTCCGGATAAGTAAGCCCCGGTCATGGAGTCTTTGGCGTTGAGAAGGGTGGTTAAATCCCCCTGGGCGACAATTTCCCCACCGTGAACTCCGGCGCCGGGACCAATATCGACGAGGTGATCGGCGCTGCGGATGGTATCTTCGTCATGTTCGACGACAATGAGGGTATTGCCTAAATCTCGTAGCTTGGTGAGGGTTTTGAGTAAACGACTGTTGTCTCGTTGGTGGAGTCCGATGCTGGGTTCGTCGAGGACATAGAGGACTCCCGTTAGGCCCGAGCCGATTTGGGTGGCGAGGCGGATACGTTGGGCTTCGCCTCCGGAGAGACTGGTGGCGGAGCGATCGAGGGTGAGATAGTCCAGGCCGACATCGAGGAGGAACTGGAGGCGATCGCGAATTTCCCGCAAGACCAGTTCAGCGATTTGAGCTTGGCGGGGGCTGAGTTCCATCTGGGCCAACCGGTTTAAGCATTCATCGATCGCCACTCCGGTCAGGTCGGTAATGTTATATTGACCGATGCGAACGGCTAGGGCTTCGGGTTTGAGGCGTTTTCCACCACAGACCTCGCAGACTTGGTCGACGAGATATTGTTCGAGTTTGTCTTTGACTTGTTCCGAGGAGGTCTCCTCATATTGGCGTTGCAACATGGCTAGGACTCCGGCAAAGTGGCGGTAGTAGCCCCGGTTTTCTTGATAGCGGGAGTCGGTTTCAATCCAAATGGGGTCACTGGACCCGTAGAGGAGGATCTGTTGTTGGTCTGGGGTGAGTTGCTTCCAGGGGGTACTGATCTCGAAGTCGAAGGCTTGGCCGACGCTAAAGAGGACGGAGAGATAGTAACTGTTGTCTTTGTCAGACCAGGGGGCGATCGCACTGTAAACGGGGGCGTTGGGATCGGGAATGACCCGTTCTGGGGCGAAGGTGCGGGAACTCCCCAGGCCGTGACAGGCGGGACAGGCCCCATAGGGGGAGTTAAAGGAAAACAGGCGCGGCGAGAGTTCCTCCATGACAGCGCCATGTTCGGGACAGGCGAAGTTTTCGGAAAAGAGAATTTCTTGGGGACGGTCTTCGTCGGGGAGTTGGGCCGAAATCATGACCACCCCATCGGCCTGTTTTAAGGCGGTGGCCAGGGAGTCGGTGAGGCGTTCTTGGAGTCCGGGTTTACAGATGAGGCGGTCTACGACAATCTCGATGTCGTGGATTTGGTTTTTGTCGAGTTCGATGTGGTCGGAGAGATCTCGAACTTCGCCGTCGATGCGAACCCGGACGAAGCCTTGGGAGGTGAGGCTGGAGAGGAGTTTTTTGTGAGTCCCTTTTTTTCCTCGGATGACGGGGGCCAGGATTTGAAATTTACTGCGTTCGGGGAGGTCCAGGATGCGATCGCACATGAAGTCGATGGTCTGGGGGGCGATGGAGCGATCGCAATGGGGACAGTGGGGTTCTCCGGCGCGACCAAACAGCAGCCGCAGATAGTCGTAAATTTCGGTGACGGTTCCGACGGTGGACCGAGGGTTATGGGAGGTAGATTTTTGGTCGATAGAGATGGCGGGACTGAGGCCTTCGATAGACTCGACATCGGGTTTATCGAGTTGTCCGAGGAATTGACGCGCATAGGCGCTGAGGGACTCCACGTAGCGCCGTTGTCCTTCAGCGAAGATGGTATCGAAGGCTAGGGAAGACTTCCCGGAACCGGAGACTCCTGTAAAAACGATTAACTGATTGCGGGGAAGGTCGAGATCGATCTGTTTGAGGTTATGTTGACGCGCCCCCCGAATGCGAATGACATCTTCGAGTTTGGGGGAGAGTCCATTGGGGGAGGACGTTGAGGAAGATTTGCTGGATTTGACGCGCCGTGCCATACCGACCTTTGATACAACCCTTAACATTCTACGCTAAGGGTTTCCTCGATGGTGGGGTTGGGCCGGAGATTGGGCGATCGGCCTGGATTTTCAGGGGAGATAAGTTTAAGAAAATCAGTAAATTTACGGTATTCAGTAAATTTACGAGGTATCAGTAGATTTACTAGGGGATGCAGGATTCTGCCAGTATGAGTTGAAAGGTGCAACGGGGCAGTGTTTGCCCCGTTTGAGTTAATCTGTGCTAGCCAGATTCCTCAGGTTTCGTCCATCTGCGGAGGCCAGCCATGACACCGGCGACAACACCCAAACCTAACAATCCAGTGGGTTCAGGAACGGCGACATCGGAAGTAAAACTGGCTTCAGTTCGCCCATCACCCTCTGTGCTTAGGCTAAAGTATCCAGACGCCTCATCCTGACCCTGTAAAGTAGCACTGGCGACCATCCGAAGACCGGGTATGGGTGAGTCAGGGTTGGGAGTTATGTCGATATCATCATTGAGATCTAATGACCAGGATGGTAAACCATCATCACCCTGAAACTCTAAAAATTCGGAGACGCCATCATCAACATCATCAAAGTCAATACTCTGAATTAGTGCTGATTCACCGTCATAGGGCGAAAAAACTCCGTCAGCCGAACTAATATCAAACTCCCCATAGTCGCTGGGGTCTTGATAAATTCCTGCATCCTCTTCCTCTTCAAACCGTAACTCCGAGGTCTCTGCCACGGTTCCATCTACTTCAAGGTTAATAGTCCCACCGAAACTGCCTCCTTCATCAAACGTGATCGCTTCTGCTTGGGAGGGGATGAGCATCGAGAGTCCTGTTAAGGATAAGGACAAGGTGGCGAGGCTTAGTGAATAACGCAAAGTCATAAGTGTTTAAGCTCTTCTTTAGCAACACTTCGATCTTGGCAAAAGTTACCGGTGAGTTTCAAGGGGGTTTTGGATAAAATATTTAAATTTTGCCAATTTTATTCTCAGGATTTATATTTTCTTATTCCTGAATTACGTCTAGAAAACCCTGAAAAAGCCAGTGCGAGGGGCACTGGCTAGGGGAATTTTTTAACAATTCGATGCACTTAAAACAAGGTTAAACTCAATCCCGGACTGTTCGCGGACAAGATTAGGCGTTTTGTTTCGAACGCTTGCGCAAGCCGGCCATCATGGTGACAGCGATGCCTGCACCGATAACTCCAGTGGGTTCGGGGACATCCTTAACGACAGCATCGAAGCTTATTGAATGAGGATTATCTTTGTGACGGATAATCTGAGTGCTGAACGCAGCAGTTCCTGTAACCTCATTACCACTCCTGAACACAGCATCACCACTGATCCCCATAACGCGAGTGCCACCAACGACAATGTCATCGTATGTGATATTTTCAAGATCCATCCACCAAGATGCTAGGGTTGCATCGGCACCAGGCTGAGTTTTGTCATAGCCTAAAAAGCTAGAAATGGAGGTACCAGCTGTTGCAAAATCAACACTCTTGATGAGGTAGCCCTCACTGATTAGCCCACCAGTGACGTAGGGGGCGAAAGTGCCAGTCCCATGGTTCATTCCCCAGTTGCCGTAGTTACCAAGTCCGGTTGAATTCCCATCAACATCAAGGAAATCAAAGTTATAAGACGTAGCAGGATCCCCCACCAAGTCAAAAACAGCATCCCCTCCAAACATATCCCCATTTTCAAAAGTGAGAGTAAAGGCTTCGGCTGGGGCAGCCGTTAGGAGTGACAGTCCAGCCACGGATAGAGAAAGAGCGGCGCAGCTCAGCGTATGTTGTAGGTTCATAATGTCCTTGTGATCCCGTATGGATCCTTTAATAGGTGTATCTGTAAATTTGCTTGTGAGTCCATTATGGCAAGGAAACTCGTATCCGTGTATTTTCGTAGAAGAACTTCACACAAACATTACATTCGAGCCGTTAGTCCTTCATGGAAGCTTTAAAAAAGCCCCGTCTGTCGACACAAAACTGTACAAATACTGAGTTGGGGGGCCGTCTACTCGGTTGAGGAGGCGATCGCCCTGTACCCCCTGGTCTCCCCCCAGAGATGCTCTCCTTAAGAATACTGAGATTAATCTGACATTAATACTGATCTATAGCCGGGACGCCTTTTAGGGATAGACAAGGAGGAGGGCGACTCTATACCGTGAGGAAAAGCCCATTACCCAGATCGATATCCTCATGCTCACTTGTGCCACACTTCTGGAAACCTATCCTGACCTCTGGCGGGACGCCACCCGTCATCCCTTTCTCGATCGCTGTCAGTCCGGAACCATCGAACCCCATCAGTTCAATACTTGGCTGACCCAAGATTACATTTTTGTCACCGAGTTCACTCGCTTCCTCGCCAATGGCTTAGCAGCGGCCCCCGTCGCGCATTTTGATGTCCTCTTGGGAGGCTTGAACGCGATCCGGGATGAGTTAGCCTGGTTTCGTGAGAAAGCCGCCGAACGGGACTTAAGCCTAGACAGTCCCTCCCAGACCACCTGTGAGACCTATTGTCAGTTGATGGCCAGTTGGTCTGTGCAACCCTATGCCGTCCAGGCGACGGCCTTATGGGCGATCGAACTCGCCTATAATCAGGGTTGGCAATTGCCGGGTGCGATGGTGTCCCCCTATGATGAGTTTGCCCAACGGTGGGGCAATCCTGGCTTTACGGACTATGTTAAACACTTGGAAAAACAGGCTGACGAGAGCTTAGCCGAGGCATCAGAGACCGTTCAGCGTCAAGCGGAAGCCGTTTTTCAGGAGGTAGCTCGTCAGGAACAAGCCTTTTGGCAGATGGCCTTTGTACAGTCAGGTTAACCGAATCCCCACCCTAGTGATCGGCTTCTTCTGATAAGATTGTCCCGATTTGCTAAACCTTGGCTTGGATAACAAGCAAACCCGTGACAGCTCGTCCTTCCCTGAGGCGATCGCACCGTGGTTTCCCGAAACACTCTGACCCGGTTTCCCCTGATTTGTTCAACGTTGTTCTAGTAGTCCCTTCGGCGATACTTAATGAAATTGCTCTGTTGGCTGTGGCTGGGATGGGTGGGAATGACGGGAGTGATGGGCGTTGGACTGGTCAGAAGCCGGGCGATTGCGGTTCCTGCACCCTTCGCGATCGCCCAACTGGCCCCTCCCCAATCCCCAGAGTTACCGCCACTTCCCGATCGCCTCCCTCCCCCAAGTCCCGAGATTTTAGTTCCTCCCCTGGGCCCTCCTGAGGATTTGCAGGGGCCCTCAGAGGCGGTGGGGGAGATTCAGGTGCGGGAGATTCAGGTCTTAGGTAACACCGTCTTCTCTGCTGAGGAGTTGGCCCCCATCACCGAGGCCTATGAGGGGCGATCGCTGGTGTTTGAAGATTTAATCAACCTACGTACCCAGATTACCGACCTCTATGTAGAGAATGGTTACACCACGTCGGGGGCCTTTATTCCTCCCCAAGATGTCACCGATGGGGTAGTGCAAGTTCAGGTGGTGGAGGGACGCTTGGATCGGCTGACGATCGCAGGGGTAAGCCGCTTGTCGGAGGGCTATATTCGCCGCCGGATTGGTCGCGCGGCGGAGCCTCCTTTGAGTCTACCGGAGTTGGAACGGGCCCTACAACTACTCCAACAAGATCCGGCGATCGCCTCAGTGCGGGCGGAACTCGTGGCGGGACGGGCCCCAGGCTTGAGTGAGTTACGGCTCAATTTAACGGAAGCCTCTCCCGTTCAAGGGGGGGGGCGCTTAGCCAACCGAAATTCTCCCAATGTGGGTTCAATTCGTCCCTCCGCACAATTGGAGTTTCACAGTCCCCTGGGGATTGGCGATTCTCTGTGGGGAGAATTTGGCATCACTGAAGGGGTGCGGGAGGGGGGGATGGAGTATCAGGTTCCTCTCAATTCCCAGAATACTCGTCTCTCTCTTCGTTATAGGCGGGGGCGATCGCGGGTGGTGCAGCGGCCCTTTAATGTCTTAGGAATCCGCTCGACTGAGGAAAACTGGCAGTTGGGCCTGTCTCATCCCATCTGGGAAACCCCCAATGATCAGTTTCGGCTGGGCCTGTCGTTAGGAATCGAGCGATCGCGCACCTTCCTCTCTGAGAATGACCCCTTTTCCTTTTCTGAGGGTCCTCAACAGGGTCGTTCCAATTTAACCGTTTTACGATTCACCCAGGAATGGTCCTCTCGTTCCCCCGCTGAAGTGGTGGCCGCGCGATCGCAGGTTAGTCTCGGACTCGATGCGTTCAATGCAACCCGTAATGAAGATGACCCCGATGGGCAGTTTTTCGCCTGGCTGGGACAATTCCAATGGGTGCGATCGCTCTCCCCAGACACTCTCCTGATTACCCGTGTCGCCAGCCAATTATCTACCGATCCCTTGCTTCCCATTTCTCAGTTTGGCATTGGCGGTCCCGATACCGTTCGTGGTTATCTGCAAAATCAACGGGTTGGCGATAGTGGGGTGATTGCATCTGTGGAGTTTCGCTATCCCCTGATTCAAGACCCCGGAGGCTGGGGAACCTTACAAATTGCTCCCTTTTTAGATGTGGGAACCGTCTGGAATTTGGGGGGCGATCGCGAGGTTCCCACCCCTCAAACCCTGGTGGGAACTGGAGTTGGACTCCGTTGGGATGTCAACCCCGATTTATCAGCAACTCTCGATTGGGGGATTCCTTTAGTGGGAGTGGGCGATCGGGGCGACTCCCTACAAGGCAATGGCATTTATTTCTCCATAGAATATAATTTATTTTAGGGACAGCAGAAAATCATCTTAAAACCCTAGCTGTGGGGGTAATGGGTTGTGTTTTTTGCCCCAAAAATGTATCTCATTTCAGCTAATTTTCTGAAGACCCGTTCAGATGTAAATTTTAACATTTTCAGAGAGGACATTATGAGTTTTAATACCGACAAACTCGATCAGATACTCAAGGAACGGGCAACCCAGAACGAAAATCAGCGACAGGAGGTTCTTAAATCCGTCCAACGCTGGCTAGATGACCATGCTGAAACCTATGGAGTTGAGCAAGCCTATATTTTTGGATCTCTGACTCGTCCCTATCAGTTCCAGCCTCATTCTGATATCGATATTGCTGTAGAACAGGTCGATCCCGAGGGGATGTTTTTGATGATTAGTTTCCTGATGACTGATATGAATCGAGATGTGGATGTGATAGACTTAAGAAAATGTCATTTTGCCCATAAAATTCGCGAAACTGGAATCCTATGGACGACCCCCAAAAACGCCTCTTAATCGCAGATTTGGAAGCCCAATTTACCATTATTCGTGAGATTGACCAAAAACTTAAACAGCGGGCCAACCCACTCAACCCTGATGATGAAATCCGTTTAGAGAGTATCGCCTATCAAATCCATAATCTCTATGGTGCATCTGAAGGACTCTTGCAAATTATCGCAAAGTACTGTGAAAATAAAATCAGTGACTCGAGTCAATGGCATCATTTACTATTGAAACGCATGATGGTTGATGTCCCTGGAATTCGTCCTGCCTTTTTGGACTCAGATACCTATGCAATTCTGAATAGCTTGCGAGGATTTCGTCATTTCTTTCGTTATGGATATGGAACAACGATTGATTATCAACAATTACAATCTAACCTAGATAAAGCTTTAATGGTTGTGCCGAAGCTGACAGCCTGTTTAGAGGAATTCTCAAGGCGAATTGAGACTGGAGCGCAGGGCCAATAACGCCGTTCCATAGGCCGCTTCAGTTTCCAGAGAACGCGTCACCGGAACTCCCAGGCGTACCTCTCGTAGGCGCATCCAAGCAGAATTTTTCGCTCCACCTCCGGCCGTATAAACTCGTTGCAGTTCCGTTGCCCCCAGGTTCTGTAACCGTTGATAGCCTTCAGCTTCAATTCGGGCCATACTATCGAGAAGTCCATGAAGAAACTCTAGGGAATTGTCCGGTTTGGGGTCTAATTGTGGGGGATAGTTAGGGTCATTGATGGGGAACCGTTCCCCCGGTTGCAAGAGAGGATAATACTGTAGACAACTGGGGCCCCTGGGGAGGCGATCGCTCAACTCCTGTAACTCGGTTTCAGAGAAGAACCGTTGTAGAACCGCCCCCCCAGTATTCGAGGCACCTCCTGTAAGCCATAAATCCCCCAAACGGTGGCTATAGACTCCATAGCGGCCATCATCAACACGCTGACGACTGAGAAGTTTTAAGACTAACGTTGATCCGAGGGAGGTGACAGCATCCCCCGGCTGATGGGCCCCACTGGCCAGAAATGCTGCAATACTATCGGTGGTTCCTGCATGAACCCGACAGTGGCGGGGTAGGTGAAAGCGTTGGCAGATGTCTGGAGTCACCGTTCCAATAGCTATTCCGGGGGCGACAACCTTGGGAAGGCGTGGGGTATCTTGGGGAATCCAGTCTGGATATCTCAGCGATTGCGGATCATAGCCGAGTTTCAGGCTGTTGTGATAGTCACTGATTCCCAGTTTTCCGTGGAGTCGGAAACTCAACCAGTCCGCTTGATGGAGAAAATAGGTGTTTGGCGGGAGAGACGATTGCTGACGAAACCAGATCAGTTTACTAAAACTGGAGGTACTACTGGCGGCGGGATGATGGGGGGGAACTCGCTGTTTAACCTCTGGGGAGACGGAATTGGCGCGGGAGTCGTTGTAGAGTAGGGTGTCAGAGATGGGTTGTCCCCTGTCGTCGCACAGCAGGACCGTTCCTGAGGTTCCGTTGAGGGCGATCGCCCCAATTCCCTCCCGCCAATCCTCTGAAATCTGATCTAAAACGGTAGACAACCCCATCCACCAAGCCGCCGGGGTTTGCTGTTCCAAGGGAACTCGTGTCTGCCAAACTGGGGTTTTTGCCTCATCAATCAGGATAGCCCGCACCCCAGATGTGCCAAAATCAACGCCAAGTGCATATCCCATTCTGAATCTCCGTTCCTTCCATGACGATATTGTGGATTTAACGATCGCCATCTGTACCCATAACGGCGAAACTCGCGTACCACGAGTTCTCGATCGCCTCTGCGATTGCGCCCAAGATACCCCGGATTCGATAACCTGGGAACTCCTGATTATCGATAATTGCAGTATCGATGCAACGCCCCAAGTCTGCGACGGATATCGCGATCGCCTTCCCCTACGAGTGATCCGAGAAGGCCAACAGGGACTCGCCTTTGCCCGCCAACGGGCGATCGAAGCCGCCCAAGGGGAACTTGTGGGCTTTCTCGACGACGACAATCTCCCCGATAGGGACTGGATTCGTCAAGCGGTGGCGTTCGGACAACAACACCCCAACGTCGGGGCCTATGGAAGTCGTATTCTCCCCGACTATAGTATCGAACCGCCCCCCAACTTCGATCGCATCGCCCCCTTTCTCGCCATCACCGATCGCGGCCCCGACGCTAGGCCCTATCCCCCCGAAAAACGACTACTTCCCCCAGGGGCCGGATTAGTAGTGCGTCGCCAAGCCTGGTTAACCTCCGTTCCCCAGCAACTCACCCTAATCGGCCGTACCACCAACATGGCCCTAGCCTCCGAAGACTTAGAAGCCCTAGTTCACCTACAACAGCATCACTGGGAAATTTGGTACGCCCCCCAGTTACGGGTTCATCACCTTATCCCCCCCTGGCGACTGCAACCGGACTATCTTTATAAACTCATGCGGGGAATTGGCCTGAGTCGGTATCGAACCCGAATGCTGAGTTTTTCCCCGATTCTGCGCCCCCTGGCCCTCATCGCCTACAGTCTCAACGACAGCCGCCGCATTCTCCGTCATCTGTTACGCCACCGCGGCCAACTGCAAGAGGATATCGTCGCCCAAGCCGAACTCCGCTTCTACATCGCCTGTCTTACCAGTCCCATTTTCTTCTGGAGACAATACTTCTCCAACACCCCGCCCAACTAGCCCATTTATCTATTATTAATGATTCCATGGATTTTACTGTCGCCATTTGTACCTATAACGGAGAACAGCGAGTTCCCCAAGTCTTAGACGCCTTGGCGCGACAGCAGGGAACCGAGGAGATCTCCTGGGAGGTTTTGGTGGTGGATAATAATAGTGGCGATCGCACCGCTGAGGTGGTTCAAGGGTATGATTGGGCCAGTCGTGCGCCGGGGAATAGCCGTTTGCGATGGCTGTTGGAACCACGACAGGGAACCGCCTACGCCCGTCGTCGGGCCATGGAAGAAGCCGCCAGCGAGGACTGGGTGGGGTTTCTCGATGATGATAATTTGCCCGGAGAAACTTGGGTCAAGGAGGCGTTTCAATTCGGCTGCAATCGCCCGGAAATTGGCGCATACGGGGGGATTATCCAGGCAAAACTCGACGCCCCCCCTCCCGACTATTTTGACGCCGTCAAGCTGCGTTTAGCGGTCTATAATCGCGGCGATCGCCCCTTTTGTTATGCCCGCACCGCCCAACCCCGGATTGTTCCCGCCGCACCCGGTTCTGTGATTCGTAAACAGGCCTGGCGCGAGTGTGTTCCCGAGAAATTGTTGTTACAGGGGCGAGATGAGGCGGGACAAACTTATGTGGGGGCTTGCGAGGATTTGGAAACTCTGTTTTATATCCAAAACAGTGATTGGCAGATTTGGCATAATCCCAAGATGGAGATTTGGCATCATTTACCCCCATCTCGCTTAGAACGAGACTATTTATTGAAAATTTCTCGCACGGCGGGGCTATCAAATCACGCCTTACGAATTGCGCGTTTGGGGGGGAAGGTACGGGTTTTGATGCCTCTCTATTTCCTCTCCGATGGGTTAAAGTTGGGGTACTATTATCTTAAGTATTCTCGGGGTTTTGCTGAGGATGTGGCGAGGGCTTGTGAGTTTCAGGAGAGGATTGGTCGTTTATTAAGTCCCTTTTATATTTGAGAGGGATGGTTGAGAACCACGTAGGGGCGTACCCTTGTGGTCGCCCGAGGACACAGAGGGACGATGAGAGTGGCGTTTACGACAATGTATAATGTGGGCGATCGCCGCAGTTGGCCCCCGACTCAGTTGGGGTTATGTCAGGCGGGATTTGCTATGGCTCAAACTCTGCAAAATTTGGGTTGTCAGGTAGAGTATGTGGGAGGGTTAAGTAAAAAACGCTCTCTGGTGACGAAGTTAAAGTGGGAGTTTTACAATAAGGTTCAACAGCGTGATTATTATCGTTGGGTGGAACCGGCAATTGTGCGGGATTATGGGCTACAAGTTCAGAAGAAACTGGGTCAAATTAACTATGATGTGATTTTGGCGGCGGAAAATGTGTTACCCATTGCTACCTTAAACCCCAAAAAGCCAATGGTTCTCTGGACTGATGCCCCGTTAGCCGCTTTGATTGACTATTATCCCTACATGAGTCATCTCTGCCGAGAAACGCGGCGCAATGTCTATTCCTTTGAGAAACAAGCCCTTGACCGCTGTACTAAGGTGATTTATGCTTCAGATTGGGCGGCTAATCAGGCGATTTCTACCTACAAATTGCCCGCATCTAAAGTAGAGGTCATTCCTTGGGGGGCGAATTGGTCTGAGATGCCCGATGAGGCAGAAATTCGAGGAGCAATAGCCCAACGCTCTCAAACAACCTGTGAATTATTATGGGTTGGCGTCGATTGGGAACGCAAAGGAGGAAATATCGCCTTAGCGGTGACTGAATGGCTAAATCAACAGGGTCTTAAAACACGATTAAATGTTGCCGGAATTATTCCCGAAAAGATTTTAGACGAATCTCCCCATCTTCGCTATTTTGGCTATTTAAATAAAGACAATCCCCAACAGCATAAACAACTAAAACAATTATTTCTTAACTCTCATTTTTTTATATTACCAGTTCAAGCTGAAAGTTACGGTCATGTCTTTTGCGAAGCTCAAGGATTTGCACTTCCCTGCCTTACTCATGCTACAGGTGGGATATCCACAATTATTAAACACGAAGAAACAGGGTGGATTCTGCCCAGAAACACATCAACTCAAATTTATGGAAGCTTAATACTAGAAATATTTAAAGATGCAAAAAATTACAAAAAAATTGCTATAAACGCCCTAAAAAACCATCAAACAAAATTAAACTGGGACAGCGCCTGTCAATCCCTTCTCAACATCATCAAATCCCTATAAACCCTAGCCTCCGCCTCTCCCTCTCTCTTCCTCCCCCTCCCCCTCCTCTTCCTCCGTGTCCTCTGTGCCTCTGTGGTTCCCTTTCTCCCCCTCCCCCCATGAAAATCGCCTATCTCACCGAATTTAACCTAACCCAATTCAATCCCCAAAGCCTACCCCGTAACAAACTCGGACATGGACAAAAATGCCGAGCCATCTTTGAAGCCCTAAACCACCACCACAGCGTTATTTCAGTCCATCATCTCAACAAACAGCGAGAACACAGCGCCCTTCTCCCCAAACTCAAACGCCGCTACCATAAACTTTTTCAGAAAACCTATCTCCCTTGGACCGAACCCCAGTTTACCCGTGAGTATGGACAACAACTTCAAACCGAGTGCGATCGCCTCAACCCAGACATTATCCTAACCTCCGACAGTAACCTCATTGCCTACCTCAACCTCAACCAACCCATCGCCCTCTGGACAGATACCTCCTACGCCGGTTTAATTGACCATTATCCCGGCTATCAAACCCTCTGTTCCGCCAGTCGGCGACAACTCTATGATTTGGATGAACGGGCCTATCAACGCTGTCGGGGGCTATTTTTCGCTTCCCAGTGGGCCGCCGACATCGCCCTGGAGGCCTATCAACTTCCCTCAGACAAAATTAACGTCATTCCCTTCGGGGCCAATCTCTCCCAAGTTCCCACCACGGCCCAAGTCGAGGCCTGGCGGCGATCGCGCCCCAAGCTACCCTGTAAACTTCTCTTTATTGGGGTAGATTGGCAACGCAAAGGGGGAGATATGGCCCTAGCGGTAGCCCAGGAACTCAATCAGCGGGGCTATCCCACCGAACTAACCCTTGTGGGCTGTCAACCGCCCCACCCCGTCCCCTCTTTCGTCCAGAGTTTGGGCTTTCTCAACCGTCAACAGCCCCAAGACGCCGCCACCCTCGATCGCCTCTTAGGGGAGTCTCACTTCCTCATACTTCCCTCGCGGGCCGAATGTTACGGCCATGTTCTCTGTGAAGCCAACGCCTTCGGGGTTCCCGTTCTCACCAGTGACGTGGGGGGAATCCCCACCGTTGTACGTCAGGGTGTCAACGGCCAACGCTTTCCCCTCGACGCCACAGCAGCGGACTATTGCAATTGGATTGAACCCCTCTTACAGGAGGGCGGCTATCAAGATTTAGCCCAAACCGCGAGACAGGAGTTTGAACAGCGTCTGAATTGGCAGGTAGGGGCCGCCAGCTTGGCCCATCAGCTTCAGGGGTGGGTTTGATGGCAAAATGGTCAACATTGTCTGAATTAGGATCTTTCCATGACCATGCTTGCACGTCTCCAAGATAGCCTTCGTCGCGGCCAGGCGCTGAAAATCATTGCTGGACTGACCAACTTCGATCGCCAGTCCGTGGCCCGCACCGTAAAAGCGGCCCATCTCGGGGGGGCGACGTTCCTGGATATCGCAGCGGATGCCGAGTTGGTGCGTTTAGCCAAATCCCTGACGGATTTACCCATCTGTGTCTCCGCCGTGGTGGCCGAGGACTTCCTCGAACCCGTCGCTGCTGGGGCTGATTTGATTGAAATTGGTAACTTTGACGCCTTCTACGCCCAAGGCCGTCGCTTTGAAGCCCCCGAAGTGCTGGAACTGACTCGGGCCACCCGCGCCCTTCTGCCTGAGATTACCCTCTCGGTGACGGTTCCCCATATCTTGCCCCTCGATGAACAAGTCCGTCTGGCGGAAGCCTTGGTTGAGGCTGGGGCCGATTTAATCCAAACCGAAGGAGGAACCAGTAGCCAACCTAGCCATGGGGGAACCCTGGGCCTGATTGAGAAAGCCGCCCCCACCCTGGCCGCCGCTGCCGAGATTTCTCGGGCGGTGTCGGTTCCCGTTCTCTGCGCCTCGGGGATTTCCAATGTCACCGCCCCTCTGGCCATTGCGGCGGGGGCCGCTGGCGTCGGGGTAGGATCGGCCGTTAACCGCCTCGAAAGTGAGATTGAGGCCATCGCCGCTGTACGGGGCTTGGTTGAGGCCCTTGAGGGGGTTAATCATCCCGCCCTCCGCCTCTAAGCAGCATCTGAGTTGACCTCACCCTGACTCTGGCGGCCGTTGTCCGCGAACTTGCCGCCAGGTCACGCCTCAGGAAACCTTCAATTTATCAGCATTTCCTGAGGCTTATCACAATTTTTTATCACCACGATTGTTAATCGTTATCAGGCGCGATCGCCCCCTTGCTAGGGGATTTCCCGACTCTAACCCTTAGACTGAGCATCCCCAATCTGAAGATTTGACCAAATTTAGCAATCAAAATAGATCGCCAAAGTGTGAAATATATCTTAAGATTGGTGTATTCGATGAGCTAGTTCACGAGAGACTAGCTACAAAAAGCAAAATTTAACAGGAAAAAGGAGAACTTTTATGGCATTAGTCCCCATGCGTCTGCTGCTCGACCACGCAGCGGAAAACGGTTACGGTATCCCCGCATACAACGTCAATAATATGGAGCAGATCCTGGCAATCATGGAGGCTGCCAACGAAACCAACAGCCCCGTGATTCTTCAGGCTTCTCGCGGCGCACGTAAGTATGCTGGTGAAAACTTCCTGCGTCACCTGGTGATGGCTGCGGTGGAAACCTACCCCCATATCCCCATCGTGATGCACCAAGATCACGGGAATGGCCCCGCTACCTGCTACTCTGCCATCCGCAATGGCTTTACCAGCGTCATGATGGATGGTTCCTTGGAAGAGGATGCCAAAACCCCCGCTAGCTTTGAGTACAACGTCAATGTCACCAAAACCGTGGTTGACGTGGCTCACTCCGTTGGTGTCAGCGTTGAAGGTGAACTCGGTTGCCTCGGTTCCCTCGAAACCGGTAAAGGTGACAAAGAAGATGGCCACGGCGCTGAAGGTGTCTTGACTCGTGAGCAACTCCTCACCGATCCGGATGAAGCCGTTGAGTTCGTTGAACGCACTCAAGTTGATGCCCTCGCGGTTGCCATTGGTACCAGCCACGGTGCCTACAAATTCACCCGCAAACCCACGGGTGAAATTCTGGCCATCAACCGCATTGAAGAAATCCACAGCCGTCTCCCCAACACCCACTTGGTGATGCACGGTTCGTCCTCCGTTCCTCAGGAATGGCTGGATATGATTAACCAGTACGGTGGTGCTATCCCCGAAACCTACGGTGTGCCTCTCGAAGAAATTCAAAAAGGCATCAAGAGCGGTGTTCGCAAGGTTAACATCGACACCGACAACCGTTTGGCAATTACGGCGGCTATTCGCGAAGCGGCTGCGAAAGATCCCGCTAACTTCGATCCTCGCCACTTCATGAAGCCTTCGATTAAGTACATGAAGCAAGTCTGTGCCAAACGCTATGATGCCTTCGGTACGGCTGGCAATGCCACCAAAATCAAGCAAATTCCTCTGGATGAGTTTGCGGCGAAGTATGCTAGTGGCGAACTGGCTGCGAAAACCAAGTCTGCGGTTTCTGCGTAGTCTAGCTACATGATCTAACGGGATTGATGGTTTAGCTGTCATCCCTAACTAGATGATTGAAGGGTAGTACCATGGTGCTACCCTTTTTTTGTGGAGGTTCTCAGATATCTCTCAGGGCCGATGCTTGACAGGCTAACTCCGTAAATAGTATAAAGTCTCAATAAGCAAGGCTAAATTTTTTTGAGTGAGTCTGGTCTGTGGAGAGGTTGGCTTTAGGAATCTCGGGAGACTGGGTTTGTCGTCGGGAGATAGAACCGGCACTCTTCAGATTCAGGGTCACTGGGATGTTAATCATAATCATTTCTAGTTTTGCGCTCCTCACCCTCTCGTCGTTCTTGCGATCGCCCCCCCTATGACTGATACGATTCTCCAGCTTGATGGCTTAACCAAGCATTATCCCCAAACAGCCGTTCCAGCCGTGGATACGGTCAATTTGTCCTTGGAAAAAGGGCAGATTCTCTCTCTGCTGGGGCCCTCAGGTTGTGGTAAAACCACCTTATTGCGTTTGATTGCTGGCTTTGAACGACCTAATGAGGGTCAGATTGTCTTGGAGAACCGAGCCATTGCCGGCCGGGGGCGCTGGGTTCCTCCAGAGAAGCGAAATCTGGGCATGGTGTTTCAGGAATATGCCCTATTTCCTCATTTGACCGTGTTCGATAACATTGCCTTTGGTTTGAAGAAGCGACAACTCAAGGCTGATGAGATTAAACAGCGGGTGACTGAGGCCTTGGGTTTGGTGGAACTTGATGGCCTCGGGAAGCGCTATCCCCACCAGCTTTCTGGGGGACAACGGCAACGGGTAGCCCTGGCCCGGGCGATCGCCCCTCGGCCGGTGTTGATGCTGTTGGATGAGCCTCTGAGTAATCTGGATGTGCGAGTACGCCTCTATTTGCGCCATGAGATTCGCGCCATTCTCAAGAAAACTGGCATGACGGCGGTGTTCGTGACTCATGATTGCGAAGAAGCTATGTCCATCTCCGATGTGGTGGGGGTGATGCGTCAGGGACGATTGGAACAGATGGATACCCCTGAAGCTATTTATCGTGAACCGGCTTCGCGGTTTGTGGCTGAGTTTGTGACACAGGCGAATTTCTTGCAGGCCCGTCGTTCGGGGAGTGAGTGGGAAACTGAACTCGGTCGCTTTTCCGTGGCGGCCGCGGGGGAACTCTCCGGGGAACTCGGGGATGTAATGATTCGTGAGGAAGATGTCATTGTGCAGCCGGATGAGTCGGGAGAGGTTCAGGTGCGCGATCGCCAGTTCCTGGGCCGGGAACATCGCTATTGTCTGCAAATGCCCTCGGGCCAATGTGTTCATGCCCGTAGTCATGAGATATTAGGACTGCCGATTGGCGCGCGAGTTAAAGTCCAGATTCCTCAGGAGGCGGCCCGGGTGTTTCCGCCGGCCCATCGGGAGTTGACGGCCTCGGTAAAATAACCCCCAGGCTGTGGGGAATGGCTCGGGGAGTGCGATCGCGCGATCGCAGTCGTTCGACTCCCTGAACCCAGAGTTGAGTTGAGCCACCCCCATCTAACATCATGATCCCTTGAGCGCCCAGGGCCCGCAGTACCCGGGCCGCTCGCAGTTGGGTGGCGGCGGGCGAGTTGAAAATCCAGAGAGTTTCTGAGGTTCCGTCTTGGTTGCGATCGCCCACCCCGATAAAGGTTCGCCCCACGGCCCGTTTAATGCCTTTGTCGGCCCCTTCATCCAGGCCCACCAAGAGATTGGGGATGGGGGAAAAGAGGGGATTCTCAGGATAACCGACTTCAGGAAAGGGGAGAATCTGGGCCTGCTGGCCCTCGATAATCAACATTTGCTTTTCTCCGGGATATTCTCCTAGGCCTGCGTAGCCGCCACTGTAGATAATCCCGTCAGCTTTGAGGGGAAAGGCTAGTTGTAGGGGACGGGAGCCGAAAAACTGACCATTGGTGACCGAAAAGGCGCGATCGCCCCAACGCTCCTCTAAATCCTGCCAATGGACTTGTATGGGTTGCGGGTCAATGACAACACTGACCCCAGTATCATATTGGGGGAGGTTGCCCAGGTCATCAGCCCCCTCCCCCCAATCTTGGACATGACGGGGGTCAAACAGTTGCAGGGATACCCCAGCACTCAAGTCCAGTTCCTGAACCCAATCAACGCCATTACCATAAAGCCGTAGGCCCGGTTCCTGGCGAATCACCTTAAATTTATAGGGGGGATCTGTTGACAGGGGAACCGTTGCTAACAGGGTTGTGGTGAGGGTGAAGGCGATGAAAGCTGTCAATTGGGGTCTCTTTGTTTTAGTCTGGTGAGAGGACTAGCCCTTGAGGTTGTCCTCTCAGGTTCCGAATCTCTCGATTGTAGGAGAGTTGTCTTGAAACACGCAACGCGGCCTGGCCCATCGTCTCAGTCCCCTCCCCCCACCATGGTTGATGACATTCCCGAAGCACTACGCGATCGCCCCGTTGAACGCCCCTCAGGGACTCAGACGACCTCAACGGCGACGGGGATGCCCCTTCTCTTCCTCATCTTTGCCCTCACCGCCAGCGTCGCCCTGGGAGGGTTAGGCTGGTATCTCTGGCAGAATCAGGGCCAAATCCCTCCCTTGGGCGAGTCGACTCCCACCTCTCCCGAAGAGATGACCCCAGCAAGGGAGGGAACTACCACTGAAAATCCCAATCTCCTAGGGCATCTTCCCTACGAAGAAGCCCCAGCCGAAGACCTGCGGCCGATTGTCTCTGACAATACCATCAAGCTACGGTCAGCGGCAGCGGAGGCCTATTTAGAGATGGAAGCCGCGGCCCGGGCCGATGGGATTTGGCTGATGCCTCTTTCAGGATTTCGCTCGGTGGAGGACCAGGAATATCTCTTTTTTGAGATTAAAGCTCAGCGAGGACAAGTCCCGGCACAACGGGCCGAAGTCAGCGCCCCTCCGGGACATAGCGAACATCATACCGGCTATGCCATTGATATTGGCGATGCCGATGTTCCGGCGACCAATCTCTCTCCTGACTTTGAGAATACGGCGGCCTTTAAGTGGTTACGAGAGAATGCCGCCTATTTCAGTTTTGAGTTATCCTTTCCTCGCGATAATCCTCAAAACATTATGTATGAACCCTGGCACTGGCGTTTTGTGGGCGATCGGCATAGCTTGGAAACCTTTTATAAAGCCCGAGAAATGTTTGAGGATGGAGAATTGGAAGATTTCTAGAGATGATTCATCATTGTTTTAATCTTTTTTTGTTTGTAGTTAAAAAACCATGATTAGCCAGAGTAAACAGCATTTAGAAGCCGTAAGACAGCAGTTTGAACGGTCTCCCTATCCTCGAATCTCCCTTGAAGAAACACCAAAAGATAATTCAAGCTATCTCTATCAACACCATTTTGCCAGTGCCTACTATCACCGCAACCAACAGGTCATTGACCCGAAGGATAAGCTAATTTTAGATGCCGGATGTGGCAGTGGCTACAAGGCATTGGCTTTGGCCTATGCTAATCCCGGAGCCAAGATTGTCGGCATTGACTTCTCTGAAGAGTCTGTGAAGTTAGCCCGAACTCGCCTGGAGTATCACGGCATTGAAAACGTCGAGTTCCATGCCATGGCCATTGAAAGCATCGCCAGTCTGGGAATGGAGTTTGATTACATCAACTGTGATGAGGTATTGTACTTGCTCCCCGACCCCGAAGCGGGACTGCGGGCCCTCAAATCGGTGCTCAAGCCTCAGGGAATTATTCGCGGCAACCTCCACAGTGCCTTGCAACGGGTGAACTTCTTCCGGGCCCAGAAGCTCTTTAAGATGATGGGGCTGATGGAGGATGATGTCACCGATGAGATGGCCATGGAACTCTCTCAAGAGACCATGGAGGCCCTGCGGGACTCGGTCGATCTTAAAAAGAAGGTCTGGAACTCACGAATTAAGGGTAATCCTGAGGGCCTACTCGCCAATTACCTGTTACGAGAAGATCGCGGTTACACCATCCCGGATCTATTTGAGCTACTTGGGAAGACTGACCTAGAGTTTATCAGTATGGTCAACTGGCGGCAGTGGAATCCGTTTGACCTGTTTGTCGAGGAGGACAAGTTACCGGCCTTCCTGGGGATGAGTTTACCGGCCACATCCATTGAGGAACGGCTACACCTTTACGAACTCCTCAATCCCATTCACCGTCTCCTGGACTTCTGGGTGGGTCATCCTGGCGGGGGATGCGAGTGGCAACCACCGGAAGAATGGGACAGTCAAACCTGGAACTTGGCCCAGGTTCACCTCCATCCCCTCTTACAGACGGACTCAACCCGTCGAGAACTCGAAACCTGTCTTCAGCACTATCGAGCCTTCACCATCAGCCAACAGCTAGCGATTCCTGGAGTCGGGAAGGTCATGATTGATGGTACAACGGCCGGTTGTCTACTTCCCCTGTTCCAGAGTCCCCAATCGTTTTCCAATCTCACTGGCTTCTTCCGGGAACTTCGTCCCCGCAACCCCGTGACCGCTGAGGCGACCTCTGACGAAGAAGCCTTTGCTGCTGTTCGGGGTCTGCTACAAAGTCTAGAATCCCTCTCCTTTGTTTTCCTGTCCTTAGACCCATCCCTGGCTAAGGCTTAGGGAGATTGGCAGTCCTCGAAAAAAAATTTTGGCTGGGGGTGATATGAAACCGGTCAGACCTGGGTACGTTATATCCAGAAGCGGGAAAAAGCATTCACCCCAAGCCTGAAGGAGAAGCAATCATGAAAACTGCATTTCAAACCAAGTTCATCCAACACCTGAGCAACCGCAAAGGTAAAGACGAAGGTTTTACTCTAATTGAACTTCTGGTCGTTATTATCATTATCGGTATTTTGGCAGCTATTGCTCTGCCTTCATTCCTGAACCAAGCAGCGAAAGCCAGACAGTCCGAAGCGAAAAATGCTGTAGGTGCTGTAATGCGTCAGCAACAAGCTCACCGTATGGAAAATGGCAAGTTTGCTGGTAACATGTCGCGCCTAAAAGTGGGTCTGCCCACGGAGACCGATAACTACGAGTATAGCTTTGAACCAGCTCAGGATGGCGATGATGTGGGTGGGGATATCGATGGATCTCAAACCGAAATCATCGCAACTCCAAAACAAGATGGACTCTTGGCTTACGCCGGTGGTGTCATTGTAACTACGACCGGTCAAACGGCTGCCCAAGCTTGCCAGTCTGCCGATGACGATCTAGGTCCGAACGCAACGGCAAATGTCAACTTCAATGAGGGTGCCGATGTCAATGAGGCAGTGACCTGTGATGAGGGTCTACAAATGAAATAGAGTCTTGGGCTATTGCCTGAGTTCCATCATTTGATTGAACGGCGAGCGCCTCTCTGGAAAGGGGCGCTCGCTTTGGCTTGGCACGAGAACGGACTTTGGGACACTCAGAATTAGTCTGCTGCTATCTAGCAATCGAAGATTGACTTAGGACTTGCTCGTTGGGAAAGACTTCTCCACCTCTTGCCATCCCCTCGGTGGGACGGTCTACTATGTTTCTCAATATACAAGGGGTGGGTTATGCCTCTTGCCTTCTTCACTTAGATGGTCTCCTAGTAATGGTGTCCCACTCTAGCCACTCGGTATAATGGACACTCCGGCTGCGTTGCTCTCTAGCCACTCCGATGTTAAGTGGTTAAATTGGATGGGATAACCTTTTTCACTTTAGTCGGAGATGAGTCGGTTGGAGTTTAAGGATGACTTTACCGGGGCCTTAGAGCAAGCCTTAACGGAGTATGAGCGCGCCTTACAGTCCTGTAAGCAAAGCCCACGTCTTTCAAGCGTGGGATGTAGCGCCGTGCGGCTTTAGCCGCCGTCAGCGTTGGGCCTCAATATAGCGCTGAATTGCCTCAGAAGAGACGTTCCCCGCCGACCCGCAAAAGTAGGAGCGTGTCCACAGGGACGGCAATCTCAGGAGGGACGGAAACTCTTTGCGAAGCTGGTGGGACGTAGCCCCCTTGATGCGGTGCATGAGCTGGTGGGGCGCTATCTGTGGCGGTGCGTTCAGGAATAGGTGGACGTGGTCAGGCTCCACTGCCAAACTAACCACCTCACAGTCCAACTCCCTAGCCTTGTCGTGAATCAGCACGGTCAGCCTCTCCTTGATTGAGCCAACCAGCACCTTCTTTCGCCGCTTTGGGCACCAGACGAAGTGATAGTTGATCAGTGATACAGATGTTTTGGTTTGGCGGTACTCTTGGCCCATTTTTGTGCTATATTTGTCTATAGCTCCATTCTATCAACACAATGTATGTCTGCGAGTTCAAGGTCAGAGCCAATGCTGAGCAGCGTCGAGCCATCGACGAGGCGATCCGCACGGCCGGGTTCATCCGCAATAAATGCTTGCGGCTCTGGATGGACGTGCGCGGCACGGGCAAGGCTGAGATGAGCGCCTACTGTGCGGTACTGGCCAAGGAGTTTTCGTTTGCTAAGACCCTCAACTCAATGGCACGTCAGGCTAGTGCAGAACGGGCGTGGGCGGCGGTGAGTCGTTTCTACGCCAATTGCAAGCAGGGCATCCGCCCTGTGGGCTATCCCAAATTCAAGAAGGATGGCCGCTCAGTCGAGTACAAGACGACAGGATGGAGGCGGCTTGACCCCAAGCGCATTCAATTCACGGATGGCAAGGGAATTGGCCGACTGAAGTTGATTGGCACCTGGGACTTGGCTCAAGTCCCCACAAAGCTGATTAAGCGGGTTCGGCTAATTCGCAGGGCTGACGGGTACTACTGCCAGTTCTGGCTTGGGATTGAGTATCGACCCGAGGCACCCAAGACCCGAGAGGCGATTGGATTGGATGTGGGGCTCGAAAGTTTCTACACCAACTCGAGCGGCCACAAGGAGCCCAACCCTCGCTTTTTGAGGGAAGGCGAAAAGCGACTGAAGCTTCTCCAACGGCGGCTGTCTCGGAAGCAAAAAGGGTCATCCAATCGACGCAAGGCCAGACAGCGCCTTGCCAGACAGCACCTCAAGATAAGTAGAAAACGTGAAGAACATGCCAAGAGATTGGCACGTTGCGTAGTCCTGGCTAACGACTGGGTGTTCTACGAAAACTTGCAGGTACGCAATCTGATTCGCAACCACTGTCTAGCGAAAAGCATCGCTGATGCTAGTTGGTCTCAGTTTCGGCGATGGCTGGAGTATTTTGCCTGGAAGTTTGGCAAGGTGGCTTGGCCGGTCAATCCAGCCTATACCTCTCAGGATTGCTATCACTGCGGGAATCGAGTTGTCAAGACCTTGAGTACCCGCACCCATAGATGTCGTTGCGGCACCGTCATCGACCGCGATGAAAATGCTGCACTCAATATCCTGAAGCTGGGCATCGAACAGTACCGGCGGGCAGCCGGAAACTAAACGCTTGGGGAGATTGAGCCTCTATTCAGTTTGGCTTCGGCCTGATTGGGTAAGCCCGGTCGAGGAACCAAGAATCCCACTGGCTTTAGCCGTGGGAGTGTCAAAAGTACTTCGGGACAGGGAGATGCAGGAACGGTCAGAATCGAAGCTACCGATCGCGCTGTTTTCTCTGACAGCATTGTGTTCACCGACGTTGAGGAGACCGGACGGGGCAATGCCGGTAGCGTTCAGGTTGTCGCCAACAGGCTGGAAATGCGCGATGGGGCTGTGTTGTCTTCGACTAACGCCAGTTTGGTGACTCCGAATGACGTTACGGCGGGTGACGTTCTCGTACAAGCGGAGTTTGTTCAACTCGATGAGGGGGTGCGGATTTTCGCGAATACCCTGGGACAAGGGGGGAATGTCCGGCTCGATGGTGCGTCCTTGACGATTCTACGACGGGGCAGTGGTATCCAAACCAATGCGCAAGGAGATTTTCCCGGTGGAAATATTATTCTCAATACAACTCTTCTGGTCGCTGGCGACAACAGCGATATTACGGCCAACGCGACCAACAGTTCTGGCGGACGAGTTCAGATTACGACTCAAGGGATTTTTGGGACTGAGTTTCGCATGGGAGTTAACTCCCAGAAGTGATATTACCGCTACGTCGGAACTGGGACTGGAGTTTAGCGGGATTGTTGCCATTATTTCACCTGATGTCAATCCGACCTCAGGATTGACAGCTTTGCCGCAAAGTCCGGTAGATGTGTCCCGGTTGTTGGGGACGGGATGTTCTCCGCAAACTATCAGCAGTTTTACGGTGACGGGACGGGGCGGATTGCCCCCAGGTCCGACGGATTTACTCGATCGCACCCGAGTTTTGCCCGATTTAGGCCCCGAGTTGGATGTCTCAACCCCTGAGGCGACTCCTGAGTCGGGCGGACTGATTGATCGCACCTCGGCCCCTCTGGTGGAAGCGACGGGGTGGATGCGTCAGTCTGATGGCGCTGTGGTGTTGCTGATGGCTGAGGCGATGCGGTCTGATGTCTGGCAACCGCTGAGCGGCTGCGGCGAGGATTAATAGTCCTGAGTTGATCTGTGTGACTCCCGTTCTGTTCTGTTGTGATGTCTGATGAAACAGCTTTTCCAATTTCTTGCCCTCGCCGCCAGTGTCGTCTGGCTCACCATCGCCTTGAGTGGTTGGCCCACAGCGGCTATGACGGTAGCCATGACGGGATGGGCAACCCTCGCTCGTTCTGAACCTGCTGTTGTGGTGGAGGGTACGCCAGCGGATGACCCTCAAGAGTTGCTGCGCCAAGGTCGCCAAGATTATGGCCGGGGACAGTTTCAAGCGGCGTTAACGGCTTGGGAAGCGGCGGAACGAGAGTTTGCTCGTCAGGGAAATGCGATCGATCGCGCGATGGTGTTGAGTAATCAAGCTCTGGCTCTACAACAGCTCGATCGCCTCGATGAAGCGCTCAACGCCGTCGCCAGAAGTCGAGATCTACTGGACATCGAGGATATCGATGGCTCTGATGTTAATGGGCGGCGAAGGCGCGTTTTGGCTCAAGTCCTCAACACTGAAGCGGCCCTACTCCTGGATCTCGGACGAGCTGAGGCGGCCCTTGAGATCTGGGAACAGGCCGAGAGACGCTATCAGCAACTCGGGGAGGACAGCCAAGTGCTGCAAACTCGCATCAACCAAGCCCAGGCGCTTCACGTTTTGGGCTATTACCGTCGCGCTCAGGGAACTCTGGAGGCGGTGAATGCACAGTTGGCTGAGCGCCCTGATTCACGGCTGAAGGTGGTGAGTTTGTACCAGTTGGGCAATACATTGCGATCGCTCGGCCAACTCGATGCGGCCCAAACGGCGTTGACGGAGAGTTTAGCCATCGCCAAAACCCTCGACTCTCAGCCCGATATCATTTCCGCCTGGTTGGGGTTGGCCAACACCGCGCGATCGCGGCAAACTCCCACGGGACGACAAGCGGCTTTAGACTATTACCAGCAGGCGGCGGCGGGGGCTGCGTCTCCTCTTGAATGGATGCAAGCTCAGGTGGATCGATTCAGCTTGTTGGTTGAAAGCCAGCAGCTACGGGGAGCGCGGGAGTTGTTACCCGAGATTCAAGCTTATCTGGAAACTCACCGTGAATCGCTGTCAAGCCGCCGCAGTGGTTTGTTTGCTCAGTTGAAATTCGCCCGCACTGCGATCGCCCTCGGGGAGCAAAGGGACGGCCATCTCCTCAATCGCCGCTCCATCGCCAACTTGCTCGCCGAGATTCACCGACGGGCGAAGGCTTTGGGCGATCGACGGGTTCAGTCTTATGCACTGGGAGATTTGGGGCATCTCTATGAACAAGCGCAACAATGGGATGAGGCGGAAACCTTGACGGAACAAGCCTTAGACCTGGCCCGACAACTCCCCAATGCTCCTGATGTGGCCTATCGCTGGGAATGGCAGTTAGGACGAATTGTGAAGGCGCGTGGCAACGTTCAGGAGGCGATCGCCCTCTATGGGGAAGCGGTTAAGTCTCTGCAAGCCATGCGTCAAGATCTCGCGGTTGTGAATACAGCGGTTCAGTTCTCGTTTCAAGATAGCGTTGAGCCGGTTTATCGCCAACTAATGGCGCTGCTTTTATCGGCTGATTCTACCCAAGCTTATGCGAATTCAAATAACATCCCTAACACAGATATTGGACAATTACAAAGTCCTTCACAATCGAGGTTAGAACAAGTTAGAGACTTGATTGAATCCTTACAAGTTGCTGAATTAGATGACTTTTTTAAACAAGCTTGCTTGGATGTAACTCCCGTTGCCTTGGATGACATCGACTCAAAAACAGCCCTGGTCTATACAGTCCTTTTAGATGCAGAGTCTCCCGACCTACAACGCATTGATGTCATTGCTCGGCTGCCAAATCAGGGGTTGAAACACTACAGCACAACGGTCACAAAAACCGAATTAACAACCACCGTTAACCAACTTAAAAAAGTATTAGTTGAAGACCCCATCGAGCGAAGACGATTTAGAACCACAACCCTACTACCTCTGTCTCAAAAACTCTATAGTTGGTTACTCGAACCCCTGGAAACTGACCTCACCGACAGCAACGTTGATACCATCGCTTTTGTCTTAGACGGGCCGTTACGGAACCTTCCCATGTCGATTCTCCACGACGGCGATCGCTATCTTGTGCAACAGTACAGCCTCGCCCTCAGTCCTGGCTTAAAACTCATCGACCCCAAACCCTTAGAACGGGGTACCATGACGGCCCTCATCGCGGGATTATCTGAAGAAGTGACCCAGGATTTCCCCCCCTTACCGGGGGTTCTCATCGAAGTCGAGGCCATCCGCGATCGCATTCCCAACAGTCAGGTGTTGTTGAATCAGGACTATACCAAAACGAACATTCAAGAAACCTTGCAGCGGAAGCACTATTCGATTGTCCATCTAGCCACCCACGGTCAATTCAGCTCCAGTAGCGAGGAGACCTTCATTTTAACCTGGCCCTCTGAGGTGGACAATAACTACCGCATCAACGTCAACGAACTGCAAAACCTGTTGCAAACCCGAGATATTAGTGGAGAGGCGATCGAGTTATTAGTTCTCAGCGCCTGTCAAACCGCAGCAGGGGACGATCGCGCAGCTTTGGGATTAGCCGGTGTTGCCTTCCGTGCGGGCGCTCGTAGTACCATCGCCACCCTTTGGCCCGTCAGCGACGAAGCCACCAGCACCATGATGACGCAATTCTATCAAGAACTCTCAGATCCCAGCCTCACTCGCAGTGAAGCCCTACGTCGCGCCCAAAATGCCCTCATTGACTCCGATCGCTTCGCTCATCCCTTTTTCTGGGCCCCCTATACCCTGATCGGAAATTGGTTGTGACCCTGATCGACCTTAACGGCTCTGGTCTCCCTGGCCCAGCAGTCGCTACAATAACTCTAACCGCTTATCCTCTCTGAGATCTCATGGCTACTGGTAACGAAAATTTCTGGTTAAATGTCTCCCGCTATCCTCGCTATCTGATTACCTTCATTTTTGGCACGTTTTACGTCATCTATGACTGGATTAAGCCTCTGGCCAAGGAACGACCTCTGTTTTTGGGCTTGGTGATCACGTTTATGATTGCCCTGTTCATGTTTATGTACTTCACCCTTGAGGCAATGCTGGGGATCTCGACGGTTCAACTTTAACTCAAGTTTTGGCTTGAGCCACTCTGAACTCCCTCTAGCGGAAACCCGTGATAGGGAATTGCTACGGCAACGTCGTTCGTGAACGGGTGGGGCATCCCAAGGGTCTTAATTCAGTTTAAACTGGGGACAGGGGCGCTCTATATCGCCCATCGCATCGCAAGAGAGCAAAGATTATGGCTACTAACCGTCGCACTTCCCGCGTGGCTTCCCTGATTAAACGGGAAGTTAGTGATTTGTTGCTGCATGGCATTAAAGACGATCGCGTCGGGGCTGGCATGGTCAGCATTACGGATGTTAATGTCTCGGGAGATTTACAACACGCTAAAATCTTCGTCAGTATCTATGGTACTGATCAGGCCCGGGCGGAAACGATGGAGGGATTGGCGTCGGCCACCAGTTATGTCCGACGGGAACTCGGATCACGGGTGCGGCTACGGCGCACTCCTGAGGTGCAGTTCGTTGAAGATCGCTCCCTCGAACGGGGCGATCGCACTCTCGATCTCCTGAATCGTATTGCCCGTTCGTCTGAGGAAGACACCGAAACTCCTTAGATATCCTCAACTCGGGGCGAGATCTCTCTCCTCCGAGTTGTTTTAGTATGAATTTTGTACAGAAATGAGGAGGGGCTTCTAAAAATGCGCAGCCTAGATGTTTGGCTCGACGCCGCCCGCACCGGAGCGGCGCAAGCCTATCCACTTAACCTATCAAATTTGAGTTATCAAACTCAATAAATTAAAGGATTAAACTTGAATTAATTTAATAATAGCAATCCTGAGCAAGCTTGTCAAGAAAAATGTGGGCGGTGTCTGGTAAGAAATGTTGCGAAACGTCTTGAGCTAGGCAGAGAGAGGAATTGGGGAATTGGCAGCAGGGTTCGGTTAACTCGCCTCGACAACACCTAGGCAAATTTGTGACAATTAGGGAGAGTCGGCTAGGTGTCACATTTACATTGCCCAAAGTCCTATCAGTCGCTCTGGGAGCTACCCATTGATAAATCAAGACTGGGGCGATCGCCTAATTCATTCCAAGAGGCAGTGACAACGCCAGTCGGCTAACTTGCTTAATCACTCCACCATCAATCCTTCTGACTTAACTATCCCCTAGCGGTAAATCTCCCCTGAATCATCTGGGAATTTACCCATGTTTCGTCCTGGCGAGATTACGAGTAAAACGGAACCGGTTTACCAGCCCAGTTAGAAGATCACTATGAGAATTGCCCAAGTTTCACCCCTATGGGAAAAAGTTCCACCCCCTGGCTATGGTGGCATTGAACTCGTTGTTGGCCACCTCACCGATGAACTCTGTCGGCGAGGTCATCAGGTGACCCTCTTCGCCTCCGGGGATTCGCAAACCTTGGCGGACTTAGATGCCGTTTGTCCCCAGGCCCTACGACTTGATCCCAACGTAATCGAACCCCATGCGTACCACATCCTGCAATACAAACGGGTTCTCGAACAAGCCAACGAATTTGACATTATCCACTTCCACATGGGGTATCCAGCATTACCCTACGCCGAAATGATGACCACTGCGGTGGTTCATACCCTGCATAACGGCTTTAACCCTGAAAGCCACGAGGTCTTTCGGCAATATCGCAACCAAAACTATATCAGTATTAGCGATGCCCAACAGCAGCGCGTTCCCGAACTAAACTTTGTGGGAACCGTCCATAATGGCATTGCCATCGAGGACTATCCCTTCGTCGAAACCCCTGCCACCGATCCCCCCTACCTTGCATTTCTGGGTCGTTTCTCCCCGGAAAAAGGGCCGCACCACGCCATTGAAATTGCCAAACGGACTGGATGGACCTTAAAAATGGCTGGCAAGATTGATCGAGTTGACCGCTGTTACTTTGACGAACAGATTTTCCCTCACATCGATGGAACACAAATTCAATACCACGGAGAACTCTCCCATGACGACAAAGCAAAATTGCTCGGATATGCTACAGCTAGCCTATTCCCCATTACCTGGGATGAACCCTTTGGCTTAGTTAGCATCGAGTCTATGTGTACAGGAACCCCAGTAATTGCCTTTGGCCGGGGGGCAGTTCCTGAAATTATTGTCCAGGGAACAACGGGGTTCATCTGCAATACCCTAGAGGAGATGGTCGCAGCCGTATCTCAAGTCACGACATTGAATCGTCAAGCGAGTCGTGATTTAGTCTCTCGCGGTTTTAGTGTGAGCAGCATGGTGGAGAAATACGAGGCGGCCTATCAACAGGTGTTGGACGAACGGTGGTCACAAAATGGTCATCGAGTGACGACAGCCTCTCCTCTGGTTGTGGTGTCGTGAGCCGGATGTTGACCCTTATCATTCATTAGTGTCATTCAGTGATGTATCTTCTATGTCTATAAAATCCTGTCCCTGTTGTGGTAAATCAATGTTGGAACATATCCGTATGGGACAACTCTATTGGTTCTGTAACTCCTGTAGTTTTGAGATGCCGATCCGCTCATTTTCGGGTCAAGGATCTCCCGTTGCAGCTAGGAGTTCTGCAACCGTTGCGAACACGATAGGAGAAACCCTCATGTAATCCGATCGAGCCTTTCAAGTAACGGTGTCTTCCTTGTCATTTAGCCGTGACAGGGAATGCACCCCGAACGTATCCTAGGGGACATCCCCAATGGATTATCGAGTTTGTATTTAAATTGTGAGTATTTTCCATGGCTGACCAAATGATAGATTTTTTTGGTCGTTGCTATGAAATAACAGGGAACCGTTCTCGGATTCCCTCAACCCTAAGGCAACGGCCCCAAGCGACTCTGGTTCTTAAATTTGATGATGTTTTTCTAACGACAGACCACTTGGGAAATACCCTCGGGGCCAGTCAAGCCACCCACACGGGCCTATTCTGTCGAGATACCCGTTTTCTGAGTCAGTCCCAACTGATCCTTAATGGCCAATCGCCCCAGTTGCAACACTATGATGCCAGTCGGGGTGATGAGGCTATTATCACATACACCTATCCCCCAGCCGACGACCCTCAGGCGGGAACCGTTGAGATTCAACGTCGGCTTATCCTCTGTGGGGGCTTATTTGAACAGATTACGCTGGTGAACCGTCAGTCGACCCCCGTCTCCTTGTCGATTCAGTTGGAATTTGATGCGGATTTTCTGGATTTGTTTGAAGTTCGTCGTTATGGCGATCGCCCCCAACGGGGTAAAACCCTGCGTTTAGCGGAACCGTCAACAGGGATACGCTTTGCCTATTGTGGCCTAGATGGGGCTTTAGTGGAGTCTGTCATTGAGTTTGAGGGGCAATCTCCTGATGAGATCTCAGACCAAATTGCCACTTGGACGCTCAATCTTCCACCCCAAATCCCCCAACATCTAGGGTATCGCCTCACCCTCCTAACCGATGATCAACTCGCGACCCAAACCGAACCACCAGACTCCTTTGATATTGCCGAGAAACGAGTAGAAGAGACCTGGACGGCTTGGAAAAAGCAAACCACCCAAATCAGCAGCGATAACCCCAAAATTAACGGGGTGGTGGAACGAGCGCAACGGGATATCTATCTATTGCGGCAGTCCTTTGGAGAGGAAACGATTTTATCGGCGGGAATTCCCTGGTTTTCGACCCTATTCGGGCGAGATTCCACGATTGCCTCGTCGCAAACCTTACTAATTGCCCCCCATCTAGGCCGAGATACGGCCATTTCCCTAGGCCGTCATCAAGGAACCATAAATAGTGACTGGCATGACGAAGATCCGGGAAAAATTCTCCATGAAGTGCGAGTGGGGGAAATGGCCCGTTGTGGCGAAATTCCTCATACCCCCTATTACGGAAGCATTGATGCGACCCCATTATGGTTGTTACTCTTGGCGGATTATCATGCCTGGACTGCCGATCAGGCTACCCTGCATCATCTTTGGCCCAATGTCTTGGCTGCCATGGATTGGATTGATCGTCAAGTGCAGCCAACGGGGTATTTAACCTATCTGCGGCGATCGCCGGGGGGGATTCGCAATCAAGGCTGGAAAGACTCCGGCGATTGTATCGTCGATGGCAAGGGGGAACAGGTTGAGGGGGCGATCGCCCTGTGTGAAGTCCAAGCCTATGTCTATGCGGCCAAAATTCGTTGGAGTCAGTTAGCCGGGATGTTGAAACAACCCGACCTACAACAGCAATGGCAAGAGGATGCAAAACAGCTTAAACAACGCTTTAATCGCGATTTTTGGCTATCCGACCGCAACTATTGCGCCCTGGCCCTGGCTGGAGACGGAACCGTCGTTGATAGTATTACCTCCAATCCCGGACTTTGTTTATTTGCCGATATCTTCGACCCTAAGAAGTCCCAGGCCGTGGCCCGGCGGTTGAGGCAGCCAGATCTCTATAGTGGCTGGGGGATTCGTACCCTTAGCTGCGACTCCCCCGCCTATGAAGCCGACGGCTATCATCTCGGGTCAGTGTGGCCCCATGACACGGCGGCCATTGCGGTCGGGTTGCGGCATATTGGCGAGTCAAAGTTTGCCCTAACCCTAGCGGGAAATTTATTTGAGATGGCCCAACAGCAACCCGAGTTGCGGCCCTCAGAACTATTTTGTGGCAATTCTCGCCAGAATGATCGTCCGGTAGTTCCCTATCCCGTGGCCTGTTCCCCCCAAGCTTGGGCCAGTGGCTGTCTGTTTCAACTGATTCAGATGGCCCTAAATCTCCATCCCGATGCCCCAAATCGGCAGTTACACCTACATGATCCACGGTTGCTGCCGCACTGTGAGCGTCTGGAACTCGGAGGAGTACAGGTTGGAGATGCTAGCGTTGATTTAGTGCTAGAACAGGTGCAGGGACAACCCAAGCTTGAGGTCGTGAATTGTCATGGGGATCTCACGGTGGCGATCATCCCCTAAAAAGGCGCTACTATGAAGAAATGTAACGCACCCGCCTATCTGTCATGACGGCCTCCGTATCTGCACCGGACTTCTCCAACTCTCCAACCTCCACTACCCCCCAGTTTTGGACTTGGCGAGGGTTCCGTATTTGTTATCGTCAACAGGGCAATTCAGGCCCAGCGATAGTCTTGGTTCACGGGTTTGGGGCCTCGATGGGCCATTGGCGCAAAAACATTCCCGACTGGGCCGAAATTGGGCAAGTCTACGCCCTAGATTTACTAGGATTTGGCAACTCCCATAAACCCACTCCCGGCTTAGTCATTGACTACACCTTTGAGACTTGGGGAGATTTAGTGGGGGATTTCTGTCGTGAGGTGGTTGGGGAACCCGCCTTTCTCATCGGCAACTCCATTGGCTGTATTGTCGTCATGCAAACTGCTGTCTCCTATCCTGATTGGGTGCGAGGAGTGGTGCAACTCAACTGTTCCCTGCGACTGTTGCATGACAAACGCCGGGCCAGCCAGGCTTGGATTAAGCAAGTCAGCGCCCCCATCCTGCAAAATCTCCTAGCCATCAAACCTCTGGGGGACTTTTTCTTTGCCCAATTGGCAACTCCCAAGACGGTGCGTAAGATTCTCTTACAAGCCTATCGACAGGAAGAGGCCGTCAGCGATGAATTGGTGGAGTTGTTGTTGCAGCCTTCGCGCGATCGCCGGGCCAGTGACGTGTTTATCGCCTTTACCCGCTACTCTCAAGGTCCCCTCCCTGAGGAATTATTAGAAGCCCTACCCTGTCCCACCCTAATTCTGTGGGGAGAGGACGACCCCTGGGAACCCGTAGAATTGGGACGGAAACTCGCCGACTATCGGGCCGTCGATGCCTTTATCACCCTCCCTGGCGTCGGTCATTGTCCGCAAGATGAAGCCCCCAACGAGGTGAACCCTCTCGTCCGAGATTGGCTCCTCGGGCAAGTCAAAACCGCAGCAAACCCTTAAAAACCTCTGACAATTCGCCTCCGTTGTTAAGATTGGGGTCTGCGAGTCCCTGAAACCCTTGCAGGCACTCCTTTAACCCCATTTGCTGACGAATTTGCCCCAACGACTTGCCAAACCTAGAGAAGTTGTGATATAGGTATAGTATCGGAGTTCTACTGGCAGTCAGTCTCGAAGCAATCTGTTAAGCACTGCCCAACTCGTACCCAATCGTAATTAAAGAGAATTTGAAAAATTCAAGAGGTCTTATGAACCATCAGGTGATTCACCCTATGGTAAAAGTCCAGCGTCAAGTTCGATCGCTGGTGGATTCTGAAATCGTCAAACCGGGCGATCGCATCTGGAAAATCGCCTTTCTCTTCGGTGATGACTGGACTCGAATCAAACAAGAACTGCTGGAATTTGAGTTTTCCATGCAAGATCCCCTCAGTGAACTTCTCGCCGTGGAAGTGTGGGAAGAAGAAGACGAATAGTCCTTAGGGGTGAACCACGGCTGGTTCAGCGTTAGGGTTGTTTTCTAGTGATTGCAGCCGGCCCAGTCCTGGCCAGCCGTAAATTGGGCGAGTTACCGCAATGTTTCAGGAAAGTTGCCATACTCTTGTGAGGTAAGTTAAAAGGGCATCTGGACTAGAATGCTCTCACCTTGCAATCTTTGCCACCCTTCAGGAGGCCATCTATGGCGTCATCGCTTCTCAATAACCGCTACCAAATTCTTCAAACTCTAGGACAGGGGGGATTTGGTTCAACCTATATCGCTGAAGATACCCATCTTCCCTCCCGTCGTCGCTGTGTCATCAAACAACTCAAACTGATGGCCCAGACAGAAGCCAAAAAGTCCATCATCCGGGAACGATTTGAGCGAGAAGCAGCCGTTTTGGAAACCCTCGCTCAACAACAGCCTCAGATTCCTGAACTGCACGCCTACTTTTGCGAAGCTGGGGAGTTTTACCTCGTGCAAGAGTGGATTGAGGGAGAAACCCTGACGCAGCGCGTCCAAAACAGCGGCCCCTGGACTCCAATGGCAGTCCAGCATCTACTGCAACAAATCCTGCCGGTATTGGACTATGTTCATAGCCGTTACATCATTCATCGGGATATCAAACCCGATAATATCATTCTGCGGGTTCCCGATGGCTTACCCGTCCTGATTGATTTCGGTGCCGTCAAAGAAGCCGTCCAGAGTAACAGCGATTTGCCCACAGCCTCCTCGGTGGTGATTGGAACCCCCGGTTTTATGTCCAGTGAACAGGCGGCTGGACGACCGACCTACAGCAGTGACCTCTATAGCCTCGCCTTAACCGGGCTATTTCTGCTCTCGGGCAAAACCCCCCAGGACATCCCCAGTGACCCCGCCAGCGGTGACCTACAATGGCGTGAGGTTCTCGCCGACGCTGGGGTGAGTCTCCCCAAGTCTTTGAGTCATGTGTTCGATCGCGCTCTGAGTTTCCATCCCCGCGATCGCTTTGCCACAGCCGCCGAGATGCTGGCGGCACTGTCTTCTGAGGGGGCCGAATCCCAGTTACAAACCCGGGTCGTCGCTCCAGCAGCCCCCAGTCAAGTGGTTACAAGAGTGACCCGAGTTAAAAGCGCCCCCCCATCCCCTAAACCCCCATCGCCAGAGGTGTCTTCCCCAAATGGAAGTGAGCTGGCGACCCCCTCCAGAAGCCTGCTAATGGGAGGATTTCTGGTGACGGGACTGCTCCTGGGAACTCTGACCCTAGGTTGGGAGTTACACCAATCGCGGAACCTTGAAGACCCCCCCTCGGGAGGCTCTGGGCGCTCCAAGGAGGAGGTCTCCCCAGACGATAGCGAGCCGGTAGCACCTCCCGCCACCGCAGACGACTCTCCCGTAGCCCCCCCAGCCCCCATTCCTCAGGAGACTCCCTTACCTCAAGACGATCCCGAGTGGCTCGAAGAAAATCCCCTTGAGGCGGATGACGGTGACGAGTCCCCAGAAGAATCCCCAGAAGAATCCCCAGAAGAGTCCCCAGACGACCCCGACCTCGATCTTATCCCCGAAGTCACCCCTGACCGGGGTGAGGAGGATCTCCAAGACGACCCCGACCTCATCCCCGAAGCCACCCCTGACCGGGGTGAGTTAGAGGAAGACTGGCCTGAACCCCAAACCCCGGTTCCGAGTTCCCAAGATGAGCGTCTAGAGGTTTCTCCAGTCTTTGACAGTACCCTCCCCCCCTTAGAATCAGAGCATCCCGAAAAACACTTCCTCCCCTCAAGTCCCAATAACATTCTCGGAGAGGAAAAACTCAACCCCTTCGAGGGCGATCGCCATCCCGACGGAGACTAACTATAATGAGGGATAGGTCTCGATCGCCCTACACCTATCCCCCAGAGCATCCCCGTGAAACTTGTCGTCCAGAGTCTTATCATCCTAGCTGGAGTCCTCTTCAGCTTAGACCTGCTAGCGCAACTTCTCGGAGAAGTTCTCTGGTTTGAGGCCCTCGGCTATTTCTCCGTGCTTCTGACGCGATTGCAAACCCAGGGACTCATCTGGTTGGTGGTTGTCGGAGTAAGTTTACTGGCCTGTTGGGGCAACCTCAGCCTCGCTGAACGGTTAAAATACACCAGCCAACCCCTCGATCCCCTCTCCCTTCAACCCACCCTCGACCAAAAACTCCAGCCTCAATTATTCAGAAAAGAGGGGCCCAAAAGCCCCGACCCCCAAAAACAAAGCCGCGCCATCAGCCTAGGGATGGTTTTGCTCATTGGCAGCAGTTTAGGCGGCTTTCTGGGGATTCTCATCCTGTACTATAGCCGTCTCATTCAAGACCGCTGGCAACCGGATTGGACGGTTCCCAACATCAGCCCCCAATCCATCGAACGACTCAATCCCCTACAACTCCTGGGGAACCTCCTCCCCATCACTGACTATCCCCTCCATTGGGCCGGTCTGATTCTGCTACCCATTTTGCTGCTGTGGTTTCCCCGAACCCTATTGCGGGGCTTAGCCATCACCTTAAGTCTGGGCTTGGGGGTGATTTTGCCGGCCCATTGGGCGCAAATCCTCCAAGCCTTTCATCCCGTTTCCTTTCAGCAAGCCGATCCCCTCTTTGACCTCGACATCAGCTTTTATGTCTATCAACTTCCCATTTGGGAACTGATCGAATTTTGGACCTTTGGCGTCGCCAGTTTTTCCTTCGTCGCCGTCACCCTCATTTATCTCCTCTGCGACAACACCCTCAGTAACGGCGAGTTTCCCGGCTTCTCCAGGGCCCAACAACGGCATCTCCAGGGGATGGGCAGTGCCTTAATGGGAGTGTTAGCCCTCAGTAATGGCTTACAACGCTATGGCTTACTCTATTCCGACGATGGGGCAGCCTATGGGGCTAGTTATGCCGATGTCACCGCCAAATTGCCCGCCTATACCGCCCTCTCTTGGCTGGCGATCGCCATCTCCATTCTCCTACTTTGGCAGGCCCTCTCAGGAACCTATCCCCTCTTCAGACACCCTCGGGCCCGCCGTCCGTTCGACAATCGCCGCAACGCCAGCCCACAAACCCTAATCCCCCCCCTATACCTGATTCTCAGCGGCTATGCGATCGCCGCCCTCGTCAGTACCCGCATCCTCCCGGAATTGGTCCAACAGGCCATTGTCCAACCCAACGAACTCGCCCGAGAAGCCCCCTATCTCGATCGCAACATCGCCTATACCCGGCAAAGCTTCGACCTCAACACCATCGAAGTGCAAACCTTCAACCCCACCGCCACCCTAGACGAAGCCGCCCTAGCCGCCAACGACCTAACCATCCGCAACATTCGCCTCTGGGATACCCGTCCCCTCCTAGAAACCAACCGTCAACTGCAACAAATCCGCCTCTACTACCGCTTCCCCAACGCCGATATCGGTCGTTACAGCATTCCCCGAGAGGTGGAGGAGGGCGATCTCCAGAACCTCGAAACCCGTCAGGTGATCCTCGCCGCCCGAGAATTGGACTTTGACGCCGTCCCTAGCCGCGCCCAAACTTGGATTAACCGGCATCTCGTCTACACCCACGGCTACGGCTTCACCATGAGTCCCGTCAACACCGCCACCCCCAACGGCTTACCGGAATACTTTGTGCGCGGCATTGCCGGGGGGGAAGATGACCAAGACTTCGAGAATCCCGTTGAAGCGGCCAATGAACGCATCCGCAAAAGCATCCCCATCGGTTCGCCACGAATTTACTATGGCGAATTGACCCAGAACTATGTCATGACCCGTACGGGAGTCCAGGAATTTGACTATCCCCAGGGAGATGAAAATGTCTATAACGTCTATGACGGCGATGGAGGCGTCACCATTGGCACCGGTTGGCGGCGTTGGCTATACGCCATCTATCTCCGAGATTGGCGGATGTTATTGACCGATGACTTTCGTCCCGAGACCAAACTCCTTTTTCGCCGCAACATCGACCGCCGCGTCCGTTCCATCGCCCCCTTCCTCCGCTATGACCATGATCCCTATCTCGTAGTTGCTAACGTTGAGGACGACCCTGAGAACGAGTCCCAAGAAGGGGCAGCCGCTGTCACCGGCAACACCCTCTACTGGATTCTCGACGCTTACACCACCAGCGATCGCTATCCCTACGCCGATCCCGGCGGCCATCCCTTCAACTACATCCGCAACTCCGTCAAAGTGGTCATTGATGCCTATAACGGTTCCGTACAGTTTTATATTGCCGATGACCGAGACCCCATTATTCAAAGCTATCAACAGATTTTCCCTGACCTATTTCAACCCTTTGCCGCGATGCCTCCCCCACTGCGGGAACATATTCGCTATCCCATTGACCTATTCGAGGTTCAATCTGAACGACTTCTGACCTATAACATGACCGATACCCAGGTCTTTTATAACCGAGAAGACCAATGGGAAGTCCCCACGGAAACCTACCGCGACCAACAACAAACCGTTGAACCCTATTATCTGATCATGAAGCTGCCGGGAGAAACCAGCGAAGAGTTTATCTTGCTGCACCCCTTCACCCCCAGGCGGCGGGCCAACCTCATCGCCTGGTTAGCCGGGCGATCGGACGGAGAGAATTATGGACGACTGTTGTTATATCAATTTCCCAAACAGGAATTAATCTATGGTCCCGGACAAATCGAAGCCCGCATCAATCAAGATCCCCTCATTTCCCAGCAACTCTCCCTCTGGAACCGCCAGGGGTCGCGAGTGATTCAGGGCAACCTCCTCGTCATCCCCATTGACGAGTCGTTGCTCTATGTGGAACCGTTATACCTAGAAGCGGATCAGAACGCCCTCCCCACCCTAGTCCGAGTGATTGTGGCCTACGAAAATCAGATTGTCATGGCCCCCAATCTCGATCGCGCCTTTGATGCCATCTTCGAACCCGAACGTCTCCCCGATCGCAGTATCATTCGTTCCATCGAAGGCCTCTTCCCCGGCTTCGCCGATGACCTCCCAGACGACGCCCCATTACCCGATCCCCAGGAAAATTGATCGAGTGACAACATCACTACAATTCCCCCTCTTTCTCTTTCTCTTTCTCTTTCTCTTTCTCTGTGTCCTCGGGCGACCACAAGGGTACGCCCCTACGTGGTTCCCCCTAACCCTTTTATCCCATGAAAGCCATTCTCATTGACCGTTACGGACCCCCCGATGTTCTCGACTACCGCGATCGCGACCTCCCCGTTGCCAAGGGCGATCGCGTCCTGGTGAAGGTCATCGCCAGCAGTGTTAACCCGGTAGATTGGAAAGTCCGACGAGGGGATTTGGGTCTCATCTCAGGCTTCGACTTCCCCAAAGCCTTAGGGAGTGATGTCGCCGGAATTGTCGAAGCCGTCGGCGATGACGTTGACAGCTTCCAACCCGGCGACGAAGTCTTTGGCTTTATCTCTCCCCTCGAAGGCGGGGCCTATGCCGAGTATCTCACCATCCCCGCCGAGAATCTCGCGACCAAACCCACTCGCCTCAGCTTTGCCGAAGCCGCCGCCGTTCCCCTCGCGGGACTCACCGCTATGCAGTCTCTATTAGATTTAGGGGAATTACGGCCCGGGTTATCAGTCTTGATTAATGGGGCATCGGGAGGAGTTGGCAGCTTAGCGGTGCAAATTGCCAAAGCCTTTGAAGCCAACGTAACTGGGGTCTGTAGTGCCAGCAATCAAGACCGGGTGAGTGAGTTAGGGGCCGATCAGGTCATCGATTACACCGAGACCGATTTCACCCGTCAAGACTTGCCCAAATATGACCTCATCTTTGATGCTGTGGGGAAGCGATCGTTTTCCGAGTGTTCCCAAGTGTTAACCTCTGAGGGCATCTATGTTTCCACCCTGCCTAATGTCGAACTCCTCGGGGCCATCACCCAAACCTTCTTCTTCCCCGGTCCTAAGGCCCGCCTTGTCTTGGCCCAACCCAAAAGCCGCGATTTAAATTCTCTGGCTGAATTACTCGACAGTGGCAAGGTGAAGGCAGTCATCGATCGCACCTATGCCCTCGATGATATCGCCCAAGCCCACCGCTACAGCGAAAGCCAACGAGCAGTTGGGAAGATTGTCATTAATATAGGCAGCAGGCAGTAGGGGGGAGAAGGCAAGAGGCAAGAGGCAAGAGGCAAGAGGCAAAAGATAAGACGTGGGGCCTATTCGTTGCTTCCTTTGTCTTGCGATCGCCCTGAGACATTCTCAATGGCGGCGATCGCCGCCTTAGACCCCGCAATAATATCTCGTTCCTCCCCGCCGAGATATAAGCGGCCAAAACTTCCCACCGCCTGCACCTGGAGAATGTTGATTAGGGCGGATTTTTCCGCCTCATTGGCCGCCAACGCTGCATAGGCCGCCGGGGCTACTTCCAGGACAAACAAACTCTCCCCCGCCAAAATCATCTGGCCGCGACGGGTTCGGTTAATCAATTGCGTTTGGTGGGGATCGAGATTGCGAATAATCTGACTCGACATAATCTTGGGTTTGAGACGTTCATGTTCCGTCACCCCCAACGCATCCAGAATCGCCACACCGGCCCGGCGGGTGTCACTCTGACGACTGGCGTGAACTTCGAGTAACCCATAGAGTCGTTCCACCACCTGCACCCCAGGGCGGACTCCGGTGGATTTTAGGGCTACATCAGTAATGCGATTGATTTCAATTCCCGGTGAAATTTCCACCCAGAGTGACGTATCCCCCGGTAACGGCAAAAACCCCAAAGCAACGGTTCCCATGTATGCTGCGTGTTGAGGTTGCAGGCTGTCAATATAGACGAAGCTGCGTAGTTCAACTCCCAAAATTCGTTCTCCGTGATAGGGGGACTAGGATTAGATTAAGACCTATACAGTTCCCCCAGGCCATCCCTGACAGCAATCAGGGGAAACTGCGACATTTGATTATACCGTCCAACGGACTGGACCTCTAACCCTATCTCTAACCCTACGTTCAAGACTCCCGATGACCTTCGATCGCCTTGTGTTATGGATTGTCTATTTTTCAACTCTTGTCTTTGTCTGGCGATCGCTGGCCAATTACCCCAAACAATGGGGGTGGGCGATTGTCTGTGGGGGAATCTTTAGTCTCTCGTTGGGGTTATCGTTTGTCTCGACAACCTGGGCGGCGATGGTGGGGGGAGGCCTCTGGCTGCTGCTGGTGTTATTGCCGATTCTCGGCCTACGCCAGATTAACCAATGGCTGAAATACGATGAGTATAGGCGAGCGGCCCTTCTGGCTCGATGTCTGATTTGGTTACATCCGGCCGATGGTTGGGGCGATCGCGTGATTCCCTTAAACGCCCTGGCCCTGGCCCAGCGAGGTCAAACGATGCCGGCGGTGCAGTCTCTCAAACCCCATCAAACTCCTAAATCTCGAATTTACCTCACGGCGATCGCCCTAGAGTTTCTCATACAACGCCAATGGCAAGAGTTTATCACCTGGCTCCAGAGCCATCAAGAGGGACAAGTTCCCCTCAATTTCGCCCTCTATCACCTACGGGCTTTAGGGGAAACGGGTCAATTTAATCTCATGTTACGGGAGTTTGTCGCCCTCAGTCGCCGCCTAAAAGACTTGGGGGATTTTGAGCGGTTGAGTTTAGCCCGACTCTATGTTTTTGCCTTTTGTGGGGATAGCCAGTCTGTCTCACGGCTATTTAAGCGAGAGTTGCGGGATTATCCCCCAACCAAACAACAGTTTTGGCAAGCCACAGCGGATTGGTATGGGGGGCGATCGCATCAGGCTCAAAACCTCTTTCAGGACTTACTCAAAACTCGCCATCATCTCCTCAAACAAGACATCCAGCATCGCCTAGAAACTCCCGTCGAACCAACTCCCGCCCAACTCAATAGTCTCTCGTTCCATATCCTAGAACAGCTTAAAGTCACCCTAACGGAAGAGAGACGCTATGGAACTCCTGTCTCCGCCCCTCCCGCCTTCGGAACTTGGGGCTTAATTGCCTTAAATCTTCTGGCCTTTTATATTGCCACCCGTCTCGGGGGAAGTCAAAATGTTTGGGTCTTATATCGTCTCGGGGCCCTAGTCCCCAGTCAAGCCCTAGCAGGAGAGTGGTGGCGGTTAGTGACGTCCACCTTTCTCCATTTTGGACTCCCTCACCTAGCTATGAATCTCTTTGGACTCTACATCCTGGGCAAGTTTCTCGAATCCCGTCTCGGCCTGATTCGCTTCTTACTGGTTTACCTCATTAGCGGCATTGGCTCGATGGGATTTATTACACTTTTAGCCCTACAGGGAGGGGATGAGCAATTTGTCGTCGGGGCCTCCGGTGCTGTGATGGGCTTAATTGGGGCGATCGCCGCCATCTTTTGGCAAGGCTGGCGACAGGATAAAGCTGAAATTGCTCGGGAACGATTACGCTCGATCGTCTTGATTATTCTCATTCAAGCCGTCTTTGACCTCTCCATTCCCGAAATCTGTTTTCTCTGCCACGCCTCCGGAGGCGTTCTAGGCTTTCTCTCAGGATTACTCGTCCTCCGCAAACAATCGTAACGTCCCACATCCTCCCCACTTGATGTTAATCGTACTGAAACATTTTTTAACAATTGATACCCCCATGAAGTCTTGACTCTTTCCCACTTCATCGGTTACAATTGCCGTACAGACAATAGAAGACTCATGGAAAGGCGGGAGGGGTTCTGCGAAAAGCGGCATCAAACATCCAACCTGCAAAAAAATAATTATTATTGAATAAAAAATCAACACACCCCCAAACCTCCTCCCCCTCCCCCTCCTCCTCCTCTTCCTCCGTGTCCTCTGTGACTCCGTGGTTCCCCCCTTGCCCCTTGCCCCTTGCCCCTTGCCTATTAATCAATTCCCCGCCATCTGACGCTTCTTCTCCTTTTTAAGATCCCGACGTCCCGCCGCAGCAATTTCCGCATCCAGGAGAGTTCGTCCCGTAGCCGCCAGGTAGACATCATCCAAACTCGGGCGAGACTGAGCAATCCCGAAAATCGGCAAACCTTGGCCTTGTAGCGTTTGCTGGACTTGGGTTAACGCATCCTGTTGAGAATCGACCACCAAATTGAGAGAATTGCCCTGAGCCTCATTGACGATCGCCTCACGAACAAAGGGGAGAGCTTCGAGCATCTCCTTAACCCGGTTCGCCTCATCAAGGGGAGCAAACTCACGAATCCGGAGCGTAATACGATCGCCCCCAACCTTATCCTTCAACTCAGAAGGAGTGCCCACATCAATCACCCGGCCGCGATCAAGAATCGCCACGCGATCGGCCAACGCATCCACCTCTTCCAAATAATGGCTCGTCAAGAGAATCGTCGTTCCCCGTTCTCGTAACTGCTGTAGAAAGCCCCAAACCGCCACCCGGCTTTCAATATCCAACCCCACCGTCGGTTCATCCAACACCAACAGATCCGGCTGATGCAGCAACCCAGCCGCCAAATCCAGGCGTTTGCGGAGTCCCCCCGAGTACGTTCCCGTCTTGCGATCGCCGTACTCCGTCAAACCGAACATCTCCAACACCGCCTCAATCCGGCCCTCAATCTCCCCCTTAGGGAGGTGATACAACGCCGCCTGCAACCGTAACAACTCCCGTCCCGTCAACACCTTATCCAACGCCACCTCCTGAGCCACATAGCCCAGCAAGCGACGCACCACCCGAGGCCGCTCAATCGCCGACACCCCAGACACCTCAACCCGCCCCGAATCGGGATTCGAGAGAGTACAGAGACAGCGAATCGTAGTGGTTTTACCCGCCCCATTCGGACCGAGTAAGCCAAAAATCTCCCCCGGCTCAATCGAGAACGAGACATCCTCGATGGCGGTGACATCGCCATAGGTTTTCTTGAGATTTTCGATATAAACAGTCGGTGTCATAATCCCCTGGGTTGACGGTCTGGCTTTCTCTTAATTATTCTAATTCCCCAAATGCCGAATCGTTCGTCCCCTGCCTCAAAATCCCAACCTCGCTATAGTGAAATGGACATCACCAGTGATGATATCTGATGGAGAACGAACCCCTAATCCGCCTAAGCAGTTTCTTCGGGATTTTAGTTCTGATGGGACTTTGGGAAGCGATCGCCCCTCGCCGTCAGCCCCAGCAATCGAAACTGAAACGCTGGTTCAGCAACTTAGGAATCGTCATCCTCAATACCCTACTGTTACGGGCTATCTTTCCCCTAGCCGCCGTTGGCGTAGCGGCGATCGCCCAAAACCAAGGCTGGGGACTGTTTAACATCCTCTCCCGTCCCTCCTGGCAAGCCATTATCCTCTCCATCTTGGCCTTGGACTTCGTGATCTACCTCCAACATGTCATGTTCCACGCCCTCCCCAACCTCTGGCGGTTACATAAAGTCCATCACGCCGATTTAGATTTCGATGTCACCACAGGCCTACGCTTCCATCCCCTAGAAATCCTCCTCTCGATGGGCATCAAAATCATCGCCATTGTCCTGCTTGGGGCCCCCGTCTTGGCGGTGATTCTCTTCGAGATTATCCTCAACGGAACGGCGATGTTCAATCATGGCAATGTCCGTCTCCCCAAGGGACTCGATCGCCTCTTACGGCTACTGGTGGTTACTCCCGATATGCACCGTGTCCATCACTCCGTTATCCCCAGTGAAACCAATAGCAATTTTGGCTTCAATCTCCCTTGGTGGGACTATCTTCTGGGAACCTATCAAGCTCAACCGGCTGCAAGCCATGACGGAATGACCATTGGCCTGGCAGAGTATCAAACTAAACCCCAGGTGGGACAACTCCATTGGATGTTGCTGTTGCCATTTTGGGAAATAGGGGGGAGGGGAACCACGTAGGGGCGTACCCTTGTGGTCGCCCGAGGACACGGAGAAGGAGAGAGAAGGAGAAAGAAGGAGGAGGGAGCGGGAACTAACGGACTTCGCTGTATTGGGTGACGTCGGCGGTGACTCGTCCTCGGAGTTCGGTGGTGCGTTCGGTCATCTGATCCCATTGCTCTCGGACTTGGCCAGAGGTGATTTGGTTGAGGGGAACTCCTTGTTGTTGGGCCAGGGCGGCGGCGACTCCTAAGCCTTGACCGTGATAGACGTTTTTGGTGTTGATGCGTCCCACGGAAACGGCAATCCCTTCGTAGCCGCTGGAGCGTCCGGCGATCGCCAGGTTCTCAATCGACCGGGATAAGCCATGTTCAATGCCAAAATTATATTGGGGGAGGGGTGGCACTCGCATGGATAGGCCATCGACGCCACCGCGAAAGTCGAAGTCGTAGGAGAAGGTGGCGATGGAGTCTTCGACGCGGGTTCCTCCCACCATGATTTCTCGGCCAGACAGAGGGGCGACGACATCTCGGACGCTGACACTATGGCGAACATAGATTTCTGGGGGGAGAATCACCTCCACTTCGGGATTCCCGGAATATTCCCGTAACCAAGCTTCGACCTCTCGGAGTTCTTCAATCATCTCGGAACTCGGTTGGAAGCGATTGGCTTCCATCTCACGAATGGTATCGACATCATATTTAAAGAGAAAGCCATTCCAGGAGAGCGATCGCTCATCGAGTTCGCAGACGTTGGCTTTGTCCCAGAAAAAGCCTTGCAGGGAGAAGGGTTGATCGCGATCGATGTGATAGGCGGCTCCGATGGCAATACTCCGGAAATAATAGCCATCTCGATAGGATTGATAGAGGGGGAAGCCAAAGCCGGACATCCAGAATTGAGATCCGGCGGCGTCATTACGGCTGTAGATACTCTCTTCAATTTGAGCCACCCAGTTGGGGTCATCATGGAACTGGGCTTCGATTTGCCGTAATTCCTCAATGGTTAAGCCCTCGATAATCGGCACAATGGAGGTTCCCAGGGTGGATTGGGCTAATTCCCCAGCTTGGGATTCGTAGCCGCGATAGTAGGGCTGTCCGGCGGCGATCGCCAACTCGGCCTGTTGCGTGGTATCAATGAATGAGTTGGCTTCGAGGCGTTTGTTGTGACCGATCACATCGGCATATTCAATCCGTCCATTCTCCACTACCGGTTCTAAACGGGCGTTGGAGAGCAACGACACGCCAGCATTCTCCAGCATCCGCCGCATTCCTTCATCGGCCCGTATAGGATGAACACAGGATTCCCCCACATTGGCTTCGTCGAGAAACTCTAGGAAACAGTCGCTAAAGGGTTGAGCATACCAGCGGGGGGTTTTATCAAAATCCAGATAAGCTAAGCCTCCCCGGGTCAGCAATCCCCCCACCATGGCATCGGCCGCCTCGGGCCGGACTAATGCGACTCTGGCCCCCTCTCCCAAGGTGCGTTTGGCCCAAATGGCGGCACAAACTCCGGGAAGTTCATCGCCATAGACAATGACATCGTAGCGGTGAACTTCGGGGGGAACGGGGCTGGCGGTGACTTCGGTTGGGGAGTTGTCGTGATCGTCGCCAAGGGTGATGTCGGGGTTGCTCAAGCCGAGGCCGCCACAACCACTTAAACCGAGGGCGATCGCACTAAGCCAAAGGGTCCAGGAAGAGTGAGCCATAGTTCAGTTGTTGTTGGAGTTATTTTAGGGCCGGCGATAAAACGGGGTTTCAACGACTTCTGCCTCATAGAGTTTGCCACGGATTTGTACCTGTAGACCTTGGCCGGGGCTGGCTAATTCTGGAGGAACATAGCCCAGGGCAATGTTTTTACCGAGGCTAGGAGAGGGCCCTCCTGACGTGACTTGTCCAATGGGGGTTCCTTCGTGTAATAGGGGATAGTCATGACGAGCAATCTGGCGGCTGAGCATCTGCACCCCCACCAGTCGCTGGGGAACCCCCTGGCTGGCTTGCTGTTCTAACCGCTCGCGACCGATAAACTCTCCTTTACGGTTCAGGTGAACTAACCAATCTAATCCCGCTTCGAGAGGGGTGGTTTCGGCGGTCATGTCTTGTCCATAGAGGGGGAGGGCGGCTTCGAGGCGTAGGGTATCTCGGGCCCCCAATCCACAGGGAACAACTCCCTCACCGATTAGGCTATCCCACAGATGTTGACCGGCTTCTGGAGCCAGCATCATTTCAAAGCCATCTTCGCCGGTGTAGCCGGTACGGGCGATGAAGGCCGGATGACCCAGGATTTGCACCTGACGATGGCTGAAAAAGGAGAGTTGAGCCAGGTCGGTGTTAACGAGGGGCTGTAGGAGGGATTGGGCCTGGGGACCTTGTAGGGCCAGCAACACTTGCTCGTCCTGGCCGTCAACCCAGCTCGTGGTTTCGGGGAGATGGGCCTGAATCCACTCGCGATCGGCGTCCTTTGTAGCGGCGTTGACAATCAACACCACTTGCTCCCCTTCCTGACGGTAGATAATCAGGTCATCTAAAATCCCCCCCTCTGGGTTTAAAAGCACTGTATAACGGGCTTTGCCGGGCTTGAGACGGCTCAAATCTGAAGGAACTAGGGTTTGAAGTGTTTTTAGGGGATTGCCCCCTTGTAGGACGAATTTACCCATGTGGGAGATATCAAATAGCCCCACCTGTTGCCGCACGGCCTGATGTTCTTGGCGGATTCCTTGAAACTGAAGGGGCATTTCCCAGCCGGAAAAGGGGGTTAATTTGGCCCCGAGATCTAAGTAACGGGAAAACAAGGGAGAACGACGGAGGCCGGGTTGAGAAGAAGGAACAGTCACAGATCAAGTTCAAAATTTGTCACACAATGGGCGATCGCAGTCCATCAGTTTCTAAGATACGATACAACGAGGGAGCCGCAATGGTAAGATGTACCAGTAAGTATTTATGACTATGACGACGACTGCGACGTTTGCCGAGTCTTCACGAGGCGAAACGGTGGTACAGGGTGCAAAGCCTGTCGGGAATCCCCTCAGTGTTGCCCCAATGATGGATCGGACCGATCGCCACTTTCGCTTTTTTCTTCGGCAAATCGCACGCCGCCCCTTGCTCTATACAGAAATGTTGACAACAGGGGCGATTTTGCATGGAAAACGGGCTAAACTCTTGGGCTTTTCTCCAGAAGAAAAACCTCTGGCCCTGCAAGTTGGAGGAGATGATCCTCGGGAATTGGCCGAATGTGCCCGCATTGCTCAGGATTTGGGCTATGACGAGGTGAATTTAAATGTAGGCTGTCCGAGCGATCGCGTTCAGAATGGCAATTTTGGGGCCTGTTTGATGCAAGAACCCCAGCGGGTGGCTGAGGCCATTGCGGCCATGACGCGGGCGGTGAAGATTCCGGTGACGGTGAAGCATCGCATTGGAGTCGATGAGTGCGATCGCTATGAGGATATGGCGGAGTTTGTCCGCATTGTCTCGGAGGCGGGCTGTCAGCGGTTTACGGTTCATGCGCGCAAAGCTTGGCTGAAGGGATTAAGCCCCAAGGAAAATCGCACGGTTCCCCCGTTACGCTATGAGGATGTCTACCGCCTCAAACAGGACTTTCCTCATCTGTTTATTGAAATTAATGGCGGCTTCAAGGAGTTAACCCAGATTCGCGAGCAATATCAGTATGTGGATGCGGTGATGGTGGGCCGGGCCGCCTATGACAATCCCTTTTTACTGGCGACGGTGGATCGGGATATCTATGGGGAGAAGTATCCTCTTCCTACACGCTCCCAGGTGGTGGAGGGAATGCTCGGCTATTGCGATCGCTGGGTGGCCCATGGCTATAAACTCCACAGTATTTCCCGTCATATGTTGCAACTGTTCACGGGCCAGCCGGGAACGAAAGCCTGGAAACGCTATCTCAGCGATCATGCTCATGTTCCCGGTGCGGGGGCCGAAGTCTTAACCGCTGCTCTGGCCCAGGTTCCGAATCCCGAGGTATCTCCCGGCTAAGAGCCTTCTGTTACGCGGCTTGCAGGACTTTCAGGGATTCGTTGATATGTCCCTGGAAGTCCAGTTGGGAGTTGAAGATATGGCGGACAATGCCCTCTTTGTCGATGACATAGGTGACGCGACCGGGGAGAATAAATAGGGTGGCGGGGACTCCATAGAGTTTACGCACCTGGTTTCCCTGATCGCTAAGGAGGGTGAAGGGGAGGTTGTGTTTTTGGGCGAATTGCTTATGGGAGGAGACGGAATCGCCACTAATGCCAATCACTTCGGCTCCCGCATCGCTGAAGGTGGTATAACTGTCTCGGAAGGCACAGGATTCGGCGGTACAGCCGGGGGTGTCGTCTTTGGGGTAGAAATACAGCACGACGGCTTTTTCTCCCTTAAAGTCGCTGAGGCTCACGGATTCGCCGTTTTGGTTCTTGAGGCTGAAGTTGGGGGCGCGATCGCCGACGTTGATAGATGTCATCGCTTATCGTAGAAATCGTTGCATTAGTTTCACAGTACCAGTTTGCCTACAGCATCGGTTTCACCCAGAGCCGTTTGAGGGCAAAATCTAAGCCAATTCCCGCTATCCCAAACAGGCCCAAACTCTCAAATAGAGATAATAGGGGAGATAACAGGGCGATCGCCGTTACCTCTTCAGGAATCTCTAATCCCTCTAGTTGGGCCAAGCCACGCACTAAACCAAAGGCCCCAATCACCCCAGATTTAAGATGAGGGTTAGAATCTCCACGCACCGCGTAGCGATAGGTGACACCAAACAAAAAGCCACTCAGGCCGACAATCCCAAGCCGCAATCCCAGTTCCTCGGCGCGAGAACTGAGGTAAATAGCTGCTACGCTATCCACCAACACCGCAATGATGGCAGTGAAGATTCCGGCTTTCAGAGATTCAAGACGATCTAATTCACTCATTGAACCAGGAACATCCATGTCAATTTACATTTAATTTACATTTATCGCTATAACGTCATGAATCAGATTGCTCACGACTCACATCAGAAAGGTTAATATAAATGGGTGTAATCCGTAAAAACACGGAGAAAACGGTAATACATAGATCAGAAGGGACAGGGACAGGAGCTTCAATTTCGGACAGTCTACCCGTGCTTTCCCCTAAAAAACAACAGACGACTCAACCCTGGCCTTGACTTTTAAGATAACCTTCGTTATCTTAGCGAGAGTCATAACCGTGATAATACGTAGAGTATCACGATGACTCCTAGGAATTTTGAGTCCCGGTCGAGTAGCAATGGACTGAACCAGTCCTGGAGTTTCCGGAACTGGATCAACTAGGAACCCTCAGGAGGCACTCAATGAAATATTCTAAACTTAAGACTTCCCCTTATTCGGGCTGGCTTTCCCTCTGTTGTATTAGCTTGTTGCTCAGTGGGGTCATTGCTCTGCCCATTCTCGACGATCTCGCGGAGTCTCATCAGCTAGGCCGGGCTGTTAGGGTAGACCCAGAAAACTAATCGCCGTCGTGCAATGGGCTAAACGTGAGGTTCTGCATCTGAACAGAACCTCGTTTTTGCATTCTGAAAACCCATCATGACAACGAGGGAACTTACTCTTCGTCGTCGTCCTCGTCGTCTTTCACGGGATAAACAAAGCCACGAGAGCGGCCCGTCAGAACCGACTTACCCAAGGAAAGGGCTTTTTCGGCTTCGAGGGCGGCTTTGCGCTTCCAAACGGCATGACGCTGATTGCGCTTGGCTTTGGAAGTTTTCTTCTTAGGGACTGCCATAACGGTAACTGTCTTCTGTTTAAACGGTTGCCAAACCTTTCTATCTTAAAGCATAATGACGACTTTGATGCACCTGTTTCTGATTGTGTCGATATCACGTTTGTTGTGGCTAACTTTTCTGACCCTCAGCCCCATGCTCAGACCCATGGAGAAGCGGCTCTATTCCTCGATAGGGTACTCTTTACCTATCCTGACGTTCCCTGCGTCTTGAATGAGATTACCCTAAGGATGCAGCCGGGGGAGCGGCTGGGGGTGATTGGCCCCAATGGGGCGGGAAAAACGACCTTATTTTTAACCATTTGTGGGGTGCTGCGTCCCAATTCGGGAGCGGTATGCCTGTTTGGCAAACCCGTCATTCCTGGGGAGTTCCGGCCGGATGTGGGCTTAGTTTTTCAAAATCCCAATGATCAACTGTTTTCTCCTTCGGTGTGGGATGATGTGGCTTTCGGGGTGGAAAATCTCGGCTATAGCGAGGCAGAGGTGACGGAGCGAGTCCGTCAAACCCTAGAGCAAATGGGGATTCTGGAGTATCGCGATCGCCCGCCCCATCATCTGTCTGGGGGGCAAAAGCGTATGGTGGCGATTGCGGGGGTGTTGGCCATGCAGCCGCAACTAATCCTCTACGATGAACCCAGTGCCAATCTCGACTTGCGATCGCGCCGTCGTCTGATTGAGTTTTTACAGCAATCCTCGCAAACCCTGCTGATTGCCAGCCATGATTTAGAGTTAATCCTGGAGTTGTGCGATCGCGTTCTACTACTCGACGAAGGGGCCATCATCGCTGATGGTCCCCCAGACGAGATTATGGGCGATCGCCCCCTAATGGAGGCCCATGGCCTAGAGAAACCCTCAGTCCTCTCGCCCCATCCTCCTCGGTAACTGAGGTTGACAGTCGGCGATGCGATCGTAAATCTCCCCCAACGCCTCCCCTGGGCGAGCGGGGGATAACCAATAACCCTGAATTTCATCACAATCCAACTCAGATAACACCTCCATTTGTTCTACGGTTTCGACCCCCTCGGCCACAATCTTCATTCCCAGTCCCCGGCCCAGGGCCACAATCACCGAAGCGATCGCGCGATCGCTCCCCTGAGTCGTAATATCCTGAACAAAGGAGCGGTCAATTTTAAGGGCATTGAGAGGAAAATTCTTGAGATAGGCCAGGGACGAGTAACCCATACCAAAGTCATCCAAGGCAATCCTCACCCCCATCTCCCGTAACTCCTGAAGAATCACCTGAGTCAGTTCCACATTTTGGATAGCGATGGTTTCGGTGATTTCCAGTTCCAAGTACTGCGGCGAAACCTGAGTCGTCTCCAACACCCGTCGCACCGTTTGCACCAAATTACTTTGTAAAAACTGACGAGCCGACAAATTCACCGCCACGGAAACAGGCGGAAACCCCTCTTCTCGCCAGCGTTGGATTTGTTTACAAGCTCGATACAACACCCACTCCCCAATGGGCACAATTAAGCCGTTTTCCTCAGCCAGAGCAATAAACTCCTGAGGAGACACCTGGCCCAACCGGGGAGAGTTCCAACGAATTAAAGCCTCCATCCCCGCCAATTGTCCCGTTTTAATCGATAACTTCGGCTGATACAACAGCACGAACTGCTGCTGTTCGACGGCTAGATGGAGTTCTCGCTCCAACAACAACAAATCATAAGCCGGATTCTCCAGGGTTCGTTGATAAAAACCAAAATTACCCCGTCCCGTCTCTTTCGAGCGGTGTAAGGCAATATCGGCGTGTTTCATTAAACTGGCGGCATCCTCTCCATCTTGGGGATAACTGGCAATGCCAATGCTACCGCTGACGTAGCAGGAATAGGGTTCAATATCAAAGGGTAAACTGAGAACCCCCACCAGCCGACGGGCTAAGCGTTCACAGGTGGGCCGATCTACAGAATGCCGCAACAGGAGGGTAAACTCGTCCCCTCCCCAGCGAGAGAGACTGGCTTGGGGGGGGCAGTTCCGCCAAGATACGGCGAGTCACCAGCTGCAACACCTCATCGCCAATATCATGGCCGAGGGTGTCGTTAATCTTCTTAAAGCAGTCAATATCGATAAAAAAGACCGCCAGGGACTGGTCCTGTTCTCGGGCTTCCCGTAAACAGTTGCTCAGTTGTTGGCGAAATAAAATGCGGTTGGGGAGTCCGGTGAGGTTGTCATAGAGAGCTTGATAGTCAGTTGCCCCAATGGTGCGAGCGTTCCACCAAATCACGGTTCCCAAGACAAAGACACTGGCAACACTCAACAGGACTAACCCCACTTCCCCATCATAGAAGCCCGCTCGTTTGCCCCACAGCACTAACCCACAGCCAACGGTGGGTAAAATGAAGGTTAAGCCAATCAAGCGGCGAACGGTTGCCCCTCCCGCCAGTTCACTGACGGTAATTCCCATCCCGCCGCGATCGGGATAACGGCCGAGAATCCCCAGAGACAGGACAATAAACGCCAATCCGGTATGTAAGGCCATCTCCGTAAACTGACCAATTCCGTAAAAGGCGGTAATGCCGAAGACATAGCCCAAACAGCCAAGAAAAGAGATCATCAAGGTGACGATGGCAAAAAATTGGGCTAGTCGGTAGCGACGATAGGCTTGATATCCGAGGCTGATTCCCAGGGTCGAAAAGGCAATGGCGGTGTTTAGGGCCATGCGTCCGGGAGCGTAAGTCGCCACGGGATCAGGATCATCGGGGAAAATCACTTCGTCAATCCCTAAATTGATGTCGAAGATATACTGCGCCATAGTGAGCAATCCCAGGGCCAAAACGATCCAGGTCCCAGTCAGTTCCCAAAATTTTAGGCGGCGATGACTCGCCAGGAGCGCCGAACCAGCGCTCAAGAGTCCAATAGCTGTATTCACCTTCATGGTCACCCAGGATGGGGCAATACTTTTAAGTAGGCCAATATCAAACAGCCAGCCCAGCAAAACCAAAATCCCTAAGCTGATAACTCCATAGGCACATCCCCGTGACCAGCGTTTTAAGTTGGTGACATACTGGGTGTTTTTCGGTGTTTCAATCGCTAAATCAATGTGAGACGGAAGCTGCGACGGTTGCAGGAAGGGATAGTTGAAAAAAGATACGAACACCGGAGAACCTTGATGAATGGCGTTTGTGCTGGAGTTTATTTGGTAATCTTTATCTGTTTTAACAGTCATACACCTGTTTTAACAGTAGTAATAGATTGACCGTTTTTCAACCACACAATTCAGAGTGACCGGGTTCAGGAGAGCAGGCTCGGTATCCTGAGTGCTATTGGAAGACAATACAGTTGTGACAGTCTATTTCGGCGGAACGGTCTTGAGTACATCCTGGTAACTGACTCAAGCAACGGTTCACGGCTGTCCTCTCAAACGTTTGTCAATTCTTATTGAATTAGCTGACAAGGGCTTTTACGGCAACTCATCATATCATGTCCCCTGCTGAGTGGCGCCAGCATGTCTGTGCATGATGACTTCGGTTCACTCTAGACCCCAACTCATCCTTAGGAGGAGGGTTCTACAAACCCATCTCTAATCCCGACTTTTTTTGTCGGGATTGTTTGACGACCCTTGACCCCCGTGTTACGATTTCGATTCAGGTTGAGTTAAGACAAGTAGAGACCCCCATGACCCAAGCCATCGATCGCCTCAAACAAGCCTCCACCGCCGCCTTTACCGGACTTAAATGCAAAGAATGCGGGGCGGAGTACGAAGCCACCGCCAAGCATGTCTGTGATGAGTGCTTTGGTCCGCTGGAAGTGAAATATGACTATGATGTTTTACGTCAGACGGTGAGCCGCGAGACCATCGAAGCCGGCCCTCACTCCATTTGGCGTTATAAACCCTTCCTGCCGGTAGAGACGGACAGCCCCATTGATGTAGGAACGGGGATGACGCCTTTGGTTGAAGCCCATCGTTTGGCTCGTCACTTGGGACTGAAAAAGCTTTATATTAAAAACGATGCGGTCAATATGCCGACCCTGAGCTTTAAGGATCGGGTGGTGTCCGTGGCCCTGACCCGCGCTCGTGAATTGGGATTCTCTACAGTCTCTTGTGCGAGTACCGGAAACTTAGCTAACTCCACCGCTGCGATCGCCGCCCATGCGGGCCTCGACTGCTGCGTCTTTATCCCCGCTGACCTAGAAGCGGGCAAAATCCTCGGAACCCTCATCTACAACCCCACCCTAATGGCGGTGAAGGGCAACTACGACCAAGTAAATCGCCTCTGTTCAGAAGTAGCCAACACCCAAGGCTGGGGCTTCGTCAATATCAACCTGCGTCCCTACTATTCCGAAGGCTCAAAAACCCTCGGCTTTGAAGTTGCCGAACAACTCGGTTGGCAACTGCCGGATCACGTGGTGGCCCCTCTCGCCTCAGGGTCGTTGTTCACCAAGATTTATAAAGGCTTCCAAGAGTTCGTCGAAACCGGCCTAGTCGATGCCAAAGATGTGCGCTTCAGTGGGGCCCAAGCCGAGGGCTGTTCCCCCATCGCCACAGCTTATAAGGAGGGACGGGACTTCATTGCCCCCGTCAAACCCAACACCATTGCCAAATCCATTGCCATCGGCAACCCCGCTGATGGCATCTACGCCGTAGACATTGCCAACAAAACCAATGGCACCATCGAGTCTGTCACCGACGCCGAAATCATCGAAGGGATGAAGCTGTTGGCTGAAACCGAAGGCATCTTCACCGAAACTGCCGGCGGAACCACCATCGCCACCCTGAAAAAACTGGTAGAAGCGGGCAAGATTGACCCCGATGAGGTGACAGTCGTCTACATCACCGGTAATGGCTTGAAAACCCAAGAGGCAGTTCAAGGCTATATTGGCGAACCTCTGACCATTGAGCCGAAACTCGACTCCTTCGAGCGCGCCCTAGAACGCTCTCATACCCTCAACCGCTTGGAATGGCAGCAGGTGTTGGTCTAGGGAGACCCCGCTGCGACGTTAATCAATTCTGTTGTACTGTTTGTTGAGTAGAGTTATGTCCGTAACGGTTCTGATTCCCACCCCCCTGCAAAAATTCACGGGCGATCGCGCCAAAATCGACTGTGAAGCGGGGAGTATTACTGAGTTAATTGATGCCCTAGAAGGGTCTTGTCCAGGCATCAAGGCCCGTCTGTGTGATGACCAAGGCAAACCCCGCCGCTTCCTCAATTTCTACGTCAACAGCGAGGATATCCGCTTTTTGCAGAATACCGAAACTCCCCTCAATGATGGGGATGAAGTGAGTATTGTGCCGGCGGTCGCTGGGGGGTAGGGGAGAAGAAGGCAAAAGGGGAGAAGAAGGCAAAAGGCAAAAGGCAGTAGGGGGGAAGAAGGCAAAAGGCAAAAGGCAAAAGGCAAAAGGGGGGAGAAGACGGGAATAGGGAACTCTTCCCTCCTCTCTTTCCTCTCCCTCCTCTCTTTCCTCTCTTTCCTCTTCCTCCTCTTCCTCCGTGTCCTCTGTGACTCTGTGGTTTTCCTCTTTCCCTCCTAGGCAGGGATTGCCGTTTCCTGTAAGAGTTCGTCGTAGACTTGGCTGAGATGTTCAGCCACCCCTTGCCAACTGAACTCATCGAGAACCCGTTGGCGAGCCGCCTCACCTAACTCGTTGCGCCAGGTGGGGTTGGCGAGGATGCGATCGCAGGCGGCGGCGAAGGCCTCATCATCCTGGGCCGGGACGAGTAACCCCGTTTCTTCATGAATCATCGAGTATTGGAGACCTCCCACAGCACTAGCCACGAGGGGGGTTCCGCAGGCCATAGCTTCGATCGCCACCAAGCCAAAGGGTTCATAGTGACTCGGAACTACACAGACATCGGCGGCGGCGTAGTAGGCACTCATCAAGTCATCGTCAATGCGGCCGGGAAACTCCACGAAATGGGCAATTCCTAGGTCTTCAGTGAGGGCCATGAGGCGATCGCGCTCATCGCCGTCCTTATGGCCCGTGCGGGCCCCACCGCCGATGACGACTCGGAAATTGGGGTCGTCCCGGAACTGCGATCGCCCGGCGGCGCGAATCAGGGTTTCAATCCCTTTGCGGGAATCAAAACGTCCCACATAAAACAGTCGTTTTTGCTCTGGGGCAATCCCCAATCGAGCGCGGGCCTCCTCCTTAGAAATAGAGCCAAAACGCTCCACATCCGTGCCACAGGGGATAATTTGCACATTTCCCAAGGGAGTCACGCGCCGCATATCCTCCACTTCCTGGGGACTGGTGGCGATGACACAGTCAGCGGTTTCAATGCAACGTTTTTCGGTGGCTAAGCGGGTTTGGGCAATGGCAGGAATATCCTGCACGGAGCGATATTTCACAGACCCCAGAGAATGATGGGTATGGAGCTGAACCAGGGGTTGACGACTTCGCAGTTGCATCCCCACCCAGGCTGAGAGCCAGTAGTTGGTGTGAATCAGGCGATAGTAATGACCCGAGTCCCGTTGATACTGTTGGAGGGCCCTAACAAACTCGGGAAGATAGTCAAAAATCAGATCCCGATGAATAAAGGACTCGGGGCCAGCCGTTAGTCGGATGGTGCGACAGTTAGGGGCATGGTGGACGACATCCGCTTGGCTGGGATTCGTTTTTCGGGTAAACATATCCACCCGCCAGCCTAACTGGGCCAGGGCCTCCCCGACATGGCGAACATAGACATTTTGTCCTCCAGCTTCTTCTTTCCCGATTTCGATCGCCGGATCGCCGTGAACCGAGATTAAGGCAATAGACTGTACAGAAGCCATAGATTCGGATTCCTTGTAAAACGCGACAGCAACTCAACTCCAAATGGGGGTCAGAAGACTGTTCAGGGAACAAGACTCTGAGTGATAACGATGGCTACAGCTCACCTCGTAATGGACAATAGACAATTCAAACTTAGCAAGTTTTAGAGAAAAAACGTTTTCAATGAATAGGTTTCCTCTATTTTGGTTGTCCTATGTTGTTTGTCCATTACTATGCAGAAGTTAACATCAGAAGTAGAGTTCAAGTTCAGACGGAGAGCTGATGGAGCGATCGCCCCATCAAGCCAACTGATTTTAGCATTTTCAGCCCCTGGAAACTGTTTTCAGGGAACCACCGAAGAAAGTGGCACCGTTCTCCCCAAACTAGACTAAAGCCAGAACTCGGCCCGTCAAACTAAAGGGGCGAACTTCCGAGATTTCCACAGACAGGGTTTTCCCTTTTAATTCCTCTAAATTGCCCTCAAAGAAGGTCAAACGGTTGCCCCGAGTTCGTCCCATTACTTGAGTGGGATCTTTGGGATTTTGTTCCTCCACTAAGACCTCTTCAACGCGGTTGGCGTAGCGTTGAGAGCGTTCAGCAGCTTTCACACTCACCAAGTGATTGAGCCGTTGCAGGCGGTCTTGTTTGACCTCATCACTGAGTTGATTTTCCCAGTGAGCGGCGGGGGTTCCGGGACGGGGGGAATAGGCGGCGGTGTTGAGGATATCAAAACCAATATCGGCGGTTAAATCCAGGGTGTTTTGGAACTGTTCCTCGGTTTCGCCGGGGAAGCCGACAATAGCATCCGCACTAATGGCTGCATCGGGCATATAGTGGCGGATTTGGTCGATAATGCGGCGATACTTCTCATGGGTATAGCCCCGGGCCATGGCTTTTAGAATCTCATTGTCGCCGGATTGGAAGGGAATATGGAAATGTTCGCAGACTTTAGGCAGTTCCTGACAGGCGCGAATCAGCCGTTCAGTGAAGTAGCGGGGGTGACTGGTGGCGAAGCGGATGCGTTCGATTCCTGGCACATCATGGACGAAGTAGAGTAAATCGGTGAGGGTATGCAGATGTCGTCCTTCCGGGGTGCTACCGGGCAAATCTCGTCCATAGGCATCGATGTTTTGCCCCAGGAGGGTGACTTCTTTATAGCCTTGTCGTCCCAGTTCCTCCATTTCGGCGCGGATGGCTTCAGGAGTTCGGGACTGTTCCACGCCGCGCACATTGGGAACCACGCAATAGGTACAGCGTTCATTGCAGCCATAGATAACATTCACCCAAGCACTGACGGCACTATCGCGGCGGGGTTTGGTGATGTCCTCCATAATATGCACCGGTTCGGTGGCCACCACTTGGTTGCCGGAGAAAACTTGTTCGAGGAGATCTCCCAGGCGATTGGCGTGTTGGGGGCCCATCACCAAGTCCAGTTCAGGAACCCGTCGCATGAGGGCTTCTCCTTCCTGTTGGGCCACACAACCGGCCACCGCGAGGATGAGGTTGGGGTCATTTTGTTTGCGTTTAGCCTGTCTCCCGAGGTAGGAATAGACCTTTTGTTCAGCGTTGTCGCGGATGGTGCAGGTGTTATAGAGAACTAGGTCTGCCAGGTTGGGGTCTTCCGTGGCTTGGAAGTTCAGGGTTTCGAGAATCCCGGCCATCCGTTCCGAGTCAGCTTTGTTCATCTGACAGCCGAAGGTGGTGATGTGGTAACGACGAGGAGATAGGGTCATAGGTGTTTAGGTTCAGGACTGTTCAGGGAATCCTTATTTTAGCGACTCGGGGGGGCGATCGCCCTGGCAACTGAGCTGTGCCTGACCTTCCCACCGTTTTTGACTACGTAGTATTACGCAGGTTGTCTCTGTATTTTTACGACGGCATCGTCAGACAAGGTTAAACTTTATTAAATCTTCATAATTAATGTCCGGAATCCTTAGGAAATTCTAAAGGCCTAGGTTATAAAGTGTAGAGGCGTAATTTAGCCTGCGGGCGATCGCCAGGATCATCAGGGTGTCATCCAGTCCCAATTGAGATCTCCTCGTCATCTGCATCTATCGAGGATTCATCGGTCGTCTGGAGCAGTCTCCCTGCCTAATTGGAGACTGTCTGGACGTTTTTTGTTGACAAGACCGTTATAACCCTCCTCCTAGTAAACACGGGAGAATCGCCCCTTCTGTGGAGGGGTCTATATTCGTATAAACACCCAGAGTGCTTTTAGACCCAATCATGACCCAGCATCAGCAAGCCAACCACCTCCTTGTCCTTGACACCGCCATTGAGGCCCCAGAGCAGTTAATCCAGGGGGCTGTGAGTCGGTCCCAGGTCTTGAGATTGACGGGGGATGGTCATGCGATCGAACAAATCTCCGACTATCTTGAGCAGCATCAGACAATCGACACCGTCCATCTGCTAGCTCACGGACGGCCGGGGGGGGTGCAGTTGGGTCAGATCTGGTTAACGGGCCAGAACTTGGAGATGTGGGCCCATCGGTTAGGTCAATGGTCCCAATTCCTCAGGCCCCAGGCTTCGGTAATTCTCTACGGCTGTCGCACTGCCGCCGGAACTCTAGGACAGGAGTTTCTCAGCTATCTCCATGAGCTATTAGGGGTCACGATTGCGGCGTCGACGCAGGTGGTGGGTCGAGGAAATTGGCAGTTTGACCGAATTCTTGGGCCTAAATGCAGCCAGGAGTCTAGGCAAAAGGGGGGGAGGGTTTCTGATCCGGTCACTCTCCCCTTCCATCAGGACACCCTAGTGAGTTATCCCGGAAGTTTCGATCCCCCAATCCCTAACTTTTTGTATGCGACGGATCCTGGGGATACAAGTCTAGATGGGAATGATCCTAATCGAGTTTCACGGCTTTACATTATTAACCCGGATACAGGAGAGTTTGAAACACATCCGACGGGAGAAGAGAAGATAAATCTAGATGCAAGAACTTTTGCTCTATCTCGAGCTGCTAATGGATGGCTTTATTACACGGGTATTGAAGATGGAGCTGATAATCCAGTCAGTGTTTACAGATTTGATCCCTCAGATCCACAAAACGACAACGATAAAAATGGCAAGGTGGGAACCTTCCAACATGCTGGTTTCATCCTCAGGTTGGGACAAGGAGAGAATGGCAAACTCTATGCTATGAATGGGGAGAATGACAGAATTTACGTTCTGGATGTTGATGAGAATACAGAGCTAGGTAGTGGTGATCTTGGAAGCAATTTAGAGACTATAACTTTGGCTGGTCCTGATATCAAGGGAGGAGGTGATTTAGCTTTTGATCCGAAGAATCCTAATATCTTGTATTTTTCAGCAAAAGATGGTGGAGGTCAAAGCGAATATAAGATTTATCGTGTTGACATTAGTACAATTACAAACGGTCCAGTGACCCCGCAGGAAGTTACAACTCTCAAGTTGGACGGTAACAACGTGGAGGGTATAGCTGGCTCATTAGCGTTCGGTGCGGATGGAAATATTTATTTGAACGCACAGACGACCATGTACCGAGTTAATGGTGAGGCCTTGAGAACCGCTAACGGCGGAACCCTCACGATGGAAAAAGTAAAAGACTTTCAGGGTATCGGAAATTGGACGGACTTTGCCAGTCTTCCTACACCCATCGCTGCTCTAGAAGTGGATGTCGACAAAAGGTCTGACGGTCAGGATCAGGTTAATCCAGATGGGGAGATTGTTTACACGATTACCATCAAGAATACTGGTGGAACCACCATTGATAATATCATTGTCTCCGATCCCCTACCAGACGGGATTTCAAAATTTAGCTGGACACGAGATATCGCCGGGGACACGGAAAGTGGGACGGGTGCGATTGAAGATGATCGCTTTGCCCTAGCGGCCGGTCAAGAGGCCGTATACACAGTCATTGCGACGGTTCAAAGTGTTAATAACCTCAACTTAGATGAGGATAATATTATCAACCAGGTAACGGTTCGGGTTCCGGGATTTGCCATTGTTGATCCTAAGGATGACACTCGCCTTCTTAATAGCCTCACTACCTCGGATTCCATTCAAGTGGGCAACCGGCCCCCAGAAGTAATTGATAGCCTGGTGACAACCCCTCCCGGTGAACAGACCCCCGTTACGGGCTTGTTGGGTACCGATGATGGTGAAATTGCACGGTATGTTATCCGCAGCATTCCTAGCGGTGGAACGCTGCGACTGGGCGATCGCACTATCCAAGCCGGTGATGAAATTGACCCAGCGGACATTGGCAATCTCGTCTTTGATGCCGGGGATAACTTTAACGGGTCTAGCTTTACCTATACGGCTATTGATAACCTCGGGGCCGAGTCAGAACCGGGAACCATCACCCTCAATAGTCCCCCGACAGCCACTGGCGGCAGCGAAACCATCCCCCCAGGAAGTGCCACCAACCTCTCGGATTCCCTCCTGAGTGCCAATGACCCCGATGGGAACGTTGACTTCTTCAAGATCACCGGGTTACCCCCGACGAACCAGGGGCGACTATTTATCGGAGACCCAGAACGAGGGGGACGGGAAGTCCGAGAGAACGAGCGCCTCACTCCAGGACAACTCGACCAACTCTTCTTCCAAGCCGAACCTGGCTTTACGGGAACCAACTTTGAATTCATCGCCATCGACAACGACGGCGGTCGTTCTCAACCTGCCGAGGTGACCTTAGATCAGGGCAATTCCCCCCCGGACACTAACGATGCCCTACAAGTCATCGAACCTGGCGCACCGGTGACCCTGGAAGGCTTAGGAGGAACGGACATTGAGGATGACGATGATACCCTGGAGTTTGAAATTGAAGAACTTCCCGGAGAAGGGACGCTGACACTCAATGGAAACCCCGTTAGTGTGGGGCAGCGCCTCACAGCCCAAGAACTATCTCAACTACAATTTGAGTTCCCCGAGGGCTTCAGCGGTAACACCAGTTTCACATATGCTGCCATTGATAGTGACGGACTCAAAGACCCCACCCCAGGAACCGTCTTCCTCAAAACCGAAGGGAGTAACATCCCCCCTGACACTAATGAAGTCACCCAAAACGTGCCCCCCAACACCTTTGGCGGTGTCAACGAAATTCCCGCTGGGGTTGCCACTCGTTTAACGGGCCTGGGTGGGAATGACCCCGATGGAGATGTTCGGGAGTTCCGCATTACTCAAGCCCCGAGCAATGGAACCCTCTTCTTGGGGGATCCTGGCGATGGCGGACGGGCCTTAGGGACGGGAGACAGGATTCCCAAAGACCGCATTAACGATGTCTTCTTCCTCCCCGGCAATAACTTCAATGGAACCAACTTCCGCTACGCCGCCGTTGATAATGAAGGAGAGGAAGACCCCACTCCTGCCCAAGTGACCCTAGATGTGGGCAATCGTTTCCCTGACACCGATAATGTGACCAATCCTCTGCCGGACCCCGGTCAGATTATTCGCCTCTCAGGACTCGGTGGGAGTGATGCCGATGGACAAGTTATCGGTTTCGTCATCAACACCCTCCCCAATCGAGGCCGGCTCTTCCTGGGTCATCCTGAAGCTGGAGGTGTACCCATTGAAGAAGGACAAATCCTCACCGTCAGTGAAATTGGCCGCCTCTTTTTAGACGTAGGCGATGGTACCGGGGATATTCGCTTTACCTATTCGGCGATCGATAACCTGGGAGCTATTGACCCCATTCCCGGTGAAGTGCTCTTTACAGACCGGACCACTGCCCCAGGCGATGAGGAGGACGATGAGGACGATGACCCCGTCTCCGAGATTGGCGTTGACCCCTCTCCTACCCCCATTGGCACTCCCTCTCCCTCCCCCTCCCCAGAACCGGAACCGGAGGAGGATTTCGAGTCCCTCTGTCCTCCCAAACCCGAGAAGCCTGAGATTCCTGATTTACCGGAGTTGCCAGACATCACTCGTCAGATGCCTGAGCTACCAGTGTTAGAGGTGGATGGGTTGGAACAACTCAATAGCCGGGAAACCTCGGAGAACACCAGTGGCGATACCGTGGTGGGAGGCGCGGAAGACAACGATATTCGCGGTAGTGCCGGTGATGACCAACTTCGCGGTGGCGATGGGGATGACCTGATTGTGACCGGTGGCGGGAATAATGTCCTAGCCGGGAATGCCGGAGACGATACAATCCTGGGCCATGTAGGAGCTGATACCATCTATGGTGGTCGCGATAATGACCTGATTCTCGGTCGCGGTGGCAATAACGTCATTTGGGGCGATCGCGGCAATGACACCATCTCTGGCGGCCCCGGCGACGATATCATTGGCGGCGGTCCCCAAAACCGAACTCCGGACTTTGAAGGCAGTGATGACCTGATTTATGGCGATGCAGGCAACGATACTATCTTTGGCAACTTAGGCCAGAATAGTCTCTCCGGTGGCGATGGCGATGACTTGATTTTCGGCGGTCAAGGGGATGACCTCATCTTCGGTGATGCAGGCAATGACACCCTGAAAGGGGAGTCGGGCAACGATACCCTCATCGGCAGTCCTGATACCATTGAGGCGGCCCGCGACGATGACACGTTGCCGGCACAAGAGGATATGCTCCCGGATGAGGGAGAATTGAATCTTGAGGAGCTGACGTTCGAGGCCTTAGCTGGGTTAGAAGACCCCCGCCGTGCCGCCTCCGAAGAGACCGACTCGGATGCCACGGACCCAGAACCTGACCCCGAAGCCACTACGCCTGGGGAATCTGAACCCGAAGCGGACGATCGCACCCCAACTCCTGACCCCGTCAATCCTGAGCGGCCGTTAACCTTCGAGGAGTTAGCGGAATTAGACGACCCCCGCTCTACTGCGTCAGAGGAAACGGACTCGGACGAAACTCAGCCAGACTCTGGTCCAGACTCTGAGGCAACCCCGCCCGAGGACGGGTCTGACGCCGACTCTGAAGATAGTCAGGTGACGCCAGAACCGGACCCCCAACCCGACCCAGATCCTGATGCTGATCCCATTAGTGAGGGGGATCTCCTTTCGGGGAATCAGGGGGATGATGTCCTCTTTGGGGGGGCAGGCAATGACACCCTGTTTGGCGGCAATGACGATGACTGGCTCGATGGCGGGTCTGGCGATGATCTGCTGTTCGGCGATCGCGGCAGTGACACCCTCTACGGCAATCGGGGCAACAATACCCTCGTGGGCGGGTCCCTCGACCCGGCCATGATTGATGAGGATGGCCCAGACCTCATCTATGGCGGCAATGGTAATGACCTCATCTTCGGTAACCGGGGGGATGACACCATCTTCACCGGTAACGGCAATAACCTGGCCTTCGGCGGACAGGATGACGACCTGATGTATGGCGGTCAGGGGTCCGATACCCTCAAAGGGGAGTTCGGCGATGATACCCTTCTGGGCAGTCCCCGCAGTCTCTCGGTGGAGAACTCTCAGGGGAATGTCCTCACGGGCAATCAGGGCAACGATCTCATCCTTGCCGGTCATGGGGGCGATAGTCTCTATGGGGGCAATGGCGATGACCTCATCTTTGGCGGCGATGGCGAGGACTTGATTTTCGGCGATCGCGGCAACGATACCATCCACGGCGGGGGCGGCAACGATACCCTCGTGGCGGCTAACGGCAACCCCCTCGTCAACGACAATGACGGCAATAACCTCATCTTCACCGGAGAGGGCAATAACCTGGTTCTCGGTGGGTCTGGGGATGATAGCCTCGTGGGAGAAGGGGGCAATGATACCATTCGCGGCGGACGCGGTGATGACATGGTCTGGGGGGGCGGCGGCGATGACCTGCTCTTTGGCGGTCATGGCAACGATACCCTCTGTGGAGGCGGTGGCAATGATACCCTCGTCGCTGGCAATGGCAATCCCGCTGACCCGGCTACTGGGGATAATGTCCTCATTGCTGCTGCTGGCAATAACCTCATGTTCGGGAATGGCGGTCAAGACACCTTCTATGGTGGACTTGGCAATGACACCATCTTTGGCGGCAGTGGCGATGTCATTGCCTTCGGGGAAGCGGGCCGTAATCTCATCTTCGGTCAACGGGGTGACGATACCCTGGCTGGTGGGGATGGGGATGCCCTTCTTCATGGCGGCCAAGGGAATGATGTCCTGTTCGGCAATGGCGGTAACAACACCCTCTACGGCGGTCAGGGGGATGACACCCTCTACAGTGGTCGGGGTAACTCCCTCCTCTTCGGCGATGAAGGGGATGACCTGCTGTTTGGACAGCGGGGTAACGATACCCTCGTCGGCGGGGGCGGTCAAAATGGTTTCGCCATTACGAATGAGGCGCAAAATAACCTCATCCTCGACTTCGATATCGCTCAAGATGCCTTTGTCCTCTTTGATGGCATCACTCGGGAAGAGTTGACCTTTGGCATTCGGGATGGACAGACCCTACTCCAGCGAGATGGACAAACCATTGCCATTTTGGTGGATGTGGGAATTGAGCAGGTTAATGACATTACTTTCCGATAAGCTAGGGAGGGATGAGACCCGGTCTTGAGCCAAATCCTGGCAGATGGGTCTCATGCCCTCCTTGGTGTCTCTCTTTATTGGATTGGAATGTTGCAAGCATTTCGCAAGTACAGCCCCCAGGTCGGGTCGGGTGCGTCACTCTGGACTGGGGTGGCGATCGCCATCGCTTTGGCCGTCGCCTCTCCCATTGTCTTTATCCTAGCCAGCCTCCTCACAGACCGGCGCGAGATGTGGCAGCATCTCATCGCGACGGTTCTCGGTCGCTATATCGAAAATACCCTTTTCCTTATTGTCGGGGTGGGAAGCCTCGTCATCCTGATCGGAGTTGTCACCGCTTGGCTGGTGGCGGCCTGTGAGTTCCCCGGACGGCGCATCTTAGAATGGGCCCTATTACTGCCCCTGGCGGCCCCGGCCTATGTGCTGGCCTACACCTATACAGAATTTCTCGACTTTGCAGGTCCCGTACAAACCAGCCTACGCAGTCTGACGGGTTGGGGGTTTGGAGACTATTGGTTTCCTAATATCCGCTCTGTTTGGGGGGCGATCGCCCTGTTGAGCCTGACGCTCTATCCCTACGTCTATCTCCTCAGCCGCGTCGCCTTTCTGGAGCAATCCGTCTGCACCATCGAAGCTAGTCGTGTCTTGGGGGCCAATCCCTGGCAGAGTTTCTTCTCCGTGGCCCTACCTCTGGCTCGTCCGGCGATCGCCGCTGGAACGGCCCTGGCCCTGATGGAAACCCTCAACGACTTCGGAACCGTCCAGTATTTTAGCGTTGATACCTTCACCACCGGCATTTACCGCACCTGGTTTGGCTTCGGAGAACGCATCGCCGCCAGCCAACTGGCCGCCTTCCTCTTAATCTTTGTCTTCGCCCTACTCTGGCTCGAACAGCGATCGCGTCGTCAAGCCCAATACTACGAAGCCTCCGCCAACTCCCAGCCCCCCGCTCGCTATTCCCTCCAAGGACATCGAGGACTCCTCGCCAGCGGCATCTGTCTGCTTCCCATCACCCTAGGCTTCCTCATCCCCGCCGCCGTCCTGCTACAGATGGCCATTAACCACGCCCAAGACACCTTCGGCGGGCGATTTTGGGACTTTGCCCGTAACAGTTTGCTTCTCTCGGGTCTGACCGCTGTGATTGGGGTCATCATCACCCTCATTCTTGCCTATGGCGTGCGTCTGAACCCCTCTCAACTCATGAAAACCGCCGCCCGTATTTCCGGCATGGGCTACGCCATCCCTGGGTCGGCGATCGCCGTCGGAGTCCTGGTCCCCGTTGGCACCTTAGACAACGCCATCGACCGTTGGCTACAAGCGAACTTCAACATCTCCACAGGCCTACTCCTCAGTGGCACCATGACCGTCCTGATTTTTGCCTATCTCGTCCGCTATCTCGCCGTCTCCCTCGGCAGCATCCAATCGAGCCTAGCCAAAATTTCCCCCAACCTCGACGAAGCCTCCCGCAGCCTCGGCTATAGCCCTCTGGCCACCCTAACCCAAATCCACATTCCCCTCCTTTGGCGAGGGATTCTCACCGCCGCCATGATTCTCTTCGTGGATGTGATGAAAGAACTCCCCGCCACCATGATTATTCGTCCGTTTAACCTCGATACCCTCGCCATCCGGGTCTACAACCTCGCTTCCGACGAGCGGCTGGCCCAAGCCTCGGGGCCCGCCCTAGCCTTAATTGTCATCGGCATGATTCCCGTAATTTTCCTAAGCTGGCAAATCACCCGCGATCGCCCGAACCAATCCTGAACTGCCACAGCCATGACCCCAGGCGATCGCCGATCTGTTAGATTGAATGGCGAACAGCAATCGGTGTACTGACGGATGGGTTATCTAATTGCCACAACAAATATGAAAGGCGGCGTGGGGAAAACCACCCTCACCGTCAATATGGCGGCGTGTTTAGCCAAAGAACACCGCCAACGGGTGCTGGTGGTGGATCTCGATCCCCAAGTCAGTGCCACCTTGTCCCTGATGTCCCCCACAGATTTCGCCAAAATCCGCAAAGACAAAGGAACCCTCAAACATCTCCTGCAAAAAGCCATCACCGGCGATCTCGACCATAGCCCCGTCCAGGACATCATTCGCCCCTATGGCGGCAACCTCCAAGGCATTGATGTGCTTCCCGGAGACATCGACCTCTATAACGACTTCCTCGTCTCCGAAGTCCTCTATCGCAAAGCCATCCGCAACCCAGAACGGAACTTTGAGGGAGTCTGGAACACCTTTGAGGACTCCCTCATGCGGGGTATCTTAAAACCCGTGGTGGATCACTACGACTTTATCCTCCTCGACTGCGCCCCCAGCTACAATCTCGTCACCCGCAGTAGTCTTGTTTGTAGTGACTTTTATCTCATTCCAGCAAAGCCTGAACCCCTTTCTTACATTGGAATGCAGCTCCTAGAGCGGCAAGTTAAAAAGCTCATCGAGATTCACCAAATCGAGAAAAAAGTTCAAACCCAACTGATTGGCATTGTTTTCACCATGTCTCGCAGTATCCTGGCGGGACGCTACTATAAACAAGTGATGAAGCGGGTACGTCAGGAGTTCAACGAAGCCCAGATCTTCAAAACCTCGATTCCCATGGATGTGAGCGTCTCCCGAGCTGTAGATAGTTTCAAACCCGTCGTTCTCAGCGATCCCAACTCGTCCGGGTCCAAAGCCTTCCGAGCCGTCACTGAAGAACTGTTGCAGAAGTTACAAACCTTAACCCCGGCGGCCCGCAGTGTTCGTCTCTCGAAATTAGATTAAACTAGAGTGATCGAACAATGGTATAACTCAGCGTTTTTTCCTTTCACCCAACCCTGAACTCCCATGACCCCTAAGCGGCTCTTACTGATGTCACTGTTCACGCTCCTGGTGAGCCTCACCCCCAGCCTAGCTCAACGGGCCCTGGGGTCATTTGCCTATTTAGAGCCAGTGGCCCAGGGTTCAGACTCCTGGCGTTCCTTTCAGTCCCGAGAAGGGCGATTTGAGGTTCTATTCCCTCAGCAACCGGAGCGAATGCAGCAGAGGGTTGAGTTACCGGGACAGTCAACCACCCAGTATGCCTTTGCCTCGGAAGACGGTTTGGCGGAATATCTGATTAGTTATACGGACTATCCTCAAGAGTTTATCAGCCGTATTGGTGAGCCATCGGATTTTCTCCAGGCGGTTAAAGAGGGCTTTCTTGGAGGGATTGGGGCCCGAGATGTCGTCACTCAATCTCGCCGTTTACAAGGCTACCCTGGATTAAGTGTGGAGTATGTGGCCCCCAACGGCCTATCCGGCTATGCTCATTTTTACCTGGTCAATGACCGACTCTATCAAATTATCGTCACCCCTCAGAGCGGCAATGCGGGCAATTGGTCTGAAAATGCCCAGCGTTTCTTGACCTCTTTTAGTTTGCGTTAGCCTTAAGTCTAGAGGAGATGAATGATAAAGGGGTAGCGATAGGACTGGTCCGGGTTACTGGCAACTTGGAGAATCGCCAGAATTGGCAAGACAACATTACCGATCGCCACCAAAATTCCCACCACAAAAGCCACAGGGATAGTGATCACTAATGCCCAAAGGATGCCAATTAACACGCTGTAAATCAACAGGTTGATGTAAAAATTAAGCACCTCGCGGGCATTATTTTTGACGGCTTGATCATCGACAAATAGGAACAAGCACAGGGGAATCCCCAGGGCCAATAACGTCCAAGAGAAAAAGACCGAGGCGTGACAGAGGATCGACAGAAGTTTGCGTTGCTCAGGATTCATATAGCAAAAGTTGGTCTGAATAGGGCAAAAAATAGGGGATAAGAAGGCAAGAGGCAAGAGGCAAGAGGCAAAAGAAAAGACGTAGGGGCGTACCCTTGTGGTCGCCCTCTTTCGGCAAGAGGCAAGAGGCAAGAGGCAAGAGGCAATAGGCAATCTGATATCCATCTCTATTGCCGAGAATGGGCATCAGCCGTGGACTGATGGGATGGCATTTGAGACTCAGAACAGAATTGGCGAGCGGGAAGTTCAATCACAAATCGGGTTCCTGAAGGGGGGTTAGGTTCACAGTAAAAGGCCCCTTGATGTTGCTCGACGAGAATTTGATAGGCATTAGAGAGGCCTAAACCGGTGCCTTTGCCAATGGGTTTGGTGGTAAAGAAGGGGTCAAAAACCCGTTCAACCAACTCATCGGGAATCCCTAGACCATTATCGATAATCTCAATGTGGGCGATCGCCTCCCCCGCCGCTTTGCCATTCCCCTCACTGGCACGTCGTAACCCGGAGCGTACCTGTAATTGCGGCTTAAAGTTTGGCTCTTGTCGGAGACGTTCCTCTAAGGTATCAATGGCATTATTAAAAATGTTCAGTAGAGCCTGATTCAGTTGTCCCGGATAACAGACGATAGGCGGTAACTCCCCAAGCTGTGTCACCACGTCAATCGAGGAGCGTGACGCGGCTTGGGAGAGACGGGCGTGAATCATGGTCAGAGTACTCTCAATACTGGCATTGATGTCGGCAACTTTCCACTCAGCCTCATCCAACCGGGAAAAGTTGCGTAAAGAGAGGACAATGTCGCGAATGCGATCGGCTCCAGTCGCCATCGAGTCCAGCAGTTGCGGAAAGTCATCCCGCACAAAGTCTAAATCCAGAGCCTCTAGGAGATCCGTAATCGCCTCATGGGTTTCCGGGTAATAGGTTTGATAGAGATTGATCAACGCCAACAACTGCTCACTGTACTCCCGAGCATGGTTGATATTGCCATAAATAAAGCTGATAGGGTTATTGATTTCATGGGCTAGACCCCCCACCATTTGTCCCAACGAGGCCATTTTTTCTGATTGCACGAGCTTTGCCTGAGTTTGTTGTAGGGTTTGCAAGGTCTGATGTAGGGTTTCGGCTTTTTGACGTTCTGCCGCCTCAGAGTCTCGTAAAGCGATTTCAATCTGGCGGCGTTCCTGCAATTCGCTTTTGAGAGATTCAACGAGACGATGTTGACGCAGAGCAATTCCCAATTGCACCGTTAACTGTTCTAACAGTCTTATTTCCGAGTCAGTCCATGGGCGAGTCTTGGTACAGGAATGGGCAATCAGCAGACCCCAGAGTTCGGGGGGATCATCCAAAGCGTGAGGATGCCAGAGTAGGGGTAAGACCAAGTTGGCTTGCACCTGGATGCGCGAGAGTAAGGCTTTATGACAACTGGGTAGGGTACTCGTGGCGACATTCTCCACTTTGCGAATTCGTCCCTGTTGGTACCGTTGCACATAATCCTTGCGGAAACACTCATCCTCGAAATGTTCCCCAAGAATCGCCAGATCCGGGTTAGAGACGGACTCAACAATCACATCGCCACTCCAATCCGGTTGGAAGCGGTAAATCACAACCCGTTCAACCCGGAGAAACTGACGCACTTCATCGACGATGACCTGCATTACCTCCTCAAAATCTAGAGATGACCAGACTCGTTCTAAGGTTTTGGCAACGAGTTGGCTGCGTCGAACTTGCTCCTCCAACTGCAACTGAGCCAGTTTTTGCTCGGTGATATCGAGGGCCACTCCATACAGCTTCACCAACTCGCCGGAGGCGTTATATCGGGGTTCTCCCTTGATGTCCAAATAGCGAATGTCTCCATCGGCTAATAGCAGGCGATGTTCGAGATGGATGGATTCCCCTTGCTGGAGTAATTTTTGTTGGGCCTGCCACCAATGGGGGCGATCGCCCGGATGAACGCATTTGAGAAAGTCTTTCAGGGTTAGAGGGCGCTCTGGGTCTGTGAGATGATAGATGCGCTTCATTTCCTCTGAAGCCCGAAGTTCCTGGTTTTCTAGGTCATAGTCAATGCTACCGATATGGGCGATACCCTGGGCTTCTTTGAGTTGGGCCTGACTTTCAGCTAGGGCTTGGGTACTGGCTTGCAGGGCAGCGGTGCGCTCTTGAACCCGAGCTTCCAAGGTTTGATTGGCTTGTCGTAATTCCTCTTCGACTTGCCGACGTTGCTCAACTTCCTGTTGCAGGGCTAGATTGAGCATTTCGAGCTGTTTCGGGGTTTTCAGAGATAGGAACTGAGGCAGTAGGGTGACCATTGAGGCCGCTGTGTAGCAGGAGACCAACGCTGTAATGGCGCGTTCAACTCCCGCTAGCCAGTAGGCGGGATGCCAGAGGGTCCAGATATCCATCAGATGACCGACACCACAGAGGACGATAAACGCGCCGAATAGATAAAAAACATTTAAAAACGGAATATCCCGACGCTGTGAGACAAAGTAGATCAAGAGCGTTGGAATGGAGAAGTAGGCTAAGGCAATTAGGGCATCACTGGTGACATGAAGGGCAACAAGAGGGGTTTGCCAGAGGTAACAATGACCGTGAGGCATATAGCTCTGGCTGGGTGAAAAAATTGTTTGAATGAGTTGGTACAACAAGTCCCACATCTTTGTTTTTTATTAAATTTTGTTAAGCAGGCTTGGCCACAGGTCGGCTAAAAGAAGGCGTCGAGTGGAGGTTCCTAGATATCCCTTTATTTTAAACCCTGACAACTTTTCCGGCCAGGTCATGGCTAACTCTTCTTAGCTAGTTTTTTTGGGGGGAGGGGAAGAGGAGGAGTTAATGTCCTGCTCTGTTTTAGTGGAGGCTGAAGCATTAGTGTCAGTGGTTTGGGCGTTACCTAGCTCAGATGTTACATGAGACCCTGAATATCGCTGTCGAATTGATGGGCGATGCTCGAACCGAGTTGGGATAAAATTGTAACAAAAAAGCCCATGCTTTCCAGTTTTTGTCCACTGAAAACTGGTGATAAATGAGTGAAAAAATAGCGTGTAAGTCAAGGCAAGACTTGTGGTAGAATCTGGCATGAGTTTAAGCCATCTCAGTCAACATAAACCCTACAAATCCAAAATATAGGTTGACTTAGGAACTGCGTCGCCAGTCATAAACAAGTGACAAGGCTATTGTACGGTATTTGGGGCGCAGCATCCACTAAACATCTTAAGTTAAGGTGTTAACTTAAATTAAGAAGGTGTAAACTTAACTTAAGATAGTCTCAAGTTGACTTGCTCTAGATATTCTAATAAGAGGAGTCCAGGATAGGAGTTGAGCGATCGCAGACCCAAGTTTAGTTAAAATGAGATCCCCGGACGAATCCCCTTTCATATCATTGAATGGTACGATAACTTGCTGGACTGAAGACGAGAAGTAAAAGAAACTTGTTAGAATGTAGAATAAAGTTCTGAAAGCCTCTATAACAAACAGCATCTTAAGCAAAGTTTCCATGGCAGAGCGATCGCATCCCAACAAACGACGACGGGGCTTGATTCTTAGCTCCCAAGGCTGGCAACGGCTCCAAGCGGCTGAACATTTGTCATCCATGCAAGATAATCAGGGGAAACCTTATACCCTAGAGCAACTAAGCCAGCGAACAGGACTGAGTTCCAACACCTTAACCAAACTCCGCCGTCGGCAAAAGCCCGTGGATTGGCAAACCCTAGACTCCTATTTTGAAGCATTTCACCTCAAAATGGGCAGTCAGGATGTCATTAGCCCCGGCCAAGACTCCTCAGAACTGGATCTAGCCGCACTACAACAGACCCCTCTAAAGGGACAATTACCTTTAGACTCCCCCTTTTATATTTACCGCAGCAATATCGAGGAGCTGTGTGCCCAGGAAGTGCTGAAACCGGGGGCGTTGCTTCGCATTAAAGCACCGCGTCAGTTTGGCAAAACCTCCCTGATGGCCCAGACTCTGAATCATGCTCGCGATCGCGGCTTTCGTACCTCCGTTGTTAACCTACAAAGTATTGATTGTCAAGTCATCCAAGACCCAGATCGGTTTTTGCAATGGTTTTGTGCGGTAGTCGCGAAAGACTTAGGCTTACCCAACGAACTTTCTAGCCGTTGGGATGACTTATTTGGCAGTAGCTACAGTTGTTCAGACTACTTTGAAACCTATCTGCTGCCCGCCGCCGCCACGCCTCTATTACTGGTGATTGAAGAACTCGATGAACTCTTTGCCTACCCAGAAGTTGCCACCGACTTTTTCGGGATGTTGCGCTCCTGGTATGAACAAGGGCGTTACGGCCTCGAACAACGGGCAATTTGGACGAATCTGCGTTTAGCCATTATCCACTCCACTGAAGTCTGGCTGCCCTTAACCTTGCATCAATCCCCTTTTAACGTGGGATTGCTGATTGAGTTACCGCACTTTAACCCCGTTGAAGTTGAGGAACTGACCTGCCGTTATGGTCTCAATTCCCCAGATATCACCGCCCAAGCTGTATTTGCCCTCGTGGGGGGACATCCTTACCTTACTCAACTCTGTTTGTTTTATCTGGCCCAGGGAGAGTTAACAATCGAGGACTTAGCCGCTGAGACCATCGCCCATCATACAATTTTCCATAGCTACCTCAGACGGCAAGTGCAACTGATGGAATCCGACCCCGACCTCATCGAGGCTATGACAGAGGTAGCCCGTAACCCTGCCGGCATCGAACTGAGTCATCAGAGCGCCTATCGCCTGCAAGGCTTGGGGGCGATTCGCCTCAAAGAACGTCTAGCCATTCCCAGTTGTGAACTCTACCGAGAATACTTTTCCCGCTAGACCTAGCTTACCACTGGAATTCAGCCTAGAGCGATCGCTTAATTACACCTTGTGAATTATCGGTTCATGTCAGAACCCAGCCCACAACTTTCCCCGCAACTCTCCCCACAACTGACCTATCAAGTGGGGGGAAGTTTACCCCCAAACTCACCCATCTACATCCAACGGCCCGCCGATGAGTCCCTATTTCAAGGACTTCTAAGGGGGGATTTTTGCTATGTCTTCAGCTCGCGACAGATGGGCAAATCCAGTCTGCGGTTGCGGGTGGCGGCCCGGTTGCGACAGCAGGGGGTCGACTGTGCGCTTTTGGACTTGACCGCCATTGGTAGCCAACAGGTGACCATCGAACAATGGTATGCCGCCATCGCCGCCATACTCAGCAAACAACTTCCCCTACAGACCCCCCTGCGTCCCTGGTGGCGATCGCACTTGCACCTCCCCCCAGCCGCACGCTTAAGCAGCTTTATCCAAGACCTGTTACTGCCCGAAACCCACAATCCCCTCGTCATTCTCATCGATGAAATTGACAGTATTCTGGCCCTCAACTTCCCCACCGATGATTTTTTCGCCCTAATTCGCACCTGCTATAACCAACGGGCCGAGAGTCCCGACTATCGGCGCTTAAGCTTCGCCCTCTTTGGCGTAACCACCTCCGGAGACCTGATTGCCGACAAACAGCGTACCCCCTTCAACATTGGTCAGTCCATTGAATTGAGGGGATTTCAGCCCGAGGCGATCGCCCCTCTGGCCTCAGGCTTAACCGCCATCCTGGCTAATCCTCACCAGGGATTAGAGCGAATTTTCCATTGGACCCAGGGTCAACCCTTTCTGACCCAAAAACTCTGTCAACAACTGATCGAGCATTACCCAAAATTCCCGATCCCAGACCCTGACCCACTCAACAATCAGAACCGCCTCATCGACCTCTGCGTGCAACAACAGATTCTGGAGCATTGGGAGGCCCAGGATGCCCCGGAACATCTCAAAACCATTCGCGATCGCCTCCTCCACAACAACGACCGAGCCGCAGAACTGCTCACCCTCTATCGTCAGATTTGGCAAGCCGAGGGGAACCCATCCCAAACCCCGCCGATTCCCACCGCCGACTCGCCCCTACAAACCGAACTGCTCCTATCGGGCCTTGTCGAATGCCGCAACGGTCATCTACAGGTCAAGAACCCCATCTACCAACAGGTCTTTAACCTGAGCTGGATTGACCGGCATCTAGAGCGTCTGCGGCCCTATGCCTACTTAATCAAAGCCTGGAACGAGTCTAAGGGTCAAGATAGCTCACGACTGCTGCGAGGGGCGGCCTTGCAAGAAGCCCTCGACTGGACTCAACGCAAGAGTCTCAGCGACCTCGATTATCGCTATCTCAGTGCCAGCCAAGAGCTAGAACGACAAGAACGCCAACAGAAAGACGCCTTTGAGCGACAGACCGTCCAACAACAATTAGAACAAGAACGGCTGCGGGAAAGCCAACGCTGCTTAAAACTCCAGACCGAGAATGTCCGCCGTCAACGGCAGTTCCTCGGGGTTCTCGGTCTAGCTCTGGCGGGGTCTATGGCGTTAGGTCTGGCCACCTTCATCGCCTATCAACGCAGCGCCGTGAGTGAAGTCCGCGCCTTCATGGCCGCCTCCCGGGGCAGTTATACCTCCGCTCAACAGCTTGACGCTCTGGTTCAGGGACTCCAGGCCCGGCAAAACCTACAACAGTTGCAGTTCCTGTCTCCCCACCAGCGTCAGCAGTTAGATCGCGAAACCCAGCAGATCCTGGAACAGGCCATTCACGCCAACCATGAAGTCAATCGCATGGCGGCCCATCGCGGCGGCGTCTTAGGGGTGGATGTGAGCCAGGATGGTCAATGGATTGCCACCTCCGGCCCTGATGGGACTGCCAAGATTTGGCGACGGGATGGAACCCTGGTACAGACTCTAACAATGGGGATGACCATTTATAGCGTCAAATTTAGCCCCGACAGCCAACTGCTCGCCACCCCCAGCCTCCGAGGTGACATTTACCTCTGGTCCATTGATGGGGAGTTGCAAACCCGCCTCCGGGGCCATGAAGCGGCGGTGTGGAATCTGGACTGGAGTCCCCAGGGGGATTATCTGGTGTCTGCCAGCAGTGATGGAACCCTACGACAATGGTCGCGAGAGGGTCAACTGCTGCATACCTTACGGCAACATGAGGAAACCGTCTGGAATGTGGCTGTGCATCCTCAGGGTGACGAGTTTGCCTCCATTAGCTCTGATGGAACCATCATCCGTTGGCGACGGGATGGCACCTTAATCAACCGCTTCAGCCAGGGAATCAGTAATGGTTGGGCGATCGCCTATCATCCCCAGGGTCACCACTTGGCTGCCGCCTATAGTGATAATCACATCCGTCTTTGGCAATCAGACGGAACCCTGCTCCAGGATCTCGATGGTCATGAGGCGGAAGTGGGGACGCTCGCCTTTAGTCCTGATGGGTCTCGTTTAGCCTCTGGCTCAGCCGATGGCAGTCTGAAGCTGTGGTCTGAGGAGGGAAGCTTGCTCAATAGTTTCGAGGGCCATGGCAGTCGCTTACGGGGGGTGGCCTTTAGTCCCGATGGAACTCAGGTCATGAGTGCTGGTGAAGAGGGGTTAGTCCGCATCTGGCAGGTCGAGAATGAGTTTATGCAGCCGTTGGGGAACCATGAGCATGAGGTTTGGCAGGTTCGCTATCTGCCCCCCTCATCGCCTCTGGGGGGCTATTTGGTCAGCCTATCGCGGGGGGATATCCGCATCTGGAACCCGGCGGGGGAGTTGGTGCAGCAGTTTGAGCAATTTGCTTTGGGAGTGTTGTATAGTCTGGCGGTTCATCCGAGCCAAGCGAAACTTATCGCGGGAGATAGTCGGGGGAGGATGTATGAGATTGATTTGACCCGTGGCGAGATTGACTCCTGGTCAGCCGATGAGTTGAGCTTATTTGCCTTAACCTATAGCCCCGATGGCCGTTGGCTCGTGTCTGGGGGGAATAGTACCCACCTGAAGATCTGGCGGCTTTTGGCTGAGGGGGGGTATGGGTTACATCAGGTGCTAGAGGGTCATCAGGCTCGGGTTTGGGATTTGGCGTTTAGTCCCGATGGGTCTTATCTGACCTCGGCCAGTATTGATGGAACCGTGCGGCTCTGGGAGTGGGACTCTCAGCATCGTGGCAACCTGTCTGAGGTCGCGGAAATATCGCCGATGGTTTTAGCGGGGGATGACAGTCCCTTCTGGGGGCTGGCGATTAGTCCCGAGGGCGATCGCATCCTCTCGGCCGGTCGCAGCGGTGTGTTGAATCTTTGGAATCGCTGGGGGGAGCAACTGTTGAAACTTCAGGTCACTGAGACCAGTGGTTTAACGCGGGTGGCTTGGAGTCCCGATGGTCAGGTGTTGGCGGTGGCTCGCACAGACCATCGGGTTGACCTGTATCGTGAGGACGGTCTGTTGATAGGCCAATTGCGGAACCATCAGGGAACGGTGTTAACGTTGGACTTTAGTCCTGATGGGCGCTATCTGGTCTCGGGGGGCGAAGATCGTCGCGTGGTACGTTGGGATATGGAGGAAGTCTACTCCCTAGATGGGTTGGAGTATGGCTGTCGGCGTGTGAAGGATTATCTACGTCAGCAATCTGAACTGGAGCCGTTGTTTGCCCAATGTCAATCGCAAAGGTAAGCCTGTCTTTTGAGCCATCGTTCAACTATCAGGTGGGTGGGGCAGTTCCGCCACAATCCCAAACCTATGTCCGGCGACAGGCGGATGAGGCGTTATTCACGGAACTGCTCCAGGGGCAGTTTTGTTATGTCTTTAATTCCCGACAGATGGGGAAATCCAGCCTACGGGTGCAGGTGATGGCCCAGTTACGGGAGGCGGGGGTGATGCCGGGGGCCTTGGATTTGACGGCCATTGGCACGCAACAGGTGACGGTGGAACAATGGTACGGGGCGATCGCCGCCATTCTCAGTAAGCAGTTTCAGCTCAAAACCAATCTCCGACAATGGTGGCGCGATCGCCTGGAGTTACCGCCTCCGGCTCGTTTGGGAGAGTTTATTGGGGAAGTCTTGCTAGCAGAAACCCAACAGCCCTTAGTGATTTTAATTGATGAAATTGACAGTATCCTGGCTTTAAAATTCGCGACCGATGATTTTTTTGCCCTAATTCGTAGCTGTTACAATCGTCGTGCCGATAATCCTGCTTATCAGCGATTAAGTTTTGCCCTCTTTGGAGTTGCCACGCCGGGAGAATTGATTGCCGATAAAAATCGTACCCCCTTTAATGTTGGGAAAGGCATCGCCCTACAGGGGTTTAGTCTCCAAGAAGCGACGCCTCTTTTGGAGGGATTCGCGGCATTTTTTGCTCAACCAATGGTGGCATTAGAGCATATTTTGTATTGGACGGGGGGACAACCCTTTTTAATGCAAAAACTCTGTCAGTTACTGCTTGATTCCTATAAAAATAAGTCTCTTTCAAGGCGAATTGAAGGGCAAGACATACAACCGTTTATCAACAGTTGTGTGCAGGAGAAGATTCTCTATCATTGGGAAGCTCAGGACGAACCGGAACATCTCAAAACCATTCGCGATCGCCTCCTCTATGACGACAAACGAGTGGGAGAATTGCTGAGTCTCTATCGTCAAGTGTGGCGCTCAGAACAGGCCCCCTCAGATGTCCCCTCCATTGCGGCGATCGAATGTCCAGCCCAAACGGAGTTGCTTCTCTCGGGAGTGGTGGAAAAACGGGATGGCTATCTGCGGGTCAAAAACCCCATTTACTATCAAGTGTTTAACCGGGATTGGGTGGATGAACAGCTCAATCGTCTGCGTCCCTATGCCTCCTTGCTCAATGCTTGGATAGAGTCAGGCTATCAGGATAAATCGCGACTCTTACGGGGTCAAGCCCTCGAAGAAGCCCTCAACTGGACGCAACAGAAAGGCTTGGGGGATTTAGACTATCGCTATCTCAGTGCGAGCCAGGACTTAGAACAGCAAGAAATTCAAAAACACCTTAAATTTGAGCAACAAGAGATCCAACGAAAACTCGAACAACAACGTCTCGTTAAAGCTCAGCAACTCTTAAAACTTCAAGCACAAAATGTCCGCCGTCAGCGACAATTTCTAGGGATTTTAACGGTTGCCCTCCTCGGGGCCATTGGTTTGGGTAGCATCACCTTTATTGCGTATCAACGGGCTGCCCTCAGCGAAGTCCGAGCCGTCATTGCAGCGTCCAAAGGCAGTTACGCCTCCAACCAACGGCTTGATGCCCTGGTTCAGGCCCTGCAAGGGCGTCATCGTTTTAAACAACTGCGGTTCATCAGCGGCGATATTCGTCGACAACTTGACCAGGATAGCCACCAAACCCTCGAACAGGCCATCCAGGGCAACCATGAATTCAATCGAATGCAAGCCCATACCGGGGGCGCCTTAGGGGTGGACTTTAGCCCCGACGGGCAACTCATCGCCAGTTCCGGCGCTGATACAACCGTCAAAATTTGGCGACGGGATGGAACCCTACTTCAGACCTTACCTCATGACGCGACGGTGTATAGCGTCAGCTTTAGCCCTGATAGTCAATCCTTAGCCGTACCCACCCTCAATGGTCAGATTTATCTATGGTCTGTCGAGGGCCAGTTAGAGAGAACCCTCAGGGGCCATGACGCAGCTGTCTGGTCTGTGTCCTGGAGTCCTGATGGTCAGCAACTCATCTCTGCCAGCAGTGACCTAACCCTCAAGGTGTGGTCGGTGACGGGGACTCTTGTACAGACCTTAACGGGCCATGAAGCGGCGGTTTGGCGAACTGCTTTCAGTCCTGATGGGGAAGAATTTGCCTCGGCTAGCGTTGACGGCAGTATCAAACGTTGGCAACGGGATGGAACCTTAATTAGCAGCTTTCAACAGAGCAATAGTGCGAGCTGGTCTGTAGTCTATAGTCCCGATGGCGACCGTCTCATCTCGGGCCATGGCGATAATCAGGTCCGGGTTTGGAGCCGAGAGGGTGAGTTATTACAGACCCTAGAGGGCCATGAAGCTGAAGTGATTAGTATTGCCATCAGTGCCGATGGAGAGCGCGTTGTCTCCGGGTCAGCCGACAGCCAGTTACGAGTTTGGTCACAGCAGGGGACGTTACTCAGAACGCTACGGGGTCATGGAAGTACCGTCCGTGGCGTCGCCTTTAGCCCCGAGGGAACCGAAGTGGCCAGTGCAGGGGAAGATGGCTTTATTCGGCTTTGGCAGGTGGATAATGAGTTTGTGCAACCGCTCCACGGCCACCAAGAGGTCTTGTGGAATGTCGCCTATGCTCCCCCATCCTCACCCCTCGCCTCCCAGTTCGCCACAGCGGCGAGAACGGAAGTCCGTCTCTGGGATGAGAGCGGTCGCTTGTTAAGGGAATTCGAGGATTTAGGCTCTCAAGAATTGTACAGTTTGACCTTTCATCCCCAACAGAAACAGTTACTGGTGGGCAATGCCAATGGCTCGATTTATCAGATGAATCCCCAAAATGGGGCGGTGACGAGTTGGAAGGCCCATGATTTAGCGATTTGGGGCTTATCCTATCATCCTGATGGAGAGTGGTTAGTCTCAGGGGGAGATGACGTTGATATCCATCTATGGCGAGAGAACGAGTCTGGGGAGTTGACCCTGCACCAAACCATCATGGCCTCTGAGAGTCGTATTTGGGATTTAGCCTTCAGTCCTGATGGGTCTTATGTGGCCCTATCTAATCTAGCGGGACAGGTCAAACTCTGGGAATGGGAGACGACGGCTGATGAGGGGGAACGGTCTCGTTTACAAGAGACTCCAGCTCAGGTTTTGGTGGGCCATGACACGGAAGTTTGGGGCATTGCCATTAGTCCGGATAGTGAGAACATCGCCTCGGCCAGTCGCGATGGACAGCTCAAAATTTGGCGTCGAGATGGCACGCTGCTGACAACCCTACAAATTTCAGACACCAGTGGACTCACGCGGGTGGCTTGGAGTCCCGATAACCGATTTTTGGCGATCGCGAGGACGGATAATAAGATTGATATTTATACCGTTGATGGTGGGTTTTTAACCCAACTGAGTGGCCATCAATCTGTGGTAGGTTCGGTTAAGTTTAGTCCTGATAGTCAGTTTTTACTCTCAGGCAGTGAAGACCGTTTAGGGATTCGCTGGAATTTGGAGAATATTCTCTCGTTGGATTTAATGGCCTATAGTTGTCAACGGGTGAGGGATTATCTTAGTCAGAAATCTCAAGTCGGTTACCGGTCGTCTCTTTGTGACCCGTAAGTTCTAAGCATTCGTCTAACCATTAATGTCTCAACAGCATCTTCGGTTTTCCTATCATGTAGGTGGCAGTGTGCCTCCTGAGTCACAAACCTATGTGCGGCGACAGGCAGATGATGATCTGCTTCAGGGACTGCTGGCTGGAGAGTTTTGCTATGTCTTCAACGCCCGTCAGATGGGCAAATCCAGCCTACGGGTGCAGGTGATGGCCCAGTTACGGGAGGCGGGGGTGATGCCGGGGGCCTTGGATTTGACGGCCATTGGCACGCAACAGGTCAATGTGGAACAATGGTATGGGGCGATCGCCGCGATTCTCAGTAAACAGTTTCAGCTCAAAACTAATCTCCGACAATGGTGGCGCGATCGCCTGGAGTTACCACCATCGGCTCGTTTGGGAGAGTTTATTGAGGAAGTACTTTTGGCAGAAACGCAACAGCCCTTAGTGATTTTAATTGATGAAATTGACAGTATCCTGGCTTTAAAATTCGCCACCGATGATTTTTTTGCTCTAATTCGTAACTGTTACAATCGTCGTGCCGACAATCCTGCTTATCAGCGATTAAGTTTTGCCCTCTTTGGAGTTGCCACGCCTGGAGAATTGATTGCCGATAAGAATCGCACTCCTTTTAATGTGGGTCGAGGCATTTACCTCCAGGGATTTAAGCAGCAAGAAGCGACGCCTCTTCTGGAGGGATTAGCCGCAATATTTGCCCAACCGATAGCGGCATTAGAGCATATTTCATATTGGACAGGGGGACAACCCTTTCTGATGCAAAAACTCTGTCAATTACTGCTTAATTCCTATCAAACTAAATCTAGTTTAGGACGAATTGAAGGGCAGGACACACAACCATTTATTGATAGTTGCGTGCAGGAGGAAATTCTCCATCATTGGGAAGCCCAAGACGAACCGGAACATCTCAAAACCATTCGAGATCGCCTCCTCTATGACGACAAACGAGTGGGAGAATTGCTGAGTCTGTATCGTCAAGTGTGGCGCTCAGAACAGGCCCCCTCTGAGGTGTCCTCTATTGTGGCGATCGAATGCTCAGCACAAATGAAGTTGATTCTCTCGGGGATCGTGGAAAAACGGGATGGCTATCTGCGGGTCAAAAACCCCATCTACTATCAAGTGTTTAACCGAGATTGGGTGGATGAACAGCTCAATCGTCTGCGTCCCTATGCCTCCTTGCTCAATGCGTGGATGGAGTCAGGCTATCAGGATGAATCGCGATTATTACGGGGTCAAGCCCTACAAGAAGCCTTAGACTGGACTCAGGATAAAGACCTAGGAAGTTCAGACTATCGTTATCTCACCGCCAGCCAAAATTTAGAGCAACGAGAAATTCAGAAAATCCTTGATTTTGAATCCCAAGAACGTCAGCGAAAACTCGAACATGAAAAAATGCAACTCTCCCTAGAGATTGAACAAAATCGCAATCGTCGTCAGCGGCAACTCTTGGGATTAGTCAGTGCCGCCTTGTTCGGTTCGCTGATCGTGGGCAGTTCTCTATTTGGCACTGGTCGCTTAAGAGGTGATGTCATGGAACCCTCTCATGGTGAGAATTTCATAGATTGAAATTGGTCGATTGCAGTATCCCATCGCCATAGCCGGGGTAGTTTTCTTCCCCAGACTGTAATGGGGGCGACTCCAGTTGTAAATTAATCGTTGTACCTCTAAGACTCGCTGCAAACCCACCACCGTCTTGGCATAGAGATTTTGTCGGCGGCGATAAGCACTACAACATCGTCTCAAAGCACTGTTATGGGCCTCATTGTGATTGGCGTGAACCTCATCGGCCGGACTGATGGCCGTGAACGGGTGTTCTACCTTGACCCATTCGACTCGCGGCTGGCCTTGAGAACCTTTGATTTTCATGGCCACCTCGAGACCTTCTCGCCAAACCTTGCGCCAGGGGTAGTGCGTGCCGTGCGGTGACGGCTTCGAGATGAAGCGGCTAGCGAAAGTCCATAGAGCTTTGCCATAGCGTCGTTCGCCGTCTGTGAACCAACGAATAAACTCGGCCGCTTGTGCCCATTGCCAGGTCTGTTCTGTGCCGGTCGTGAATAGCCTCTCGTCTTTGTTACCCGCGTGAGCGGCAACCCAGTAACGACTCTTGCGCTCAATAAAGGTCAGCGTCCACCCTTGGCACTGTGAGGGGGGGAGGTTCTCGCCCACGCGAGTATAAATTTCATCCCCTTCTAGGGTTACCTCGCCTCCTCGGGAGCCGGGGGAGACCAGTGCGGATGTTGCTCGGCCAAGCGCTGTTCCCAGCCCATTATTGTGGTGTGAGACTTGTCAAAGCAACGTCCCGTTGCCCGGAGGCCCAAGCCTTCACTACGGACATTGATGGCGGCAGCTACCAGTTCGGGGGCGGTGCGTAAGCGTGCCATCGGTGTACCGGTGCGCTCATTGAACCGTTTGCCACAATTACGACACTTGTAGCGCTGTTGCCGTTGGCCGCTACGGATGGCGCTGCCGTTTTTCACGGTCTGTTCACTCTGGCAATGGGGACATCTCATCGGTTATACCTCACGCATTGCCACCATTCTAAACGGTCACCTCCTAAGACACCAGTGCCCTCTATTTTACGCCTATCAACGGGTTGCGGTGAGTGAAATTGAGGCGATTATGGCAGCATCCAAGGGTAGTTTCTCCGCCAATCAACAACTGGAGGCGGTACTACAGGCCCTTCAAGCACGACAAAACTTTAAACGATTACGTGGGGTGCCAGGTCAGTTGAAACAAACCCTGAATTTAGCGACACAAGAAACCCTGCAACGGGCCCTTTATGGCAATTCCAACGTCCATCGCTTTCAGGCTCATATAGAACTGGCTTTGGGCCTAGATATCAGTCCTGATGGAACCTTATGGGCCACATCAGGTTTGGATGAAACGGTTACAATTTGGAGCCGAGAGGGGGAATTACGCCATAGTCTGAAGCCCTCAGCAGTGGTTCGCCGAGTTGCGTTTAGTCCCGATGGTCAGTGGTTAGCCACACCCACGTTGAGGGGGGCGATTCAAATTTGGTCAATTGAGGGTCGTTTGCAAGCCACTCTGGAGGGTCATGAGGATGAAGTTTGGGATGTGGCCTGGAGTCCTGACAGTCGCCGTTTAGTCTCTGGGAGTAAAGACCAAACGGTTCGTATCTGGTCGGTGGAGGGGTCAGAATTGGCGGTTCTCAAGGAGCATCAGGCGATGATTCGGACTGTGGATTTTCACCCCCAGGGGCAAGAGTTCGCCTCCATGAGTGTGGATGGTGTTCTCAAACGCTGGAATCAGGAGGGAGAGCTGTTGAAAACCTTTAGGGAGGTGAGCGCATCGGGGTTGGCGATCGCCTATAATCCCCAGGATGGGGATCTGCTAGTGGGCGCTTATGAAGATGGGCAGCTACGACTGTGGCATCGAGATGAAGGACTCCTAAAAACCCTAAGTGGACATGAAGGGGAAGTTGGCACTGTTACCTTTAGTGCGGATGGCCAGCATTTTGCCTCAGCCGGGGTTGACCGAACGATCAGAATTTGGTCTCGTGAGGGCCAGTTATTGAAAACGCTCCAAGGACATGATAGTCATTTACGGGATATTGCCTTCAGTCCCGATGGCCGTCACCTAGCTAGCATTGGCGAGGATGGGGTTTTGCACCTGTGGCAAATTCGCAATTCCTTTCGAGAAAAGCTGGGAAGACATGAGAATGTGGTCTGGGGGGCAGCCTATATGGGAGAGTCTTCTCCCCTCTCATCTCATCTGGTCACCATTTCCGGGATAGGGTTTCAGCTTTGGGATGACGAGGGAATTTTAAAACAACGCTTTGAGGAAATTAGTTCCCGCCGTTTATATTCCTTGGCGGTTCATCCCTCAGAAGCGACAGTGGTTCTCGGCAATTCTGACGGAGAAATCCTACATTTCGATTTAGAGGCGGGTTTACTACAAGTCTGGCCAGCAGATGAGTTCGCGGTGATGAATTTGGAGTATAGTCCCGATGGACGCTGGTTGGTGTCCAGTGGCGGTGAATCTGTGGTTAAGATTTGGTCTCGCGACAGGACAGGACAGTATCAATTGCGGTATCAACTCGATGAACATCCGTATCAGGTTTGGGATGTGACGTTTAGTCAGGAGGGGTCTTTTGTTCTCTCGGGAGGGTTGGGGTCCACCGTTAAACTGTGGCCATTGCTCAGTTCTCAAGAGGAGAACGAGCCATTATTCCTGTCTCCCCAGCAGATTTTTGAGAGTGAGAAGGGGCCAATTTCTGGGCTAGCTACCAGTCCTGATGGCGAGATCATTGCGGCCACGACGCGGGAAGGCTGGCTCTATCTTTGGCGTCGTGATGGAACGGAAGTCAAGACGATTCAGGTAACTGAGGGGTCTGGTTTAACGGAGGTGGTTTGGCGTGGGGATGGGACTCTGTTGGCTGTGGCTCGCAATGATTCTTATATTGATCTCTATACGAAAACCGGGGAGTTTGTGATTCGCTTGGTCGGTCATGAATCGGATGTGAGGACTCTTGCGTTTAGTCCCGATGGTCGCTATTTGGTGTCTGGAGGACAAGATAGTCAGGCGTTCCGTTGGGATATTGAGCAAATTTTGGATGTGGATTTGATGTACTATGGCTGCAATTTAGTTGAAGATTATCTCAACTTTGGCAGTCCGACTTATGTGAAACGGGACGTATGCTAGATTACTCGTAATCCTTAAAACCTAGCGGTTAAGCGCCTATCTTTCACGATATCTGATATATTGTTTCATTCTCTCATGACGACTTGGCCGTCCCAAAATCTCTATCAGGTGGGGGGAAGTTTACCCGCGCGATCGCAAACCTATGTGCAGCGGCAAGCGGATCGCGAGCTATTGCAAAGACTTCTCAATGGGGAGTTTTGTTATGTCTTCAACGCTCGCCAGATGGGCAAATCCAGCCTACGGGTGCGGGTGATGGCCCAGTTACGGGAGGCGGGGGTGATGCCGGGGGCCTTGGATTTGACGGCCATTGGCACGCAACAGGTCAATGTGGAACAATGGTATGGGGCGATCGCCGCGATTCTCAGTAAACAGTTTCAGCTCAAAACCAATCTCCGACAATGGTGGCGCGATCGCCTGGAGTTACCGCCGCCAGCTCGTTTAGGAGAGTTTATTGAGGAAGTACTTTTGGCAGAAACGCAACAGCCCTTAGTGATTTTAATTGATGAAATTGACAGTATTCTGGCTCTAAAATTCGCCACCGATGATTTTTTTGCTCTGATTCGTAGCTGCTACAATCGTCGTGCGGATAACCCGGACTATTGCCGTTTGAGTTTTGCTCTCTTTGGAGTCACCACGCCGGGAGAATTGATTACTGATAAAAATCGCACTCCTTTTAATGTGGGGCGAGGCATTTCTCTACAGGGATTTAAGCGGCAAGAAGCGACGCATCTTGGGGAAGGATTAGCCGCAATGTTTGCCAAGCCAATGGCGGCATTAGAGCATAGTTTGTATTGGACGGGGGGACAACCCTTTCTCATGCAAAAACTCTGTCAATTACTCCTCGAGTCCTATCAAGAACAGTCCTCTCGGGAGAAAATTGGCGGGCAGGACATACAACCATTTATTGATAGTTGTGTGCAGGAGAAAATCCTCCACCATTGGGAAGCCCAAGACGAACCGGAACATCTCAAAACCATTCGCGATCGCCTCCTCTATGACGAAAAACGAGTGGGAGAATTGCTCAGTCTCTATCGTCAAGTGTGGCGCTCAGAACAGTCTCCCTCAGAAGTGCCTTCCATTGCGGCCATGGAATCTCCCACCCAAACGGAGTTGATTCTCTCGGGGATCGTGGAAAAACGAGATGGCTATCTGCGGGTCAAAAACCCAATTTACTATCAAGTGTTTAACCGAGATTGGGTGGATGAACAGCTCAATCGTCTGCGTCCCTATGCCTCGTTTCTCAATGCTTGGATTGAGTCCAACTATCAAGATGAATCGCGATTATTACGGGGTCAAGCCCTACAAGAAGCCTTAAACTGGACGCAACAGAAAGGCTTAGGGGATTTAGACTATCGCTATCTTACCGCAAGTCAAGACCTGGAACAGCGAGAAATTCAAGAAAAACTTGAACGTGCGCGGTTAGAAGAAGCTGAAGCGCGGCTGAAGATTGAGCGGCAAAGCGTGCGCCGTCAACGTCGCTTGCTAGCGGGGTTAACGGTGGCCTTAGTGGGGGCGATCGCCCTGGGAATGGGGATGTTCCGCGCCTATCAACAGGCGGCGGTGAGTGAAGTTAAGGCGATGATGGCCGCATCGAAAGGGAGTTTTGCCTCGAATCAGCAACTCGACGCCCTCATTCAAGCCTTGCAAGCGCGAGAGAACTATCAACAACTCCAGTTTATTCCCCCTGGGGAGAGCCAGGACTTAAACCGACAGACTCAGGAAAGCTTACAACGGGCCCTCTATGGCAATCATCAGTTTCACCGCCTTCAGGCCCACAGCGAGTTAAGCTTGGGCTTAGATTTCAGTGCTGACGGTCAATTCTTCGCCACCTCAAGCATTGACCAAACGGCTAAAATTTGGCGGCGAGATGGAACCCTTGTCCAGACTCTCTCCCATACCTCAACGGTACAAAGCATCAAATTTAGCCCCGACAGTCAATCCTTAGCGGTGGCCACCTTTGAGGGGACGATTTACATTTGGTCAATCGACGGCACTCTGGAGAAGACCCTGAAGGATCATCGTGCCGAAGTGGCCGAGGTGGCCTGGAGTCCGGATGGTCGTCAACTGGTATCCGTGGGCCGGGATGTGAAGGTACGATTATGGTCTGTTGCAGATGGAGAACTGTTACAGGTCCTAGAGGGCCATGAAGCCTTCTCGCGAACCGTGGATTTTCATCCCCAGGGCCATCAGTTCGCCTCCCTGAGTGTGGATGGAATCTTAAAAATCTGGGGAACCGATGGCCAGTTATTGCAACGCTTTGACGAGGTGGATGCACCGGGGTTGGCGATCGCCTACAGTCCCGATGGCGAGCTGATCGTCGCCGGGTACGCGGATCATCAAGTCCGTCTATGGCATCCTGAACGGGGTTTGCTTAAAACTCTCAGTCATCATGAGGCGGAAGTCACCACAGTCGCCTTTAGTCCTGATGGCCAGCGGTTTGCCTCGGCTGGGGTTGATCGGGAACTGAAGATTTGGTCTCGTCAGGGAACGCTGTTAAACCAGTTAAAGGGACACGATAGCCATTTGCGGCGTGTCGCCTTTAGTCCGGAGGGCACTGAGGTGGGGAGTTTAGGGGAAGATGGGATGTTGAATCGATGGCAGGTGGGAAATCCCTTTCGTCAGGTGTTACGGGGCCATGGAGATGTGGTTTGGGGAGCGGACTATCTGCCTCAATCCTCGCCTCTCAATCCACAATTTGTCACCGTTTCCGGGTTAGATGTTCAGCTTTGGGACTCCCAAGGAGAGAGGCTCAATCAGTGGCAACAGTTAAATTCCCGACGTTTCTATAGTTTAGCGGTTCATCCCCAAGAGCCACGGCTTGTGGCAGGAACCTCGGGGGGAGAGATGATACAGGTGGATTTGGCGGCGGAGTCCACTCGCTCTTGGCAAGGGGATGGGGTGGGAATTATGGCGTTGGATTATAGTCCCGATGGACGCTGGTTGGTCTCCGGTGGGGTCTCGTTTCCCCTGAAGGTCTGGACTCAGGATGAGTCTGGGGAGTACCGGCTACACCATCAACTCGAAGGACATCGGGATCAGGTTTGGGCCTTGAGGTTTAGTCCTGATGGGTCCTATTTCGTCTCGGGGAGTCTCGATGGGGTGATTAAAGTCTGGGAGTTGGGGTTAGACAACGATGGGGGCCGGTCTCGCTTCGAGGCAACGCCAAGGGTCACGATTGATAGTCAACAGGGGGCAATTTGGGGGATTGCGGTGAGTCCTGACCATCAACAGATTGCGACCACTACTCGCGATGGCTGGTTGACGATTTGGAATCGAGAGGGGGAGGCCGTGACACAGGTGAATGTGGGTCAAGACCAGGGATTAACGCGCCTAGATTGGAGTCGGGATGGTCGTTGGCTGGCGGTGGGCCGGGTGGATGGCAAGATTGACCTTTATACCCCGGAGGGAGAGTTTGTCATCAGCTTGGTGGGTCATGCGTCGGAGGTGCTGACTCTGGGGTTTAGTCCTGATGGTCAGGGGTTGATTTCTGGGGGCCAGGATAGTGTGGCGATTCACTGGGATTTAGAGACGATTCTCAGGACGGATTTGATGGAGGCTGGCTGCGATCGCATTCGGGATTATTTGCAGCATTCGCAGAAGCGGATGGGGACTGAGGGGTTATGTAAACGGTTCTTTTGAGCGAGGCCAGAGACTGGGGAGACTCGCCAGGATTAAGAGCCAAACTAGCCAATCTCCCCAACGCACATAGAGGGTTTGACGTTGGCGGCGATAAATCTTCTCGATGTGGGTGGCGTACTGGTTCATCTCGGAGATCCAAAGCGTCTCACCATGAGGGGTGACAAAGGCGGAATGGCCGGTATTGGTGGCCCGGACGGCCCAGCGATCGAGTTCAATCGCCCGCATGACATCCTGGGCATGGTGTTGGCGAGGCATTGAGGGGGCATAATGGGCATTATTGGCGGCACTGAGGAAAAATTCACCTCCTCGCTGGGCCTGGGCTTGGAGATGCTGCGGAAAGGCGGATTCGTAGCAAATGCTGACAATGGCGGGTCCGAAGGGAGTCTGTAGGAGTTGGTCCCCGGAACCGGGTATCATCTGAGCCTGTAGGGGAGACAGACGACTAATAACTCCTCCTAAGACCGACTCAAAGGGGATATATTCCCCAAGGGGGACGAGAATGGCTTTGTCGTAATAACTCAAGGTTTCCCCAGTTCCCGTGAGGCTTAACAGGCTATTGGTGTAGTGGCTTGGGGTTCCCCGTGAGGTTCCCAGCCAGGCCGGAACGCCGCGATCGCGAATAGCTTGATAGAAATGCCCAGCGGGACTATTACTATATTGGAGGCGATCTGCATCCCACAAGACGGGTAACGCGGTCTCTGGGGTCATCACCACATCCACCCCAGCATCACTGAGTTCTTCATAGCCTCGGGTATAGCCTTCGAGGGCTTGTCGTAAACCTTCAGCATAGAGTTTAATTTCGTTGGGGATATTGCCCTGGATAATTCCCACAGTCAGACTCTGTTCGGGGTCATCATTGAGGGGACGGCTGTAGAGATAGCCCCCCAGTCCCTGGGCAACTCCCCAAATTAGCAGGGCTGCAAAAATCGCCGGGAGACGAACCTGTTTGCGGGACAGGTCAAATGAGTCAAACGCTGCCGCCCAACAGCCGTTAACAGCCACCAGGACAGCGGTAATGGTGGTGGTTCCCGAGAGTTGCCCCAGGTGTAAAATGGGCAAATTATGGGGACTTTGAGTATAGGATAGAGAAGACCACCAGAGGGGGAGCGATCGCCACAGCACTTCCAAGAGACACCAACTGGCCACACCGATGAGAATCCTCGGCCCCCACGCTTTGGGACTCCATTGCTGGAAATAGGCCCAGAGTGCGACTAAGAGGCCACCCCAGAGGATGATAATCAGCCAACAGGCGATCGCAATGGCTAGACTGGCCAACCAAGGAACCCCCATCCAAGTCATGGGATGAACCCCGGTAATCCAAAAAATGGCAGTTCCATGAAATCCCGCACCCCAAGCGGCCCCCAACCACCAAGCGGGAGTATTTTTTTGCCCAATCAGCCACCAGAGAGGGGCCAGGGCGAACCATCCCAGGCCCCACCATTCAAAGGGGGCCACGGTACAGCCCATAAGGACACCACTGAGGAGACTCAAAAACAGGGATTTCATACCAATTTTCGGAAGTCATGCTATAGATGTCTGTAGGGGCGAACGGCTGTTCGCCCTCCTCGGTGTCAGATGTATAGCAAGCATTTTGAAAAATGGTATCACAACATTATTACCTCGCTACGATGAGTTCAACAGGACTTGATAACTGAAGTGGAGGAGTTAATCTATCCGTCGAGATGATCAGGACAAGGGTTCAACTGGTGGGATATGTTGGTCATTGAGCCATTGAATCATCAGATAAGGATGAACAACATGAAAATGATGGCGAGGAGACCGGTAAATACCATGTCGGTTCGGGATAATGACTTGTAAATCTTGAGCTATAAAGTCTTTGAAATTGGCTGTTACCAGTGCAGTTGCTCGACCGGCTAAAGCCGTTTCTAAAACATGTCGGTCTTCGACATCCTGAATAGGAATAATTCCAGTTCCACCTAAGGTTAAACTTGGACTAAACTGACCATAATTCTGAATTGCATTCACGTAAGCAGCAGCCGTGTCCGGTAATCCTCTAAATTTGGACTGGTCTTCTAAAACCTGTTGCAAACGGTTAAGCATTCCCCAAGAAATGACTAATTCCACAGAACCAATAGCACAATATCTTTGCCGAACAATCTCCACTAAACTTTGACAAGCCGAGCCTTGACGACCTTTTGCAGAAGCGAGTAGATAGGCACACCAGATATTAAGATCTAAACATAATCGCACCGTCTCAGTCATTCATCGAGACCGTGTCATCTCCACCGCAGCTGCCAGGATGTCATCTTCAGTTTCCAGACTCTCCAGAAAATCTGGATCGATTTGCTCCTGGATTTTTTGGGAAGCAATTTCGTAGTTTCGAGATAGTACAACTCTCAGTAAAACCTCAATCAGTTCCTCTTGGTTTGAGGGATTTGACAACGCCTTAATAAGGTCTTTTTTTTCCGTTTCTGATATTGCTTCATCTTGACAAATACTGGCTACAGCGTTTCGGTAGCTGTCGCAAAAAGACAGAATTAGTTGAATAACTTCAGAAGATGATGAATTGTTGAGCTGAGACAGTTCTTGGATTCTTTGGGAGAGTTTAGGGTCGAGAGAAATGTCTAATGTGTTTCTACTCATTTTCGGTAAGACTTGACTAACTACAGTATAAGCCCCCATGGAAGCGATTGCCCAGTCAGGCATGAGAACTGACAGAATCTGTCCCATCACCGTAACAGGGCCTGTAGAGACTGTATTGTGGCTGGACTGGGGCTATCATCTGGGTCATCCTCATTCCCATTGGCCACCTCAATCGAAACAATCACTGAATCTTCGGTAATCTCGGCGCTGAAATGGTCTTGAATCGATTGAACTAGAAAGTTGATGGCTTCTACTGTTAATCCTGTTTCTTGCGCCATTCTTTGGTCAAGCTCTGTGTCTTGGAGGAAGTCTTGGAGCTGCTTTTGATTGAAAATTTGCAGTTGAGTATTGACCATTTGGTTTAACAGAGGACTGAGGTCATTACTGTTGATAAACGGCACATTGACTCGTACTTGGGTTTCTCCGGCTTCCATATTAAGAGACCCTTGATGGAGGTTGACAAAGACCGTTTGTGACAGTTCAAAATCCACCAAGCCAATGACGGGATAGTCGATCGCCAGATTGCCCAGAATGCGGAACCCGTTATCGACAAGTTGATAGCGCATTCGACGAATGGTGAAGGGGAAAAATTCGTCGTTGTTGATGTCTTGTCGTGCTTGATCGAGGAAGCGATCGAGATGGAGTTTTTGGTCGAGACAGGGCCGGGGAAATTCAATCTCTAGGTGTGTTTCGTCTTCGATGTGCGATCGCAGTTCACAGGCAATCAGAGCTTCCCCAGGTAGACTCATCCAGGGGACAAGAATCACGGTGAGGGAGAGGACAAACGCTAAAATCCAACGCCAACGACTAATCACGGGTTTACTTTCCAAAAGATGGCCTAAAGAAATGGCCTAATCCGTCAAGGTTAAGGCAATTTGATAGATATCACGACGCGATAGAGGGGTCGATTGTGCCAGGAGACGGCTGGCCTGCGATCGCGAGTGCCCCTGTTCCATCAGGGCCTGTAGTTCTGATTTTAGGGCGGCTTCGGAGAATTGACGACTGGGGGAGGGACAGCCGCCAATCACCAGGGTATATTCCCCTTTGGGGTCATGGTTTTGGTAATGGGCGATCGCCCCGGCCAAGGTTCCCCGCCAAATCTCCTCAAAGCGTTTCGTCAATTCCCGGCCCAGGGTAACGGGACGTTCTTCTCCCAAGACGGTTTGTAAATCTTCGAGAGTCTGTCGCAGCCGATGGGGGGCTTCATAGAACACCAGCAATCGCGGTTCATTCTGCAATTGTTCCAGGCGTTCCTGGCGTTCTTTGCCTTTGATGGGGAGGAAGCCTTCAAAACAGAAGCGATCGCCCTCAATCCCGGCTACACTCACCGCTGTCACACAGGCACTTACCCCCGGAATGGGAGTCACCTGAATCCCGGCCGCTGCACAGGCCTGGACGAGTTCATACCCCGGATCAGAAATCCCTGGCATTCCCGCATCCGTCACGAGGGCGATCGCCGTCCCTCCCTGAAGGCGAGACAGCAACTCCCCCAACCGCTCATGGCGGTTATGGTGGTGATAACTGATCAGGGGCGTGTCAACCTGGAAATGCTGCAACAGTTTCCCCGTATGACGGGTATCCTCCGCTGCAATCAAATCCACCTCCTTCAGGGTTTGGATGGCCCGCAAGGTCATATCCTGCAAATTGCCAATTGGCGTTCCCACCAGATATAAACCAGCCATTGTCATCAGCAGATTACAATCCTTGCCGTAGGGGCAAAAATTATTCGCCCTCCTGATTTGTTTGCGGGGACTCGTCCTCCGCCTGATGATGACTAAACCGTTCCTCGGCGTTATCCATCACCTCTTGGAATTTCTCCAACACCTCACCGGGATAACTTTCTAATTCCTTCATCGACAGAGAGATGCGGTTTTTCCACTCATCAATCTCCGTGATAATCACCTTCAGGGGTTGTCCTTCTTCAAACAGGGTTTCTAAATCAGGAATCCGGGCCTTACTAATCTGTTTAATATGCAGCAGTCCCGTCACGCCACCGAGTTCCACGAACACCCCATAGGGTTTAATGTTGGCAACGGTTCCCTCGACTAACTCCCCGGCCACGAGATACCGCATCCGACTGGCTTTGGCCGCCTGGCGGTGGGAACAAACCAACTTATCCTCATCGGCGTTCACCTCCAGCAATGTCACCGTGAGATGTTGGCCAATCAGGGCATCGAGGTTATGGCGTTCTACGAGGTGCGATCGTGGGATAAAGCCGCGCAAGCCACGCAAATCGACCACTACACCGCCTCGGTTGGTTCCCGTGACCTCAACCTCAACCGTCTCCCCAGACTCCTGGAATTCTGCCATCTTGTCCCAAGTTTCCTTAATCTCAATCTGACGAATCGAGAGAGTCACTTGTCCATCGGCGTTGGCCCCACGAATCACCAGAAACTCCCGTTCCTCATTCAGGGGGAGGGCCTCTTCGAGGTTCGTCACCAACTCCGCCGAGACTTCCTTGAGGGGCAAAAAGCCATGGGACTTACCGCCAATATCCACATACACCCCATTGGCATCATGTTCAAACACCTTTCCGGTCACCAACTGTCCCGTTTCCGGAATCGTATCGTGGCCCTCCAGGGCTTTGGCGAAGTCCTCCATAGAGAACGGCATGTCCCGATTAGAGCGAGATTGAGCAGTCATAGAAAAAACAGGGAATAGGGAATAGGGAACAGGGAACAGGCTTCCCCCCCCCTAACCACGATACACCAACCCAAGTTGTTTAATCCTTCAACTGACCGAACAACTGCCAAATCTCGCCCCAGGCCTGTTTGGCCACTTCGGGATGGTAACTGTCCCGCTGGTCACAGAGGAAGCCATGGGTGGCTCCGTCGTAGCGGAATACCTTATGGTCGATGTTATGCTCCTGCAATGCCCGTTCGATGGTGTCAACGTCGTCCAAGGGGATGAGGGGGTCGTCTGTGCCGAAAAAGGCGTATATTGTGCCGGAGATGGCGGGGGTGCGATCGCAGGTGGTCCCCACGTCCTGACCGGGACACATCTGGGCAATCCCGGCCCCGTAACAGGAGGCCGTTACCTGAATATCGGGGAGGGTGGCGGCGAGATAGGCCACATGACCGCCAAAACAGAAGCCAATACAGCCAAAATGGTCGCTGGTGTTGGGCAATCCCTTGAGATAGTCCAGACAGGCTTGGGTATCGCCGAGGAGTTCGCTGGCCTTGGTTTGGACTTTGTACTCCCGTCCCTTGGCTAAGTCCTCGTCACTGTAGCCGACCTCGAATCCGGGTTCGAGGCGTTGGTATAATGCGGGTGCGATCGCCACATAGCCCTGGGCCGCAATCCGTTCCGTCACCTCCCGGATATGGGCATTGACCCCAAAAATCTCCTGAAACACCACAATTCCCGGATAGGGGCCATCCCCCGTCGGCTGGGCCAGATAGGCATCAATGGCCAACCCATCATTCTCGACCTTAACCCATGCAGATGATACAGACATAGCAAACAAATCCTAAATACCCCGATGGTAGGATGTGTTCCGGCATCCATCAAGCCCCAACCCCGACCCCAATCTCCAAACTTGCCGGAACGCATCGCCCCAGCCACCCAGAAACCGGGTGTCTTCGGAGACACCCGGTTTCTCAACCCCCACAGACCAGCGGAGATTCATAATCATGACGTCCCTAACCTACAACCAACTCCTCACTCAAATTCAACCCAGACCCATCCAGTCCCCAAGCGATTATGAAGCCATGCTCTCTGAATTAGAGCGGTTGATGGAAATTGAGGAATCTCAACTCAGTGACGAAGAAGCCTCAATGCTGGAATTACTGGCAATTTTGATTGAGGACTATGAAACAAAAACCACCCCAATGCCCAATACCGCTAGTCCTCATGATGTTTTAGATGAGTTAGTCACCGCTCATCAACTGCGTCAAAAGGATTTATTAGACATCTTCGGCTCCAAGGGGATTGCTTCGGAGGTTTTCAATCGCAAACGGAGCATTAGTAAGGCACAAGCCAAAGCACTAGGAGCGCGATTTAACCTCTCCCCCAGCGTCTTTTTATAGCACCTAACCACTCAGCCCCAAAACCAGAAACCGGGTGTCTCCAAAGACACCCGGTTTCTCAACCCCCACAGACCAACCCGTCACTCATACCCAATCCCAAACGACGCACCACATCCTCAGAACTCAACAACCCCGACTCCCCAGACTCTCGGGCCGCCCGCTGGGCCAACAACCCCTCCACCACCTCCCGGCGAACGACCTGCTCCTCATCCGGGTCAGCCAAAATATCCTGCAATACCTCCTCAACCGTGTTCCGAATTAACACTTTCAACTCGTCCACCGTTAAATCCTTAATCTGCATAATCGCCTCCAATTATCAAGACAAATTTAAAAGCCAGATATAACAACCATTAGCGTGATTTATTCCCGGCCATCGCAATTATTTAAAATCTCTTGAATTTGAGCATTACTAATATTTTTCTGTTCTGATTTATTATAAATAGTTAACAATAAAATACGATTTTCCGACTCCAACAAATAAAGAATACGATACCCCGAACTTTTTCCTTTTTGAAGATTAGTGTTTCTGACTCTAACCTTATAAACACACAAGGTTTCTCCAAAACCACAAATGCGATCGCCTAGGATATCCCCTTGTTGCAATCTCTCTATTAACCCCTGCGTATCTGAACGAATATTCCGATATTTTTTAGCTAATTTCTTGAGATTCTTACGATATTCAGGTGTTAAATTAATGGTCACCCATCCAGGATTACTCGACATCAACCCCCTCCCACATCTGCTCCAAGGGGATTCGTTCTCCTGCCTTAGCCTCCTGCAACGCTTGTCTTAAACTGGCCCGAACATCCTCCACCGGAGTATCATCAGCATCCAATTCAGGGTCTTCAGATATTGAAAGAATCACCTTAACACGAGTCTGAGATTTTAGGCTTAACGGTTCATCTAACAATAACTGACCGCTTTCATCAACCTTTGCCATTCCTTCAAAGACTTTCATCGCATTACCTCAAGCATTACGCCGATCTTAGCAAAGTTTTCAGCACTTGTCAGGACATCCTGAGAGGGGGACAACAAACAATCAAAAAATTCGTTCCTGACCTCGATATTTGACGGCTCCCTCTACCCAGACTCAGCCCCAAAACCAGAAACCGGGTGTCTCGGAAGACACTCGGTTTCTCACCCCCCACAGACCTAACCCGTCACCAAAAACACCCGCTCATAATCCCCCACCAACCAAGTCGGCAACAACCCATGAGCACTACTCAACCGCAACTGGTCCGGCGGACAGAGCAACATCGCCGCCAAGAAACATTGCACCGACTTCGGACCGCTCATCCCCTGAGATAACTCCCCACGTAACTGCTCAAACAACGACTGTTCCGCCCCCGTCCGAGGCAACCCTCGTAAACCACAGCTCATCAACCGACGCTGCACCTCACCCATGGGACCCCCATAGGCCCCCGGTAACTGCTCCGCCGGTAAACTTAACCAATACTGACACAGCGCCTGCCGCGCCTGCCGTAACAACACCAACGCCGCCCCATCATTGGGGTTCTGCCGCAACCGCTCAATCAACGTCGCCACCTGTTGCCCAAACTCAGGACTGGGGGGCTGCACCGACGGCTGCTGCTGCGCCTTGCCCTCAAACACTGCTTCATAATCCGGCAGTAACCAACTCGGGAGCCGCGTCGCTGCATCCTGGACCCGTAATTGGTCTGTCGGGTAATACAACATCGCTCCCATCAGGGCATTCAAGGACTGGGGTTCCGTTAACCCGCCTCCCTTCTGGGTTAAGTCCTGCCGATATTGGGTTTCCTCGGGGGTGAGGGGTTGCTTCTGGAAGCCACTGGTGAGCAGAATCCGATAGCCCCGTCCCAAGTCTTCGTAATAGACTCGTTCCAACTCCCCTTGGGGAACTGTGAGCCAATGGTCGACAAAGCGACGGCGAATCTGGCGCAATTCTCCCAGGATCGTGGCATCGGTGGGGTCAATTTGGTAGAGATTCACCGTTCCTAGGAGGCGATTGAGGAAACTGGCACTGGGGACCGGTTCATCGGGGAGCGGTGCTGAGGGGGTCGTGGGGTCTGAGGAGGGCGGGGGAAGCTGCTCGCTGGACACCGCTTTGGGAACGCCATCTGCGGGTAGGGCCGCTTCAAAGACCTCCCGGTAGTCTGGCAATAACCAGTCCGGTAGCCGGGTGGTTGGCTCTTGGATTTTCATCGTTCCCGGTGGGAAGTAGAGGAAGAGGCCCATCATGGCATTCACATCCTGAGCATGACGGTTTTTCCAAGCCTCGCTCAGCTTAGCTCGGGTTTGCACTTCAATGTCCGCTAGGGGCTGTTTCTGGAAGCCACTACGCAAGAGTTTCTTATACACCCGACCCAGTTCACCGCCGTAGGCTTGAGCGACAGTCTCCAAGGGGTAGCTGGCTAACTTGAGAATCAACTGATGGCGGAGGTTCCGCAGTTGTAAAATCACCTCGGCGTTGCTGGGGTCTGTGGCGTACTGGTTCAGGGCCTGGTCTAATCCCTGAAGCAGGTCGGCGGGGAAGGACGTTGCGGGAGCTGTTGCCCCCATAATGGGACTGCCGGTCGGGGAGGGTTGCGTCAGGGGCGGAGTTGGGGGAGTCGTGGGGGCTGGGGGTTCAGGCTCCGTGGCTGGGGCCTCGAAGACGGCGGCATAGTCGGGATAGAGCCAGTCTGGGAGACGGGTGTCCGCATCCCGGACTTTCATCTGCTCCACCGGGTAATAGAGCATGGCCCCCATGAGGGCGTTGAGGGCTTGGGGTTTCACCAGGCCTGCGCCCTGCTCTGTGAGCTGTTGGCGATAGGTCTCTTCCTCGGGGGTGAGGGGTTCTTGGCGCACGTCGCTTTTGAGGAGGGCTTTAAATGCCTTGCCAATTTCGCCATTGTATGCTAAGGGCAGTTGGTCGTCGGGCAGGGTGAGCCAGTACTCCACCAGTTGCCGCCGCAGTTGTCGCAGTTCCTCGATGATGGGCTGCTCGCTGGGGTCGATGTAATAGATATTGCAACAGCCGATGGTGCGGTTGATGAAGGCTTGGCTGCTGGGATGTTGCTCCTCTGGGGGCGGCAGGGGGCTGGAGTCGCTGGCGGTGGGCAAGTCCCCGGCGACCAGTTGCTGCAACAGAGTGCCGATTTTGGCGCTGAAGCCGCGACTGTCGAGGAAGGGCGGGGTTTGGGCCATGGCGGCCTGAATCTGTTGCCGTTTGGCTTGTCGTTGTTGCGGGTCATGGGCCAGTTGGACCGCCAGTTGTCGATACTCCGCCTCCGTTTGGGCGATGAGGTCCGGTTGTCCCAGTTCCCGCAGCAGGGCCGCTGATTGGCGGAAGCGCAGTTCTGACCCCTCTAGGGCGACGATGGGCAGTCCGACGCGCAGGGGGTCGAGGACCGAAGCGGCGCCGGAGTAGGGGAAGGAGTCGAGATAGATATCCGCTTGTTGCAGGGCCAGGCGCACGTCGGCGCGGTTGGGTAGGGTTTTGATGAGCAGGAGCCGTTTGGGGTCCACGTTGTGGCGGGCTAGGGCCTGTTGCATCTGTTGGAAGAAGGGGCGTTCGAGTTGGGGATGTCGCCCCCAGTTGGGACCGAAGGGGTAGAGGACGAGGATACTGTTGGGGACTTGAGCCAGGAGTTTGGCCCAGCTGTCTCGCAGTTCGGGGTTGATTTTGCGGAAGTTGGCCCCGGAGATGAAGACGGTGGTGTCGGGGGCGAGTCCCCAGTTGGCTCGGTCGAGGCTGATGCTGGGGCGGTCGTCGTCGCTGGGGAATTGGAAGCAGAGGCCGGACCCCTCGACGGTGACCAGTTGTTCGCTGTAATGGTCGGGGTTGGTGGCGGTGAGGGAGCCGCCGATGTAGATATCGAGGTTGCGCATCCCCGTGGTGGTGGGGGCGGAGAGGCCGGTGGCTTGGATGCGGGCCAGGCGGTGCAGACTCAGGAGGGTTAGGGGGTAGGAGCGGGCGGTGATGTTGGTGCCGATGAGCAGCACGTCCAGGTCGTCGGCCCGGACTTGGTTGACCATTTCTTGCAGGTTATCGGCGGGGAGAGTGCGAACCTGGTCGGCGCAGTCTTGACAATGGCGTTCGTAGGGATGGCCGGTGGTTTGCAGGGTGTAGAGGTAGATGTGGAATTGGTTGCGGTCCAGGTGTTGGAAGGCGGGGAGGGTGGTGAAAGTTTCGGCACTGGGGAGAGTGTTGAGGCAGAGGATGCCGAACCGGATGGGTCGCTGCTCGGGCCGGGGGGGGAAGGTATAGTCGAGTTGGGCGCCTTGTTGTTCGAGGTATTGTTCGAGGAGGGCGGCTCGGGTTTCTTGGACGGGGCGTGAGTCGCGGCGGCTGAAGCAGAGGGGGGTGAGGTTGGCCAGGTTGGCATAGGCTTTGGCCAGGAGTTGGCTGGCGGGACTGTCGGGTTGGCTGAGGCGTTTTTGCTGGAGGTAGTGGGTCCAGTCGGTGAAGTATTGGTGGTATTGGTCGACTTCCCCGAGGTCTTTGAAGAGGCGGGGGGACTCGAAGAGATAGGTGAGGTAGAGTTCGGTCATCCAGTTGGGGATGGGGGCGTTGTGGTACTGGATGTTGAATTGGTGGGGGTAGCCGTAGAGGGTGGCGCAGAGGAATGCTTGCAGGGCGCCGGGGGCCTGGAGGCCTTGGCTGAGGGTTTGCCGCAGTTGGGCGATGGTGGTTTGGTCGTCTGGTGTGGGGAGTTCGTCACGCAGGCTGGTGAGACGGATGGTTCGATTGACTAGGCCAAGATTGCCAACCCAACTGGCTCCTAGTTCGTTTTCTGAGGTGAGGTTGAGCCAGACTTGGGTGATGTGGTGACGAACATAGCGAAGGTCATTCAGGAGGTCTGAAGACTCGCCTACGGAAACCCATTGGTCAACGTTATGAAGATATCGGGAGGCAATCTCACGGAAGGATGACCATTGTTTCTGTTTATGGAAGTCCCGAACCCACTCGACGGCGAGGAGAGCCTGAAGGGTAGACGAGTCTTCATACTCGCGGGCGAACCAAATTTTGACTTGCTGGTAGCAGAAAGTCCAAAGGTCTGGTTTTTGACTCAGGGTTGAGGTGGTGACTGAGCCGCTATGGGCGCGGAAAAAGGCAAGGGATTCGGGAATGTGGGCAACGAGGGGATAACGCTTACAGGTCAGAAGATAGAGGAGGATGTCAGTCCCCATCGCGTGGTCTGGAAAATCATGGATGGTAGGCGATGGGACTTCGAGTAATACGTTATCTTGAAGGTCTTTGAGACGGAAGAGAGATGCTCCTGGGGAGTTGGGAACGACATAACCCTGGTGGAAGAGGGAGTAGGTGATGTACTCGCGAGTGGAGAAGGTGGTGGGTTGGTTGCCGCGAAGGTAGCTGACCTTGCCTTGTCCAGGGGCTGTACCAATTTCTGCGGCGGTATAAACAAAGCCGATTTCTGGGTTGTTCTCTAAATAAGGTACGGTTTTTTCAAGAAAGGTGGGACTGATGAGGTCGTCAGACAGCAATACCTTGGCGTATTTTCCTCGGGCTTCTTCGATTGAACGAATCCAGTTGCGGACTGGACCCAAGTTTGTCTCATTTCTGAAAATGCGAATTCGAGAATCTTTGCGGGCAAACTCTTGACAAATTTCCCAGGTTCCGTCGGTACTAGCGTTATCAACGAGAATAAGTTCAAAGTCTTGAACGGTCTGTGCTAAGGCTGACTCAAGGCAAGGAATCAATAAGTCTTTGCGGTTGTAGACAAAGGTTAAGATACTAACAAGAGGTTGGGTCGTAGTCGTCATGGCGTTTTTGCTGATTAAATGGATGTTTTCTTAAGCCAGTCTAAGGTTTTTTGCAAACCCTTATCCAAGGAAATCTTGGGATTCCAGTTTGCTGAAGTTTCCAGCTTTCTGGAATCAGACTGGAGATACATAATCTGGTTAGGCTTATAAGGGATTGCACCGTATCCAGGGGAAATATCAACATGACAGAGACGGCGAATCGATTCAACCACCTCTTTGAGTTGTATGGCTTCACCTGAACCTAGGTTGAAAATTCCTGACGGCTGATGTTGAATGACACGCAGGATAGCATCGGTAATATCATCAATGTAAAGAAAATCCCATTTTTGTTCGCATTGGGTTACTTGGGGGGAACGACCATTTAGAAATTCCTGCATGACATAGGGAAATAAATGATAGGGGGCATCCCCTGGACCGTATACCCCAAACAATCTTAACCAGGTTCCTGTCATATTATAGGTTTGACATAATCCGAGTCCAGCCCAGCAGGATGCAAGTTTGGCTTGTCCGTAGACTGTATTGGGTTGGGTTAGATAGTTTTCATCAACCTGACAGTTTGGGTTTCCATATTCGGTCTGAGATCCTATTCCAATCCAATGGTGACAGCCGACTGCATTCGCTAAGGTGACGGAATCGAGGGTTAGGGGCAGATTATCAAGGATTTGGTACGGCTGGTTATGTTCTCGATTATGGGTTCCTTTCCAAGCCAGGTGAATGAACGTCTGGGGTTTTCGTTGTTTGAGTTGGTTGATAATCTCGGAATCCGTTAAATGATTGTAGGTATAGGTTTCATAACCGTCAATGTTCTTTAGGCGGTGTACGTCGGATGATGAGCGATTCAGAATAATGGGGGTATAACCGTCCTGAATTAGCTTTTTCACTAAGGCGGAACCGATAAAACCACTTGCTCCTGTTATCACAATAGATGGGGTCATAATATATACAAATACCAACTCAATAACGACATCATGTAAATATAGATTATGTTACTTTAGATATTAAGAATATAGCTTGTCTGGACTTACTTTTGGTAATCCTTGTTTTGCGTAATATCAATCATGGAGTGAGCTTGTTGGGGTTGATAACCAAAACGCTTTAAGTCTTGTTTGATTTCATTCATATAACCAAAACTAAATACCAATAGATGGTCAACGGGGGATTCTTGTAGCTTTTCCAAGCCGAAGATGGGTAGATTTGATTTTGGGGTGTAGAGATTCTCTCCATGAGGATTCTTGTCAATTAAATAAGACATTTGATGGGACTGATTCATTGCAGCCAATGTAGCGACCCCACGGCCTCCAGCTCCATAGCCTGCAATTGTTTCACCCCTTTGGATAACTTGACTGACAAAATTGTCTAAATTTTCGATTCCTTGATTGATTTCCTTAGCTTGCTCTTGATAGAAACCAAGCTGGCTATACTCTGGGAGATCAACTGGGGGAACTCGTAAAGATTGGAGTTCTGAAGTGGACGGAGTGGCGACAAAAATTAGTGAGTTGGCTCGTCGTATCGTTTCAGGGACAATATCAAAGTTAATTGCCGTAAATCCTTCTTGTTCTAACAACGACTGGGCAGTTGCTCGGGTTAGGTAAATTGAATGTTCATGTTCAAACAAACAAAATTCTCGTCGCTCAAATATTCTCTCTAAGTTGTGAACCTCAACTACCAACACCCCTCGCTGAGGGTTGAGAATGGAACGGGCTGTTCTCAAAAATTCGACGGGTTCAGGAAGATGGTCGAAGGTGTAAGACAGTAAGATAATATCTACGGTCTTGAACTCTTCAGGAAGGTTGTTTATGGAGTTTTTGTCAAATAACCCCTGGATTGTTGGAATCCCCTGATTTTGAGCGACTTCAACGGACTTGGAGGATGGCTCATAACCAAGAACTTGACAGCCGATGCGCTTAAAGGGGATGAGCTGTCCTCCGTCACCGGAACCCACTTCTAAGACTTTTAAATCATGAGCGCCCTGAAAGTATTTATCAACTAATTCAGAGGAGATGGCTTCCATAAAGCGACTAGCCGTAGGGGATTGTCCTACGGAATACTGATAAAACTCTTTATAGTATTCCGTGAAGTCAACATCATGTTGAGTTTGAACAGTATGACAGTCTTGGCAGAAGTAGACGTTATTGTCAGCTAAAAATTCACTGCCAATGTCACCCTGAGAGACAAAATCTTCAGTCAAAGGCATCTTTTCAAAAGATAAAACTTTGGTTAAGTTGGTTGAGTTGCAGATTCGACAATGACTGCGCTGGAAAACTTTGGATTTCATAGTTTAAACATGAATTATTACAAAATTAAATATTTTTATAAGAAGCTTTTGTACCAATTGATTGTCGCTTTGAGTCCATGTGGCAAGTCAAATAACGGCGACCAATTTAACTGCTGACGAGCTTTGGCGGCACTGAGGTACTGATGCCGAATCTCATGACTGGCTTGATTGCGAATGTCGGGGGTTAGCTCGGAGTCCATTAACGAGAGGATTTGTTCTACCAGTTGCAGCACGGTGACTTGAATCTCATTAGAGAAGTTAAAGGCTTCACCATAGAATTCAGGATGGTCGGACATTTTCTCGGCTAACAACATATAAGCGGCTGCTCCATCCTCGACATAGAAGTAGTCCCGGATGTACTGACCGTCAGAACGGATGACTGGTCTTTGCTGACGGAGGATGGAGCGAATGGTTCCAGGAACAATGCGATTCCAGTTGAGGTCACCGCCGCCGTAGAAGTTCCCACAACGGGTGATTGTCACTGGAAGATTGTAGGTGACGGCATAGCTGCGAGCGATGAGGTCAGCACAGGATTTGCTAACGTCATAGGGATGTTCGCCTTGGAGGGGACAGGTTTCGTCATAGGGAAGTTGGGGAGCTGTTCCATAGGCTTTGTCGGAGGAGGCAATGACAATCTGACGGACGGTGGGACTGCGACGACAGGCTTCAAGTAAACTCCAAGTTCCCTGGATGTTACTTTCAAAGGTGGAGATGGGATTGCGATTGGCGATGCCGACAATGGTTTGCGCGGCAAGGTGAAAGACGGTTTGGATTTCATACTCCCCTAAAGCCCGCTCCATTGTACTTTGGTCACAGAGGTCTCCCCGGACGAGTTTGACCTGGGCAATGGCTCCAGAACGGACTAATTCTGACTGGGGAACGTCGTCACGCACTAAACACAGGACATCCGCGCCTACGGATAACAGGCGCTTAACGAGCCAGCTACCCACTAGGCCGGTTGCTCCGGTGACTAGGGTGGGTCTGTCTTGCCAGAATGGATGGGTCAAGGGGATTCGGTCTCTAGGTTGCCTCCGACAGTCTACCATTATGAGGACGGTCTAGGGGAGGTGAGGGGGCTTGGGTGTCACCACACTTTCCAGGGTGCATGGTCGCTGTTCCAGAGGCTTTCTAGGAGCCGCACGTCGCGGAGGGTGTCCATACATTGCCAAAACCCTTCGTGTTTGTAGGCGGCTAATTGTCGGTCTGCGGCCAGTCGCTCTAAGGGTTCTTGTTCAAATAGGGTGGTGTCTGCGTCGATGTAATCTATAACACCGGGTTCGAGGATGAGGAAACCGCCGTTAATCCAACCGCCGCCACTTTGCGGTTTTTCCTCGAATTGGGTGACGAGGTTGCCGTCAAAGGCGATGTCCCCGAAGCGAGCGGGGGGACGGACAGCGGTAATGGTGGCGAGTTTCCCGTGACTTTTGTGAAAGTCTAGGAGTTTGTGTAGGTCTAGGTTGGCGACGCCATCGCCGTAGGTGAGCATGACGGGTTCTTTGGGGTTCAGGGACTGGATGACTCGGCGGATGCGTCCTCCGGTTTGGGTGGTTTCGCCGGTGTCGAGGAGATGGACAGTCCAGTCTTCGGCTCGGTCTTGGCGGATGGATACGTCCCCGGTGAGGAGTTGGATGGTGAGGCTACTGGTTCGATAGCGGTAGTTGAGGAAGTAGTCTTTGATAACCTCTCCTTTATAACCGAGGGCGATCGCAAATTCGTTAAATCCATAGCTGGCGTAGATTTTCATGATGTGCCAGAGGACGGGTTTTCCACCGATGGACACCATAGGTTTGGGTTTGACGGTGGTTTCTTCTTGGAGGCGCGTTCCGAGTCCTCCGGCAAGGATGATGACTTTCATAACCTATTAGTTCTACTTCCAATATTGAGATATTTCACTAGCTATTATGGGAAATTAGTTTTGTATTTCCCTAGCTTTATCATAAGCTCTCTTAGCTATATCCTTCTCCTGTGCCATAGAGAAAATATAACCTAATTGAAGATAATATTCTGGTTGCCATGGGTTCAGCTTTATATTTCTGTAACAATCAGTTTTTGAGGATGTATTATGGGGGACAAGTGGTTTTGAAATATCGCTTAGATTTTGGTTATGAAGCCAAAAATTATTATATACACCACTAAACATTATTCTTTCTGTATGAATATCTGCATCATTGCATACCAAAATCTTATCTGGATGAAATAATGGAAGGTTAACCTGTTGGGCAGGAATATTAGAAAATCGACTATTCATCTTGGTATGGGTTGCCAATTCTCCAAACCCAATATTGGAGACAAGATTGACTTCAGGGAGAGCAATTAAGCCATCCTGATACCAACAGGCGAAAAGCCAAGCATAATCCCAGGTGTCAAATCCTTCATACGCCATCTGAAAGATACGTGACCAGTATTGTATGATTTGAGGATGTCCGAGTTTAGTTTTAAGCCAGTCTGAGGTTCGGAGTCTTGGCCAAACCTGCATACTCAGGTCGTAGTGCTGCCATGCCCGTCGCCAACTTGCCCAGCCCCAAATATGGTTATAACGGGAAAAATAGTAGGAATAAGGGGTTCTCCGTTGTCCGAACTGAAAATTGTTGCCAGAGATGGACATGACTCGTGGCTCATCTCGGTATTTTTCCAGGAGTTCTTGGCAAAACCGGAAAAAACTAGGATGGGGGAGACAGTCATCTTCAAGGACAATTGCCTCTTCAACGGTGTTAAATGCCCAAGTCAAACCACTGGAGACTCGATGACGACAGCCTAGATTTCTGTCTGAGTAGTTGGTCAATACTTCACAGTCCCAGTCTACGCGATCGATGATACTCCGAGCGGCAGCACATTGGTCGGCTTCTCCAGGACGTTCTGGACGCGGGCCGTCAGCAATGACGAGAAGTTTAGGGGGTTGGGCTTGTCGAATGGCTTCAAACACCTGTCGGGTGGTATCGGGGCGATTGAAGATGAGGAGGATGACAGGGGTTTGAAGAGTCCAAGGAGTCATTGGGTTGGGTTTTGCTTGGGACAGGTTCTAAATGTTGCTGTTAGTCTACAACGGAATGCTACCTGACATAACAACTTCTGTTGTTTAGGTGGAGCCTAAAGTCTGAGGACGACTGGAGTTAACAGACAGTTCCCCTGGCTTTAACTTGGCTCATGGATGGCAAGGCTTAGGACAGGGTGGAAGCATCGGTTTGATGAATCAAGGGTAGGTGAGCTTGATAATGTCGCTCATCTCCAGGATTCGATTGTAGGGCGTAAGCATTGGCTCGTCGGGCCGCTGAGAAGTCTGATTGCTCTTGCAGGAGCTGAGCTAGTGCTGCATAGAGATAGTCGTGGTACGGATACTGTTGGATGGCTTGTTGGTAGAAGTGTTTTAGGTCTTGGGAATTTAGATGTAAGTGTTCGGGCAGGCGATGATTTGTTTCCAGGGCTTTAAAAATATACTGGAGATAGGCGGTTAGAGGCGTTTCAATGGGATCTTGGCTCAGGGGCTGTGGACAGTGGTAGGTAAATCTGAGGCAGTCGATGAGAGCCTGAGCTTCGGCCTGTTCTAGAATGACGGGACGAATTGGGTATTCTTCTGTTTTGACTCGAATGAGATGGTTGCCTTCTTGCTGATATGTGGCTCGTTGATAGTGGAGACCCCAGGGAAAAGCCTGACTAATATATTTGTTTTTGCGATTTTGGAACTCTCGTTCTCTGAGTAACAATGGGCGGGTTATATGTTGGCTGAGTTGAGGATGTGTGAGAACTGGTACTTGTTTGGCAAAAGATACCTTAAGTGAGTGTGGGATAGGATCGATGGTCTCAATATTTAGGTCACGGCGAGTTAGGTGAGGTAGCTGCTCTAAGCGGTCATAAAGGTCAATGTCATCCCATCCGTAAGTTCGGATAAATTCGTTGTAACCATTCACGGCAAAGAAGTCGTGACGGTTGATGTAGAAAATTCCACTTAGGCTGGCTGATTTGGGATTGCGCCAATTCCCAGCCCAGTAATACTGTTTTTTTAAGGGATGAGCAGTAAAAAAATCCTGACCCAAGAGAATATCTGCATCCAGCTTTAGCAGTTTTTGGTAGGAGGTGAGGCTGGCTGCTAGATTGAAGGCATAGGATAAAATCCAATGCTGTTCTTCGTTGACTCGGACGATTTTAAGGCGAGAATCTCGAATAAGACCGAGTGTTTTAGAAACTGGTATTTCAGAAGACCAATCGATGACAATGATTTCATGAATGTCGGGAAATTGAAGCCAGTTGTTAATGGCTTGTTGTAGATTGGCGTTGCGGTTCATGCAGCAACTAATAACAGATACTCCAGACTTGAGGTTAGATGTTTGGGTCATGATGATTGGAGTGGTTCAGGATATCGAGGTCAGGGAGTTGAGGGTTTGCAGGAGTTGGTCAGGTGTTTCACAAAAGTGACTGGCTGGGTCTGGGTGAGTCCAGGTTTTGTAAAAGGCTTGGTTTTTGGGGTAGGAGTTGGGGAGAAGGATATTCGGTCGTTGGAGCAGTAGTGAGAGAATGTGACCGTGAAGGCGGTTGGTGATAATTAGGGGATATTGGGAAAATTGCTGAATCCCGAGATAGAGAAGATTGGCGGTGAGGTTTTGTTGGCTGGGGGTCGGGAGATATTGGATTTTACGGTAAATGGGATGACGGCTGATGTCGGGTAGGGGGGCGTGAGAGAGAACTTTACGGATAAGGAGGAAGGGGCTTTTGAGGTTGAGGCTGGTCCAATCTTCGATTTGGCAGTGTTGAGAGAGGGCGTTGGTGAGGATGTTGGATAGGGTTTTGGTGTCTTCTTGGTCTTGACGTTTCAGATATAAGGGGTACGGAGATTGAGTTGGATGATATAGGTCAGAAAGTTGATACGTTGGGTTAAGTAGTTGTAAGGCCATATCGGGAGCGAGGATAAGTTTACAGTTATAAAAATGCTGTTGGGCTAGGGTATAACTGATGGAGTCCCGACAAAAGAGGGTAAGGTTGGGATGGGCGTTAAAGGCCTGTTTGGCGATGTCTAGGTTCTGGGGGTCACGAAAGTAGATGGTTTGGGGGAGGATGTAAATGGGTCGATGTTTGTTTTGGCTGATAACGGTTTCTCGGATTTGTTGGTAATAGTGCCATAGGTCACCGAGGTTGCCGCCACCATGAAAGAGAATTGGCTGTTGAGGGGTTTGGGATAGGTGGTCAGAGTTGAGGTCGTCGGACGTGGTAATTTGGGTGATGTGGGTTTTGCTAATGTCTTGCAGGTAGAGGAGTGTTCCTAGCCAAATGAGATGGTCGCCGATGTTGAGATGGTTGGGACAGTCGATTAGGATGCAAGTTTTGATATCTTTGAGGGGGCTGAGGGCGGAGAGAAATGTCTGATAGAGCTCTGTGCGATTTGACGTCATTACTGTTTCGCTGAAGATATCGACTGCCTGGACTGGACAACCACAAGATTACCCCATGGACTGGGCAACCACACGGGATTGCCCCTAGGTTTATGGATTGGGAAACTACAAGGGATTGCCCCTACGTTTGTGGATTTAAAAGATAGTTAGCTGAGACTTCGCAGACGCGCGAGGGCTTTTTTGTAGAACTAGGTTTTCTTGGGAGATGACTACCTGGAGGTCTGAATGTTGGGCTAGGAATTCATCGGTTGCCTGGCGACAGCCTCCGTAGTCATAATAGTCATCTAGGATAAGATAGCCACCGGGACTGAGGGCGGGATAAATTCGTGTGAGGCAGGTTTTGACGGATTTGTACCAGTCACAGTCGAGATGAGCTAGGGCAATGGTTTGGTCGGGCCGGAATGTTAAGGTGTCTTCAAAGTAGCCGCGATGAAGATGGAGGCGAGGGTTGTTGGGGTGGAGACCAAAGGCTTGGAAATGGTCGAGGACTTTCTGATAGAGGTTGGGTTCATAGCCATAGTAGCGATGTCCCCCTAGTCCGGGAGAGGCTCCCTGGGCGATGATTTGATACCGTTGATGGGATTTTGGGTCATCGTTAGGGGAGGGGGGCGGAATCATGCCGAAGACATCGTAACCATGAAATTCGGCGGTGGGGGGCATGAGACGGGCGAGGAGAATCGCTGAACCTCTCAGGGCTACTCCGGTTTCGATGATATCGCCGGGGGTTTGATTCTGTTGAATCTGTTTAAGACGATGATGTAATTTTTGCTCGGAGAGATAGGTGAGGTGCTGTTGTTTGATGGCTTGGGCTAGGGGGGATAGTTGGGCCATGGTCTTGAAAGGGGGCGAGGGATGAGGCAGGGCCAGACCGGGGACAGCTCTTAAAATTCAACATAGCTGACTTGAGGTTGAGAGAGTTGTTGCACGAGCTGTTGTAGGAGAAGGCTCATTTTAGCGGCGAAGGCACGACCGTCGAGGAAGGGGGGGGGTTTGGGCCATGGCCTGTTGAATCTGTTGGGATTGGCTGTGCCGCCATTGGGGCTGGTTGGCCAGTTCGACTGCGAGGTTTAGGTAGCTGGCTTCGCTGTTGGCAATAAGGTGGGGGAGGCCCAGCTCTTGTAGCAGGGCGGCGGATTGGCGGAATCGGAGTTCTGACCCCTCTAGGGCGACGACGGGGAGTCCGACTTGTAGGGGGTCGAGGACTGAGGCGGAACCGCAGTAGGGGAAGGAGTCGAGATAGATGTCGGCTTGTTGTAGGAGGTGATGGACATCAGGGCGATTGGCTAGGGGTTTGATGAGTAGCAGCCGTTTGGGGTCTACGTTTTCTTGTATGAGGGCAGCTTGCATCTGGCGGAAGAAGGGCTGCTCGATTTGGGGAGGTTGTCCCCAGTGGGGACTGAAGGGGTAAAGGACAAGGATGGCGTTGGGAACTCTCGCTAGAAGTTTGGCCCAGGTGTGGCGGAGTTCTGGGGTGATTTTGCGGAAGTTGGCCCCGGAGATGAAAATGGTGGTGTCTTCGGGGAGTCCCCAGTTGGAACGGTGCAGGTTAAGGGTAGGGCGGTCGTTGTTGGGGGGAAATTGGAAGCAGAGGCCAGACCCTTCGACGGTGACCAGTTGTTCGCTGTACTGGTCGGGGTTGGTGGCGGTGAGGGAGCCGCCGATGTAGATATCGAGGTTGCGCATCCCGGTGGTGGTGGGGGCGGAGAGGCCGGTGGCTTGGATGCGGGCCAGGCGGTGCAGACTCAGGAGGGTCAGGGGGTAGGAGCGGGCGGTGATGTTGGTGCCGATGAGCAGCACATCCAGGTCGTCGGCCCGGACTTGGTTGACCATTTCTTGCAGGTTATCGGCGGGGAGGGTGCGAACCTGGTCGGCGCAGTCTTGACAATGGCGTTCGTAGGGATGGCCGGTGGTTTGCAGGGCGTAGAGGTAGATGTGGAATTGGTTGCGGTCCAGGTGTTGGAAGGCGGGGAGGGTGGTGAAGGTTTCGGCACTGGGGAGAGTGTTGAGGCAGAGGATGCCGAAGCGGATGGGTCGCTGCTCGGGCCGGGGGGGGGAAGGTATAGTCGAGTTGGGCGCCTTGTTGTTCGAGGTATTGTTCGAGCAGGGCAGCTCGGGTTTCTTGGACGCGGCGTGAGTCGCGGCGGCTGAAGCAGAGGGGGGTGAGGTTGGCTAGGTTGGCGTAGGCTTTGGCCAGGAGTTGGCTGGCGGGACTGTCGGGTTGGCTGAGGCGTTTTTGCTGGAGGTAGTGGGTCCAGTCTGTGAAGTATTGGTGGTATTGGTCGACTTCTCCGAGGTCTTTGAAGAGGCGGGGGGACTCGAAGAGATAGGTGAGGTAGAGTTCGGTCATCCAGTTGGGGATGGGGGCGTTGTGGTACTGGATGTTGAATTGGTGGGGGTAGCCGTAGAGGGTGGCGCAGAGGAATGCTTGCAGGGCGCCGGGGGCCTGGAGGCCTTGGCTGAGGGTTTGCCGCAGTTGGGCGATGGTGGTTTGGTCGTCTGGGGTGGGGGGTTCGTTTTTGAGGCCGCTTTGCCAGAGGGCTTTGTGGAGTTGCCCGAGTTGGCCATTGAAGTGGGTTTCGAGTTGGTCGTTGGGGAGGTTGAGCCACTGTTGGGCGACGGTGGCGCGGAGTTGGCGGAGGGCGTTGAGGGTGTTGGGGTCGTTGGGGTTTTGTTGGTAGGTTTGGAAGAGTTGGGTGAGCTGTTGGGGGGAGAGGGGTTGGGTCAGTTGTTGGCTGGGCATGGGTTGAGAGGAACGATTGGCTCGGTAAACAACGGGGTCGTGGCAGTCCTGGCTGAACTGCCCGGCTGGCAGGGCTTGTTGGAGTTGTGCTTGTTCGTCGGTGGAGAGACGCTCACAACCGTTTTTGACGAAGATGAAGGCGTTGAGTTGGAAGCGTCGCGATAGCTCCTGGATTTCGGGTAGGGGTGTTGTCTCGATGTTAAAGACAGCAAAGCGAAAGGTTTCTGGCTCTAACTGGTTGAGTTCGTGACTCAGGCGGTTGGAATCGATAGGCTGAATATACTGGAGTACATCACGGTTTTCAAGGATTTGACGGGACTCTGTGAGAGATTGGCAGGGAGGTTGACCGCAATCTTGAACCCAGTACAGGGTTAGACGAGATAAGTCGGCTGCATCAGCAATGAGTTCGGGAGGGGTGTTTGGGTCAAAAATCCCGACGGTTTTGGGAATGACTCGATGTTTTTCCTGGATATACTCATGGATGGATAAGCGATGGCGGTATGCTGACTGGGATGGGTGTTTCGGCTGCTGATAGGATGAACGGCGATCGATAGTATGCTGATAAATGGGGTGGGGGGCTTGCTGATTGATGAAGTTTAACAGCTCATTGACTTTGATTTCCGGACGGTGTTTTTCTAGGAACAACTGGTGTCCGGCTGTGGCGATGTCAAATGCTGCTGTGGGATTTTGGAGAAAGTATTTTATTTTATCTTCTAAATCCTGTTTGTCTTCATAGGTAACAAGATGTTTCCCGTCTTCAAATAAGTGGTTAAACCCGGACTGATGTCGAAGTTTATCGGTCAATAAAAATCCTCCACTCGCTAAGACTTCCAGGTTTCTCAGGTTGATATCGTCATTTAAGCTGACATTAAGGTTAATCAGCGAGTTAGCGTAGATTTCTGCGGCTTTAGGTTGTGAGGTTTGAAAGGGTGCATCTCAGTTAGGCGAGTGAGTAATTATACTCAATGACAGTTTCCCTCGAAACAGTCCATCTATTACAATGGAGGCCTTGTTGACCACCCCTGAGCCATGAATCCTCAAAAGCAGGCTGAACTCCAACAACATCTTGATGCAATTGCCAAGATTCTCTACCAGGAAGCTGACCCGGCTGAACTGACCACCCTCGAAGGCATTGAGAAAAACGTTCGAGCTCAAGCCCAAGAACATGTTTTGCCTCAACTGGGAATTTTTTTATCAACGCGGCGACCGACCGACCGACCGGAAAACAACGCACCCTAACCAGCATCCTGGGCCGACTCACCCTCACCACAGCTCAAGCCCAACAACTACAAGTCGAACCCAGAACTCGTTGGAGTCCCTATTTTTTCAAGTGTTGTGCCGTTGTCACTGCCAACGCCTCTTACCAAAGAGCCGAAGAAGATATCGCCATGCTGACTGGGCTGAGCATTTCCCACAGTACGCTCCAACGCTTTGTCCAGCGAGAGGACTGGTGTGAGGTCGAGGTCACTGAACCAATAGAGGAACTCAGCCTCGATGGTGGGATGATTCGCCTTCGAACTGAGGAGGGTCAACCGGGTCAGTGGCGAGAGTACAAAGCCTTAAATGTCCACGAGCATGGAGGTGTAGCGTTCTTTAAAGATAATGAAGGACTAATCGACTGGGTGAATATCCAGCTACTAGCCGAGCTATTTATCAGTCTCGGAGATGGTCATGATGGGGTCTGGAACATTTTTGACGGTATCGGGACACCAGAGCAACGTATCGAAGTCCTCGATTGGTATCATCTGATGGAGAATGCTCATAAGGTACAAGGCACAGCTGCCCAGCTATCGCGGATACGAGCCTTGTTGTGGCGAGGGGAGACCCGTCAGGTGATTCGCTATCTGCGCCAAGAGCGATGTCGGGGAGCTACGAGATTTATCAACTATTTGAAGCATCATTCTAAGCGCATCATTGACTACCAGGTCTGGCAGGAAGCGGGACATTCAATTGGTTCGGGTCAAGTCGAGTCCCTGGTCAAACAAATTGGACTCAGGGTGAAATTGCCTGGGGCACAATGGCGAGAGGAGAATGTGCCAAAGGTGTTGAAGCATCGCTGTGCTTACCTGAATGGGGACTTGGCGGCTTAATTACTCCAAGTACACCCATTTGTCCTGAGTAAATATACTCATCGCGCCTAACTGAGATGCACCCGTTTGAAAGACATTCAGGGGCAATCCGGCTGCTATGACTTGTTGGAGCATATAGCGTCGGTAGGGATGGTATTTTCCCACTTGACCGACGAAGGATAGGCGATGAGTATGCTGCTGTTTGGGGGCTTGGATATGAGGATAAATACTGAAGTTGGGGAGCCAAAATAGATTTTTTAAGCCTGATTCTTTGAAAAAGTGAAAGTGGCGATACACATGTTCAAGGATAATATAGTCGAATGGCTCATGATGGGCATAATCGATGAGTGTTCGTAACGGTTTATACATGTGGTGAGTGTCACCAATTAGTAAAACTTTGGGACATTTGGCGACTTTTAAGTTGATGGGAAAGTTCAGTCCAGCAGCATCAGTTCTAACTAGCAAGAGTTCTGGGGCTTGATGATTCGGAATTTGGGAGAGGATGGGAGCGATATCATAAACTTTATTTGGGGTTTTCAGTGTTTTGATTTGACCGTTTGCCGAAGTATTTTTAAAAAAGCTTCCGCAAAGAATCTCTTGTTTAGAAAGAATAGTCGGCCGATGAAAATAGCCAATGGGTTGGTAAAAGACGGCGGCATTAAAAGATGGGTAATCATAGGTTGGGAGTGACGGCTCAGAGATGGCCATGGCTGGGTGGAACTGAGGGTTAGGCATTGCCAATGAAAATAGACAGTTTTATATGACCATAATGTGGCTTAGATAGGAATGTCCATCATGTAAGCCACGCAAAAACACCCATGAAGGGGTCTAAGGCAGTTCAGTTGCAGATCCTACCATAGGGACGGACGACTCAGTTGAGGTTAGGGTTCCCATAACAGCATCCTGGAAAATGTTTAACTTTTAACGAGATATCCATCTTCTGGCAATCACAGGAAGACCCTTATCCTACGTGAGTTCTAGAGGTCTTATAGCATAAGCAACTCCGACGGATTTTTAAAATCTAAACTCAAAACTATAGTCAGATCAGCTAAAGTTTTTCCTGGGAAGAGATGTAATGATCGTCATCTTGAAAATTAGAGAACAGGGAGATGACCTAAAATTTAGAAGAAATTAATTCTCTCATACTGACTAAAATGTCGCTCTACATAGCTTAAATAGGGTTGATAAAGATGGGCTAATGGATGAGTGCAGTTGGGTCGCCACGGTTTGCAGTAAGGCATGGTGTAATGAACTATTTTCGGTGATTGGATGGCAGTCTCCACGTCTATATTTTCCATCTGCATTCGAGAATTTGGCTTAAAAAATAAAGAAGATTGGGCATTCCATTCCAAGTGCATCTGTTTTACATTACCTTTCCAGGCCAAATTCAACGGATCTTGCTCACTGTATTCAAGACTGGAAGGATCTTCTTTCACTGCTGTAATTGCTTCAATCAATGCTATTTCAGGAATGTCAAGCTTTTTCCATTTCTGAACATCAATAACCACCACACCCGAATTAAAGTATGGAGTTTGAGGATGGCACTGCTTGAAAGCTTTTGGGAATTTATGCATTGGCCACTGACGATATTTAAACCGAGGAAATCCTAAATCTATAGCAGCAAGGGTTGGATAATCATCCATAGGTATATCCCACAATTCTAAAATATCTCCCAAGACAAGTGTATCAGAGTCAATACAAATTATTTTATCAGAAGTTGATCGAACAAGATTGCAAGCATCAAACGTAAGATAGACCGGAAAATTTTGAACTGTTTTAAGATTCTTGAGCAAAAAACCAAATCTCTTTTCGATATAAGATGATGATAGGGGTATCCAGTCAAATTCAAAATTTTTATGAGATCTAGATTTCAAGCATGACTCAATCAAAAATTTACTCTTCTCTGTAATTTCACGATCAAGAATTGAAAAGCAAAATTTAACTCTATCCTGGACTTTAGAATTTTCCAGGATGGATAACAATGTAACGCACAGATATTTCGCATAGTTGTTATTTGCCAGAGCGACAATATTAACTTTTTTTTCTAAGTTTATTTGGTCCATGGGAGCTGGATACTTGCTAGTTGAAATTCTAAAAAAATTATCCATGTATTCCTAGGCAAAGTTTTCAGTGAAGATGGAACTTTGGCTGATCCCTATAGCCTCTCATAAAGCCTAAGTTGGCAAGCTTACTGCCTGTTAGAGGATTTTGTATCTGGACACTGGAAGGTTCTGCAACAGCCGTTTTAAGAAAATGGTCAAAAACATAAACCTTGGTATCAAGCGAAATTTGATGGTTTTATTCTATCAAATAACTTTGCCAAGTCCAAATTAAAATACCACAATAGATGAGGCGGCTGCGGGAGTAACTTTAGCTCGTGCCGATTCCATCCATGTGCCTAATCTTCGTCTACGCTTTTCCCTCAAATCTTCGTCAAAGTAGGCGTGAAAAACTGTTTGGATAATCGGCAACTCTTCCTCAGAATAAGCTATTCCGCTCAAAAAATCTAAATTCCACTCACTGACGATTCTAGGCATGCTGTAAAGCCCCATCAAAAATACCGCTGGAAGAGTAGTCCAACCCAAATCTACCAAAGCTGCAGAACGGTGGGCACCACCAATAACAACAAATAGAAAATCATCTTTTTTGACCAAAAAGTGACCATACAAGTCATGATCTGAAATTAAAGGATCATAGCCGTAAGTACGAATTGACTTTTGAACTGTTCTCAGCCTTGACTTCTCAAGTTCAAGTTTTTTAGGATGGACTGGTCCATGAGTCTTTTTACCATATACCTCCTCATTTAGTCCTCCTTCGCATAGAGGAGTATCGGGAATAATCTTATCTATCCAGAAACGCTTGGGAACCGATTTATTTCTATTTTTCGAGTCAAAAGTTATACCTTCTAGAAAGTTCGCTGGACAAAATTTTTGATAAAATTCATCAAGGCTCTCTTCTAAAAAGTAAAAATTTATAAACGGATGCTCTCCAGGTAGATACCTCCAACCATGACCCCAAACACATTTTTCAATTGGAACCCTAAACCTAAATTTATTTGCATCACGAGCCATAGATAAAAGTTTAACATCATCTAACTCGATTGGAGCACCTGACTTATAGTCCAACCTTAGCTTTGAAGCCAAAACTTGCGCATCTCTTCTTTTGTTGTGTAGTGTTTCTTGGACTGTCCGACTCTGAATCATAACAATGTGGTGACTGTTGGCTGAATCAATTATCTAACTAAGGTCAACGGCTTACCCAACTCGGGTTTACGCCTCATCTACCAAATTTCCTGGATAGCTACGCTTGATAGCTTCATTGATATATTCGACCAATGATTGTCCGCCAGCAACGCTCACATACTGGTAAGCTTCCAATCCATCATCACTAGAGTGGATAGAATTAACTTGAAAACTTCTAGGTAAAGTTCTGTTAATAGTATTTCGTATCTTATATTTGGTTGACAGTACCCTCTGATTACTCAGATAGGGGTGCATTTGTTTAGCTTGAGGGCTAGCTAATATGGGAGAGTGGTCGTAGGCAATTACCATGACAGTAGGCAGTCCACCTGAAACATAAACTGATCCCCCATGCCAACTCCCGCCACGAATACGGCTTGCAACGCGTTTTTTCTGTTCTGGGGTTAAGCGAAATGCTAGCTTTATGTCAAAGCCTGTAGCAGCTATCCAGTGAATAATGTTTTCTGTCCATGCGTTCTTATCTGCCCACTCTCGAATCAAGAAGACGGCCAGCTCTCCCTTCTGTAAATCATGGGGTTTTGCAGGAGGGTATAACCCTCTTAAAAGGGGTCGTTGATTTGACAATTTCCGAACAAGGTCGATACTGGGTATCCAGTCATACTTTAAAAGCAACTTGTATAGACCTGCTAATGTCGGCTCAAAATCAATCCCAAGCTCACGCGCAAGTTTTCCTAAAACAAATACATAATCATGATTTCCGGGAATAGTTTCTTGCTCATCTAACTTTGAATACACAGGCATACCAATCGAGCCCGCTTTATGAAAAAGACCGTGATACGGATACGCCAAAGACAGAAGATGCCGTTTCAAGTCGGGAACACGATACCTTGACTTATAGTACGTTGCATTGTTCAGTATTTCTTGCGCTAGTCTTGCTTCATAATAAGGCAGACATTCATAGTTACTACCTGGTATTCCGGTGACACTGTACACATCACATCTTATCGATCCCCTAGCCGGCTGTGGTTGAAAAACAGCATTTAGCTTTACTAAGTCCTCATCCGCAACTAGAAAATCAAGATCCTTGATGTTGTCAAGACTGGGCAAGTCCTCAAACCATCTAAGGATTACATAGTTGACTTTTAACTCGTTCAAAGCATCGAAGAGTTCCTCCACCCCTAAATGAGGCAGGCTGTAACGGCAAGTCTGAAATTTTTGGTTAGTAGGTAAATTTTCAATATTATTTTCACTAACTTCCCCTGACAGTCTTTGAGATTCGCAGCGTTCCATTGCCTCGGAATAGTTAGGAGTGTAGGTTGGTTTTTTATCGATTAGGGACTGAGACTTTTTAAATTCTGAGGCCAGACGATAGGCTGCAATCGCTTTTTGATCGATTTTTCGCTCATACATAAAGTAATCACCGATTGACTTGTATAGATCTGGTGAATACGGATTTGACTTGACAAGACTGTACAAATTCTCTAGGGACTTCATAAAAACTGCTTACCTAATTCGTTGACAATGCGCTCATGAGAGAATTTCTATCTTAACCCTTCAGAATAGTAAGGTGTCATTGATGCTCTCATACCTTCAAAAGTTTTGACTCTCGGATGTTGTCGGCAATTTTACTCTTGTCATCTTTGCACTATTTTTACGAGTCGAACCTAAGCAATTTCGGGTCAGGTATACCCAAAAATGCTGACTAAGAAGCTATAAGTTTAGAAGACACCCAAAAACTCCCCCATTATATCCGTTTTCTGAATGAAAGTCAATCTTTGATCATTCAGGTGGGGAAGATTGACAAAACGGGCAGCCCACTGAGTCCCGGGAATCAAAGACAACTGGGTGCATCTCAGTAAGGCTATGAGTATCTTTACTCAAAATAGATGGGCGTACCTGGAGTAACTAAGCCGCCAAGTCTCCATTGAGGTAAGTACAGCGACGCATCAATACCTTCGGCACATTCTCCCTTCGCCATTGCCCCCCGGCAATTTCACCCTGAGTCCAATTTGTTTGACCAGGGACTCGACCCGACCCGAACCCATCGAGTGTCCCGCCTCCTACCAAGCTTGGTAGTCAATGATGCGCTTTTAATGATGCTTCAAGTAATTAACCAACCCTGTGACTCCCTGACATGGCTCTTGGCGCAGATAGTTAATCACCTGCCCTCATCTCATATTTTTCTCCACTGCACCTCAAGGCCTCAGTAACCTCCCCAGTCTACCTAGACCTTATCATACTAAACCTCAGACAACCCTTGATACCCCAAACTCCATATCCTTAATCCTAACGCCAACCCAGTCAACCTAATAGAACTTAAGACAAACCCGCCAACCCAGCCTAAACATCATCCATCTCCGTAAAATCCAGCAATGCCTCCCACTGCAACGCCAACAGTCCCTTAACCAATTTCCACCGCTCCCCAGACAACTCTCCCCAGCGCCGAGTCAACCGACACATCACCCGGTCAGACTCTCCCGACTCCTGTGCCTTACCATCAAATCTCGATCGCCACGACCCCAACCCTTCCTGCCACTGCCTCAAAACCCGCCCCATCTCCCCCGCCAACAGTGCCTTCACCGCCAACACCAACCCCGAAAAATTCGTAGCCCCCCGCCAACGGGCCAAAGCCTCAACCGCCTCCACGGAACGGGGATGTCGAATGGGGAGGACGAGGGACACTAGAGGCGATGATAGAGGTCGGCGATCGCAATCTCAACAGGAATCGAAGCCAAGGGGATTGTAGCATGGCGATCGCCGTGAATCGCCAGTAACCCGTGGCGATCGCCTGGCTTCATGTGCTGTTCAACTTGAACGCTATTTTGTTCAATAAGGAGATAGTCTTGAACGCTGGGCAGACTCCGATAGGTGACAAACTTTTGGCTGCGGTCATCGTTGCCAGTCGAGTCAGACAGAACTTCGACAATCAGTTTCGGATTGGTAATCGCGGTCGTATCGTGATCGGCAGTAATAATCGGTTCTCGAACCACAACCACATCCGGATAGGTAAACGTACGAGTTTCCCGAATCCACAGCCGCTGGTCACTATCAAAGACCCGATACGGGGTATCTTGGAGCGCAACCCCAATGGCAACAATTAAATTGACCTTTATTCTGTTGTGTTTTTGAGACCCCCCAGCCATTGGAATAATTGCCCCATTAATATACTCATGACGTTCGCTGGCCCGAGTTTCCAGTTCGAGGTATTCTTCGACTGAATAAAGCTGTTGTTGTACAGTTGGTGTTGCCATACTTCTATCTCTGCGATCGCCCGGATGCCTAATTCTATCCCTGCGATCGCCCGAACGGCTAATGTCCGGCCTGCGATCGCCCCAGCTCCTGAGCCGTCGCAACTCAGACTCATGGAGAAAACTTATGACACGGGGTGTCTAGCCCCCACAATCCAGCCCACCCAGCAGAACTTGGGAACGCGCTGGGGTTGCTTTATAACTTTGGGGGGCGATCGTCCGGGGTTCCGCCACACCTCTGGGCGACCACAAGGGTACGCCCCTACGTTCTCGGGTCAAGGCGTAGGGGCAGTGCCTTGTGCCTGCCCAGACCCCTGTGGGAACGCGCTGGGGTTCCTTTATCTCTCTGGGGGGGCGATCGCCGGGGTTCCTCCACCCCCCTGGGCGACCACAAGGGTTCGCCCCTACCCGATTCCCATACCGATTCGTAATTCGTAGGGGCAGTGCCTTGTGCCTGCCCAGACCCCTGTGGGAACGCGCTGGGGTTCCTTTATACCCCTGGGGGGCGATCGTAACCGACTCCCCCACCCTAGCCATAACACAAGGGAAAAAATCGACAGCCAACCCTTAAGCCAAACCCGCCAACCAAGCCTCAAAATCCTCCATCCCCGTGAACTCCAACAACGCCTCCGCCAGGGCCTGCCGCTGAGGTGCTGATAGTCCTTTAACCCATTGCCGCTGCTCCTCAGACAACTCCCCACAGCGCCGAGTCAACTGACGCAGCACCAGTGCCGACTCTCCCTGCTCCAAACCCTGCTCCAAACCCTGCTCCTGTCCCTTCTCGAACACGTCCTTATAAAACTGCGTATCCTGAACACGCACCTGAGTAATATCCAACATCTCCCGGATTGCCTCCAAACTCAAATTAGGGAACTTGCTCACCATTATACTCTCGACCAAATCCAGCCGCCGCTCAAACTCCCGTTCCGTCCCCCCCTGCGCCAACAGCCGACGAGCATTTTCCGGCGCCTCCTCGTCCGACAACACCAACAATCGCAACAGAGCCAAATTCGGCGTCAACTCCTGCAAGGGAATCAAATCTTCCAGATAAAACCGTTCCACCTGCGTCGCCAACACCCCTTGATAGGGGTTCTCCTCCCCAAAATTCAAGGTTCGCCGAGGGAACAACAACAGACCCCGCCAAGGTCGTACCACCTGATACTGTTCCAGATAGAGAAACACCTGAGCAAAAAAACGGCGATAAAACCCAGGGTCACCTTGCATCTGCGCCTCCAGAAACACCAGAGGTAAACTCGGGTCATCCCCCAACGGCAGCAACACCCCATCCAAGCGACGTTCGCGTTCCTTCAGGACTGGGGCAACATAGTCAAAGCGACAGTCGGGAGGTAGGTCCGGTATTAACTCCGCCACCAAGTTCGGTTCCAACAGGAAAATGCGGTAAAAAAGTTTATCCGTTTTCATCACTCAATCACAGCAGACTCCCCCCACTCTATCAGGCGGCAGAGCCACCCTCGGAGCCGGTCATGCCACAGCCATAACACGAGGGGGACAGGAGGGGGAGGACGAGGGACACTAGAGGCGATCCAGCCAACCCAGCAGAACTTGGGAACGCGTCGGGGTTCCTTTATACCTCAGCGGGGGCGATCGTCCGGGGTTCCTCCACCCCCCTGGGCGACCACAAGGGTTCGCCCCTACCCGATTCCCATACCGATTCGTAATTCGTAGGGGCAGTGCCTTGTGCCTGCCCAGACCCCTGTGGGAACGCGCTGGGGTTCCTTTATCTCTCTGGGGGGCGATCGTCCGGGGTTCCTCCACCCCCCTGGGCGACCACAAGGGTTCGCCCCTACCCGATTCCCATACCGATTCGTAATTCGTAGGGGCAGTGCCTTGTGCCTGCCCAGACCCCTGTGGGAACGCACTGGGGTTCCTTTATCTCTCTGGGGGGGCGATCGCAGCAGACTCGCCCACCCTAGCTCACCCCGGTCTAAAGACAAAAGACAGGAGTCGAGTTTACTCCTCTCCATATCTCGACAATAAATTATTGATAACCTGCTGAGAAATCCGAAAATTGCTTTGTCCAATTTTTTCAATAATTGGTTTAATTTTATCGCAATATCCCCGCTCTTTCGCTTTACTAACCACTCCCAGAGTTCCTGTTAAAGCTAAATCAAGTTTTCTTGCAAATTTTCTGGCCTTTAAATCATCTAAAATAACCAGCGAATCTGTCTTCTCTATTGCCAAAGCAATTGCCGAGGCTTCTCCAACATCTAATCTTGTTTCAAGACTTTTTTGACAAGCTTTATCTTGAACCGTCTCAACAATAATCCAACTAGGATAATCTTCTCCAAATTCCCTTGCTATCTCAGGAGTGATATAAACCTGACCATAAAGCAGATACAGCAGCTCTAATTCCCCAATTTTACTGAGTACGATCAAGCAACTCGCATCAGAAATAACAACATTAGGCATTGGCGATATCCGATTCTAAATCCTCAACTAACGTGCTAAACAACGACACATTATAATCACCAATACGTCCAATAAAGTCTCTTTTGCTTAAATTCGCCAAATCAGCGGCTTGCCCTGACGTCAATATTCCATTTTCATACAGTTTAGCTGCTATCAATAACCGCAATTCTTCATCACTTTGTTCAATTGTATTAGGCAAATTGAGCTGTAACGTACGCTGATTCATGATTAGAGTTTCCTGTTGAACCTAGTCCTCAAATGCAACTAACATCCTCAGCCTTAACCGCTGAGGTCACTGGCTATCGTAACCCTGACGTCCCCAACGTTCCTCTCCAAATCCATCCCCTCTCAGAAGGACTCAACTATACCTCAGCGGGGGCGATCGCAACCGACTCCCCCCACTCAATCAGCAGGAGGGACTGTTTTGGATCAAAGCCCGGCGAACAAGTCTTCTGGCGGATCGTCTAATTCCGTAGAAACGCCTTCTTCATCAATGATAATGGGAGCATCCGCACAGCTTCCCCAAGTTTTTTCAAAGAAATCTGACGGCCACTTGTGGTCTTTAGCGACTTGCTCTTGTCCTGGAGAGGTCGTCGCTTGGAATAGCACCAAAACGTCGAGTTCAGTGTTCTTGACATCCGAAGGCATCTGTACCATGAAGCTCACCCCACCTGCCTGACGGCGAGGTGGGGGTGTCAGTGCTAACCAGGGACTGTGCTAGTCCACAGGTCACACAAACAAGCCCAGCTTCTAGGCGAACGTCGAGAACGTTGGCTCGAACGTTCCTCACTGTCCTTTCGGCGAGTGAGCTGAAGAATACCTCGGGCAGCAATATTGAGCGCCCCATTGAGGTCGGCATTGTATCGCTTGCCCGAAGAAAATTTAGCCAGCGCATAGTTTTTGGAGTCGCGCCGCACCACGCCACTGCCGTCATAAGCCAGCTTTGAGGTATAGGCGGCAACGACATCAATGACCTGACCGCCCATCTCTTGCCACTTCATCTCCGTCAAGTCTCGAATCATACCCTTGAGCCACCCATGAAAGCGTTGGCGCAGGTTGGAGCGTTTTCGTCCCCCCTTAGCTTTCCATCCTTTCAGGTTCTCAAAGACAATGGCATCGGCTTGGAATTGTCGGGCAATTTGCACGATACGCTTCGAGACAATCTGCCCGATTTGACGGTTGATGTTACGGCATTTGCGGTAGGTATGGGAGCAGAAGCCTTTTTGGAGACGTCCACCGTTCCCCATCGTTTGGCTAGCTCGTTTGGATACCGATTTCAGTCGCTTATCCCGACGGTCGATGTCTCTTCCTGGGTGAATAAATTCCCGATGGATTACAGTGCCGTCAAAATTCACGACTGCAACGGTAGCGGTGGTGTTGATACCTAGGTCAACACTCACCACATTGCCATCTCCCTCCCGTTTGAGTGGATGGCACTCAAAGGGAACTGAGAGATGACAGACATTCTTCTGCTCATTAAAAATTAGGGAGGGTGACAGTAGCTTGTTGCTGTCTACGGTGTGCCGTTCTCGTAGGCCTGTAATCTGAACGGTTGTCCAAACCCAATCGGTTCCGTTAAAGACTTTGATTTCGATGCGGTGGTACCCATGCAGCTTATAGCATTGACCTTTATACAAGGTGGGATAACAGCCACTGTTGGGATTGAGGCCTGGAGGTTTGGCATCCCGACGTTGACGAGTCCCCGATTGCCATTCCCGATACCGAGTCATGTAGCTACTGACCTGGCCAGCAGCGAAGACGATGGCGGCTCTTCGGTAGTAGCTGGGGAATTTGTAAAAGGTCTGGTCAAATGGCCGGTATTTTGGCTGAGGGTTCTTCGCGGTTTGGTGAATGAGTTTCTCGACGGCTAGAACCCGTTTTTGGCTCGATAACGCTCCTAGAGATGACCAATGGGTTAAGAGAATCCCCATCAAATGCCGACAGACACGACGGTAGACCTTAACCGTTTGGCTCAGCAGAACTCGCTGCCCGGCTGTCGGGTTAAGATTCCATGTGTCTGTACGGATGATTGATGTGGGTTTCTTGGTTACCATAACGGTATGATACCCCAAGGCTTTGAGTTCGGCGGCTCCTTGACCCCCACCTGCCGTTCGGCGAGGTGGGAGAATGCGTCGCTATTTTTGTTCAAAGGTTCTGGCTTGCCAATTCCCTCAAAGGCATCCCTCATCACATCTTTAATCAGAAGATTGACTCGTTTTAACAGTCTCTTATCCCCCTTTTGTAGCCAGAGATAGTCAGACCAAGCCAACTCAGTAAAACTGACCTTCATTCATCCAGAAGTTCCTTGATAACAGTCTGACCTGACTCAGCCTGCTTAATCGACTCAAGAAGATGAACCGCATTTGCTGGATTTGACAAAAGATAAACCGTTTCCCGCCAAGCACTAAACTCTTCCAACGACATCAAAACCGCTTCTTGACCCTTTTGATTCCGTAAGACTGTCGGTTCAACATCTAAAATAACCTGGTCAATCATCTCATCTAACTGCTGTTTAGCCTGTTGAGTTTCAATAGTTTTCATCGTCCGCTCCTATCATAGTTCCAAGTTCGTAGACCCTTTACTGGCTAAGGTTAAGACACCGAGTGTCTAGCGTTCAACCGCCACCTAACACAACACCAACTCAACCCAGCCGCGCCAACCAAACCTCAAAATCCCCCATCCCCGTAAACTCCAACAACGCCTCCGCCAGCGCCTGCCGCTGAGGTGCTGATAGGTCCTTAACCCGTTGCCGCTGCTCCTCAGACAACTCCCCACAGCGCCGAGTCAACAGACGCAGCACCAGGTCAGACTCCACCTGCCCCTGGGTCTTTTGCAACACATCCTTATAAAATTGCGTATCCTGAACACGCACCTGAGTAATATCCAACATCTCCCGGATTGCCTCCAAACTCAAATTAGGGAGGGCGAACGGCCGTTCGCCCCTACAGACCATTATACTCTCGACCCAATCCAGCCGCCGCTCAAACTCCCCCTCTGTCCCCCCCTTGCGCCAATAGCCGATCATCGTCACTCAAAACTTTGACACTCCCGCCGTTAAATCAAAGATTATAACGGGGGATTCTTGCTTCATGACTGTTTGTCTAGCCCCAGAGCATTTTTGCCCCGAAACCCCGTCCAGATTCCCCTCCACAAGCACCTGTTTAACGTCCACTGACTGTCCGGCAGCAGACGGCAAAACTTGGGTTACGCTTCGGTTTCTCATTCTTAGACTATGCCGCCCCTGTCATCAGGTACTTCTTTTTGGTCGGACATTCTAGCTGGCGAGAACCACCAATCTTGCCTCTCGTGGCACACTTGGGTGCGTTGGCTCCACAAGTCTACCACATATTTTTAGTCAAAATTCATCTCACCGCTAAGCCTTCGGCTCTAACGGGAGTCTTCTTTTGACATTTAAGATAAATCATCAGGGTTCACGCCCAATTGCCGTAATCGCTCCGCCATTTTCTCTGATTTTTCCCGTTCCGCTTGTCTGGATGTCTCGATTTCCCTTAAACTCCCGAGCCGTTCTCCAGTTTCAGGATGATAAAAGCGAAAACTGCCATCCTGCAAACGTCGTAACTCTAACCCCAACACCTCCGAAAACAGGATTAAGCTGGGTTCACTCTCTCGGGGAGGAATCGGAAAATAATTACCATCGACCAAACGCAATCCTTGAAGTGAGGGACTTAAATAATCCGAGGTGGGGTCATACTGAAAATACTCTTGAACGCCCAAATAAGCATAAAGTCCTTTTTTAGTGCCTTGGTCTTCACTGCGAGTACTTTTTGAAGTGATTTCCAAAATGAAACTGGGCAGTGTATAATCCTCTTCCCAAACTTTATACGATAACCGTTGTTTATCCTCAACCCCAAACACCACAAACACATCAGGAGCAACGACAGCTTTCGGATTACCCCGTTCATAGTAAACAAATAAGTTACCCGAAACATAGACATCTGAGCGGTGCTGAAAATGCAGTTTCAGGCTCTCGGTTCCATAAATCAAATAATCCCGCGCTGCGTCACTTTCCGCCATGGGTAATCCATCACAATCAGGATACTCAACCTCATTCAAAATCTTGTTCAGGGACGTAGGCATGGGGTGTTATCCTAAAACGCCATATCAGAAACAGCCTAACACAAGACTCACTCAATCCGCCTGCCCAAGATAGCCTCAGCCGCCCTAACTCCCACCGTTGCTCCCCGCCAGCGAGCCAACGCCTCCACCGCCTCTACCGAAACGTATCTCCCCGATTAGCCAGACAACTCTCCAAGAAAATCATTGACCGCATCATACTGGTCGTGATACACAATATACTTCCTCAACAGATCCAAATCTAAATCCGGCAACAGACCACTCCTCTCGACCTGACAATACTCCCCTTGCCAAGCATAGACCGTCAACACACCATCCTCCCAAAACCAAACCTCTTGAATCCCAAGCCTGCCATAGATTTCTAGCGAATCAATTCCACCACTGGACATAACTACCTCGATCGCTAGATCAGGGATCGCCTTTCTACTACCCAAACTATAGGACTCATCAGGTTCCTTTTGAACCCCAACTCCCTCATCTCCCAACGTCGCACTCCCTTGACTATAAAAGCGAATTCCTTGACATCTCAAATACGCTTCTAATAACAAGCTAATCGTCCGTTTATAATACTCATGCTCATCCCCCAAAATCACAATTTGTAAAACCCCATCCAAATAGACTAATCTGACCCCAGCGATGGGAGCAAACGACGACTCCAAACTCTTAAACTGTTGCCAGGTAATACCAGACAAAACCAAAGAGTCTTCGCGACTTTCAACAAAGTCTTGCCCTTGTCCTCCTCGTTGAATCCTCATCCCAAAACCTCCCGTAGCGTATCGACCACTCTATCCTGAGCCGCCTCCGTCAACCCATAAGACAACGGCAAACTCATCGCCTCCCCCCACACCATCCGGCCACTGGCTCAGATTAAGACACCCGGTGTCTCCAAAGACACCGAGTGTCTGGAGTGACGGACTGACCTCACCCCAACGCCTTAACAAACCGCTCATGTTCGGGCGAACCCATCCCCTCCTGCAACCGGGTCAACACTCGCCCCATCTCCCCCGCCAACAGTGCCTTCACCTCCAACACCAACCCCGGAAAAAAGGGACTACTCAAACACCCCGCCGCATCCAGTTCCTGCTGGCGATACTCCCCTTCATCGAGAACGTACCAACGAAACTCCTCTTCGAGGACTACCCACACCAGATATTCCCGAACCCCATTGCGACGGTACGCCTGGAGCTTATCATGGAGGTCATAGGATGCCGTACTCGCCGCAATCTCCACAATCAACTCTGGCGCACCTTCAATATAATCATCCTCGCCAATCCGCGACTGTCCCCCCACCGACTCATCGAGCCGCAGCAAAGCATCGGGTTGGGGTTCGTTGTCCAAATCCAGACGAACCGTCGTGTTATCAAACACCATAACAGTCGGGGTAGCCGCTGCATAAACCATTAACCAGCCCATGATGAAGCCGTGAGGTTGGCCATGTTGTCTAGCTCTAACTGGCGATGCCATATAAACCACCCCTTCGACTAATTCGGCTTTCTTCACCTCTGGCAGCAACCCATAGCGTCGCTCGAATTCAGTCCGAGTGAGGCGATCGCCACTTTCCAAAATTGGCATGAGTTTCAACGGCATTGATTTTCCTCGACTCATCACCGAACCTCCCGGCATTCTCCAACGACACTCAAATTAGGGAGAGCGCGCCACTGGTGGTTCGCCCCTACAGACCATCATACTCTCGACCCAATCGGGCTGCCGCCGAGCTTTCTCCGCCGCCGCTTCCTGAAACAACACCGGCGATCGCAGCCGACTCCCCCCACTCTATCCGGCCACCGGCTCAGATTAAGACACCCAGTGTCTCCAACGACACCGAGTGTCGCGAGTGACGGACTGACCTCACCCCAACGCCTCAACAAACCGCTCATGTTCGGGCGAACCAATCCCCTCCTGCAACCGGGTCAACACTCGCCCCATCTCCCCCGCCAACAGTGCCTTCACCTCCAACAGCAACCCTGGAAAAAACGGACTACTCAAACACCCCGCCGCGTCCAGTTCCTGCTGGCGATACTCCCCCTCATCGAGAACGTACCAACGAAACTCCTCTTCGAGGACCACCCACACCAGATATTCCCGAACCCCATTGCGACGGTACGCCTGGAGCTTATCATGGAGGTCATAGGATGCCGTACTCGCCGCAATCTCCACAATCAACTCTGGCGCACCTTCAATATAATCATCCTCGCCAATCCGCGACTGTCCCCCCACCGACTCATCGAGCCGCAGCAAAGCATCGGGTTGGGGTTCGTTGTCCAAATCCAGACGAACCGTCGTGTTATCAGCACAATAGACTCCAGGTGTTGTTGCCCGGTACACTCCCAACCAAGCCATAATATCGCTGTGGGGTTGACCGTGCTGTCGATACCTTAATGGAGATGCCACGTAAACAATTCCTTCAACTAGCTCTGCCTTTTTAACATGAGGCATCCGTTGGTAGCGTCGCTCGAATTCAGGACGGGTGAGGCGATCGCCACTTTCCAAAATTGGCATGAGTTTCAACGTCATTGATTTTCCTCGACTCATCACCGAACCTCCCGGCCTTCTCCAACGACACTCAAATTAGGGAGAGCGCGCCACTGGCGGTTCACTCCTACTGACCATCATAGTCCCCGGTAGTTAAAATGTGTTAATGACATCAACTTTACTGACACCTTTATGAGACGCGACTGCCCTTAAAATACTATTGAGAGTCCCTAATCGCAACGGATTGTGATTAGGAATACTCAATCTTTGATGACAGGGAGATTCAGTGTCCAAAATAATATGACTACCCTGTTGATGGACGATTTGATAATCCCAATGCCGACAAAGAACCTCCACCAAATATTTTCCATTTAAATCCCTCGGAATCTTCATGGCCCAGACTCACCTATTGAATGACCAACATCTCCTCCTTAACCAAATGCAGCTTAACTTTAGGAAAGCTAGATTTATCAAAATAATATCCTTTAACTGCCTCATTTACGTTCGCACGTAACGCGTCCCAGCTATCACCCTGGGTAAAAATATTTTCAGTCAAGCATTCGGCAACAAACCCACCATCTTCATCTTCAAACACTTCAAAAACAATGACTGAATTCATGATGTTTTCCATTGAACTTCATCAACCATTTGAACTGGGTTCATATCCAAAATTTCCCAGACAGTGTCCCAACTCAAATTAGGGAACTGACTGACCATTATACTCTCGACCCAATCGGGCCGCCGCCGAACCTTCTCCGCCGCCGCTTCCTGAGACAACACCGGCCGCAACCAACTCCCCCCACTCTATCCGGCCACTGGCTCAGATGAAGACACCCGGTGTCTCCAACGACACCGAAGTGACGGAGCCGAATGACCCTCTCAAACGACCCCGCCAACCGAGCCTCAAAATACTCCATCCCCGTACAATCCAACAACGCCTCCGCCAACACCTGCCGCCGACCTGCCAATTGTGAGACTGTTTTATTGAAAACTCAACCAAGAAAATAGTTCTTGTGCCGATAGTTGTAAATCTTCCAGCGTCTCCAGGGTAGGCAAAATGTCGTCCCCCAATTTAATCTCAGGAAACAGGTTAGGTTTGACGATCATGACTGACTCATCTGTCGGGTCAATCAACCAGCCAAGTTGAGTTCCATGATGAATACAAAAAAGGATTTTCCGAATAACTTGATTAGCAGATTGATCGGGAGATAAAATCTCAATAACCCAATCGGGATGACTCTCAAAACGATTGGCTATTTTTCCCTGTTCAGTTTTGGGGATGCGCTCCCACGTAAAAACACTGATATCTGGCACAACAGAACGTCCTGCAAACGTACACCGTAACTCAGTAAACGCATGAGCCAACTTTTTGGCTAAAGCAGCCTCGTTAATCACCGTTCCTAAACGAATTTGTAACGTACTCTGTTCTCCCTGAGGCATTGGCTTCTGCTCTATTTGTCCTTCAACATATTCCCGTGCGGGTTGAGTTTCGGGAAGCGCCAAAAATTCCTCTAGGGTAATTTGGGTTTCAGCTTGAGTCACACGAACCATATCTGTTCTCCTAACCGTTTATCGGCGATTGATGGTCTTTTCCAGGAATAGACATCACCGCTGCGATCAATGCTTAGTCCTGGGGATGCGATCGCCCTATTCTCAGCCTAAAATTATACTGACAACCGCCCCCCCGAGGGGATTCTCTAAGGAACTGTGGCGAAATAACCAATTCAAAAGTAACGGCTCAATCTCAAACTCGTCTGCCCCCACCTTACCCTCAATAAACAGAAACAGAGCCTTACCCGATAGTTTAATCGTTTGCTCCTGGGCATCCTTGAACTCCATACTCCAGTACTCCAATGGATAATTTTCCCACTGAGTGCCATAGAAGTTCCAGTAATCATCAATTTTCTGATTCTGATTAGCAATCTGCTTCAACGTCTGCACAAAATCCTCAAGATGGTCTTCGAGTATTCCCGGCTTTAACTGGCCCGATAGCCCCGTCGTATTGTGGCGAAGATTAAACAAATCCAAATCGAGGCGATCGCCCACCGCACTCTCCAAATCACGAGGTTCACTCGAAGTAGCCCCCGTGCGTTTGGCTGTAAAATCTTGAACAATACCTAATGAATAAAACGTTCCCATTTTAACGACTTAAACCCACCCTAAACAGTCTATTATAATAAGTTCAACCCAAATCTTTAGAATCCGCCAAAGCCAAGAGAAAATCAACATACCCCTGCAAATCCGCGCCAATCAAAGGAACCACCTGGTCATACACCGACCTGAGATACTCCAATCGCCGCCAATCATAATCAAACTCATAAAGCCCTTGCAGCCGTTCGAGAACCGACTGACTCTCACGAATTTCCCCCACCAACAGCAACAGGTTATCTCTCACCATACAACACCTCACCCTTCGCCAAAATGATCTTCTGGAACGACGGGTCAATCTCCTCCCAGCGCAGCAAATCCAGCGAGAAGCGCGTCAACTCCTCCGCCTCTCCAAACAAGCGCTTGACACTCCCGCCGTTAAATCAAAGATTATAACGGGGGATTCTTGCTTCATCAGGTTTGTCTAGCCCCAGAGCATTTTTGCCCCGAAACCCCGTCCAGATTCCCCTCCACAAGCACCTGTTTAACGTCCACTGACTGTCCGGCAGCAGACTGCAAAACTTCGGTTACGCTTCGGTTTCTCATTCTTAGACTATGCCGCCCCTGTAATCAGGTACTTCTTTTTGGTCGGACATTCTAGCTGGCGAGAACCACCAATCTTGCCTCTCGTGGCACACTTGGGTGCGTTGGCTCCACGATTCTACCACATATTTTTAGTCAAAATTCATCTCACCGCTAAGCCTTCGGCTCTAACGGGAGTCTTCTTTTGACATTTAAGATAAACTGGGGAAACGCCAACCCCGCCACCGCCAAATCAATGTCCGAGGCCTCGGAAAAATGCTCTGGCTGCAACACCGACCCCCACTGAACTATCATCCGAGGTTGATAGTGGTCAAGGGTCAACTGCACAATCCGCTGAGCATCGTCCCGCGCCTGTTGCCACAAACTCAACCGTTGCTTCTGACGAGCCTCTTGTCGAGCCTGCAAACGCCGTCGAGCTGCCGCATAATCAAACATAGGTCTATCCAGGGCGATATATAGCCAAAATTGGACAAAAAACGGGGGAAAAGAAGGCAATAGGCAATAGGCAATAGGCAATAGGTAATAGGCAATAGGCAATAGGCAATAGGCAATAGGCAATAGGCAATAGGCAATAGGTGGGGAAGTCTCTCCCAACTCAGAGTCCTAAGTCAATCGGAGATTGACATACCATAATTGTGCCAAAATGTCAAATTTTTCCCAGACAGTCTGCCGTCTCTGTTCGGGACATTCCGCGACCCAGTATCAAGGCAACATCCCTATCATGGTTGAGCCTGAACACCAAGACAGTCGAAGACTTCGACGCCGGGTATCTGGGTGGAGTCGCTGAGCCTAATCCAACCCCTCCAGCACTTCCTCAAAGGACCCCAACGACTCCAGCGACGCTGCCCCTTGCAGCAGCCGTCGCAACTCGGACTCGTCGGACACCCCATTCAGCCGTTCCAACCAAGCCTCCGGAACCTCCCCAAACCGCGCCCTCAGCACATCCAAAATGGCCCCCCGAGTCGCCTCAACTAGCCCCTCCTGGCGACCTTCCTGTAGTCCCTCCTGGCGACCTGTCTCCAAGGCCCGACGTTCAATATTACTCAGAATCGGCATATTTCGTTCCTCCTGATACTGACGTAGCTTGCTATCAAAACTTTCCTGCAACACCGAAGGCAGGGTCATCATCCAATCCAACACCCGAAAGAAGCGAATAATCTCTTCTTCAGTATAATCCCGCTCATAGAGCAATTGCACCAATGTCCATTTCCAGCGTTCCCGTCCCTGAGCATCCCCTCGCGTCGCCTGAGTTCTGGACTCCAAGCCAACAGACTGCCCCACACTATCAGGCGGCAGAGCCGCCGCCGGAGCGTGTCATGGCAGAGCCATAACACGAGAGGGGACACGAGGGGACACGAGGGGACACGAGAGGGGGAACAGGAGAGGGGGGGGAACCTGGGATGGGGTTATCGCTTACACCGGTCATCCCGCGTTTTGCGGATGGTTCCTAATAGGGTCGAGACGAAGGTGCAACGCCGTAACTCAGGATTATCCCGGTGAAATACAGTTATTCGTCCAAGTTGGCCCATGACATGACCCCGATGGTCAAACACCACCCGTCGCACCCCTTGAACCCGTCGCAGGGTACTGTTGTCTTCGTCGTAGCGGACGGGGGAGGGAAGGGCGTTCCACTGGGCCTCATCAGGATGAAGGCTAACGGGATGAACGGCCCACAAGGCTTGATTCTCCTCGCTACGAAAGCTGGCTTGGCATCGAACTTTCGTGGTTCTAGCTTGATTTTGGGCTGAACGGATAGCGAGAAAGACCGCTTCATTGCCCTGTTTTACGGCCTGATTGGCCGTGAAATGCCCCCAGCTGACGATGGAGATTGAACCCAGGATTCCGACCATCACAATAACGACCAGAAGCTCAGGCAGGGTAAATCCCCGGCTTCGGCGACGCTGATATGGTTTCATGATGCACCCAACTGATTCGATTGTGTCAGTGATGTTGTCTGACTCACCAAGACGCGGTTTCAGGGGCTTTCACTCACCGGTTCATCTCCAGGGAATCATCGCCTCCCAGAGTTGCATCGTTCGTTGAGTCAATAGATGGCGACAAGTTTAACCAGGGAATTGGAAAACTGCCATATTGTTCTAAGAATTGTGTCCTGTTCCTCTGCCTTATTCTGGCTTGAGGGGTTCATAACTTAAGATAGGTCAGGCTTTCAAGCCAGACAGACCCCTGGGGTCGCTCATTCGTCTTGACCCACGATGTCAGGGTTTTTTGACGGATGCTATTGGCAGTTGCGATCGCCCCAAGCTAGGGTGAAATCCATTAATTGCTACTGTCGTTATATAAAGGCGTTGCCATGACTACAGTTGATTTAACGGGTGTATCGTATCAGGAAGATTTTGCAACATTAGGGGAGGGATTGCCGACCGGTTGGGCGATTTATACGGGGGCTACTGAGTCGGATTTAGGGATTCTTAACCTATTTGACCCTGAACCAGCGACGTGGAATGAGTTGAAGGGAGCGTTTAAAAATTTAGCATCTATTAATAGTGGGTTAGAGTTAGGAGAGACGGCAGAGAATCAAAGGGAGGCGGAAAATCGCGCCCTCGGCATTCGTCAATCTGGAACCTTTGGAGACCCCGGCGCCGCCTTTGTTTTCTCTCTAACTAACACGGAAGGTTTTGAGGACTTTCAACTCTCCTTAGAAGCCCAAATGCTCAGTGTTCAAGACCGTTCCACCTCTTGGACGATTGACTATCGGGTTGGAGAGGAGGGAGATTTTTTTTCGTTGGGACTCTACGAAGACCCGGAGATTTGGGGGATTACTCAACTCAGAACTGGGGTAGAACTGTTAGAGTTTAATGATGATATTAATAATCAATTAGAGCCGGTTCAGATTCGCGTTGTTGCTCTCTCTGAAAGCACAGGTCAAAACAGAAGAGACACGATCGCCATTGACAATTTTAGGTTGACCTATAGCCCCGTTGAAGAGATTGGCGATTCTCAGGACAATGCTCCCCAAATCATTGCCATTCAACGGCCGGAGGATGCTGACAAAATCACGAACCAAGAGACCATCATCTACGAAGTTCGCTTTAGTGAACCCGTAAAAGAGGTGGATGTGGATGATTTCACCCTCACCACTACCGGAACCGCAACAGCCGACATTGCCTCAGTCTCGGCCAACTCGGGAACGGTGATTCAGGTCATCCTGGAGGGGGTGACAGGGGAGGGAAGTCTGCGTCTGGATGTTCTCCCAGAGACGGCTAACATCGTGAATCTGGCGGGAGTTCCCCTGAATGAGGGATTTGTCGAGGGCGATCGCTATATCATTGAGCCGGAAAGCAATGAGCCGGAAAGCAATGAGCCGGAAAGCAATGAGCCGGAAAGCAATGAGCCGGAAAGCAATGAGCCGGAAAGCAATGAGCCGGAAAGCAATGAGCCGGAAAGCAACGAGCCGGAAAGCAATGAGCCGGAAAGCAACGAGCCGGAAAGCAACGAGCCGGAAAGCAACGAGCCGGAAAGCAACGAGCCGGAAAGCAACGAGCCGGAAAGCAACGAGCCGGAAACCGACCCGGAACCGACCCCAAATCCTCCTCCACGAAGGATTATCAACCAACTGATTCTGGGAGTGGGGACGCATCCAGAAACCCTGATAGGCGGCGACGGTGACGATACCATCGCCGCTTTTGATCAGGATGACGTGATTTTCGCAACAGGGGGGAACAACTTCTTATTCGGGAATAAGGGGAACGATCGCATCTATAGCGGTGATGGCGATGATACTCTCTTTGGCGGTCAAGGGAACGATCGCCTCATCGGGGGCCCAGGAAACACTGTCCTGTCTGGAGACTTAGGACGAGACACCCTCACGGGGGGAGGCGGAAACAATCTATTTATCCTACGTCCCGACAGCGACCAAGACCTGATTACAGACTTCAACATCGAGGGCGATCGCCTCGGCCTATCTCATGGCCTACGCCTAGAGGACTTAGAATGGACTCAAGAGGGTGAGAACACCCTGATTCAGCTAGAAGATGGGAGGGCGATCGCCAGCTTGCAACAGATTCAAGCCAACCAGCTTCAGCCAAGGCAATTTCTCATCCTGTCCCCTCCTTAACCTCCACCCACAATCGTGACAATCTCCAGGCGATCGCCATCTTTCATGGTGGTCGTCGGCCAGTATTGACGATGGAGAATTTCACCATTGTACTCCACCGCAATCAGACGGGGATTGAGTCCAATCTCCTGCAAAAACTCCGGCAGCGATCGCCCAGAAGCACAATTTTTTTGTTCACCATTAACGGTTAGGGTCACTTGGGTCATGGGGGAAGAAAGGCAAGAGGCAAAAGAAAGGCAAGAGGCAAGAGGCAAGAGGCAATAGAAAAGACGTAGGGGCGTACCCTTGTGGTCGCCCGAGGCAAGAGGCAAGAGGGTAACCACGTAGGGGCGTACCCTTGTGGTCGCCCTCTCCGTAGGGGCGTACCCTTGTGGTCGCCCTCTTCGGTGGTTCTATTAAACCTAGGCTTGGGCGACTTTGTAAAGCATTTTGGCTAACTTCATCAACTGGGGTTTTTCAAACACATCCGTGAGAGCTTTGACCGCTGAAGTGGGGTCAGAGCGAATCAGAGCATAATGACCCCAGGCTCCGGGTTCAGCTTCCGCTAGATGTTTGAGGCTGAAACTGGGGGAAATGGCATTCTCATCCCCGGCGGCGATCGCCTCACCGGCCTCCCGTAACTCCACAATCACCACCGGGGCTAAAATCCGATAGGGGTTATTCTCATTGCGAACCGCGCGGTCTGCTAAATCCGTTAACTCCCGCCACGGCGAGGAGTCAGACGCCAGTTCCTGGAGATGCTGACAAAAGACCGCTAACTTTTGCCGAGTCTCTGAACTCTCCTCCTGACGAAACAGACTTAACATCTGCCGTAATAGCTCGCCGACTTCATCTTGGATGTTGCCCTTCGGCTGAGCCGATGAGCCAGCGGCCGGAGTATCCACGGGATTTCCTCCCGATTGCAGATATTTCAGATGGGCCTCAAGTTCTGTAAACGCCGGTTCAACCCGACTAAAGACCTCCTCAGCATCGTCATCCCGTAACCCGAACGGGCTTTGTAGGAGTTCCAAGAGTTCCCGAAGCGAATCTACCCCCTGTAAAAAGAGACTTTCTAGCTTTCGGTCAATGGGCAACGTCTCTTGTTTTAAGACCTTGAAATAATCTTCTAGGCGGTGGGCAACCTTTTGAATGGAACTATAGCCCAACATAGCCGCACCCCCTTTGACGGAGTGAGCCGCACGGAACATTTCATCAATCTCCTCGGAATTTTGAACCGTTGCCGGGAGGTCTAATAACCCGTTTTCCAGGGTATTGAGGTGTTCTTTGCCTTCCTCAATAAAGAAGCGGACAATTTCTTCAGATGCCACAGAATTACTCCTCAACCAATATCAGGACAGGCTCTTGCTCAGAAGGGGGATGGGGGACTTACTCCCCAGACTCATCTTCAGCGGGACTGGGACTGGCTTCACGAGCTTGGATGTCTTCGATGAGAATTTGAATCCGGTCTTTCTGTTGGGCGGGGGCCAACTCCAACGCCGTATTCAGAGCGGCTTTTGCCTCATCGAGTTGACCGGTTTCCTCTAAAATCAGCCCCTTACCCACCAGGGGACGAAAATCACTCGAATGCTCTTGACTGAGATTTTCAAACACATTCAACGCCTGATCATAGCGTTGTTGCTCAGCATAAACTTGTCCGAGAAGCAGTTGAGTGGAGACCACATCAATACTTCCGGGTTCCGCTTGGTTGGCTTGAGAGGCCAGTTGTAGGATATCCTCAATGGCTGCGATCGCCGCTTCGGGGCGGTTTTCCTGAAGTAATAGGGTCACCAGACCTTGGAGGGCCTGCACATTGCCCGGTTCCTGGTTAATCAGGGCCCGATAGGTTTCCACCGCTCCCTCGCGATCGCCCAAATACTGTTTCGTCTGAGCCAGCAACACCCGGAAGCGAGATTCCTCGGGGTTCAGTTCCGCCAGCCGTTCTAAGGGGGGGACAGTTCCCTCCACGTCATTCAACTGACGACGGACATCAATCAAGCCGCGCAGGGCCGTTTGATTATCGGGTTCCCGTTCCAACACGAGCTTATAGCCCCGTTCCTGAGCCTTGAGGTCATCATCGGGGGTCGTGGCGCTGGGGGTATTCGTCGGAGTGGGGGTAGAACTTCCCCGATTGGTTTGTAACACCCCACCGAGTAGGGGTCCAATCGAGAAACCAAGAAAGGCGATTAAGCCGATGGCCAGCACAATACGACTAAACCAACCCGAACGCTTTTTAGACACAGACTTTGCCTCAACTGCAACTGAACGTCAACCGGAACTTGAGTCATGGGCTGTTCCGTCACCCTGACTATCTGCCGTTGTCGGCGAAGGAATCCTTTAGACTGAAGGAAGGGGGTGCGATCGCCCCGACGATTCCTCAAGGTCGCGATCTAAAGTGAATGAAAGATAACCCACCGATACTTATTATCTTACAACTCTTGCCAATTTTAGTGGTGTTGACGGCGATCGTAAACCCCAACTTGGCGCTCCCCCTGATCACCCTATTAGTTCTCCTATTCCCAGTTATTCTCTATAAGTTCATCCAACAGGCCTCTCGGGACTTAGGACGAGAACTCTATTCCCGCAATCCCCAAACCACCCGCTTCGAGAACTGGGATGAGGTTCCCATCTTTGACGAAGAACCCATCGCCCCGGACCCCCTATTCCAACGGATTCAAGCGGACTTAGCCCTATTACGACTAGCCTATCCCTTCGACGAAGAGCAGCTCACCCAAGCCTACCGCCGTCGCGCCCGCGAAACCCACCCGGATGCGGGGGGAAGCGAGCGCGAGTTTATCCAAGTTCGGCAAGCCTACGAACGTCTCCAGGAGGTGTTAGACCTAGAAATGACCCAAGAATTTTAACAACGGTCACTTAGGGGTAGAAGCCGAGGGTGGGCAATCCGGCGGTTTCCTCTAGTCCTAACATGAGGTTCATCGCTTGTAGGGCCTGTCCGGCTTGTCCTTTGAGCAGGTTGTCAATCACCGACATGACAATCACCCGTCCTGTGCGCGGGTCAACCTCAATGCCAATGTAATTGAGATTAGAGCCACAGGCCCATTTCGTTTGCGGATAGACTCCCGACGGCAAGACCTTCACCCAAGGGGAAGAGCGATAGAAAGCATTATAAATCGTCGCCAGGTCTTCTCGCACCAAACCGGGGTCTCGCAGGGTGGCATAGACCGTCGCCAGAATCCCCCGCACCATGGGAACCAAGTGGGGGGTAAACTGAACCATCATCTCATGGCCGGCGAGGTCACTACAGATTTGCTCAATTTCCGGGGTATGCCGGTGACGGGCCACCCCATAGGCGGAGATGGAGTTACTGGCTTCAGCCAGCAGCAGGTTTGTTTTCGCCTGACGACCCCCTCCAGAGGTCCCGGATTTGGCATCAATGACCAAGCTTTCCGGTGCAATCAGCCCCTGTTTTAGGAGAGGGGCCACCGCTAAGAGGCTGGCGGTGGGATAACAGCCGGGACAGCCGACGAGACTGGCCTCCTTAATGCGATCGCGGTACAGTTCCGGGAGTCCGTAGACCGCCGAAGCCGCGATGTCCGCGTCCGTGCGATCGCCCCCATACCAAGCCTGATAGGTATCGAGATTAAAAAAGCGATAGTCAGCGGACAAATCCAGGACTTTACAGCCTTTCTCCAACAGGGCCGGGGCCATAGTCCAGGCCAAGCCATTGGGAAGAGACAGGAACACCACCTGACAGCGTTCGGCGATGCGATCGACCTCCACCGGTTCGACTTGTAGTTTAAAGCGGTGTTCGAGATGGGGATAAATGTCTGAAAAGGGCTTTCCAGCACTTCCCTGTCCCCCTAAATAGACAATATCGACATTTGGATGGTCTAGTAGCAATCGCACCAGTTGCACGCCGCCATATCCCGATGCACCGACAATGCCGACTGATACACGCTCAAAATCTCCCATTATGCTTCTCCCAACCAGTTTCAGTTCAATAGGGTCTCACGTTAGAGTTAGTCTAGCGTCACTCTGGCCGGAACGAACGTTTTGCCAGGGAATCCTCATGATTTGGGGACAACAGACCGTTAAGTTCTAGGTCGAGGCTAAGGAGCGCACTGACAGGATGTGAGTTGAGTTGAGGGGAGAGACCGCAGATTTGGGGACAACGACGGTGTTGAGAGACTCGCCAAGTGCATTAAAGATTTCCAAGACATATCCGTCTTCTATCCCATCAGGGCCAGGAACAGTATCGATGAATCGGGCGATATCTCCCTGTTTGAGCTGATAGTTGGGAAAGTTGCGGTTCAGACAGACTTGGCTATAAAGTTGAACGGTTGGCTCAGTCATCGCAGTGGCTTTAAGGTAATGAATTGAATTTTTCCATCGCGGAGCCGTCGCAGCCAGATCGTTACAACGGCAAGACTTTTGTCTCTCCCTCTGATATTACCGTTAACGCGATAGAACGTACCATACTCGTTTGTGTCATCCTCAAGGGCTTCATGAGTAAGCACAAGCTCTCGAATCGCCGCTTCTAGGAGATCAGGATTAACCTGAGTAAATCCAGCTTGTGCGAGGAATTTAGATTTATCGTCTTGCTTGCGTGGAACTAGGAGATAATGTATCAGCTTGGCCTGAGGGATAATGATTTCTGCTTCAGGGAGTTTCATGATTGTTCGGGAACGTCTGGGGCGATCGCCACATCATAACCAGTAGACTCTGACACACCTGTTAAGCTTGAATCAGGCTCTGCTGTCCCTCTGCCACTCAACCCGAACCCATGAACACCTCTAAATCTCTACCCCAGTCTTGGCCCCGGAAACTCTCGAAGGTTCTCCTACATCCTTTGGTGGTGTCCTCCGTCGCCGTCGCAGGTATTGCAGCCTTCCAAGCCGAACGCATCAGCGACAAAGTGACCGAGGCCCTATTTCCCGCAGCCCCCGCCCCCGTCACCGAGGTTAAATCCTTACTGGTGAACCACTTTGAGGGCAAAACCGAACTCACCACCGCCGAAGTTCTCCTAGAAACCGTCGTCAGAACCCATCAAGATCGGATGTTCGGTCATCTCTATCTAGGACAAACCGTGGTTCTCTATCAAGGCGTCGGACGAGTTCGTGCTGGAATTGACTTAGACCAATTAGACGTAAAATCCGTCGATCGCGCTAATGGCCAGATTCACATTCTCCTCCCCCCGCCCTATCTGGTGCAAGCAGATTTAGATATCGATGAATCGGGCATTTTAGAACATCACCGCACCTGGTTCGCCCCCAATGTTGAGACGCAACTTTACACCGAAGCCCAACAAACGGCCCTACTGCAAATTCGCGAACAAGCCTGTCAGGATGGCCTGTTGCAAAAAGCCGATCAGGAAGCCGAAACCCTGATTCGCAGGATTCTACAGGCAGCAGAATACACCGACATTACCATTGAAAGCCAATTGGGGCGATCGCCCAGTTGTCTCATGAACGCCGCACGCTAACCGCCCTGGCTGAAGAGTGATGCGTTCCGGCAAGTTTGAATCGATCAGTCTAGGTCACAACCCGAACTGATGCCGGAACACATCCTACCATTACCTCCTCCTCCCCTTCCTCCTCCTCCTCTTCCTCCGTGTCCTCGGGCGACCACAAGGGTACGCCCCTACGTGGTTCCCCTCCCCCCTCAAGCACTAAAATACTTCGCCACCGGGTGATACACCACAAACGCCGTCGTAGACTGTTCAGGATAGAGTTGTTCACTCTCATCCATAAACATCCCAATGCGATCAGTTCCCATCAACTCCAACTGGCGATATTGATCCGACACCTTCGGACAAGCCGGATAGCCAAAACTATAGCGTGACCCCTGATGGCGTTGCGCCAACACATCCCGCACATTATCCGGTTCGAGATGGCCATACCCCAACTCTCGGCGAATGCGAGCGTGAATCCACTCCGCCATGGCCTCGGCGACCTGTACCGCCATGCCGTGATAATAGAGATAATCCGTGTACTCATTGGCCGCAAACAGTTCATGGGCGAACTTCGTGGCGATTTCTCCCACCGTCACCGCCTGCATGGGGAAGACATCAATCACCCCACTCTCCTTAGGTGCAAAGAAGTCCGACAAACACAACCGCCGTAGCGATCGCTGACGGGGAAAACTAAACGTCGCCGCCGGTTCCCCTAACTGGCCCGCTTCCGCCTCTTCCGGGTAATACACATGAAGGGAATTCCCCTCCGACTGACAGGGGAAATAGCCGTAAATAATCGTCGGATGTAGGAGATTCTCCTCGACAATCCGCCGCTTCCAATGGTCCAGAATGGGATAGACCTCTTTCTCTAAGAAAGCGTCATACTCCTCCCGAGACTGTTCCCGAGGTTTGCGGAATTGCCATTGTCCCGCAATCAAAGCCTGTAAATCCAAATACCAGAATAACTCCTCTAGGGGGATATCCTCCGGGGTGAGAATCTTGGTTCCCCAGAACGGCGGTTGGGGGCGATCGATATCTACATCTACCGCCTCAGAACGGCGGGTATCGATTTCCACCACTTGAGGCGTTTCCGACTCCTGAGTGGTGTCTGATGTGTCAGCGGCTGGCTGTGACTCGGTGGCGATCGCCTCCTCCTCTAATTCCACTTCATTCAAAAAGCCCTGCAAATCATCCCAATTGCCCTCAGCTTTGGCTGGCATTAACTTGTCCATAAAATGCAAGTCAGCAAAGGCATCTTTGCCATAAACAACCTTGCCTTTATAGGTGTTTTGACAGTCCTTATAAACAAACTTAGGCGTAAGCGCTGCCCCCCCTAAAATCACCGGAACGGTAATTCCCTCCTCATTAAACCGCTCCAAATTATCCTTCATAAATGCCGTCGATTTCACCAACAAGCCACTCATGGCAATACAATCCGCCCCATGTTCTCGATAGGCATTGATGATGTTTTCCACCGGTTGTTTAATCCCCAAATTAACAACCTTGTAGCCATTATTGGAAAGAATAATATCGACTAAATTCTTGCCAATATCATGAACATCTCCCTTGACGGTTGCAATCAAAAAGGTTCCCTTACCGCGACCATCGGAGTCCTCCTTATCCATATAAGGTTCCAGATAAGCCACCGCCGCCTTCATGGTTTGCGCCGACTGCAAGACAAAAGGAAGCTGCATTTGTCCCGACCCAAATAACTCCCCAACCACCTTCATCCCATCTAGGAGGAAGACATTAATAATATCCAAGGGTTCATGGTCTTGACGCGCTTTTTCCAAGGACTCCTCTAAGCCAATCCGCTCCCCATCAATAATATGCTGTTTAAGTTGTTCCTCAATGGGAAGATTCTTATCAATGGCTTCGGTTTTCTTAGCAGATTTCCCTTGAAACAGGGTTGTTAACACCCCCAGGGGGTCATAGGTACAAACGTCCCCATCAAACTCCCGTTGATCATAAATCAGTTTGCGGCAGACTTCCTGATGGTCGGGGTCAATCTTAGCCAGGGGTAAAATCTTACTGGCGCTGACAATGGCTGAATCTAATCCCGCTTCCATGGCATCATGGAGAAACACGGAATTGAGAACCTGTCGCGCCGCTGCATTCAAGCCAAAGGAGATATTAGAAACCCCCAGAGTAATATGACATTCCGGGAGTTCCTGACGAATGCGACGGATGGATTCAATGGTGGCTTTACCATTTTCCCGGTCTTCCTCAATCCCTGTGGAGACGGGAAGGGCCAGGGGGTCAAAAAACAGTTCCCGCGCCGGAATCCCAAACTCAATGGCGGCGTAGTAAGCGCGTTTGGCGATTTCAAATTTCTTGTCGGCGGTTCGGGCCATTCCCTCCTCGTCGATGGTCCCAATCACCACCCCCGCGCCGTACTGTTTGGCAATTTCCAGGACTTTATAGAAGCGTTCTTCACCATCTTCGTAGTTGGTGGAGTTCAGCAGACATTTTCCACCGGCCACCTTTAACCCCGCTTCCATTTTCTGCCATTCGGTGGAATCCAACATCAACGGTAGCTTGACATTATTGACCAAACGTGATACGAGTTCGTGCATATCTCGCACCCCATCTCGGCCCACGTAATCGACGTTAACATCGAGGATTTGTGCGCCTTCGCGTTCCTGCGATCGCGCCAGGGCCACCAAACCATCCCAATCCTCATGATTGAGAAGCGTCCGCATTTTCTTAGACCCACTGGCGTTGAGGCGTTCGCCAATAATCAAGAAGGAATTATCCTGTTCATAGGTTTGGGTACTATAAATCGAAGCGGCGGCGGCTTCATAATGGGGGTGACGAACTTTCGGGGTCAGATCGCGGCTAATCTCGGCCAGGGCCGCGATATGTTCAGGACGGGTTCCACAGCAGCCGCCAATCACCTGCACCCCCAAATCCTCGATGAAGTGCATCAAGGCCATCCGCAGTTCCAGGGGAGTCAGTTTATAGTGAGCTTGACCGCCGACGTTTTCCGGGAGTCCGGCGTTGGGGATGCAGGAGACGATGAAGGGGGAATGGTCTGAAAGATAGCGGATATGGTCTTTCATCAAGTCGGGACCCGTGGCGCAGTTGAGACCCAGAATATCGATGTTGTAGGGTTCCAGAATCGCCAAAGCCGCGCCAATCTCTGACCCCACCAGCATGGTTCCGAACTGTTCCATGGTGACGGACACCATAATCGGACGACGTTGGCCCCGTTGTTCAAAGACGGTTTCCACGGCGTTGAGCGCGGCTTTGATTTGCAGCACATCCTGACAGGTTTCAATCAGGAATAGGTCAACCCCGCCATCGTAGAGGCCCTGAACTTGGGTGATATAGGCCTGATGGAGACTGTCGAAGTCGATATGGCCCAGGGTGGGGAGTTTGGTCCCGGGTCCCATGGAACCGGCGACGAAGCGGGGTTTCTCGGGGGTTGAGTAGTCGGCGGTGATGCGTTTGGCGAGTTCGGCGGCGGTTTTGTTGAGGTCGTAGGCTTGGTCCGCGAGGTCATATTCGGCGAGGACGAGGGGAGTTCCGCCGAAGGTATCGGTTTCGATGACATCGGCCCCCGCGTCGAGGAACCCGCGATGCACTGTGGCGACGGCGTCAGGTTTGGTTTTGACGAGGTATTCGTTGCAGCCTTCGTATTCTGGGCCACCGAAGTCCTCGGCGGTCAGGTTTTGCACTTGTAGGTTGGTTCCCATAGCACCGTCGAAGACGAGGACGGGACGGTTAGGACTATGGAGGCGTTCGAGGAAGGCGCTAGTCATACCAGGTCAAGATGGGCGTTGATGGGTTAGTCCTTTATTTTATCAGGACTTTTGCCGTCAGGTCGGGATGGAGGCGGGGATTATCGCCTCCATCTGGCTCCCCGGATTGACTGGGTATGGGGATTTAGACCAGCTATATTAGAACTAGCCTGACTCCTCTAATGCCCATGATCGCGATTAAGTCTGACGGTTACATTAGTCCAGAAGACTACCTGGAGCAAGAACGTCATCGACCCATCAAGCATGAATATCTCGATGGGGAGGTTTATGCGATCGCGGGGACAGGGAAAGCCCATAATATCATCAGCGGCAACCTTTACCTTCTCTTGCGAAACACACTTCACCACTCTCCCTGTCGCACCTACTTTGCCGACCTTAAAGTTAGAATTGATGAAGGACGACGCTTTTTCTATCCTGATTTGCTGGTCACCTGTGATCCGAATGACGACAGCAGTCTCGTTTATGTGGATAAACCTGTCGTCATTATCGAAGTGTTATCTGAATCAACTGAATCGTTTGACCGGGGTAGAAAGTTTCAATGCTATCGAACCCTTCCCAGTTTACAAGATTATATTCTGGTGAGTTCTCAAACTTACATGGTGGAAGTGTTTCACCGAACTCGGGGCGATCGCTGGCTGTTGGATACCTATCAAGGCTTAGAGGCGATCGCCAGGATTGAAAGTCTCAATCTCGATGCACCCCTGGCGGAGATTTACGCCAGTCTTGATTTAAGCCGTCTCGTGGACGAGGAACGACGAGATAATTCCGACCTCTGATAGTACCTGCAAGAGCGATCGCACCAAATAATAAACGACAGGAACCGATACCGCATTCCCAAACTGTTTACGCGCGATCGCCTCTCGTCTCGCCATCACGAAGTCATCAGGAAATCCCTGTAATCGGGCATAATCACGAGCGGAAATGGGTTTAAATTTTCTGGGTTTATAAATCTTCTCAATAAACTCCTGTTTGTAACTGTTGGGATTTTGACATTCTAATGAGCAGGTCGCAATATAATCTCTCATTCCCGTAGCCGTCAACGTACCGATCGCATCAGCATGAGGGAGAATAATTTTAGCAACACCATTGATTCCTGCTGAAATTTTTGAGTTGACAAATTCATATTTGTTATACCATTTTTCAGAAGTCGTACCATAGATATCTGTAGGGGCGAACGGCTGTTCGCCCTCCTCAGTATCAGATGTATAGCCAATATCTCGAAAAATGGTGTTAGATTCAACCTGACGTAATATCTTTTTCTCCACCAATTTCTCTAACTCATCAATCTCTAAATCAGGAATTAACCCTTGCAGATGTGCAAAACTTAAGGGATTCCCATCTTTGGGGCCATATTTATTTTTGCGTCGATTGCGTAGCAGCGTCAAACAAATGTCTTTTTCTCGGGAAGTTGTCTCAATTAAATCCCAGGAGTGAATGGTCGTATGGCCATCCCGAACATCAGAAAAGAGAAAAAAGTCATTCAGTTCATCAATTTTTTGAAAACGCCCTCGGGAAGCGGGAATGCGATCGCCAAATAAACGTTCTGGCGGAAATTTCTGTTTCTGAATCGCACGACGTTCGACTCCCTCAATACAATCATAGAGTCGCGGCTTCTCCCCTAAGGGTTCAGGAAACCGAAACTCGGAGTGATTTTTTATGGTGTCTTGAATCCCGACAATAAAAATGCGATCGCGGTCTTGGGGTAAACCAAAATCATAGGAATTTAAGACCTTAAATCTAACGTTATAGCCCAATTGACTCAGTTCAGTCACAATCGCATCTAAACTCTCACGGTGGCGAGGTTCCATGAGACCTTTGACATTTTCAAAAATAAACGCTTTGGGGTGATTCTGTTCAATAATCCGAATCACATCAAACCAAAGTTTACCGCGATTATCTTCAAATCCCTTGATTTTTCCCGCAATTGACCAAGGTTGACAGGGAACCCCACCCACAATGATATCGACAGACTGGGGTAATTTGCCAATTTTTTGCACCTCTCCTAAGTTGCGTTCAGAAGAGTTGACAGGCGTGATAAAATTCTTCTGATAAACGGCGATCGCCTCGGCATCAATTTCTGAATACCCCAAACATTGACCCCCCAAACGTTCCAAAGCAACTCTAAAGCCGCCAATCCCTGCAAATAAATCGATAAAGGTAAATTTTCCCCCTGGAGAACTGGGGGGGACTGGATCTAAATTTACTGGCTCTAATTCAAACAGATTCAGCTGTTGCATCGATTCCAGGGGTTGGACAGTCAAAAACATTGGGGTCAATTGTTTTGATAAACTCTATTATCCCATCCATATAGCGAGAATGAATCGTAGCGAGAGTACATCGCCACTTAGGATTGGGATGCGACATTGCTACGCCCCCCGTGGTTTAATCACTATACCGCCAAATCCCGGCAACTCTCAATCACCAGCGACACCACACGGATGATATCCAGATGTCCCTGGGGTTGCATCTCCCGCAGCCGCCGCGCCTCTTGTAACTCCAACTCCGTCATCCGTCGTAACTCCTCATCACTGTACGCTGTACGGGTTTGACGCACATCCTCCAAGGTTTGAGTCACATGGGCCAGGGTTCCCCGAATCGCCACGTTATTCATCTCGGCGACAACCCGATAGGTGTTACGTTCCTTTCCCTGAATCGTCACCGCATCGGAACCCCCCAATTGGTGAATCACCGCATTGAGATAGCGATTACTCGATGCAGCGGCTTGGCGGAGACGACGACGCTGAGGTGTGGTGGCGGTACAAGTCCGAGTCATAATCCCTTCCCCGCAAGTGTTGAACTTTACATCAACATTATAGCAAGTGCAATCTTGAGTCCGCCACTTATCTGGCGGAAGACATTACAACTAGGACTAAAAAATATAGAAAAAGCCACCTCTGAAGCAACTTCAGTGTATTGAATTGTCCATTTTTAAGTGTCACTTATTCCTGGTCTCCATAACTCAAGCGGACTTTAGCAGCGGCTTGGGTTGCTTTCTGACGAGCCTGTTCAATGGTGTCCCCTTTGGCCAGGGCCACCCCCATGCGACGATAGGGACGAGCAGTTTCCTTACCAAAGAGGCGAATCTCCACATCGGGTTCTGCGAGAGCTTCATCCACCCCTTCATAAAACACTGTATCCGAATGGCGATCGCTCAAAATCACCGCACTCGCTCCCGGCGACAAGACCTCAATTTTGGGAATGGGTAGGCTTAAAATGGCCCGCAAATGTAACTCAAACTCATTGAGGTTCTGAGAGACCATCGTCACCATCCCCGTATCATGGGGACGGGGGGACAACTCAGAGAAAATCACCTCATCCTGAGTCACAAAAAACTCAACCCCAAAAATTCCCGCACCCCCTAACGCCGAGGTGACGGTTTTCGCCATTTCCTGGGCCTGGGTGATTTTCGCTTCCGACAATCCCACCGGCTGCCAGGATTCCTGATAATCCCCTCGTTCTTGACGATGACCAATGGGGGGACAAAAGAGGGTGGTTCCATTCCACTGTCGCAGGGTTAGGAGGGTAATTTCGACTTCAAAGTCAATAAACTCCTCGACAATCACCCGCTCACTCTCACCACGAGATCCCGTCATGGCGTACTCCCAGGCCTGGGCCACTTCCTCGGGAGAGCGAACCACCGATTGGCCTTTCCCCGAGGAGGACATCACCGGTTTGACGACGTTGGGAAATCCTAAGTCTTTGGAAATGGCTTTTAAACTGGCTAAATCATTGGCGTAGTCGTAGCGAGGGGTACGCACTCCGAGTTCAGTATGGGCCAATTCCCGGATGCGATCGCGGTTCATGGTGTAATTCGTGGCCGCCGCTGTGGGAATGATGCGAAACCCCTGGCGTTCTAAGTCGAGTAATTTACGGGTGCGGATGGCTTCAATCTCGGGAATGACATAATCCGGCTGATGATGTTTCACCAACCGTTCCAACGCATCTCCATCCTGCATCGACACCACCTCGGCGATATCGGCCACTTGCATGGCGGGAGCGTTAGCATAGCGATCGACAGCAATGACGGTATTTCCCAACCGTTGCGCGGCGATGACAACTTCTTTCCCCAGTTCACCGGAACCGAGCAGCATCAATTTTTGAGGAAGTTTCACGTAAAAGCTCCTGGGATGGTTGGAAGCCCCGTCTCTTCAGAGCGGGGAGGAAAACCGACTCAAGCGGCTTTAGCCGCCAGCACCCCCTTGCGGGGTGAAGGGGTATGGTTGCCCCTCCATGGAGCTATGGTTGGCTCCGACTCCCTTGCGGGGTAATGTTTGCTAAGCGCTAACGCGCACGCTCCGCGAACGCTAATGTTCAGAGTCGGTACTTTCCCAATCGCACTGTCTTAACCCCTTAGGACTGTTTAACGATTCGGTTCTAGAGCCGGGAACTAGCACGCATTCCCGGGTAGGAACTTTAACTCTTGCTCTGAACGTAGCCAGTTAAGGCTTAAGCTGGTCAGCTACCTGAAGGGGAGGGCACGAAGCCCCCGTGCTTCAGCCGGGGGTGCTGACAGGTAATGCAGATGATTGAAACACAAGTCCTGATTATACCAAAATGGGAGTCATGGGGGGGATGTCTGCTTCGGCATAGATATGAGAGTTGACGGTTGCATCTTTGCTGTGAACTAGCGAACGCTGATTCAATTACCCAGAAGATAGTTTCAGGATAGGGATGATGGGAGAGATCGTTCTCTCCTCGGGGTTGCGCGATCGCCTGACAATATAGAGTTAGTTGGAGTTAAAGAAACTAGGTTTTTTGCAGCATCGTGATTCCTTCATCAAGATTTAAGCAAGAAACCGGGTTTCTGAGGGTTGGCAATGGGGTGAAATAGATGATGACAGAGGACAGACTTAGGCGAATTGGAGGTGAAGGTTAACATGATCCAGACTGCGATCGCACTGCCGATGGATAACATCGATGGATAACATTGCTGAATTTTGCCAAAATTCGAATGTCACAGAGTTTGCCTTATTCGGCTCAATTCTGCGGGAGGATTTTAATGGCAATAGTGATGTTGATGTGATGGTACAATTTCATCCTGAAGCGCATCCTACTCTGTTTGATTTAGCTGAAATGGAAGAAGAACTCAAACAACTATTTGCAACTCTTGACGGAATATTCGACGGGTTCTCTGTTGGGGGGAGAGATTGAATCAGAAACGGTTTTTGATGTCAAAGCGGATCGGTATTTGGTGGTTGATTTAGGATGGAATGGAACCCGAAGGGTTTATAATTGCTTGATTCATCTGGAAATTCGTTCCGGAAAAATCTGGATTCAGCGCAATCAAACCGACTGTTCCTTGACCGATGAGTTGTTAAGTCAGGGTGTCGAGAGGGAAGATATTATTTTGGGGCTACAGCCGCCTGAGTTGCGAAAATATACAGGTTTGGGGGTGAGTTAGTCAGTGGCAAGCAACCGGGAGTCAAAGAAAGCGGGTTTCTGGCAGCATCTGCTGTTGCTTCACAAAAAATTAACAAAGAAACCGGGTTTCTGAGTCTCTGGAATGTGGTAAATTTGGAATGCTATCCCCTACCGGGTGCTAGGTTATAGATAAACGAGGAAGGATAAGCGATGAAAATTATTGATATTAACCAAGCCTTACCGCAAATTATGGAACTGATAGAAATGGCTTTTGCCGGAGAAGAAATTATTATTAGTAAAAATAATCAGCAAACCATTAAAATCACTCCAGTTTTATCGCCTCAGCCGCGCCCCCCTTTATTTGGGTGCGATAAAGACCGGATTGCTCTCAGGGATGATTTTGATGAACCATTGGATGATTTTCAGGACTATATTTAATGCGGTTACTCCTTGATGCTCATACGGTCCTGTGGTTTTTTATGGGAAATTCTCGGTTGAGCGACAAGGTGCGTGATTTGGTCGAAGACGGTCATAATCATAAGCTGATTAGTGTTGCTACGGTTTGGGAGATGTCCATCAAACAGAGTCAGAATAAGTTAACCCTGGAAAAAACTGCGTCAGATTACATAGAGGAGAAAATCAGATTAGATGATTTTGAATTGTTGCCAATTCAACTCAACCATTTAAGGATATTGTCATCACTTCCATTTTACCATAAAGACCCATTTGACAGACTTTTAATCGCCCAAGCCATGCAAGAAAACATCCCGATTTTAAGCAAAGATATGGCTTTCAATGCTTATCCAATCCAGAGGATTTGGGACTAGACGTGAACACAAAACTCCTCAGTGTCTTTTGTGTTCCGCTTCCAGGCATCAGTTACAATACCCACTATCCCCCTACTCTATCCCTAGCCATGAACGAACAACGCATCGCCACCTATCTCTCCCTGATTCAACAACTCCTAGACTGTCCGGGTGGGGAGGAACCGCAAATCCTTAACGGTCATCTGGAGGGGAAATCCTAAATAATGAAAGTAAGAGATATCATCAAAATCCTAGAGAATGATGGATGGTACCAAGTCCGGACACGGGGGAGTCATCGACAATTTCATCATGCCACTAAGTCCGGTACAGTTACCGTCTCGGGACAATTAAACGTTGATATGCCCCCCGGAACCTTAAACAGCGTCTTCAAGCAAGCCGGATTAAAGTAAAGGAGTCTAACCATGAATAATCAACAATTACACTACACGATTATCCTCGAAAGGGGAACCTCTAGTTACGGGGTGTATGTGCCAGACTTGCCTGGATGTGTTGCAGTTGGAGAAACGAAAGAAGAAGCCTTGCAATTGATTCAAGAGGCGATCCGATTTCATCTTGAAGATTTACAAATGAATGGTCAACCGATTCCTGAGCCGATCTCAACGAGTGAAACGGTGAGTTTTTCGATGTCTAACATGAAGCCTTGATTCTACGGCTTCTCAATTTCAAGGGATTGAATCTATGTTAAGAGACTGTAGCCGCCGGAAACGAAATGGGGTTTCTGGCAGTCTCTCGATTCCTTCGCAAAGATTTAAACAAGAAACCCAGTTTCTAAGGGTTGGGCATGGGGTAAAATTGGTGTTGTAGTCCCCTACCTGGTGCGCCACTATGGATGAACAGCGAGTGCAGGCTTATCTTTCCCTGATTCAAGAACTCCTGGACTGTCCGGGAGGGGAGGAACTGCAAATCCTTAACGGTCATCTGGAGTTAGTGGATGATGGGTTTGTGCAGGTGTGCGAACAGGTAGCGGCCCAGTTGCAGGGGGAAGGACAGGAAAACGCGGCGGGGTTTTTGCGGAATCTAGCTCAACAGGTGGGGGCGTATTTGGTGCAGCAGGGGACTGGAAGAAATCAGCAAGCGGCATTAGAAAATTTTTGGCTGCAACTGCTGCAAGCGGAAATGCAGGGCGGCACAACAGCAGTACATCACGTAATGCGGCAAAATATGGGGTTAATTGTTCCCGTATTGGGGGATGTTATTGCCCAGTTAATGCCGGGACTTCTGGCTGAGTATCCCAACCAAGAGGAAGGGGTGGCGGGCTTAGTAGGAAATACCTGTAACAGTATCCAGCAATTGTCCTATGGTCGCTATGCAGAAGCGTTAGAGATTGCGATTCGTGGCTATGGGGTGCTGCTGGAACTGTGGGCGAATAACCCCCAAAAACGGGCGCAAATCCTGACTAACCTCGGCAATGCACGCCGCACCCAAGCTGAGATGGGCATCAACCCTGCCGCCAATCTCGACCGTGCGATCACGGCTTATGATGAAGCCGCAGGGATTCGGCGGCGGTTGGGGTTAGACAAAGACCTCTCCACTACCCTGACTAACCTCGGAGTTGCCCGCCGCACCCAAGCCGAGATCGGCATCAATTCTGCCACCAATCTCGAAAGTGCGATCGCTGCCTACAATGAAGCCGCAGAGATTCGGCGGCGGTTGGGGTTAGACAAAAACCTCTCCACTACCCTGACTAACCTCGGCAATGCACGCCGCACCCAAGCCGAGATGGGTATCAACCCCGCCGCCAATCTCGACCGTGCGATTGCCGCCTGCAATGAAGCGGCGGGGATTGGGAGGGAGTTGGGGTTAGACAAAGACCTCTCCGCTACCCTAACTAACCTCGGTAATGCCCGCAGCCAACAAGCCGAGATGGGTATCAACCCCGCCGCCAATTTCGAAAGTGCGATCACGGCTTATGATGAAGCCGCAGGAATTATGCGGCAGTTGGGGTTAGACAAAGACCTCTCCACTACCCTGACTAACCTCGGCAATGCCCGCCGCACCCAAGCCGAGATGGGTATCAACCCCGCCGCCAATCTCGACCGTGCGATCGCTGCCTATGATGAAGCCGCAGGGATTCGGCGGCGGTTGGGGTTAGACAAAGACCTCTACACTACCCTGACTAACCTCGGCAATGCACACCGCATTCAAGCCGAGATGGGCATCAACCCCGCCGCCAATCTCGACCGTGCGATCGCCGCCTGCAATGAAGCGGCAGGGATTTGGCGGGAGTTGGGGTTAGACAAAGACCTCTCCAGTACCCTGAATGACCTCGGTAATGCCCGCCGCATCCAAGCCGAGATGGGCATCAACCCCGCCGCCAATCTCGACCGTGCGATCACGGCTTATGATGAAGCCGCAGGGATTCGGCGGGAGTTGGGGTTAGACAAAGACCTTTCCTATACCCTGAATAACCTCGGCCATGCCCGCCGCATCCAAGCCGAGATGGGCATCAACCCCGCCGCCAATCTCGACCGTGCGATCACGGCTTATGATGAAGCCGCAGGGATTCGGCGGGAGTTGGGGTTAGACAAAGACCTCTCCGGTACCCTGACTAACCTCGGCAATGCACGCAGCCAACAAGCCGAGATGGGTATCAACCCCGCCGCCAATCTCGACCGTGCGATCACTGCCTATAATGAAGAGGCAGGGATTATGCGGGAGTTGGGGTTAGACACAGACCTCTCAATTACCCTGAATAACCTCGGCCATGCCCACTGCATTCAAGCCGAGATGGGCATCAACCCCGCCGCCAATCTCGACCGTGCGATCGCCGCCTGCAATGAAGCGGCAGGGATTTGGCGGGAGTTGGGGTTAGACAAAGACCTCTCCACTACCCTGACTAACCTCGGCAATGCCCGCAGCCAACAAGCCGAGATGGGTATCAACCCCGCCGCCAATCTCGACCGTGCGATCGCTGCCTATGATGAAGCGGCAGGGATTATGCGGGAGTTGGGGTTAGACAAAGGCCTCTCCACTACCCTGAATAACCTCGGCAATGCCCACCGCATTCAAGCCGAGATGGGCATCAACCCCGCCGCCAATCTCGACCGTGCGATCGCCGCCTGCAATGAAGCGGCAGGGATTATGCGGGAGTTGGGGTTAGACAAAGGCCTCTCCACTACCCTGAATAACCTCGGAGTTGCCCGCCGCACCCAAGCCGAGATCGGCATCAATTCTGCCACCAATCTCGAAAGTGCGATCGCTGCCTACAATGAAGCGGCAGGGATTCGGCGGCGGTTGGGGTTAGCCCGCGACCTAGCAACAACCCTGTATAACTTTGGTTTTGCCTACCAAGCTCAATCTCGCCTAGCTGCGAACAGCTCCACCCAAAAACAACAAGCCCTAGAAAATGCCTACCGTAGTTTTCAAGGGGCGCTGGAACGGGTGGAATATCTGCGGGGGGAAATTGGAGCCGATAGTGAGGGCTATAAACGCAACTTTAATGAAGAATGGAACGGAGTTTATGGCGGTATGGTGGAGGTGTGCCTAAAATTGGGCAAATACACTGATGCCATTGAATATGCTGATCGCAGTAAAGCACGGAACTTGGTGGAACTCATGGCTACTCGTGACGCTTATCCCGGCGGTGTGATTCCCGAGAACATCCGCCAACGGTTGCAGGAACTCAAAATCGCTATTGCCCAAGCGGAACGCTGCCTCCAACAAGACCCCAACCGCAACTATACCCACCTCAACCAACTGCGGCAAGAGAAACAAAAACTTGACCCCTATAAACACCTGCATTTCCAGGCGATGCAAAAGTTACTGGATGGTGAAACCGCTATCTTCGAATGGTACATCCTGAATGACAAGTTCCTCACCTTCACCCTCACTGCGCAAAGCCTTAACCTCTGGACCTCATCCGAGGAAGACCGACAAAACCTCATCGACTGGGGAGAGTCCTACATCAACGACTACCGAAGCAACAGCAGCCAATGGCGCGATACCCTTGCTCAATGCCTCGCACAACTCCCCCAAATCCTACACCTGGATGAAATCCTGGCAAACCTGCGGAAAAACTTCCCCAACTGCCAAAAACTCATCCTCATCCCTCACCGCTTCCTGCACCTGTTCCCCCTCCACGCCTTACCCGTTACCACAGAAGACGGTGAGGGCAAATTCCTACAAGACCTCTTCCCCAAAGGCGTGGGCTATGCCCCTAACTGCCAAGTCCTGCAACAAGCCCAAAACCGCTCACGCCCCGACTTTAACCGCCTCTTCGCCATCCAAAACCCCACCCAAGACCTCCAGTTCACCGATATGGAAGTCGAAGCCATCCAATCCCTCTTTAACCCCCACCAAGTCCTCAAACATGACCAAGCCGAAAAAGCCGCCATTGATAAAGAAACCCTGAAAAACGCCCACTGTACCCACTTCTCCTGTCATGGCTATTTCAACTTTGAAGATGCCCTCAAATCCGCCCTCATCCTGGCTAAAAGCGAATTTACACCCCCGCCGCCCACCGATGACCCCAGCCGCTATCTCCCCCTAGAAGACGACAAACTGCTGGATTTAGAAAAATGTCTCACCTTAGAGGATATCCTCCGCCTTGACCTGACCAATTGCCGTCTCGTCACCCTCTCCGCCTGCGAAACCGGTATCACTGACTTCACCTCTACCAGTGATGAATATATCGGTTTACCCAGTGGCTTCATTTTGGCGGGTTCTCCCAATGTGGTCAGTACCCTTTGGGCGGTAGCGGATATCTCCACGGCAATTTTTATGATTCAGTTTTATCAAACGCTCCAGCAACAGCCTGAACTGTCCGTGGTTTTGGCGTTGCGGCAGACTCAGACCTGGCTGCGGGAAGCCACGGTGCAAGATTTGTTAGACTGGGTTGATGGCTGTGCGGTGATTAGTGAGGAACGGCGGGGGCCAATGAAATTCACCTTACAATGGGGGAAAACCCCCGAAATTAAGCCCTATTCATCTCCTTACTATTGGGCGGCATTTTGCGCCATTGGACAGACAAATTGACCCGTATTGTATCAGGAGGAATCCCCAATGAATCCCCAAGATTTAATTTCTGCTTTTCTGGAAGTGTGGCAGAGTAATCCCGATAATATTTGGCAAAACTCAGGAGCTATCCAAGGCTTGGAGAAGCTTAATGATAGTTTAGTGGTTTATCAAGATAAGTCAGATTCTGAATTGGCTAATGAACTAGGTCAATGGTGTAGTTCCTATCCTCAACTGACTCAAAAAGTGATGGATAAGTTGGGGGAAAGGAAGCTAAGAGGTTCCGATAACGATTCCCCAAATACAAACGACACGGCTTATGAAAATCTCTATCCGAAAATTACGGAAATTCTGCGAAACCGCGCTCCGAAAATGGGTAAAAAAGAGAATCAATCTTGATGGGGGCTATGATTACTTTAAACAATCATCCCGTTTGGCAAAATTTATCGGAAGTCATCAATGGTCTTGATGCTAATGCTCTAGTTTTGGAGCATTTGGCATTATGTGATTATCAAATATCCGGCTATTGGGATGAATGCGATCGCCTTTATGAAGAAATCATCCTACCCCGTCCTCTGTCGCCGCAACTTATCAGCAGTGGCGTGATTGTCAACGGAAATGAACGCCGCATTCAACTGAAATTTACCCTCAATCTCGAAACCGCTACCCCTCCCATTTCTATCGCAAAATTGACGCTAGTTTATGATGAAAACCTAGAATTCATTGATGAAAATTGGCAAATTGACCTCAACTCAGACTTAATTAAAGTTCAAGCATAAACCACCGAGTTTCGCATAACATCAAATCAAGAACAATGAAACATCAGAAATTACCTGAAATTATAGAACTTATCAAAAATTGGTTTAACACCCATTATTCTGTCCAGGTTGTGCAAATTATTTTATATGGTTCTCAAGCTAGGGGGGAAGCTAAACCGGATTCAGATATTGACTTGTTGATTGTGATGAAATCTGCGTTTAATTATACTGATGAAATCGAAAAGACCAGTGAGTTTATTCAAAAAATATCTTTAGAATATGAGACGGTTGTTTCTCGTGCTTTCGTCTCCGAACAGCGTTTTAATCAAGAAAAAAGTCCATTTATTTTGAATGTTCATAGAGAAGGGATTGTTTTATGAGCTATTTCTCAAATACGGTGCGTTCCGGCTGGCTTAATCTTGTTAGCCAAATTCCAGACTTGAACGAAGCCGGAACACACCCTACCCCTATATCGCCGATTTGCAAGATGAACAACGGTGGGAGACGGCGTTTAATCGGACTCAATCCGCCTTAGTCGCCGCCGCACGTCAAGCCACCACGATGGATATATATAACCAATTATAATGAGCATTTTCGCCCCCAATCTCTATTTATGCGCGTATCATCTCCGGGACGATAACACCCAGGAAGAGACTCATCCCCTGCTGCGGGAAAATCCCCTGTGGGAAAATTGCGATCGCCTCCTCTCCCACTTCACCGAAACTCGACTCATCCCCCAGCTTCACCTCAGCCAAAATCGCATCCTCCTCCCCCCAAACCAAACCGAAATTCCCTTCACCCTCCCCAACTTTCCAGATATGGAAGGGTTCATCCAACCGGTTCAACTTCAAAAAGACAGTTATGGGGTATTTCTCAACATCGGCTATGACGAGGAAAAGGAAAACCTCGAAGATGTCGAAGTTACCATCTTACAAGAGTTTAATCCCGATCGTTACCTCCAGTTTCCCCTCACCCCATCCTTCCTCGGAGAAACCCTCATCCTCACCCTCTGGTTAACCCGGAAAACCCAACAACATAAATCTGAGTATCTCACTCAACTCGCCAATCAATGCTACCAAGCCTTATTTCCCACAACTTCCCCTCCCTTATCCCGTAGTGGGGAATTATTCGGAAGTTCTATTTTTGAATATGGGAATCCCCGCGAACCCGATAAATCTCCCCATGTTCTCATCTGGCTATTCCGCGATGAACTCGCTGACCAAACTCTACAAAAAAACAAATGCTTCTCTTCCATCTTTGACCTGTTTTTCTATCGCCATAAAGTCAGCAAAGCCTTTCAAGATAGCCGGGACATTCATAAACAACTCAAACAGTATTATTGCAGCCTTGACCCCATCTTAGATAACATTCAAGTTCAACTTGATACCGCTAACCCTGACCCCCAAGATACCACCTATCTACAAAACTTAAAAACTCAGTTAAAACAACTTTCCGCTGATTCTCTGATTTACGATCGCCTGCTGCGGAAAATGAAAGATTTATTGACGACAATTAACATCAATCTTAACAATTACAATGAAACAATTGAGCAAATCTGTGCTAAACTAGAACTCGATAAGGAAGAACTATCATTTTTGCGATATTTTGGAGAGGAAACCGCGCCGTACTTCCGGGGACAAATTGAAGCCAATTTAAGTTATTTTGACCAGGGAACTGGGTTAATTCGTCAAGCGGTGGACTCGATTCGCGCCATCGTCGAAATTGACCAAGCCCAGTGCGATCGCACCTGGCAACGGTGGGAGAGAAAGCGGGATCAACGACAACAAGACCTCCAGAAACAAGCCGAAGCCAACGCCAAAGCCGAACAAGAACGACAAGAACAAGCCAACCAGGAACTCCAAGACCAAATCCAAGCTGTGGGGGTGGGGATTGCAGCGGGGGCTATTGTCGCCTCCGTCTCCGGTTTAGCCACCGAACCTTGGCACCTTCCCAACGGAGAAAAAATCGAACTCCCGTTTGTCCTCCCCCATCCCTTTCTCATTGGATTCTTCGGGAGTGTCATCTGTTCCGTGGGGGCCTGGTGGATCGCCAAACGACTGATTCAAACGCGGCGATCGCCCCCCAAACCCCCTAACGAATAAACCGATACCACTCAAACTGATCCGGATCGCAATGGTGACAATCCCCACAACGTTGACCACAGGGTAACTGTTGCACCCGTCCCTTACGAATCAACTTCTTCAGCATCAGCCGCAACAGATCGCGATCGCAGTGAAAATGATTCACCAAATCCGCCAACGATACCGACTGATGCTCAGCCAAATAGCCCTGGACTTCTCGTAAAATCATCCTAACCTCCTAAACCACTCGACCAATACGACGCATCCCCGCCAGAAGCAGCGTCAAAAATACCAGTAACCCCACCAACCAAGCCGTCGAAGACCCCGGATGGCGGTCAAAGGTCGCAAACTGGTAAAAGAACGTCGCCACCCAATAGGCCAACCCCGTCGTCCAAAGCGCCGCAAACAGCGTCCAACGAGATCCCGTCTCCCGATAAATCGCCGCCGTGGCTGCCAAACAGGGGAAATACAACAACACAAACAACAAATACGCAAACGCCCCCACCTGGCCGTCAAACCGACTCACCATCTGGCCAAACGTATGTGTCGCCACCCCCTGTTCCTCCGCCGCACCTTCGACATCATCAATATCCCCCACATCCAGGCCCAGAGGGTCGAGCAATTGTCCCCCCAACTCCCGGAAATTGTCGCCAATCGAAGTAAACGCTTCCTCAATCGTCGGCCAGAACTCAAACGGTTCCTCCGCCTCCGCCGCCGCTTCCCGGGCCAACTGTCCATAGAGGGCATCGAGGGACCCCACAACGGCCTCCTTCGCAAATACTCCCGTAAAAATCCCCACCGTCGCCGGATAATTTTCCTGCTGAATCCCCATCGGCGCAAACACCGGCGTAATTCGACGGCTAACATCCGTCAACACCGAAGTTTCCGAATCTCCAAACGAACCATCCCAGCGGACTGTATTGAGGAGGCCCAAAATCATCACCATAATAATAATCACCTGTCCCGCCCGCAGAATAAACTCCCGCAAGCGATCCCACGTCCGCCATAACACCCCGCGCAATGTCGGCAGATGATAGAGCGGCAACTCCATAATGAAATGAGACACCTCCCCTTGCAGCAGGGTTTGCTTGAGAATCAATCCCGTCACCACCGCTGCCGCAATCCCCGTCAAATAGAGACCAAAGACCACATTTTGACCCCCCACCGGAAAAAACGCCGCCGCAAATAGGGCATACACCGGCAATCTCGCCCCACAAGACATAAACGGATTCATGAGAATCGTCAGCAGGCGATCGCGGGGACTCTCCAGACTGCGAGTGGCCAAAATCGCTGGCACATTACAGCCAAACCCCACCAACATCGGCACAAAGGACTTCCCCGGTAGCCCCATAAATCGCATCAAACGATCCATGACAAACGCGGCCCGGGCCATATAGCCGGAGTCTTCCAGAAACGCCAAAAACAAGAAGGTACAGGCAATCACCGGAATAAACGTGGACACCGTTTGAACGCCGCCACCGGCCCCGTTGGCCAACAACGCAATTAACCAATCCGGACTACCAACCCCCGCCAAGACGTTAGCGAACCCCTCCACAAAAATCGCCCCAGTCAGCAGTTCAAAGAAATCAATAAAAACACTGCCCACATTAATGGCGAACAGGAACATCAGATACATCACCGCCAAAAACAGGGGAATCCCCAACCAGCGATTCAGCACCACGTTATCAATCCGTTGCGTGAGACTGGTACTGACTTGGCGCGATCGCAGCAACGCCACCTCAGTTATATTACGAATAAAGCCATAGCGAGCATCGGCGATGACAATATCCAAATCTTCCCCCAGAACATCCTGAACCCGCTTTTGCCAAACACGAATCAGGCGATCGAGATCCGGCTGCTGCTGTCGAGGAAGGGTCAAATCATTGTATTCCAACAGCCGCAACGCCCTCCAGCGGGGGTCAACCGGAGACGACTGGGCCTCTAAATGGGGCAACATCGCGGCGATCGCATCCTCCACCACCGCCGGATAGGCCACAAACGTCGGCGGAATCGGCGGCGACTGTAACCCCTGGGTAATCGCCGCCCGCAACTCGCTCATTCCCCGAGATTTCGAGGCTACCACCGCCACCACCGGACAGCCTAACCGTTGCGATAACCGCTCAAGGTTAATCTCTAACCCGTGGTCTTCAGCCACATCCACCATATTCAACACCACCACCATCGGCAGACGCATTTCAATCAATTGCGTCGTCAGATAGAGATTGCGTTCCAAATTAGACGCATCAACGATATTGGCAATTAAGTCCGCCTCGCCGGAGAGGAGATAATCTCGGGCAATTCGTTCATCGAGGCCCGTATCCGCATCTTCGGCATCGAGGGAGTACACCCCCGGCAAATCCACCACCGTCAAGGTTTGACCCTCATGGACATAGGTTCCTTCGACCCGTTCAACGGTGACACCGGGCCAGTTCCCAGTCACCTGATTGGCTCCCGTGAGGGCGTTGAAGAGGGTGGTTTTGCCAGAATTGGGATTGCCGATGGCGGCAATTTTGGCCTGATGGGTTGCAATAGAGGTCATGGCGATTACTCCTCAACCACTTCGACTAACAGGGCACTAGCTTCGTGTTTGCGTAGGCTGAGACTAAAGCCGCGCACGCAGATTTCCACCGGGTCCCCGAGGGGGGCATGGCGCGTCACCGTAAATTTGGTTCCGGGGGTCAATCCCATGGCCAGTAAGCGTTTACGATAGCCTCGATGGGGGCAGTCGTAGCCGAGAATGCGTCCCGCAGACCCCGCCTTAAGCTGACGGAGTTGGGTCCGGGGTTGGGATTGCCGAGAGACATAAATGGCCTGAGTGCGATCGCCACAAAATCCCAATTGTTGACCATTCACCGATAACACCACCGAACCGCTCTCGGTGCAACTAAGAATGCTTACCTCATCGCCGAGGCGTAACCCTTTTGGCTCCAACCCAGCCGGTAAGTCCACCACCCAGAGGCGATCGCCGATACTAGCGTGACTGAGGGCAAACACCGAGTCCTCAGGAGACCCGTCTTGGCGCATCTCCGGGCGATCGCTACCGCCGCCGACAAAGGTAAAGCCCCAACTCTGGGGCGTTTTATCGCCCCGATGGCGTTGACGTTGACGTTTCATCATTAGAAGTCCTCTCTCAAGTTTTTGACTTTAATTCAAATGGATTCTCATTACTGTAGCTCTAATCACCTAATTTATCACAAAATCACTGTCTAGCAATGATACAGCAAAGTTTGGCACTGTCCCGAGGGTTTGGTAGTATAAATCACAAAAAACTCGGAACAAGCACTACTTATCGCTGTTAATAGACTGGGCTTTTGGCTCTACTTTATTGAAACTTACTTTCAACAAGATGGCAAGCGGTTCACATCGCCCCCCAAGGAAAGCCGTCAGCCTGACTCCCGCCAACCCCTTAAAATAAAGGCCGTGTTATTTGAGTAAACCCGTAAATCTGGTCAAGTTTGTGATTAACCCCTCTCCCGTTCTCGCTGGCTTAATGGGTGTCTGTGTCGGCGACGCCCTCGGGGTTCCCCTAGAAATTAGCTCCCGGGCCGAACGACAAGACGACCCAGTGACCGATATCCGGGGCTATGGAACCTACAAGCAACCCCCCGGAACTTGGTCTGATGATAGTTCTCTGACCTTCTGTTTAGCCGATGCACTCTGTGACGGCTTTGACTTGAACCGCATCGCCAAGAACTTCTGTCTCTGGCTCACCGAAGCCCTGTGGACTCCTTATAACGAGGTCTTCGGCGTAGGAGGAACCACCTGTCGAGCCATTGTTAAACTACTGCGGGGAGTTCCCGCCACAGACTCGGGAGAAACGGGCGATCGCAGTAATGGGAACGGCTCTCTGATGCGGATTTTGCCCATGGTCTATTTTGCCAATCATCTCCCGTTCCCGGAACTCCTAGAGCGAGTCCATCAAGTCTCCGCCATCACCCACGCCCACCCTCGCAGCCAGATGGCCTGTGGACTGTATATCAGTATCGCCAAAGAACTCCTACAAGGACAAACCCCTGAGGCGGCTGTGACCGCCGGTTTAGCCGCCGTAGAACCGTTTTATGAACAAGCCCCCTTTCAAAAAGAGCGATCGCACTTCCACCGTCTCAGCCCCCAACTGGCTCAACTCCCCATCCAGAAGATTTCCTCAACCGGCTATGTGGTTCACAGTTTAGAAGCCGCTCTCTGGTGTTTTCTCAACACCAACAGTTACCCCGAGGCCGTGTTACAAGCCATCAACCTAGGAGGAGATACAGATACCGTCGCCGCCATTACCGGGGGACTCGCCGGCTTGCACTATGGCTATGAGGCCATTCCCCAACATTGGCGGGAGGCGATCGCCCGCAAAGACGATATCATCACCCTATGCCAACGACTCGCCCAACACCTAGACCCATAAATGCAAATTTTTAATACAAGTCACCACAAAAAACAGTAGCTCATGTTACTTTTGAAATAGAATCTAAATTTATAAAAATCTTCAACACTCAAACAAGCTGTTTTGTTTAAGTTCCCAACTTAAATCCAGACGAAAGAACGACGGTTAAGCCGCGAATTAAAATCATGACATTCCATAAAATTTTAGTCGCCATTGATGACTCCAAAGCTGCCCCTAAAGTATTCCGTCATGCCCTGAACACCGCTGTACAAGATGAAGCGGAGTTAATGATATTCAATTGCACTACCATGCAGCGCGTCAGCGAATCCATCCCCCTCATGGGAACCGGAATTGGCATTGACTTGTCCAGCAGCAAAATGATGTTTGAAATGCAACAAGAGCATTGGAAAAAAGAAGCAGTTCGAGTTGAAAAACTCCTGAAAAACTATGTCGAAAAAGCCGAAGCTGAGGGAGTTAACGTCACCCCTGAAACCAAGTTTGGCGACCCAGGGTCTTGGATTTGTGATCTCGCCAAGAACTGGCAAGCGGATCTAATTGTTCTCGGACGGCGAGGTCACCGGGGTCTCAAAGAAGTCCTACTCGGCAGTGTAAGTAACTACGTTCTTCATCACGCCGATTGTTCCGTGATGGTTGTTCAAGGGAGTTGAGGCAAAAGTTCGGGGTAGGGGCAATCCCTTGTGGTTGCCCAGTTCGGGGTAGGGGCAATCCCTTGTGGTTGCCCAGTTCGGGGTAGGGGCAATCCCTTGTGGTTGCCCAGTTCGGGGTAGGGGCAATCCCTTGTGGTTGCCCAGTTCGGGGTAGGGGCAATCCCTTGTGGTTGCCCAGTTCGGGGTAGGGGCAATCCCTTGTGGTTGCCCAGTTCGGGGTAGGGGCAATCCCTTGTGGCGTTCCCTCTTTTTAATCCGAGTCTTTGTGCGTAAACTTGTCGAGGCGATCGTGATAGACGCGGACGAGACGATAGCGACGTTTCGAGTCTAGGAAATCATACTGATCCTCTCGTAACCCTAACATCGGCAATCGTTCGCGATCGGCAAACACCAACGTCGTCCCCGATAAATTACCCTGTTCCACCTGTTGGCGTAAATCCTCTCGCCCCAACGACGGACGGGAGACATACGTGACAGGCTGCTGAGTGTAGAAGACAATCGAAGGCTTTTCAAACCCCACCGCGAGAAGACGATCGCCCGGTTGATAAACCTCCCTCGCCGTATCCGCCATTTGCCGAACCGGTTGTTGGCGTAACTCATCCAAAAGCCCAAACATGGGATGAGCCACCAGCAGCAGAAATAGGGCAAAGCCTCCCACCTGGGCGATCGCCACCCCACGGCGGCGCGTCAGGGCCATCGCTTCTACTATCGAGGCGATCGCCACAATCACCCCAGCCCCCCAGGTCGTTAACCCTGACTTTAAAATCTCTAAATCAATACGATCCACCACCGGATCAGGGCCAATAATAAACGGCAAAATCACCAGGGCGATCGCCATCAACATCCAAATTAGCCAACTCCCCGCATGACTCGCCAGCAGCCAGCGACGAGACAGACTCGGGCGATGTAACATCTCCTCACTCAACAACAGCGACACCAAAATCGCCGCCGCCGGAATTAAGGGCAACACATAACTCGGCAGTTTCGTCACCGCCACCGTAAAAAAGACAAACACCCCCCCAAACCAAAACAGGGCAAACCCCCCCAACTGCTCCTGACGGGGCAGTTTACGCCACCAACCCCGCCGCCAAACCCGTAAACGGGCGATCGCCGCCGGAAGATAGGCGGACCAAGGGGCAAACCCCACCAACACCACCCCAAAATAGAAATACCAGGGACCACTATGACGATTCACCACCCGCGTGAACCGTTCCACATTGTGATAGCCAAAGAAACTCTCAATATAGGCCTCCCCATTAGCCTGCCAAACCAACAAATACCAAGGCACCGCAATCAGCAGAAACACCAACCCGCCCCGTAACGGCCGCATCTCTCGCCACACGGCCTTAACATTGCCCCCATAGATGAGAAAGCCCCCAATAATCCCCACCGGTAACACCATCCCTACCGGCCCCTTCGCCAGAACCGCCAACCCCATCCAGACAAAAAAGCCTAAATACGCCCGATTCTGGGTTTTTCCCTCCGTCCCATAGCCCCAAAAAAAGGACAACAGAGATAACCCCACACAAGCAGACAGCAGCATATCCGAGACCCCCGTGCGTCCCCAAATAAAGGTTTGGGGATTAAAGGCGATGGCGATCGCCCCCAAACTGGCTGCCCCCCAGGGAAGCAGCCAACCATAGCGACTCCCCGACGCCGGCGGCACAAACCGCCACAGCGTCACATAAGTTCCCAGCATGAGGGCGATCGCCGACAACGCCGACGGAAGCCGCACCGCCCATTCATTGGTCCCGATTAGCATATAGGCGATCGCCATCAACCAATACACCAGCGGTGGCTTATCAAAACGAGTTTCCCCATTAAAATAGGGCGTAACCCAATCCCCCGTCACCGTCATCTGCCGCGCCGCCTCAGCAAACAGCGGTTCCGTCTCATCCACCAAGTTGGCTGTTCCCAACTGATACAGAAACGCCAAAATTCCGGCTAAGACAACAGCCGCTAGGGAGACTCCCCAGACTAATTTGGGGAACTTTTCGGGAGATTTCATGGGGCGAGGAAGGGAACAGGGAACAGGGAACAGGCAATAGAAAAGACGTAGGGGCGTACCCTTGTGGTCGCCCTAGGCAATAGGGTGTATTCCGGCTTGCAAGCGTAGGGGCGAAAATCCCCTCCTGGGAGGGGTTAGGGGTGGGTTTGCCGGAACACACCGTTGCTGGCTAACTGAGAACCCAGTTAACCAGGGTACGAACGGGGAAACCGGTGGCCCCAGTGCTGTTGTAGCCGTTGTCCTTATCCGTCCAGACTGGGGCCGCAATATCTAAATGGGCCCAGGGGGTTTTGTCCACAAATTGCTTCAGGAACAACGCCGCCGTAATCGACCCACCGGCGCGGGAACCCGTGTTTTTCATATCTGCGTGAACCGACTTCATCACCTCAAAATAGGGTTCCTCTAACGGCATCCGCCACAACTTCTCACCACTTTGCTTAGACGCGGTGAGGACGGCCTCAGCGACCGTATCATCAGGACTCCAGAGACCGGCGATCGTATCCCCTAACGCCACCACACAAGCCCCAGTGAGGGTCGCGAGATCCACCATGGCATCCACCCCGAGTTTATCGGCATAGACCAACGCATCCGCCAGAGTTAAACGCCCTTCCGCGTCCGTGTTGTTCACTTCGATGGTTTTGCCATTTGAGGCCGTTAGGATGTCTCCTGGGTGCATTGCTCGCCCGCTAATCATGTTTTCACAGATAGCCGAGATGAAGTGAACCTCCACATCCGGTTTCAGTTGGGCGATCGCCTTGGCGGCCCCAAAAGTGGCCCCGGCCCCTCCCATGTCAATCTTCATGGTTTCGATGCCACTACCACTGGGTTTGAGATTCAGTCCACCCGAGTCGAACGTCAGTCCCTTGCCGACAATGGCCAGTTTCTTGCGGGGTTTTCCTTTCGGTTTATAGACCATATGCACAAACTTAGGCGGAATATCCGACGCTTGGGCCACTCCAAGGAAGGCACCCATCCCTCGTTTCTGACAGTCCTCTTTTTCCAGGATGGTCAACTCAAGTCCATACTCGTTGGCGATCGCCTGGGCGGTTTCCGTCAAGGTCAGAGGATTGATGCTGTTGGCCGGGGCCGCCACCAATTCCCGCGCCAAAATCACCCCAGAACAAATCTTCAGGGCCGTCTCAATGGCAGCATCTTCCCCCTCAAGGCCCAAGAGATTGACCGTTTGCACCTGAGTCGTTTTATCTTCTTCCGACTTAAAGCGTTGATCTTGGTGTAGGGCCAACTCAAAGCCTTCCACCAGGGCCTGGGCCGTACTGGTTGAGTCATCCTTCCAGACTGGGGCCGCGACTCCCACCGTGCGGCAATTCTGCTGTTTCGCCAAACGAGCGATCGCCGCACTGGCCCGTCGCCAATCATCGAGGGAGGTCGACTCTCCCAAGCCAACAATAATCAGCTTACGCACAGAACTCCCGCCACCGACTCGGGTGGCCGCACTATTGCCCACCTTCCCCTCGAACTGGGTTTCCTCAATCAATTCACTGAGGGTTCCTGAGAGTTTATCATCCAGCTTGGCCAAATCCCCAGATAACCCCACCTCGTTCTCTCGCAGCATCAGGGCCAGGCCATCACCTGTCCACTCTAACGCTGTCGTTGCAATTGCATTGAATTTCATAGAATCCGTCTTCTCGTGTTATCGATATCGGCTATTGATTAGATTAACCGACTCAGCATCATTGGGGACAGACACAAAATCCACAGTAGCAGCGACAGGAGAGCGTCGGGGATTGATCGAGATCGCGATCGAGGTACTCTCGTAGATCCACATACACACTCTCATCGATATCACACTGTCCCCCACCCGTCTCGGGAAAATTGAGGTCAAACAGTTGAGACATCATCGCCTCCGTCGTGGATTGGCGAGTCACCGCCAACGGCGGAATCGTCAGTAAAATGTTATAGCGATTGCAACCCGAACGGCGATCGCCCACTAGACAGACCACAAACTGGCCATCAACGCGACCGAGAGTTATATAATCAACCCCGTCGTCATAATAGGCCGCTTGTAATTGTTCCGATGCCTGCAAACAGGGGTCAGTCATAGCCAACTCCGAGCCACCCATCAGCGACCAACTCAATAAGGGCAACGGTTCCGTTGGGGTTTGCACCAGCAAAAGCAACTGCTGATCATCTTGGTAACAGATAAATTCTAAGGGAGTCTCAGACAGGATAGAACGCGGCTGCACCTCAGAGTCAAGGATCGCCCGACCACGACCAAAATGCCGGGTAATTTCAGGGCTGGCCCCCTGGCTCAGACAAGGATGGACAAAGAAGGCGGCGATCGCCCCCATCATCGCCCAACCCCAGTTCAAACCCCATTTTCGCATTCGCCTATCAGTCTGTCGTCTGCGTCTTCCCTAGTCTTTCAGACCTTGAATTCCAGAAAAAGTGCCAAGCCAGACCACAACCTATCATGACAATCCCCTTGAGCCAGACATCTCTCTGCCTGCTGTTGCCCATTCACCCGTAATTGCCCATTCCCTATTCCTCTATGACTGTTCAAAACCTCCCCCCACAACAAGCCATTGGTTGGCGGGAATGGCTCACCCTCCCCGAATTGGGAATCCGCCAGATTAAAGCTAAAATTGATACCGGTGCCCGCTCCTCCGCCCTCCATGCTTACGACATTACAGAGATCCCCCCCAAGGGCGATCGCCCCCGTATTCGTTTTAAAGTTCATCCTCAGCAACGGGATACCACAATAGTGATCACGGCCGAGGCCGATATCCTCGATCGCCGCGAAGTTCGTAACTCCGGCGGCAAAGCTGAATTGCGCTACGTGATTCTAACTCCCGTTCAACTCGGGCAACAGCAATGGCCCATTGAACTGACCCTAACCAATCGCGATGTTATGGGATTCCGGATGCTTCTCGGACGACAAGCCGTGCGAGGACGCTTTCTCGTCGACCCCAGCCACTCCTATCTTCTCAACCCAGTCCCCCAACACCCATAACTCCTCAAAACCAACCCCCTCGGAGACGTTAGGGGTGGGTTTTGCCTCTTGCCCCTTGCCTCTTTCCTCCCTATGAAAATTGTCATCCTCTCCCAAAACCCCGCCCTCTATTCCACCAAACGCCTCAGAGAAGCCGGAGAACAGCGGGGTCATCAGATGCGCGTCATCGACCATCTGCGCTGTTACATGAGCATCACCTCCCACCGCCCCTCAATCATCTATCAAGGGAATCCCCTCACCGACGTCGAAGCCGTCATTCCTCGCATTGGTGCGTCCCATACCTTTTATGGCACAGCCGTCGTTCGTCAATTCGAGATGATGGGAGTCTTCACCGCCAACGAATCCCAGGCCATCTCGCGTTCTCGGGATAAGTTACGCTGTCTGCAAATCCTGGCCCGCGAAGGTATTGGCTTACCCGTCACCGGCTTTGCCCACTCCACCAAAGACATCGAAGGCCTCATCAGCATTGTCAACGGCGCACCCCTGGTGATCAAACTCCTCGAAGGCACTCAAGGAATTGGAGTTGTCCTCGCCGAAACCACCCCAGCCGCCACGTCCGTCATTGAAGCCTTCCGGGGGTTAGATGCCAACATCCTGGTGCAAGAGTTTATCAAAGAAGCCAAAGGGGCCGACATTCGCTGTTTTATCGTCAACGATAAAGTCGTCGCCTCCATGAAACGCCAAGGGGCCCCCGGCGAATTTCGCTCCAACGTCCATCGTGGCGGCAAAGCCGAGAAAATCAAACTCACCCCCGAAGAACGCACCACAGCGGTTCGCGCCGCCAAAGCCATGGGGTTAAAAATTGCCGGAGTCGATTTATTGCGCTCCAACCACGGCCCCGTCGTTATGGAAGTCAACTCATCCCCAGGCTTGGAAGGAATCGAAGGCTCAACCGGAGTTGACGTCGCCGGTAAAATCATCGAGTTCCTAGAAAAAAAGGCCGGCGCCAGCGCCCCCCGCGATCGCATCCCCTACTAACCCCCCAACCGCCAAAGTAGTACGGCAAGCCACTTGTCCTCCCCTCGGTAGAAGGGCTTAGGGGCGGCTTATTCCCCCATTGCCTCTTGCCTCTTGCCTCTTGCCTCTTGCCTCTTGCCTCTTGCCTCTTGCCTACTGCCTACTGCCTCCTCCCCCCCCATGCCCCCATTGAAAATCGGCGGAACCGAGGTTTCGCCCCATTCTCGCCAACAGATTGAACTTCCCGTCGCTCGCCTACCGACACAAACCCCAGTCTCCCTCCCCATTAACGTGATTCGCGGCACAGAGGAGGGCCCAGTGCTTTGGGTGAGTGCCGCCATTCATGGAGATGAAATCAACGGCGTGGAGATTGTGCGCCGGTTGATGGATGTAGTCACCCCCCAATCCTTACGGGGAACTGTGATCATGGTTCCCATTGTTAATGTCTTTGGCTTTATCGAACAATCCCGCTATCTGCCAGATCGCCGTGACCTCAATCGCTGTTTTCCCGGCTCCTCTCGCGGTTCCCTGGCCTCGCGCTTAGCCAGTTTGTTCATGAAAGAGGTGGTGTCTCAGTCAACTCATGGCATTGATTTACATACCGCCTCCGATCACCGGGTAAATTTACCCCAAATTCGCGCCAACTTACAGGATTCAGAAACCCATCGTTGTGCGATCGCCTTCGGGACCCCAGTCGTCATCCACTCCACCACCCGCGATGGCTCTCTCCGTCAAGCCGCCACCAAAAAGGGGATTCCCGTCTTACTCTATGAAGCCGGGGAAGCCTTGCGCTTTAATCCCCAGGCAATCCAATTGGGGGTTGAAGGGGTGCTACGGGTTATGGCTGCTCTAGGGATGTATGAGCATCCCCCCAATGCCACCCCACCGCCCCCTGTAGAAGCGCATAAGACCCAATGGATGCGATCGCCCCAAGGGGGAATCTTACTCCTTGAGGTTGAACTGGGCCAATCTGTTCAAAAGCGTCACCAACTCGGCGTGATTGTTGATGTCTTCGGCAAGGTCCGCGCCAAGGTGAAAGCCCCCTGCGATGGCATCATTATTGGCATGACCCAAAATCCCCTCGTTAATCAAGGGGATGCCATTGTTCATTTGGCACGATTTCCCAATCTTTTGGGTTGACAAATAAAATAATGTGTGGTAATTCGCCAGGAAATTAGCGTACAAAAATCCTAACCCAAATTCCCGAACGTTTTCTCAAAATTGCGATCGCCCCTTCCCGAAAATTGGCTATAGTGGTTTTAGCACCATTTATATCAGATTGATACATCAAACTGAAATGCTAGAACTCTGCGCCCTCGGCTTACTGCAACGAGAACCCGTCCATGGCTACCGCCTCAAACAGGACTTAGAACTATTCATGAGTAGCTGTTTGAGCGTGAACTATGGAGCCATTTACCCGTTGCTCCATCGCCTGGAGGAGCGGGGTTACATCGAAAGCAGCATCGAAGAAAGTCCCGAGAGCGGGAGTTCCCGCAAAATCTACAGCGTTACCCCCGAGGGTCAGGCCCGATGGCAAACCCTCATGGCCCAACAGCCACGAGACAGTTGGGTCAACAGTCGTTCCCGATTCATAGTCAAGTTCTTTTTCTTTAGCGACATTGACCCCCAGTTGCGTCTAAAACTCCTCAAAGCGCGGATTCGTGCCTGTGAAGAACGTCAAGACTTGGTGTATGGCCAGGATTTTGGCAGCGATGCCTATCAGCAGGCCGCCTGGGAGCGACATTTACAAATGCTGATGGGTGAACTCCATTGGCTTCATGACCAACTCGACCAAGAACAGGGCCAGCAGTCCCCTGAAACTCAGGAGAGTTACTCAAACCACGCCATTCACTAACCTGGATGCCGCGTGATCTCCAGCCCTTATCCCAACCCAACCTTTAGGTGGAATCATGCAAGCGGATCACATCTCCTCAAATCAAACCTCAAGCGAAACGCCAGAGTCTCCCGTTCCGGCCCAGGAACGTCGTAATCCCCCCAAATGGTGGTTAGTTCTACTCCTAACCGTTCTCTTAGCCGGTGGTGCAGGATTTTTAGGCTGGCAATGGTGGCAATCCCAACAAGAAGCCGGACAGGAACAACAACAAGAGAGACCCCCGACGCGGGTGCAAATCAAGCCAGTTGAAACCACGACCCTACAAGAGAGTTCGCGATTTGTCGGAACCCTAGAAGCCGAACAAACCGCCAATCTACGGGCCGAGGCCAATGGAGAAATTCGCAGTATCTTTGTCCGTCCCGGAGATATTGTCGGCCAGGGGGAACCCTTAGCCCAACTCGATCGCCGTTCCCTAGAAGCCAGCCTCGACCAAGCTCAAGCCAACATCAACCGAGCCGAAGCCCGACTGGCGGAACTACGAGCGGGTCCGCGTTCCGAACAAATTGAACAGGCCCGAGCGCGACTGCGACAAGCCGAAGCGGACCTCCAAGATGCCCAAGCCGGGGCCAGTCCCTCCCAAATCGCCCAAGCTGAATCGCGTATCGAATCCGCCCAAGCCAGTCTCGATCTGGCTCGACAACGGCTCGATCGCTTCCGTCGCCTGGAAGCCCAGGGGGCCATTCCCACCGATGACCTAGATGAAGCCCGAGAACGCTATCGTACCGCCGAAGCCAATCTCGAAGAAGCCCAACGGCGGCGGGAAGAACTCCAACAAACCCGTGGCAGCAGTGTCAGTCGTCTATCGGCACAAGTGCAGGAGCGGCGGCAAGCCCTACAAGAACTCGAAACCGGGACCCGTCCCGAAGAAATCGCCCAAGCCCAGGCGGACTTAGATGCGGCTTTAGCTGATGCTCGCTCCATTGAAGTGAGTCTAGAAGATACACGGATTCTCGCCCCTTTCAGCGGCACCATCGGGGATTTACCGTTAAATGTCGGCGATTCCGTCAGTCGTGGGGATATCTTCGCCACCCTCACTCAAAACGACAGCTTAGAACTGCGGCTATCCATTCCCCTAGAGCGCAGCAATGACCTCCGCTTAGGGCTACCGGTGGAAGTCTTCGAGGCTTCTGATAACCCAGGCGACCCTCTGGCCTTAGGACGGGTGAGTTTTATCTCCCCCGAAGTCGATTCTGAAGCCCAGACCATTTTAGTCAAAGTTAGCTTTAGCAATCCCGAGGGACGACTGCGACATCGTCAATTCGTGCGATCGCGGGTCATCTGGGGCGATCGCCCCGACACCGTCGTTATTCCCACCACCGCCATCATCTTTGAAGGGCAACGACGATTTGTCTTTATCGCCCAACCCGACGGTGACCAATTCATCGCCGAACGGCGACAAGTCGAACTCGGACAAAGCCAGGGTGACCAAAGCGAAGTCATCGAGGGTCTGGAACCGGGCGATCGCCTCATCACCTCCGGACTGCAACAAATCCGCGACGGCCAACCCGTTGCCCCTAGCCCCTAACCCCCCCTTTCCTCGAAGATGTTTTATCAGTTTTTCATTAAGCGCCCCGTCTTCGCCTCCGTCTGTTCCCTCCTCCTGATGCTAGTGGGACTGGTGGGATACGGTAGCTTACCCGTCCAGGAACTGCCCAGTATTGACCCTCCCGTCGTTAGCGTCACCACCACCTATCCAGGGGCCAACCCCAGCGTGGTTGAAACGGAAGTCACCGAAATCCTCGAAGCGGAACTCAACGGCGTTGAAGGGGTGCGTACCCTCACCTCCGAAAGTCGCGAAGGCGTCAGTTCCATCACCGTTCAGTTTCAACTTGACCAAGATATCGATATTGGCGCTCAAGAAGTGCAGCGCAGTATCTCTCAGGTCTTAGGACAACTCCCCGATGACGTCGACTCTCCCGTCATTCGTCGGGAATCCGGAGATGCCGCCCCAATTATTTGGTTTAGCATTTACGGCGACAATAACAGCGTCAGCACCCTAGAACTGAGTGACTACGCCGATCGCGTCCTCGTGGATGCCCTAGAAAGCGTCAATGGCGTCAGTAGCATCTTCGTCGGCGGGGAACGGCGCTACGCCATGCGACTCTGGATCGACCCCCAACGACTTAGCGCCCGCAACCTCACCATCCTAGACGTCGAAAATGTGCTACGTCAGGAAAACATCGAACTTCCTAGCGGTCGCCTTGAAGGGGAACGCAGCGAATTTTCCGTGCGTACCCTCGGGCGACTCCAGGAACCCGAAGAGTACGAAGCCCTCGTCCTCCGCACCACCAGCGATGGAACCCAAATTCGCTTCTCTGATGTAGGCTATGCCGAAATCGGGGCCGAAGACGAACGCTCCTTCGTACGCTTTAACGGCCGTCCCGCTGTCGGCTTAGGGGTGGTGAAACTGGCCACCGCCAACACCCTAGAAGTTGCCGCCGATGCTCGCGCCGAAATGGAACGACTGCGGGCGGACTTCCCACCGGGGATGGACTATGAGGTGGCCGTCGATAACTCGGAATTTGTGCAACTGGCGATCGATGAAGTCTGGAGCGCCCTGTATCTCGCCAGTTTCTTGGTGGTGTTAGTCATCTTCTTCTTCCTGCGGGACTGGCGGGCCACCATCATCCCCGCCGTGACCATTCCCGTGTCCCTGATTTCCGCCTTCGGGGTCATGTTTATTTTGGACTTCTCCATCAATACCCTGACCCTGTTTGCCCTGACTCTCGCCACGGGGCTGGTGGTGGACGATACCATCGTGGTCTTAGAAAACATCGTCCGCTACATCGAACAGGAGGAGATGAAACCCTATCATGCTGCTATTAAGGGATTGGAAGAGGTGGTGTTTGCCGTCATCGCCACCACCGTAGTTCTTGTGGCGGTGTTCCTTCCCGTGGGTTTTGCCACTGGGGTGACCGGACAACTCTTTGCTGAATTCGCTCTCACCCTAGCAGGGTCAGTGATTGTCTCCTCTTTCGTCGCCCTCACCCTGGCCCCAACCCTCGCCGCCCGAGTCTTAAAATCTCACTCGATGCTGCATGGTTGGATTTTCGACAAAGTTGAAGACCTACTCAATGCCACTGCCAATTTTTACGCCTCCAGTTTACGCCTGGCTCTATCCTTTAAAACCGTGGTTGTCGTCGCCTTTGTCTTTTCCCTGGGGTTACTGTGGATTTTATTCACACAAATTCCCCAAGGCTTTCTCCCCGCCGAAGATCGTGGCCAGGTTCTGACCATTGTCAATGCGCCTCAGGGGGTCACCATTAACTACACCGACGACGTGATGCAGCAAGTGGAAGCCATTTATGAGGAGATTCCCGAAGTTCGCTATTACTTCACCATCGGCGCCTTTGGAGGCGGTGGCCCAGGACAGGTCAATCAGGGGATTGCCTTTGTGCGGCTGCAACCCTGGGAGGAACGGACGCAACCGCAGCAGTCTCAACAGGCGATTGTGGGTCAGTTGTTTGGACGCTTCTCCCAGATTTCTGACGCTTTAATCTTTCCGGTGAATCCCCCCGCTTTACCGGGAGCCGGTTTCGGACAACCGGTGCAGTTGGTGTTACAGGGAGCGAGTTTAGAGCAATTAGCAGAAATTTCTGGAGATTTAGCACAACGGGCTAATGCACTCCCGGAATTGATGAATGTGGACACCACCCTGAAAATCACCCAGCCCGAGGTGACGGTGGCCATTGACCGTCAAAAAGCGGCAGCCTTGGGAATTAATGCCCGCGATATTGCCAACACCCTACAAATCCTCTTAGGAGGACAACAGATTACCAGTTTCAACCGGGAAAATCGTCGCTATGAAGTAGTGGTGCAGGCGGAGGAACGTTTTCGTTTGAGTCCGCAGCGGCTTCAGGAACTCTCCCTACGCACCAGTGAAGGGGAGTTAGTGCCTCTGGGTAACTTAGTCCGCTTAGAGACGAGTACTACCCCGCCCCAAATCGAACATTATCAGCGTTTCCGCTCCGCCACCATTGAGGGATCTCCAGCGGCGGGTTATAGTCTCGGGGAGGCGATCGCAGCCCTACAGACTCTGGCCGATGAGATGGTTCCTGCGGACATCAACACCGAGTTAGCGGGGGAGTCGTTGGAGTTTCAGGAAGCCGGAGACGCCACGGCGTTTATCTTTGGCTTAGCGATGGCGTTTATCTTTCTGGTGCTATCAGCTCAGTTCGAGAGTTATTTAGACCCAATTGTGGTCTTGTTAGCGGTTCCACTGTCGCTCATTGGGGCATTGGGTGCTTTATTGTTGGCAGGGTTAGAGTTGAATGTGTACAGTCAAATTGGCTTAATTATGCTGATTGGCTTAGCCACCAAAAACTCAATTTTGATTGTAGAATTTGCTAATCAAAAACGAGATGAAGGACTGTCAATTTATCGAGCAGTTGTTGAAGCTGGTCGCATTCGTTTTCGACCGATTTTAATGACGGCTTTCTCCACCATTTTCGGCTTAATGCCCCTAGCCTTTGCCAGTGGTGCTGGGGCTGCCAGTCGAGTCTCCATCGGGATGTCGGTGGTGGGTGGGATGTTTGTGGCCACGATTTTAAGTCTTTACGTGGTTCCCGTGTTTTATCTGATTATCAACGGCGTACAAACCCGCTTAGTCCGCACCCTACACCTAGAACCAGAACATTGAGGTTCTAGGGCTAACAAACGTAGGCTGGCAAAATCAAAATTCTGTCCAGCCTACCGAATTTTTTTTGCTAACTCAAGAGATGCGTCAGACATATTAGATACCGACTCCTTCAAAATTTCATACAAAAATAAATTTTATTCTGTTCTTTATGTAGGCCACTTCATTTCCGAAATAAACGGACGTAACAGCGGAACTCGTCTCCAAAAATCCTGAAGGCGTTGTGAATGAGATAAAGGAAGTAAGGTCGAGACTTGTGAAGTATTCCACGCATCTACTAATTTAGACAACGTTTCTTGAACCGTTTGAGTCGTCTTGATTGGATCAGCACCCGCTCGCTCAGCAAGTAACTCGAACCGTCTCAGTTCTAAAGCAAACCAATTTTTTGTACCTGCCAGTTTGAGGGCAAGTTCAGAACTTAACTCTGGCCATGCAATTGTACAGACTTGATCATACATTGGTGCAAGACTTGGCTGCTGATTATCCAAGTAGAGAAATGACCAGTTTTTTAAATGCGCGTCTGCATTTCCAGAGGCAATAATGAATGTAAGTCGACGAATAAACTCGTAATATGCATCATCACCAAGAAGTTGCTTGATTAGTCCTCCACACTGTTCGTATTTTATATGGTCGTATTTACGTTCTGGTCGCAGGCTAGTAACTTGAGCAAAGTCTTCTTGATGAATGCGGCGTCCTGCTTGCCTGTCGTACCGACGAATCACAAAAACACGATTCTCAAAATTAGTATACTTCCTCAGAGAACGACTAACTGTTTTGGCATCTTGTAAGTAACACTCAGGCACATCAAACTCAGCCGATATTGCCCACTGCATGATCGCATATTCATTCTCGACAGTAAACGGAAAGCGTGTTGATCCTAATTTGACAATCCATTCACCATCTTGGTTGCTTGCGGGCAATGTTATTCTTTCTGGGTCGCGTAAAACAGAGAATTTCATTTGGACACCCGCCAAGGAAAATCGAAGTCCAGGTTCCTTAATTTTCTGGACATTCTCATTGTCTTCTAAATACACAGGGACTTCTAAGTTTTCTTGAACGGGTAAGTCATCTTCATCCACACGAACGATTTCTACTGCGCCAGGCAAGTCACGCCCAACAGCCTCTAACAAAGCGAGATCGTCACCAGGGCCAACTCCTAAATTATTTTCAATAAGATCTCGTAACGCACCATGCTCCGGAATTAAATTGGTGAAAAATGAAGGAAGCGAACGCTTTTTTCCATAGTAAGTTCGAGAAAGATTATCCTCAAAAGACTGACTTAGTACGGGGCGATCGGACATCGACAAATAGGATTCAGTGAAGCGAAATGCGATCTGCCCTTTTGTCGTCTGACTCAGATAGCCAATGATTTTTCCATGAAGACCAACTCCTAAAGTAATTGTCACTCCTCTTCTCCTGTTTTTTGCAAAATATAGTCGATACTTGGTCGATCGTTCATATCCCAGGCAGCCAAGCGCGAGCCAAAAGAATTAACTGTCTCTGTCAGAAGTTTGCGACGGCATGATAAAAATTCATCATGTTCTCCACGCCCAAGAAGTTCCGCTGCATTTTTATCAATACAGTGTGATTTAAGTATCTTTGAATTCGATCCTTCTCGGTCAATTAGGTCAATAATTTCTTTTCTAACACCTTTTACGATAGGGGACAGAAGAATACGATTTGATGGCCCATACGTCACTTCAGTGCCCCCTGAGATTATTTTCTGAAAAGCATTAAGATCATACTCCTCAATTAAATCAGCAATATCAATAGGTTTTCCATTTTCAGGATTAAGTGGATGAAGTGAACTTAACGCTACGAGAACAATTCGGCTATCTGCTGCACGAGCATCAAATTTTTGTGGTAAAGCGAAGCCTGAACCTTTCGTCTTAGGAATTTCGCCTAACATTTTTTGCATGGTTCTTTCTGCTTCATTACCTTCAATAGCACCTAAGCTGCGGCGAAGTAAGGTTCTTTCGTCAATTGACTTTATTCCTAATAGAGTCCGCCATGTCCAGCGAACAAGTAGGCTTATTGTTCTACTATTTGGTTCTGGATAGAGACCAAAAAACTTTGTTAGAACAAAGAATGGAAGTGAGCGTGGTAGTAGTCTAAGATGATGTATTTCTGCCTGTGTTTTGAGAAAAATCAGGACTTGCCTGAGTGCCGGTAGTGCCTCGCTGACTGCATCACGAAGTATCTCAGGATCTCGACGATAATGCTTTGAGATACTTTGGGTAGGATCTAGGCCTTTAAAGGCAATAATGGCAGAAAGCAGTTGACTTTCAGAAGGCCGTCCAACACCAAGAGTCTTCAAGTTATCAGCTAGACCGCTGAGGGTAGATGGCTCATCTGACTTTCGCCCAAAAAGTGCACCATGGACGTCCTCCCATTTCATTCTCTTACCGGAATCGTTGATTCGATAAAAGATATCTCGAAGAAGTTTCTCATCTCCTGTTTCAACAACATAAAGCGGGATCTCGTACTGACGAATTCGCGATCCAGCCTCGAAAACGGACTTTCGAAGCTCTGAATATTTAGCGTGCTCCCAATTGAAAACCCACTCACTTAGAGCCGATGCGTCTAAGAGCTGTGTGATAGGTACCCATGTTGAGGGAAAAATACCGCTTCTGGGTGGCACGTGAAAGATTTGCTCTCTAGCATCAAAGTAGAGAACCCAAGGATCATCAGGAGTTGTTGGCATCTCTTCATCACGCGCCAATCCGGCAGTAAGCGCGGTCAAACGCTGCTGTCCATCGACAACCCATAATGCTGAATTTGACTCTGGCGCATCAACCCTAACAGGACCATATCGGATGACGAAAGCAGGAGCATAGGCTCTTCTCATCAAAAAAGAGCCAACTGGATATCCCTGATAAATGCTATCGAAGAATAATTTTACATCCCCTGATTCCCACCTAAGTGGACGCTGGAAATCAGGAACTCGTATCAAGCCACGTTTAAGTTCACGAACTAATCCCTCAACTGTAAGAGTCTCTGCTTGCAGATAAAGCCGTTTTTGGGCTGGTGTGGTCATGATTTACCAGATTTTTTTCGTGCTTATTCAGAATAAAACGGTTAATTGAAGCCTTGTTTCACTCTTGACAGCCTTGCTATGACTGTGTTTGAGATACTTCGATGGTGGCTATTGAACCAACCGCAAGAGTTACTGTATCGAGATCCCTCACCTTATTAGTTGCAATGTCTTTTTCTGCCTGAGCAATCAGGCCATCTAATTTTCCTGGGGTGCATCTGATGTTAGGCAAGTTTGAACCCACCCCGCGCTATCGCGCACCCCTCCGATGGAGGGGAAATATTTGAAAAATCCCCTCCATCGGAGGGGCAGGGGTGGGTTATCTGAAGTGATCGCATGCATTGAGATGCACCCTTTTCCTGATGCTAAGTCCGCCTCGATTTTGCGATCCCACATCTCATCAAGATAGTCTTGAAGCCACTTCGCCAGATCGCGAACCTCACTCTCTGGCAGTTGCTTGATTGCTGATTCAACGTCTAGCCGAGTCATCATAGGATAGTTCACATCTCCAGGACGTTCCTCTATTATCGCGAATGATGGCATTGAGAGGCAACTGGAGTGGTTGATTTTAGCGTAATGATTCGGGTACACCTCATTTTCATCACCCTCTCACTCGTGTCATGGCTCCAGCCGTGATGCGCTCCCCCGGAGGCTCCGCCTCCCGAGAGGATTAGGTGTACCCTCTCTCACGATTCCGGTTCCGTATTAATCTCCACCTCCTCCATATCCTCATCAAAATGGACATAGAGGATATTGGGGCGACAGCAAACTTGGCAATCTTCCACATAAGACTGTTGGGCCCCCGCACTCCAATCCACAAAGGTGCTATTTTCTTCCCCACAATAGGCACAATAATAGATGGCCGTATTTTGCATGAGTTTATTCCCTCCGTAACTCCCCCAACTGTTCGCACTCTCGTTGCGTCACCTCATGGCGGTAGCGGAACATATCCCGGAGGCGATCGCCCACAAACCAACCCATGAGGGGTTCTGAGAGGGCAGCAAAGGGGATTTCATAGCGGATGCTGTCCGTCAGGCGGGTTTGTCCATTCTCCTCGCTGAATTGGTGGCGATGTTGCCAGTAATCCATGGGGCCTTCGATTTGTTCATCTGTAAACAGATAGGGGCGATCGCATTGCGTATGACGAGCCAACCAGGTGACAGGAAGGGGCCCAAGATAGATCTTAAACTCAGTAATCGCCCCCACATCTAAGCCCCCTTCCCGTCGCACCACCTCAACCGGTTGCCAGGGAGGGGTTAAAATTTGCAGAATATCGGCCCGTTCATGAAATTGCCAGACGGTTTCAATCGGTGCCTTAATCAGGCTGGAATAGGTAAAATTCAGCATCAGTCCCCAGATTTACTGTCTCTGCATCTTATCGCGATCGCCCCTATGGCTCAATCCACTCGTTCCCCCCTGCACACGCTCCTCCTCTATCTACTCCTGAGCCTCCTGGCCCTACTGATGCTGTTTCCCCTACTGTGGCTCTTGAGTACCGCCCTCAAATCCCCTCAAGAGAATCTCTTTCAAATCCCCCCCCAATGGCTCCCCCAACACCCTACCCTCGGTAACTTCATCCGAGTTTGGCAGAGTCAACCCTTTGGGCGCTATCTCTTTAATAGTACGTTGGTCGCCCTTGGAACAGTGGTCTTCAACCTAATTTTTTGCTCTCTCGCCGCCTATCCCCTGGCCCGATTAGAGTTTCGCGGTCGAGACTTCATGTTTACCGCAGTTATTGCCACCCTGGCCATTCCCTTTCAAATCATCATGGTTCCCCTCTATGTTCTCACCATTCAATTGGGATTAAATAACACCTATTTAGGCATTATGTTTCCCTATTTGGCAGGCGCATTTGGCATCTTTTTACTCCGACAAGCTTTTGCCGCTGTTCCCAAAGAATTAGAAGAAGCAGCGCGGATGGATGGTTGTTCAGAATTGGGGATTTGGGCCTGGATTATGCTCCCCGCAATTCGTCCCGCCCTCGTAACGTTGGCGATTTTTACCTTTATCGGCTCCTGGGGAGATTTTCTCTGGCCCCTGATTATTTTAGACCGCCCAGAACTCTACACTCTGCCCTTAGGAGTGGCGCAACTGTCCGGAGCATTTTCCCTCGATTGGCGACTCATCGCGGCTGGGGCCATTATTTCCATTGTACCGGTGTTAGTTGTATTTGTTTTTGTGCAGCGGTATATTATTTCCTCAAATGTAAGTAGTGGCATTAAAGGGTAGGGTCACTACAGAGGATTTACAGGATATCAGGAATTTCTCACAAAATTGAGGCGAGTACTCAAGATATAATTTATTTGAGCTTCCTAATTGTGACTTGCCCACCCGCGATCGCCCTAATTTTCAGTTCATAGCCGTAAAGCAAACTCATTCCAACGAGCGGCTCGGTTTCAGATTCATAGCCGTAAAGCAAACTCATTCCAACGAGCGGCTCGGTTTCAGATTCATTAACTGGAACTTTGCAGTATTCACCGTCCCAAATTACCGTTGCAGCATAAACCTTAAACGTGACCTCACTTCCATCTCCCAACGTCACCCGATCAACCCCCGTCCAAGGAAAATCAAGATTAACCATAACTGAATGAGGCAAGGTCAAAAAGCCTGTGTAGCCTGTATCAATAACAGCCTCAATCAGTTGAGTTTGCTTATTTTGATTGCTAAGTATAACGGGAATTGTAGCCTCGCCGCTCTGGTTCACAACTCCATACATCATACCGAGTCTCTGAGACTCCGCGCCCCAAAACGGTGAACGGCTCGATGTCCAATGCGGACGATCCAAGGTTGTGCATCCGGACATCGCTCAAATAAACGCTCCGTTGCTTGTAGGATTTCATCGGCTACCTCAAAAGCGCCAGTTTCAATATCAATGGCAACGATCCTGCCATGAGCATCTTTCTCAACCTGGGGGCGCACTTGCAACTCATAAATCTCATCTCCCCGTCGAGCAAACTCCTCTTCACTATGGCGAGGTTGTCTGGCAATCATCGGACATTCCCCCTCTCCTGTTGATCTCATATCCAAACTATAGCCTAAGCTTGCCAGGCACTATCCATCTTGAGAGTCGAGGGCCTATCCTTGCAACATTCATGAAATAATCGATGGGGCTAACCTGCTCCCCTGAATTGCCCCCGTTGTCATCTGTTACCCGTCCATGATCGACGCTCATCTAACCCAAGCTGATCCCTTCCACGATCGCCTCCAAGCGGCAGAAGCCCAACTCCTGCAACGCCTTGAGCAGTTCCGCAATGCCCAAATCCTCGTGGTAGGGGACTTAACCCTAGATGAATTTGTCACAGGGGAAGTCGAACGCATCTCTCGGGAAGCCCCAGTTCCCATCATTCGCCATGAATCCACCCGACGAGTTCCCGGTGGGGGGGCTAACGCCGTCTATAACTTGGCAAAACTTGGGGGGAACATCTCCGTGGCGGGGTTGGTGGGAGATGATGAACAGGGACAGGCCCTGGTGCAGATTTTTCAAGCCGCCGGCATCGACACCAGTGGTATCTTTATCGATCGCCAACGGCCCACCGTCACCAAAACCCGGATTTCGGCCCATGCGCGTCAGTCTGTGACTCAGCAGGTGCTACGGCTCGATCGCAAATCCGATCGCCTTCCCCATCCTGACTTACAGCAGCAACTGGCCGACTATATCCAGCAGCAGGGCCAAACCGTGGCCGCCGTCGTCTGTTCCGATTATGGCGATGGAGTTCTCACTCCCCCTGTGATTCAAAGTGCCTTAGGGGGCGATCGCACCATTGTCGATACTCAAAGCCAACTCAGCCGCTATCAACAGGCCAGCCTCTTCACCCCCAATCTCCCGGAAGCAGAGTTAGAAGTCGGCTATGCCATCACCGATGAGGAACGCCTCCAACAAGCCGGGGCCGATCTCCTCGAACGCACCCAAGCCGAGGCCATTCTCATCACCCGAGGCGGCGATGGAATGACACTCTTCCAACGTTCCGGCACCATTGAGCAAATCCCCGCCTTCAATCGCACCGATGTCTTCGATGTCACTGGGGCCGGAGATACCGTTGTCGCCGCTCTCACCCTGGCTCTGGCTTCCGGTTCCTCTCTCTGGGAAGCGGTAGTTCTCGGGAATCTTGCCGCCAGTCTGGTGGTGCGCCAATTCGGAACCGCCACCACCACCATTGAGGAGATGAAAGAGGCCCTCACCAGCCTCATCCATGATTCGTTGCCATGAACCTGCCCCCCATGTCTCAAACCCTTGTCCTCAAAATTGGGACCTCTAGCCTAACTCAACCCGACAGCGGCGATCTGGCCCTATCCACCCTAGCTCGTTTAGTCGAAACCCTCACCCAACTGCGCCGCCAGGGACATCGACTGGTGCTCGTCTCCTCCGGGGCCGTCGGGGTTGGCTGCGCTCGCCTGGGGTTGAGCGATCGCCCCCGTCGTCTCGCCACCAAACAAGCCGTAGCCGCCGTCGGACAAGGACGACTCATGCGCGTCTACGATGACCTCTTTACCAGTTTGCAACAGCCCATCGCCCAAGTTCTTCTAACTCGTAAAGACCTCGTCCAACGCAGTAGCTATGTCAACGCCTATAACACCTTTCAAGAACTCCTGAAACTCGGCGTTATTCCCATTGTCAATGAAAACGATACCATCGCCACGGAAGAACTCAAATTTGGCGATAACGACACCCTCAGCGCCCTCGTCGCCAGTCTCGTAGAAGCCGATTGGCTCTTTTTGCTCACCGATGTCGATCGCCTCTATTCCGCCGACCCCAATCGCAACCCTGATGCACAACCTATTAAAAAAGTCAACCACCTCAACGAAATTCTTAACCTAGAGGTAGGCCAGGCGGGCAGTGCTTGGGGAACTGGGGGAATGCAAACCAAAATTGCCGCCGCTCATATTGCCAGCGACAGCGGCGTGCGAACAGTCATTACCGCCGGCAAAACCCCAGAAAATGTCCAAGCCATCCTCGACGGGGCTGACATCGGCACCCATTTTGTCGCCCAAGCCAAACCGGAAAACGCCCGCAAACGCTGGATTGCCTTTGGCTTAGTTCCCCAGGGACAACTCCTCCTCGATGCCGGAGCCGTCACCGCCGTCTGTCAGGGAGGCAAATCCCTCCTCGCCGCCGGATTAACCGCCGTTCGGGGCAAATTCCAGGCTAACGATGCCGTCATTCTCTGTGACGAAGCCGGCCAGGAACTCGGACGGGGGATTGTCAACTATACGAGTGACGACTTAGAACAAATCTGCGGCGTCCAGTCCGAGCAGATTCCCCAGATTTTAGGCCAGATTTTGGGCGATCGCAGTCCCGAAACCGTCATCCACCGAGATAACCTCGTTCTCACCCGTTAACCCAAACCAAGCCTCAGCCTCGCTGCCCCGTGACAATATAAGTGACCCGTTGACCGATATTGGTGGCATGATCGGCCATCCGTTCCAGATGGCGAATGGCTAATGTCACCAAGAGAACCGGCTCCAACACCCCGCGATAGTTGGATTGGCTTGCCAGATGGCAGTAGAGGCGATCGTAGGCATCATCGACGGTGGTATCCTTCTCCTTCATCTGATGGCCCGCCTCAGGATTAAGCTCCACCAGAGCCATCAAACTCATGCCTAACATGGCTTGCGTCTCATGGGACATCCGCTCCACATCCGGCATACAATCCAACGGCTGATAGGGAAACAACTTCACCGCAATCTCCCCCAAGTCCTTAGCATAATCCCCAATCCGTTCGAGATCCCGCACCAGTTGCATGAATGCCCCTAAGACTCGACAATCCTGGGCCACCGGACCTTGTAGGGTCAGCAACATAATACTATCGGCTTCAATTTGACGATAGAAGCGATCAATCTGCTTATCGAGTGGCTTTAGGGCATCCGCCGCCGCCAAATCTCGATGAAACAAAGCCTGATGACTGAGACGACAGGAATTTTCCACGAGGGCCCCCATCCGCAATACGTCTTGACGTAAGCGTTTGAGTTCTCGTTCAAACTGTTGACGACTGGAGTTGAGTTTAGAGGTGTTCACCCGTTGCACTATCGCCTTTGCTCCTTTAGTTTCTCTCCTATTGTGAGACAACTTTCTCAAAATTGGCGTCAAACTCAGAGTCACCTACCCTAAAATGAGCGAATTTGCCGAAGATTTAATCCTAATTTTACGATCGCTTTACCCAAGCCTCAGAGACCAGACCCCTCTGTCTCCTTAGGGGTAGCGCGAGGCAATTCTAGGGTTAGGCAAGCTCCCCCCGTTTGTGGGTGATTACTCGCTTCAATGCTCCCCTGATGGGCGAGGATAATCTGTTTGACGATCGCCAACCCTAAGCCGCTCCCTGTCGAGGTTATCCCCTCTCCCGTCATCCCCCCATCGGGGCTACGCGCTCGTCCAGGGTCCCCCCGATAGAGCCGTTCAAAGAGATGGGGTAAATCAGCACTGGCGAAGCCTTCCCCCTCATCCACAATCTCAATCTGCACCCGGTCCCCCTGATTGAGATCGGCGCGACGCTGGGCCTGAACCTGAATCATCCCGGCAGGAGGACTATAGCGAATGGCGTTATCCAACACATTCAGAAATACCCGATAGAGGCGGGAACTATCCCCTTCAACCCAGAATGGCTCCGGTTCCGTCTCGGGTTCTTGGTAGCGGAAATTCACCTGTTTTTGGGCCGCTAACGGCTCCAAGGTTTGCCAAACGGACTCGATTAATCCTTGTAAATGCAGGGGTTCGGTTGTCAGGGTTTCTTGATTTTCCAGATGAGTTAATTCCAGCCAATCTTGGACCAATTGCACCAGCCGTTGGGTTTCTGGGAGTAAGCGTTCTACCCAGCCCTTCATGGGGCCATCGATGCGATCGACCAGAGTTTCCACTACCAGCTGAATTGAGGTCAAGGGGGTTCGCAGTTCATGGGCCAGATCTGACATCCAGCGATCGCGGGATTGGCTTAACTCCACCAATATTTGCCGATCTTCGAGAAAGACCCCCACATCTCCCCCTGGCAACGGTAAGCCATAGCCCCTGAGGGTTTGGGGATTCTGGCTGATAATTGCCTCAGCATCAGCGGCCTGGGGAAAAAACTGCCATTCCCGATAGGAAGACTTTTGATGATAGCGGGTTTGTTGGATCAGCAAATCCAACTCATAGGAACGCACCACTTCCAGAAACAGGCGATCGCCCCCTGGATGCCAATCGGACACCTTCAGCAGCGAACGAGCCTGACGATTAAAAATTAGGGGATGATTTTCACCATCGACTTGAACATAGCCAATGGGGGCCGACTCAAGGATATGCTCATACATCTGGAGTTGCTCTTGAGCCTCCTGATGCACTTGACTCAGATGCGTTAACGCCTGACGCATCTGGGATTGCACCGAGAGACTTTTCTCGGTAATATCCTCCGGAACTTGAGTCAGCAGGCGCTGCCAATGACGACGCTGGAGTCGTTCACGCCAGGCAAAAATCCCGCCCCCAATTACAAATCCTAGTAGAAATGCCACCACCCACATGATTGACTCCTCACCCCGCCTCGTGGGCTACGTTCCTCGTTCCGGTGCTGTCGAGGCATTCCTTACTATCTTAATCGACTCTTAACCTAGGCGATAGCCAAAGCCTCGCACCGTAATAATGTATTCAGGATGACTGGGATCGGCTTCGAGTTTCTCCCGCAGCCAACGGATATGCACATCCACGGTTTTACTATCACCCATGAAATCAAAGCCCCACACCTGATCTAGGAGTTGTTCTCGGGACCACACTCGCCGGGGAGACTTCATAAACAGTTCCAACAGACGAAACTCTTTCGGTGCGAGGTTAATTTCTTCACCCCGTAGCAATACCCGACATTGTTGAGGATAGAGGATAATCTCCCCAAACTCAAAACGCAGGGGCTTGTTGACGACGTTGTAGTGATGACGACGTAACAGGGCCCGACAACGGGCCACCAACTCCCGCATACTAAAAGGTTTGGTGAGGTAGTCGTCGGCGCCGACTTCCAAGCCCAAGACGCGATCGGTTTCACTGCCCTTGGCACTTAAAATCAAAATTGGCACGGGATTTCCCTGTTGTCGTAACAACCGACACAGATCGAGGCCGTTCACTTGGGGGAGCATCAGGTCTAGGACGATGAGATCAAAGGGAAACTCGCCGGGTTGTAAGTGGGGATCACTTAAAAAGGCTAGGGCGGTTTGCCCGTCAGCGGCGGTCTGCACCTGATAACCTTCGTCCTCCAAGGCTAGGGTCACCATCTCCCGGATCAGCTGTTCGTCTTCGACAATGAGAACATGCTGGGGCTGACCGATTTTGGGGGTATCGGTATAGGGTCTCGACTCAATAGAGAGCATAACTGGGTCCAAGGTATTCTGAGACACCTTATTCATAGATCACTTTGCCCCCAGAAGACAGCTCTTGACAAACAAAAATCAATCTGCTAGTCACTTTCTCCAGTGACTTGAGCCAGGACGGCTTCCATCTCTTCAAGGGGAACTGCTCCCGTAAAGGACTCGCCATTGATAAAGAAGGTGGGGGTTCCCGTTAAGCCTAACTGATCTGCCAGTTCCAGGTCGGTTTGCACCGCTGCGATCGCCGCCTCACTCTCGCGATCGCGCTCAAACTGCTCCAAATCCAGATTCAGCTCCTCAGCAATTTCCAGATATAGAGATTCCCCTAACCGCTCTTGATTCTCAAACAGGGCCTGATGATACTCCCAGAACTGGCCTTGCTGTTGCGCCGCCCAGGAAGCGCGGGCCGCCGGGAGCGATTGGGGATTAATCGAGACCAGGGGAAGATGCTTAAAGACCAGGGTCACGCGATCGCCATGTTCCTCGATAAACTCCGCCACCGTCCCACTGGCGCGAGCGCAAAAGGGACATTGAAAGTCCGAGAACTCAATCATGACAATCTCTTGTGCTGCTGCGCCCTTGACGGGAGACTCACCAATAAACTGAGCCGGATTCTCCCGCATTTGTTGCACCACCGCTCCACGAGATTCTTGTTGAGAGCGTTGTTGTTCCTGTTGATAGGCTTGAACCGACTCTAAAATAACCTCCGGATTCTCGCGAATAATCTCTAGAACTTGAGCCTCCAAATCCCCCGAGGGAGCTTGTTGACAGCCACTCAGCAGCAACGCCACCATCAGCATCCCCAACAATGACTGGGATAATCCGTTGACTCTGACTCTTTGCGTACCACTCATGCGTTGCCACCCAATACATTGAATATCGAAACTCTGGCGAGAGACCCTTAAACTTGACCCGTACCCTCATCCTTCGGCTCAGATGAGGGAGATGGCATCACCGACGTATCGAGGGTCTTCACGGACACGTCAGTGGCTTGTACATCAATGGTTCCCGAAGGGGCACTCCGTTCAAAGTGTCCATCGTTGACCTGAAGCCGCTCACCACAACTCGGACAGTTCAGGGTCGAGTCCTTGAAGCCGACAAACTCAAACCCACAGACGGGACAGCTATCTTGAACCAGCTTACGGCGAATCCACCATTGCAGACCGAACACCGCCACAATCGCCAACACGGGCAACAGAGCCAACGCAATAATAATCGATTGCACCAGCCACCCCAAGCCTACGGCACTGAGGAGACTGATGACCAACAACACCGTGAGCCAAAAACTCAGGCCCGACAATCGAACCTGTTTTAAATTTGCCTTCACGTTAAAATCGTTCCGATTCACAACAGCCTCCTTGCTGGCGACATAGGGCAGCCTCAAGGGGGAAACCTCCCCAACCCTGAACCGACCGCTCGTCGTTCACTCTTGTTTTAACTCTCTTGTTTTAACTCTATTGAAAGCCCATGAGCCTTTGCAACCGTTGGGCGATCGCCCCCTCGCCGAATTGAGCCAGCGTTTCTTGGCGCAGCCAAGGGCCATCCACACGGGAATCGTTGCCGTTGAGCATCTCAATACAGGCATGAGCGACAGCCTCGGGGTCTCGATGGGCCACCTGCCACCCTAACTTACCATCTTGCAACGGGTCAGCCGAGCCATCCCCTTGCCCGGATAAGACGGGAATCCCGCTGGCCATGGCTTCTAAATACACGATACCAAACCCCTCTTGAGACGGCATCACATAGGCATCGGCGACCCGGTAATGGTCGGGAAGTTCTTTGGTGGGGACAAAGCCGGCAAACACCACCTGGTCAGCGACCCCCAACTCCTGGGCTAATTGTTCGAGACGAGGGCGATCATCGCCACGGCCAATGATGAGATATTTCACATCGGGATGATGATGGAGAATTTTCGGCAGGGCCCGCAGGGTGACATCAACCCCTTTATAGATATCTCCGGACCAGAGACGGGCCACAGTCATGAGAACCCGGGCATCTTCTAGGTGATAGCGGTCTAACAGATAGTCCGGTTTGGGACCGGGTGAGAAGATGTCCCCATTGACCACACAGGGGAGGAGTTTAAACTGCTGCGGACTGAGATGATTGGACTCACAGGCGCGATCGCGACTATGGCGGCTAATGGTCCAGAGTTCTTGGGCATCCTGTAAGGCCTGACGCGCGGGACCGGGGAGAGGCTGCCACACTTCTTTGCCATAGGTCATGACCCGATAGGGAATCCCCAGGGGTTTACAGAGGAAGCGCATCAGGGATGCGAGTTTCACATGGCCACAAATCACCGAGGCGGGCCGTTGTCGTAACAGTTGCCCCAAGAGGACGCTGATTAACGACAAACGTCCCCACCAAGGGGAGCTGGATTTGAAGTATCGGAACCGTAAATAGGGGTTTTTGGGGTGATCAAAGGGATTCTCGCAGTCGCCGCCATCCCGTAAGAGAAATACTTCTGCGGCTTGGGGGTTAGCACTGGCGGCGGCGGCTCGTTCATAGGCCCTCAAGACATCTTTCACATAGGATTGAATGCCCCCTTCACAGGAGAAAATTTCTAGGAAGACAAAGAGATGGGCCGGTTCCCCGAGGGGCGATCGCACAGAAGAGGGATTGGAGGTGAGTAGAGGAGTCGTCATAACGATAATCCAAAGGTAAGACGCAGAAGAACGCAGTACACGCAGATGCCACCCATTTAGGGTCTTTGAGGTTACACCGATGCCTGTAAACGAGCCTCCACCATCAACCGAGCCACCTCAGGCATATCATAGTCAGCCTGCCAATTCATCTGTTGTTTGGCTTTCGTGGGGTTGCCACGACTCACGGCAATATCCGTCGGTCGATAGAGACTCTCATCGGTGGTAACGTAGTCTTGCCAGTTGAGGCCCAGATGAGCAAAAACGGCTTCGACAAAGGCTTGCAGACTATAGGTGCGTCCTGTCGCAATTACATAATCATCCGCAATATCCTGTTGCAGCATTAGGTGCATGGCCTGGATATACTCTGGGGCCCAGCCCCAGTCTCGTTGAATACTGGTATTGCCCAAGTAGAGGGGGTCGTGACTCCCTTGGGCGATGCGACAGGCACTGGCTACGATTTTCTGGGTGACAAAACGTTCTGGCCGTAGGGGGGATTCATGGTTATAGAGAATCCCGGAACAGGCAAAAAGTCCATAGGCTTCTCGGTAGTTGGCGACTTCCCAGAAGGCGGTGGCTTTGGCCACACCATAGGGACTGCGGGGCCGGAAAGGGGTCTGTTCATCGGCGGGGGTTCCCTGGGTATCGCCAAACGATTCGCTTGACCCCGCATTGTAGAATTTAATGGGAGAGCCGATGAAACGGATTACTTCCAGGAGGTTTAGGGTTCCTGTGGCGATGCTATCGAGGGTTTCAACCGGCTGCTCAAAGGAGAGTCCGACGGAACTTTGACCGCTGAGATTATAGACCTCGTTGGGTTGAGTTCGGTCGAGGACTTGTAAGACGCTGCGGAAGTCGGTCAGACTCATGGAATAGAGTTTGACGCGATCTCGAATCCCCAAGGTGACCAGATTCTTAAATGAGGACATTTGAGCATCTCGGGAGGTTCCAAAGACTTCATAGCCTCGTTCAAGGAGAAATTTCGCTAGGTAAGCGCCATCTTGCCCGGAAATTCCACAAATTAGTGCTTTTTTCATAGTGGCTTGGCCAGCGTCTTGTTATCTCATCGGGTTTCAATCCAGTATAGGAAATGGTTTGACTCTCCGTTTAGGGAGACGTGGTGGGCCCCACTTTGTTCTTCATCGGGGCGATCGCTTTTCCGGGAAATTACGGAGGATGGCTGCCTATCCCGATAAAATTTGGCTCGTGCTTCAGTGATAACCCTTAGGACTCCTCGATCTTCTGTTCTAACAAAAGGCAGTTACGGCCATAGCGATCGCGCTGATAGGTGACGCGATCGCACAGCCGCCGCAGCAAAAACCAGCCATATCCCCCCTGACGCAGGGTTCCCGGTTCCGGTTCTGGGACCTGATCGGGGTTGAAGGGATGACCCCAATCCCAGATGCGGATTTCTAGGCGATCGCGCTCTAGGGAGAGTTCCACATCAATGGGTGTCTCCAGGGAACGGTGACGATGAGCATGACGAACGGCGTTACTAAATCCCTCGGCAATCGCTAATTTAAGACAATAGAGGCGATCATCTGACCAATGGGCGAGTCTCGGCTGTTGTAAACAAAAGTCCTCAAACCACCGCTGAATCTGAATCATCAGGCTTAGATCACTTGCCACCGTCAACCGGCTTTGCCTCTTGCCCACAGCGCGATCGCTCTCCCGGAGAAAGGTCAAGGGCCCGGACTTACCTGGATTCGGCTTCAGTCAACCGCCACCGGGCAAATCCTTGTCCAGTTTCGATTATAATGAAGTTTGGTTAAGTTAGAGCAAATTTTAACGCCAACTTCTAGAACGTTAAGTTAGACATTAGACCAGAGCCAGATTTAAATTTTATGAGTATCATCACCCTACAATCGATTGCCAAAGACTTTGGTATTAAAGAAATCTTACGGGATGCCAGTCTCAGTGTGGATTCTCAGGACAAAATCGGCTTAATTGGCACGAATGGCTCCGGCAAATCCACCCTCCTCAAGATATTAGCTGGAATCGAACCTTACAACCAGGGAGAACGTCTAGTCAACCGCAACAAACGGGTGATTTACTTACCCCAACAGCCTGAAATTGACCCCGATCGCACCGTCTTAGAACAAGTCTTTGCCGATTGTGGCTCAAAAATGCAGATTGTGCGGGAGTATGAAGCTCTGTCTCATCACCTGTCCCGGGCCTCAGGAGATGACCTCGATCGCCTCCTGAAACAACTGACTCGCATCACCGAACAAATGAATGCGGCCAATGCCTGGGATTTGGAAACCGAAGCCAAAATCATCCTCTCCAAACTAGGAATTGAGGACTTAGAGGTCAAAGTGGGAACCCTCTCCGGCGGCTATCGAAAACGCATTGCCCTCGCCGCCGCCCTACTCGCAGAACCCGACTTACTGCTGATGGACGAACCCACCAACCACCTCGATGCCGAATCCGTCGATTGGCTTCAAAGTTACCTACAACGCTATCCGGCTGCCTTAGTTTTGGTAACTCACGATCGCTATTTTCTCGACCAAGTCACCACCCGTATTTTAGAAGTGGATCGGGGCGATTTATACAGCTATTCCGGCAACTATTCCTATTATCTCGAAAAGAAAGCCCTCGCCGAAGAAGTCGCCGCCAGTCAAGAACGGAAACACGCCGGAGTTTTACGACGGGAACTAGCCTGGTTGCGACAAGGACCGAAAGCACGCAGCACCAAACAAAATGCCCGGATTCAACGGATTGAAGGGATGCAAGATGTTGAGTTTAAGCAACAGATTGGCAAAGTCGATATTTCCACCCCCAGCCGTCGCATTGGCAAGAAAGTCATCGAGTTAGAGGGAGTCAGTAAATCCTACGGCGATCGCCAACTCTTTAAGGATGTCACCTATAGTTTTGAGCGTCAAGATCGCATTGGCATCATTGGCGGCAATGGAACCGGGAAATCCACCCTCCTCAACATTATCACCGGGCGACTAGAACCCGACAGCGGCACCGTTGAGATTGGCGAAACCATCCATTTTGGCTATTTCGATCAACATTCGGAAGACCTAGTCGAATCCGCCAACCAAAATCAGCGAGTGATTGACTATGTTCAGGAAGATGCCACCCTCGTCAAAACCGCCGACGGCAGCATTATCACCGCCTCCCAAATGCTAGAACGGTTCCTGTTTCCATCGAGTCAGCAATATGTCCCGTTGCATAAACTCTCCGGGGGCGAAAAGCGGCGGTTATTCTTGCTGCGAGTGTTAATGACAGCTCCCAATGTATTGATTTTAGACGAACCCACCAATGATTTAGACGTACAAACCTTAGGGGTATTAGAAGAGTATTTAGAAGACTTTAATGGCTGTGCCATTGTCGTCTCCCACGATCGCTATTTTCTCGATCGCACCGTCAACAAAATCTTTGCCCTAGAACCCACTGGACGGCTACGCCAATATCCTGGCAATTATTCCATCTACCTGGATTACAAAAAACTAGAAGCCGAACGAGCCGCCAAGGCCGCCGAAACCGCTGCCGCCAATACCGCCAAAGTCTCCCCCGCACCTGCACCCAGCAAGTCTGTGAGTCAGAAAAATTCCGCCTCGGGGCTATCTTACAAAGAGAAGCGGGAACTCGAACAGCTAGAAGGACAAATCCCAGATTTGGAAGAACAGAAAGCCAAATTAGAGGTTCAACTCTATCAAAATCCCCCAGATGACCATGTCGCCCTAGAGACTCTATCCCATGAACTCGCGGCGTTGAGTTCGCAGATTGAGGAGTCGACGGTTCGCTGGATGGAGTTGGCGGAGAAAGAGTAGGGGAGAAAGAGGGGGAAGAGGGGGAAGAGGGGGAAGAGGGGGAAGAGGAAGAGGGGGAGAACCACAGAGTCACAGAGGACACAGAGGTAGAGGAGAATGCTTACCTATTGCTAGCTTGCCTTTTGCCTCTTGCCTATTCTTCCATCCAATTGATAGCAGCGGCGATCGCCTCATCGAGATCAGACTGGGGTAAACCGAGGTCGCGTACTGCTTTACTGGCATCGTAATACATGGGTTCGGCTGACATTCTCACCCCATCGAGGGGGACAGAGGGGGATTTACCCAATTTGCTTAAGAGGATTTCATCGACCCAGGCGACGGCGAGGGGAAGCCAGAGAGGGACGGTGTACCGGGGCGCATCGAGGCCGCTGTGATGGGCCAGTTTGTCTAAGAAGGCCTTGAAGCTGAGATTTTGATGGCCGAGGATGTAGCGTTCTCCCGTTTTGCCCTTCTCTAAGGCTAAAACATGACCTCGGGCCACATCTCGCACATCGATAAAGTTTAAGCCGGTGTTGACGTAGGCCGGCATTCGTCGTTGGAGAAAGCGTCGGATAATGTCTCCGGTGGGGGTGGGTTTGATGTCTCGCGGGCCGATGGGAGTGCTGGGGTTGACGATGACGATATCTTGTCCTCTCTCGATGGCTTGATAGGCCTCTTGTTCTGCCCAGTATTTAGACCGTTTATAGGCACTGATGAGACGATGGGGGGGACTTTGATAGGTTTCGTCCGCCACCTGTCCTCCGGGTTTGACACCAATAGCCGCCACGGAACTGGTGTACACCACTCGTTCAACTCCAGCCGCTTGGGCAGATTGCAAGACGTGACGGGTTCCCAGGACATTCACCTGATGCAGACGATCGCGATCGCGTCGCCAGAGGGAATAGTGGGCCGCCACATGACAGACGGCATCGCAACCTTGCATTAGTTGGGTTAACTCGGGGCTGTTGACATCTCCCGTCACCGGTTCAATATCCAGGCCCGCTAAGTTATCGAGACGACTCTGAGGACGCACAAGGGCGCGAACTCGATAGTTCGACTCTAGGAGCGATCGCACCACATGGGCCCCAATAAATCCCGTTCCCCCGGTGACAAAAACCTCTCTAACCACCCCACTCTCCTTATCGTGCTAACTGCCTGGATTATGCAACCATTCCTGGCTACGATTCCATCCTAGGGTCACTGGGGTCGATTCGAGCGAATGAATCTCAGTTACCCGTCTCAACGGTCACGAACGTGGCAGAATAGAAGCGTAAATACCGAATCATCTGCAACACTGCAACAGTTGAACCTTGCTGACCTTACTGCAACACACTGCCCAAATGATTAAGAACTGGTGGTCGGAGTTCACCCTCCAGACCAAACTCATGGCGGCTGCAACGCTTGTCGTATCGTTGATTGTGAGCGGTTTGACGTTTTGGGCAACCAACACAATTCAGCAAGATGCACGGCTCAATGACACCCGCTTCGGGCGAGATTTGGGACTGTTGTTGGCCGCCAATGTCACCCAACTGATTGCCGAGGACAATAAAACAGAACTGGCTCGCTTTAGTAGTCAGTTCTATAGCAGTACCTCCAGTGTTCGCTATATTCTTTACGCTGACGAGGAGGGTCGCATCTTTTTCGGTATCCCCTATTCTGAAGCGACGGTTCAGAACTCCCTCCAGATTCAACGGCGGATGCAACTCCCGGAGGAAATGGGGCGATCGCAACAGCCCTTTGTGCGCCAACATAATACCCCCAATGGCCAAGTCACCGATGTGTTTGTGCCCTTGGTTCAGGGCGATCGCCATTTAGGGGTCATGGCCGTGGGAATTAACCCCAATCCCACTGTCGTCACCTCCTCTGGCTTGACGCGGGATGTCACCATTGCGGTGTTTGTTTCCATCTGGGTGATGGTGATTCTCGGGGCTGTTTTTAACGCGCTCACCATTACCCGTCCCATCAAAGAACTCCTCGTTGGGGTGAAGAACATCGCCTCAGGGGACTTTCGTCAACGAATCGATTTACCCTTTGGCGGTGAGTTAGGGGAACTGATCGAGAGTTTCAATGAGATGGCGGAACGTCTCGAACGCTACGAAGAACAAAATATCGAAGAACTCACCGCCGAAAAAGCCAAACTGGAAACTCTGGTGTCCACCATTGCCGACGGGGCCGTGTTATTGGACAATCAGATGAACGTGGTCTTAGTCAACCCCACCGCTCGCCGCATCTTCGGTTGGGATGACCACGCACTAATTGGAACCAATGTCTTGCACGCCTTCCCTGCCGCGATTCAAGTAGAACTGACGCGTCCCATGTATCAAATGGCCAAGGGAGAACGGGATAGCGGCGAATTTCGCATTTCGATCAGCGAACCCACCCCGCGCATGATTCGCATTCTCGTCACCACCGTTTTAGATCGGGAACGAGAAAATGTCAAAGGCATTGCCATTACCGTTCAAGATATCACCCGAGAAGTTGAATTAAACGAAGCCAAAAGTCAGTTTATTAGTAATATCTCCCACGAACTACGAACGCCGTTATTTAACATCAAATCCTTTATTGAAACCCTCCATGAATACGGCGATGATTTGAGCGATCGCGAACGGCGAGAGTTCCTAGAAACAGCGAACCACGAAACCGATCGCCTCACTCGCTTAGTGAATGATGTCCTCGATTTATCCCGTCTTGAATCCTGCCGTATTTACCGACTAGAACCCCTTGATATTGTCCAACCCATTGAGCAAACCTTACGCACCTATCAACTCAATGCCAAGGACAAAGAAATCGAGTTAAAACAAGAGGTTGAAGAAGAATTGCCTTCTGTATTAGGTCATTACGATCTGCTGTTACAAGTCTTTGCCAACTTAGTGGGAAATGCGCTCAAATTCACTGAAGCTGGCGGTAAGGTGATTGTCCGTGCCTATCTCCTCTCCTCCCTAACCCCAGAAGAAAGCCATACAATGGAGGGGCAAACTCGCTATGTCCGAGTTGAAATTGCCGATACCGGAATTGGCATTGGTGAAGAAGACCGAGAGGCAATTTTTGACCGGTTTTTCCGAGTTGAAAACCGAGTTCATACCCTAGAAGGAACCGGTTTAGGTCTGTCGATTGTCCGCAACATCATTGATAAGCACCACACCAATGTCAACCTAGTCAGTGAAGTGGGCGTAGGAACCACCTTCTGGTTTGATTTAGCGGTGGCTGAGGAGTCCTCGAAACCGGGCAGCATTCCCATTGATGCCACTCCCCAGCTTACGGTGGAGGGTTAGGGAACAGGGGAAGAAAGGCAAGAGGAAATCTCTCTCTTCCTCTCTCTTCCTCCGTGTCCTCTGTGACTCTGTGGTTCCCCTACTGCCTGCTGCCTGCTGCCTGCTGCCTCTCAACTCACCAATGCTAACAAAAGACTAATCGTAAGGAGTGCCAGAAAGCCGACCAGTAGCGGATGGCGGCGATACCAGGGGGCCGGTTTGCGTCGGGGGGGAGTCGTTAAGACTGGCTCGTTGATGTTTTGGTAGAGGGTGCAGGTTTGGGCGTGGGGCCGTTTGGGGAAATTGCAACTGTCGTCGAGGTGATAGGTGCAGGTGAGACAGAGAGGTTCCTCGGGATTGGCTCGATGCAGGGGAATCCCCGGATGACCAAAGGCTTTGAGTTGATAGCCACAATGAGGACAGGAGACGGCATCATCGCGAACTCGTTGCTGGCATCGGGGACAAGAGGACATAAGGACGACTGACGTAGAGCTTCTATTTCTAGTTGTACAGCAAGAAGAAGGCAGTAGGGGAAGAAAGGCAGTAGGCAGTAGGGGAACCACGTAGGGGCACGCCCTTGTGGCTGCCCGAGGACACAGAGGCGGAGGAGGTAGACGTAGGGGCAAAAAATTTTTCGCCCCTACTTGCCTATTGCCTATTGCCTATTGCCTATCTTCCTCTGTTCCCTATTTTTCCCAACAGTTTCCAAAACTTAGGCTAAAATTACGAGTGTTGTGAGAAAAGTTAAGATATATGAACTCTACGCGTCGATTTCAATGGCTTACAGGGGCAATGGTTCTTCTGAGTGCTAGCACTTTGGCCATGAACCCCAGTCGGGCGGACATGACGACGAACGAACCTACCCAAGCTTTAGAGACGGAAGTGGCTCAAATGGGTGTGGGGAATCTCGTGGATTCTCTGGCGGGTCAAGGAGATATGAACACGCTGTTGCAACTGGCAGAGTTGGCGGGGATGGCAGATACTCTCGCTAATGATGGTCCGTTTACCTTGTTTGCCCCCACGGACCAAGCGTTTCAGGATTTACCTCAGTCCGTGGTTAACGCTCTAACTGATCCGGCTAACCGTGATTTGTTGCAGGATGTCTTAGGGATGCACGTTGTACCGGAAGTCCTCGAAGCCAATGACATTCGCAACCAATTGTTGAACACCCTCAACGGTCCCGTGAATGCTAGGGTTCAAGGGAATAGGGTCAATGTTGGCCCGGCTCGGGTGATTGATACGGATATTCCCGCCGATAATGGGGTTATCCACAAGATTGACACGGTGATTGTTCCCGGTGATTTGCAATCTCGGTTAGACGAACGCTCCACGACGACCACCACTACGGAACGGGAAACCACTACGACAACGGAAACGACGACGACAACTCCTCGCCCCACTCCTACGCCTCAAGCCGCACCCCGGACTTTCCCGGTCACTTGGTAGGTGTGTCGGCTAATGGACAATTGATAGTAGACCATTATTAATGGTTTAGCCCATTCTGAGAATGGGCTTTTTTTGTTTGTTTATGTACTATGAGTGTTGACTATTTTGGTGGGGTCACTCTTTGACGTGAAGAGATCGGAGGCGGTTTAAGGCGGCGGCGAGTTCAAAACGACGGAATTGGGCCAGATTGCCGACGGGGAAGGGGGCGAGGATATCTAAGCCTTGGGAGGCGATCGCCCCCTCAATTTCGTCTAACATCTGTCTGAGGGTCTTATCAGTTCCTGAGTATTCCTGTTTGAGATAGACCATTGCCGAGGCAATGGCCCGCAACTGTCCGGCATCCACCAGTTGTTCAACGGCGCAGAGGTCAATCTCATCGCTGCCAAAAACGATTTCATCCTGGTCTCGTACTTGCCATTTGACGGCTCGTTTGCCCCGACTGGGGTCGAGATGTTCGGGGAGGAGATAGCGAGGGGTGGGTGGGGTCAGCGGTGATTGGGGGTCCGGTTGGCGGCCGGTGTCATACTTGGCGGCGATGTCTTTGACGTGCTGCGTGACGTTTTGGGGACGATAATGGGTCATGGCGATCGCCGTATCGGCGGCCTCGAAATAGTCGCCACTTCCTCCCATGACGAGAATGGTGGAAATCCCTTGTTCTTCAAAGAGGGGACGCACGCGATCGACGAAGGGGGTGATGGGTTCATGTTCTTTGGCGATCAATTCTTGCATCCGGCGATCGCGGATGGTGAAGTTGGTCGCTGAGGTGTCTTCGTCAATCAGTAAGGCGCTGGCCCCGGCTTCAATGGCTTCGATGATATTGGCGGCCTGAGAGGTACTGCCACTGGCGTTTTCGGTGGAGAAGGCGGTGGTGGTTTGTCCTTGGGGTAAGTTGTTGATAAAGGCTGAAATATCGACGCCACGCACGGAACGACCGTCTTCGGCGCGAATTTTCACGGCGGCGCGATCGGTGACGACAAATTCGCGACCATCGCCGGGAATGCGATTATAGACTCCTAGTTCAATGGCCCGTAACAGGGTGGATTTGCCGTGATAGCCCCCTCCGACGATGAGGGTAATTCCCCGAGGAATCCCCATTCCAGTGATGGGCCCCCCATTGGGCCGGTTAAATTCAACTCGTAGGGAGTCGGGAGATGCAAAGGGAACGGCGTTTTCCTCCAGAGGACGGGCATCGACACCACTGCGGCGGGGTAGAATGGAGCCGTCGGCGACGAAGGCGATGAGGTTGTTTTGGGAGAGTTGCGATCGCAGCCAGTCGGCATCTTCGATGGTTTCCACGTGCTGTTTGATGGCAGCTGCATCCAGGTTTTGGTAGATGAGGGCGCGATCGACCAGTTTCGGGATATCATCACAAAGCATCTCAGCCGCCTGTCGCCCCAAAATGCGTCGTCCTTGGGCGGGAAGTCCTACGGTGAAGCGGACTTCGACCCCATCTTCATCGATAAAAGCGGAGGTGCGTTCTAATACTTCTTGACCGAGGCGACAAACGGCGATCGCCCCACTTTTGCCGGTTCCCCGTTTCTGACTCACGTGGCGACAGGCCCGAGAAAAGGCCCGGGTTAGATAATCCCGTAGGGCCACTTCCCGCGAGAGACTGGCGTAGAGGGTCTCCGGAAACCCCGCGACGCGCATGGGAACCCAGACACTCAACTGACTCGGTGCGGCGAAGGGATCTCCTTGAACATAGTCGATGGTCAGCTTAAAGTCTGGGAACTGATACTGTCCCCGCAAGTCTTTGTAGGCTTTATAGCCCCGTCCATCGAGGCTGAGGAGGGTATCTTCGAGATGTTGAGCGTCGGTCATGGGTCTAACGGATGGTCTCTAGGGATTTTCTCATGCTCAGGGTCGTCCGGTCGAGATGTTAGAGGGTATCCTTCTCGAATGAATAGGATTGCTCCATCGAGACCGATCGAGATTGATGCTCTAAAGCACCCCCATACCATAACAAATCAGCTCTAGAAACTTCACGCAAGATAGATAGAACTGGCATAATGGACTCATCATTTGGGATAAACTCAGGACAGGACTAATCCCAAATTCAGCCATGTCTCACCTGTTGAAGTTGCTACGATGACTATCCCACTCTTACTGAAGGAACGCTATCGAATTATACGTCACTTAGGGTCAGGAGGCTTCGGGGATACATTTTTAGCAGAAGATATTCAAATCCCCTCAGTCCGTTATTGTGTAGTCAAATGTCTCAAGCCTGTTGCTGAAAACCTCCAAATTTATACACAGATTCAAGAGCGATTTCAACGTGAGGCTGCTATCTTAGAAGACTTGGGTGACTATCACTCTCAAATTCCCACTCTTTATGCTTATTTTCGAGATAACAACTTATTTTATTTGGTTCAAGAGTATATCGAGGGTGAAACTCTATTTGAACATGTAAAAAAACAAGGAAAATTGAGTGAAAGTATAACCAAAAAAATCATCAATAGCTTGCTAGATGTGTTGGAGTATGTCCATAGCAAAAATATAATACATCGTGATATCAAGCCGGATAATATTATCCTGAGGCAGGAGACCCTAGAGCCAGTCTTGATAGATTTCGGTGCTGTTAAAGAAGTCATGGGAACTGTTCTGGATAACTCGGGAAATATCACCAGTTCTGTGATTGTGGGAACCCCGGGATTTATGCCTAGTGAACAGGCGATTGGTCGTCCAATTTATAGCAGTGATGTATATGCGTTGGGTTTGACGGCAATTTATGCACTAACAGGGAAATTCCCCCATGAATTTGCCAATGATCCGCTGATGGGAACGATCCTCTGGAGAAACCACGTGCCTGGGGTAACTTCGACATTTGCGAATGTTATCGATCGCGCTATTCATCCTCATGCTTCCCATCGTTTCCCCATTGTGCGTCAAATGCGGGACGCCCTCACCGCCAACCATCGATGGGAAAAACAGGGATCTCCTAGCGAATTATCCGAAGCTAAAACGCCTCGACAGGTAAATTCTACGACAGCTTCTAACTCTCAATATGATCAAGCCAATTCAACATCAGTTACCCCCAAAATGGCTGAATGGCAAAAAGCGGTATTAACCGGGGGAGTTATGGGACTTTTTCTGATTGCAAGTTTGGTTCTTTCACAACCCGGAGATCGTCGTGATTTTGACCGCAACAATACTCTCAAGGATCTCAATGAACCTATGAAATCATCCAGTGAATCTGAAAGCGAAACGCCTGAATCTCCCACCAGGAACATCCCCTCTCAACCGAGTCCTGAACCAACCTCGATCGCAACGCCTCAAACCACTCCACAACCTCCAAATCCTAGACAGGTCAGAACGCTAGGCTGGGTTAGGATTGGAGCGGTTGATATAGAGATGAGTCACCAAACGAGCGGTGCTTCCTTAATTCGGACAAGTCAACCAGTAACGATTTCTCCGCCATTCATGCCCAAAATTGGCGATGAAGTGATTATTTCCAACAACGTTAATTTAAGGGTAGATCATCCCAAACCTCCCAATTATCGACTGGCTGAACAAAGCAGTGTTTTGCCGACGGGTCAACGGGTGATTATCCAGGATTTAGTTAGGGCTTGCTGAAAAAGTTACCAAAAGGTAGGGGGTAAAATGCACAAGAAGCTGGTCTTCTTAAAAGATAACCCCAACTTCACTCAACTCATTCACGTCATAACTCAAATTTATGGGTTTTGAAAAAATCATGAGGTTTTGGAAAAGTTGACACAAAAAAGGACAGTAAAACTGCCTAAGCAGTTTCACCAGGTTCATCACTAAAAATGTGAGAGCTATGGAGGTTTCCGAAGTATTAGGAAGTTTAGCCATAACACGGTTCAAGCTAAATCTTCTTTTGGCTTGTCCAAATTTACCCTCAATTTCATTGCGAATACGCTCGTCTTCCTGAGCTTGTTTTTTGGCGGTTCGGCTGCTCGTTTTGGGAGGTCTTCCCAAAGGTGGGCCACTGAGTCGAATTCCTCTTTCTTTACACCAGGCTCGATTCGCTCGAGTTCGATAAATTCGATCAGCGTGAAGGGATTCAGGATAAACTCCTGTATAGTCTTTGTAGGCTTCTACTTGTGAGATTAAATCTCCACTCTCATTATAGTTATCCCAACTAATTCTTTCTAGGAGTACATATCCTTCTACACAACTGACTGACAACTTAGCTCCAAATTCTGTCGGACTTCCTGCCTTGCCTCTGACGATTGGACGAAGATGAGGTTGTGTTAGACTAACGATACGATTTTCAATTCTATTTTCATTGTTTGACCACAAACACTGCTGTTGACGGGTTATTTCACTAGAGACCAATAATTTCCTGTATTCCGCTCTGTTTAAGCCTTCTAGGCTAGCACCTTCTTCGAGCAATTTCTCAATATGTCCAAAGTTTCGTTTGAGGTATTGGAGTTGTTTCTTGACAGCATGTCTTCTGTCTTTTCGAGAAGGTTTCCTCTTTTTGGCAAATTTCAAATACTCTTTTCGGGCGAGTTTGCGGTGGGTTCTGGGTTTTTGAGTCAGTTTGCCTTTCAGAGATTTGTATAAAACGTCTATGACCAACTCGGTGATTTTCCTGGCTTGATTTAACAGCGCGACATCGGTGGGGTATTGGATATCGGCTGGTGCTACGGTTGCATCAATTAATAGTTTGCCTCTATTTTCTTTTTTTCTTTCGGCTTCTTCTGACTTTTTTGGGCTGACCACCTCCTCCTGAAATCCTCGACCTTGCTGGACAATTTTTTGATTGATTCTTTGAAGCAGAGTTTGACCAATCCTTTGCCGAAAATGAACCATCATTGACGCGTCGAAAGGAGCTTCATCTTGATACCTCTTTTCTCCAATAAAATACTGCAAGTAAGGGTTCTCCTTAATCTGCTCGACGGTTTCTCGGTCGCTAATTCCCAATTTTTCTTTGATAATCAAAGCCCCCAGTGCCATACGAAAGGGTTTAGCTGGCGCTCCCATTTCTTCGGAGAAATTCTGGGCATATTCTTCCTCAAATTCTGACCAGGGAATTAGGCTTGCCAGAACCACCCAACGATTTTCTACACACAACTGTCCCTCAAAGGGAAGTTCAAAGGCTTCATCGGGTGAGTCGGGATTTTGTGATTTTCGATACATTTTATTGTTCCGGATGCACGGTAGTTTCCCATTGTACCTCTTTTTTGAGGTTTTTGACGCCAGCTCCAAACCCTTCTAAGCCTCACGCTGTAAGCTTTCCACCTCTTTTCAGCAAGCCCTAGTTAGTTTTGTGGATCAGACTACCACATCACCCTATCCAGCGGTTTGGGCGAAAGTTGGGGTTCGTTAAGGAGTACACTCCGGAAGGAATCGAAAACAGACGCGGCGATGATCTGCCCCAAATCAACAGATTTCCAGCAGGTGCATCTCAGTTAGGCAAGTTTGAACCCACCCCGCGCTATCGCGCACCCCTCCCAGGAGGGGTAGGGGTCGGTTATCTGAGGTGATCGCAACAGTGAGATTCACCCTTTCCAACCTTGTTTTCCAACCTTGTTTAAGCCTGAACCGACAACGGTGCAATCACCGTTAACGCCTTCGGTAAACATTCCACCTCAACCGGGGTGGTTTCCACCACATCCCCATCAATCACGATATTCTTTGCCGGATTCGCCGTTACTCGCAGCTTAGATGCCCGTAAACAGATGATATCGTCCCGTTGGGTCTCCGTTTTCAAAATTGCTGCTCCCACCATGCTCGTGAGGGCGTTAAGTGCCTGTAAGCGGTTTTCCGTTGTGCCAATGGTAATCTCCAAAACCCCGTCATCGGGAATCGTCTCCCCAAAGCCCTGGGCCAAAATCGAGGTGGGTGGGGCCAGGTTGGCAATGGTAATGGCATCAGCCCGGAATTGACGCACTTCCCCGTCAATCTCAATTTCCGCGTCAAACTGATCCCCCTCATGGAACCGTTGCACGCCGCCCCAGAGATAGGCTAACACTCCCCAACGGTCTTTCTTCTCGCGATCGGCCCATTCCACTACGTCCGCCTCAAAGCCAATTCCCGCCAGAAGAATCATGGTGCGCTCATTACAGCGGGCCGCATCAATGACTCGTGTGGTTCCCGCCAGCAACAACTTACAGGCCCCAGGGACATTTTGAGGAATCCCCAAGGCACTGGCAAAGGCGTTGGCAGTCCCTCGGGGAATCACCCCCAGGGGAATTTCGGTGTTCATTAAGGCATCGGCGACGGTTGAGACGGTTCCATCTCCCCCCGAGGCAATGACGAGATCGGTTCCGGATTTGATCGCCCTATTCACTAACGCTTTTAAATCAGTGTCTGCTTGAGTAATCCAGACATTGAGATCCAGTCGTCCCTGGAGTTGTTCACGAATCATTGCTAGTTCGCGATCGGGATTGCCCTGGCCGGCGGCGGGGTTAAAGATGAGATGAGCAACGCGGTGGGTGGCCATCTCCTGAATGACAGCGGTGGCGGTGGCTAGGTTGGTGGCCAGGGGCACGTTATGAACATTACACACCCGTAACAGGGCTTGAATATCGGGTTCGTGGGGTTGGGCGTAGAGGGGATCGATAAGGAAAATAACGGCAATGACATCCCCCGAAACGACCCGCGCGGCGATTTGGGTGTCTCCGCCGACGGAACCGGATTCCATCCGTTCGATGGTTAAGTCGGTGGCGTTCTCGATGCGTTGTCCGGTGGTTCCGGTGGCGATGAGGTGATATCGACTCAGAATCGAGTTATAGTCTTGGGCGAAACTCACCAGTTGGTCTTTTTTGGCGTCGTGGGCGATGAGGGCTAGGGTGGCGGGCATAGGATTAGAGGCAAGAGGCAAGAGGCAAAAGAAGGCAGTAGGCAGCAGGCAGTAGGCAGCAGGGGAAGCAGGTAGGGGCACACCCTTGCGGTCAGCGAGCGATAGCCGAGCTGTGGTCGGTGAGCGATAGCCGAACCGTGGCTGCCCGAGGACACGGATGAAGAGGGGATAGATGTAGGGGCGAAAAATTTTTCGCTTGCCGATCACTAAACGGGGAGAGACTTGAACCGTCGAGTCTCTCCCCTTAATGTGGGTTTAGTTTAATCCATTCGGGGATGGATTAGCGCATTTTGACGGAGCGTTTTAGGGTGGCTTCGGCTTGGGAGTATTCCTCTAACTCGATGTTCACGGGTTTGGCATCCCAAATTTCTTTGCAATACTCGTTGATGGTGCGATCGCTCGAAAACTTACCCATACGAGCAGAGTTGAGAATGGCCATGCGCGTCCAGGAGTCGAGATCGCGATAGGCTTTACTCACGTCTTGCTGACAGTCAATATAGGCTTGATAGTCAGCTAACAGCATGAAGGGATCGCCATAGAGAAGGTTATCGACAATCGGCTTGAAGCGATCGCGATCGCCCGGAGAGAAGTCCCCATTGGCAATGCGATCGATGGCTGCCCGTAATTCAGGGTTATTCTCGTAGTAAGAGCGAGGATTATAGCCTTTGGCTTTCAAATCCTGAACTTCCTGGGCCGTCAAACCAAAGAGGAAGAAGTTTTCCGCTCCGGCTTCTTCGCGAATCTCGATGTTTGCCCCATCGAGGGTCCCAATGGTTAAGGCCCCATTCATAGCAAACTTCATGTTACCGGTTCCCGAGGCTTCTTTACCTGCCGTCGAAATCTGTTCCGATAAATCGGCTGCCGGATAAATCCGCTCCCCAAGAGATACGTTGAAGTTGGGTAAAAACACCACTTTCAACCGTCCGCGAACATCAGGGTCTTTATTAACCACTTCTCCCACGGCGTTGATCAGTTTAATAATCAACTTAGCCATGATGTAGCCCGGTGCAGCTTTACCCCCAAAGATAAAGGTCCGAGGCACAATGTCCGCGTCAGGATTGCGCTTGATGCGGTTGTAGAGGGTGATAATGTGCAGGGCGGCTAAATGCTGCCGTTTGTACTCGTGAATCCGCTTCACTTGTACGTCAAATAGGGAATCAGGATTCACATCAATATCCCGTTTAGCCTTAATATAAGCGGCTAACTCTTGTTTATTTTTCCGTTTAATGTCTTGCCATTGTTTGCGGAAGGCTTTGTCTTCAAGACATTTCTCAATCCCACTGAGTTGACCCAAATCTTTGAGCCAACCATCACCAATTTTCTCAGTAATCAGTTGCGAGAGTTTGGGGTTACTCAGCAACATCCAGCGGCGGGGGGTCACACCGTTGGTTTTGTTGAAGAATTTCTCGGGCCACAGACGGGCAAAGTCTCGTAGGGTCTGGCTTTTCAGAAGTTCGGTATGCAGGGCTGCCACGCCGTTGATGGCATGGGAACCGACACAAGCGAGGTGGGCCATACGAACTTGTTTTTCGGGGCCTTCTTCGATGATAGATAAGCGCCGTGCCAGTTCGTCGTCACCGGGGAACCAGGTCCGCACATCTTCGAGGAAGCGGAAGTTGATTTCATAAATCAGTTCCAGGTGACGGGGGAGGAGGAATTTAAACAACTCCACAGACCACCGTTCTAAGGCTTCGGGCAGTAGGGTATGGTTGGTGTAACAGAGGGTTTTCTCGCTGATACTCCAGGCCGTTTCCCAGTCCAGGTTATGTTCGTCGAGGAACAGTCGCATCAACTCAGCAACGGCAATGGCCGGGTGAGTATCGTTGAGTTGAATGGCCACCCGTTCATGGAAGTTCTCTAGGGACGGGTTGGTCCGTAGATGCAGACGGATTAAGTCTTGTAACGATGCCGAGACAAAGAAGTATTGTTGTGCTAGGCGCAGTTCTCGACCTTGGGGGGTGTTGTCGTTGGGATAGAGAACCTTGGAGATCGTTTCAGAGTTGATTTTCTCCGCCACCGCCCGGTCATAGTTCCCCGCATTGAAGGCATCAAAGTTGAAGGCTTCACTGGCTTCGGCTTTCCAGAGTCGCAGTGGGTTGACGGTGTTGGTTTGGTAGCCGGGAACGGGGGTATCGTGGGGGATACCGATGACCGTGCGATCGGGAATCCAACACCAGCGGGAGTTGCCGTTGCTGTCGTGAAACATTTCCGTATGGCCGCCGAGTTTCACTTCCACGGTGTCTTCGGGGCGAGCAATTTCCCAGGGGTTGCCGAATCGCAGCCAGTTATCGGGGATTTCCACTTGCCAGCCATCTTGGATGATTTGGTGGAAAATACCAAATTCGTAGCGAATCCCGTAGCCAATGGCAGGGATTTCTAGGGTGGCAAGGGAATCGAGGAAACAAGCCGCCAGCCGTCCTAAGCCGCCGTTACCAAGTCCGGGATCTTGTTCTTGTTCGAGGAGTTCTTCAAGGCTGAGTCCAGAGTCTTCGATGACTTGCTGAACGGTCTCGAACAGGCCTAGATTGACCAAGTTGTTACCTAAATGCCGTCCCATGAGGAACTCGGCGGAGAGGTAACAGACGACTTTGACGTTTTCTTCGCTGTAGGTGCGGACGGTTTTGATGAAACGATGGAGGAGGCGATCGCGCACCACATAGGCCAGGGCCAGATAGTAGTCGTTCAGGGTGGCGATGGTCTGATCCTTGCCCTGAAGATAGAAGAGATGATCGGCAAAGGCCCGTTTTAGGGTTTCAGGATCCATGCCGGTGCGATCGTCTTCAACCTTAATCGGCGTCGTGTTGTCTGGGTTGGAGGAGATAACTTTATTCATAGGTTGTGTTTCGCAGGATGTCTGGGGCTTTCTGTGAGCTGTACTCGTCGGTTAATCGGTTTGAGGAGGGCAAGGCTTAGCTCAAAACTTAGCTCAAAACTTAGCTCAAAACAACGATACCCACTCACTGCACCAATAACATAACTTCGACACCCGTAACGCAATCATCAACGGATTTTGACATTTCGTCTGCGACTCAAGGGACCGCTGGGGCCCTGTTGCGGCTGCGGTTTCAGATATTGGCAAGAGTAGGAATTTGAGGGAGTTGAGGGCGATCGCCGGGCTTGGGGGGAGGCTGATTCTAGGTTACCGATGAGAGGAGTCTGGCCTAGTTCTAACAAACCGGCTGTCTCTTGTACAGCCTTGACGGGAGTTCGCCACTGTGCAACGGCTTTAATTAACAGGGGAATAGCGCTGATGGTGATAAATGTGGCGATCGCCATCCCAATGGCGGTATCCACCCAATGCCAACCCAAAATATAAGCCATTAAGGCCGCCACAATAACGCCCACAGACCCCATGGCATCGGCGATGGCATGGAGAAAGGCCCCTTCGAGATTCAGGTTACTCTGACTGCCTTGATGGAGGAGTTTGGCGCTACTGGTGTTGATAATCAGACCCAACAGGGCCACTCCCAACACGGGCAAACTCAATAATTCTTCGGGGGGATGGGCCAGATGGCGTAGGGCTTCCCACAGCACTAATCCTGCCATCACCAACAAGGAGAGACCATTGATAATGGCAACACCACTTTCGGTACGTCCCCCTGGATGTCCCCGTCGTACCCGCCAGGTGGCCCATAAGGCTAAGCTGAGGGCGATCGCATCGGTGAGCATATGCCCGGAGTCCGCCAGGAGGGAGAGGCTATGGCTAAACTGCCCTGTGAGCCATTCCACCACCGAGAAACCCAACACCAGGGCGATCGCCAGTTGTAGGGTTTCGATGGGGGTTCCTGAGTCAATGGGGGTACAACAGGGACAGGGACGAGGAGTAAATTGTCGCATAGTTAACGTGGGTTCAATCGTCACATCTACGGAGAGGCAATAGCCCTGATGACGGCCCGCGTCGGGGCGTGGTTCCTCAGCGGTAGATGGGCCCGGGAGTCTAGTTGATGATATCCAAGAGTCCCGCTGGGGGATCAACCTCCAGGCGCTGGTTCTCTAAATCCACCACCGGCACGATCGCCTCGACAAACGGCACAAACACCGTTGGCGGTGAGGGAGGCTTGGGGCGTTTTTTCTTGGATTTAGGCTTGACGGATTCTTCTTCTTGTGGTAAGAGCGCCTCATCTAACTGAACTTGTAACAAGTCATTGCCCGCCGAGAACACATCCACCGTCACCCCAAGCCGTTGGCCCGTCTGGTGATGGAACACTTCTAAGCCTAACAAATCCTGAACATGGAACTCTCCCGACTCCAACGGGGGGCGATCGCCCTCGGGAACCAATAACACCGCATCACGCAGAGCTTCGGCCGCCTCACGACTGCCGATTCCCTCCAGTTCAATCACATACAGGCCCTTTCCGGGTAAATCCCGTCCTCTGAGCAGTTCAACCACTTCAGGCTCGCGATCGCCCTTACGCCGCAGCCAGCGTTGTCCCGGCTCTAAGAAGCGTTCAGGGAAATCGGAATTGGGATAGACCCGCATCGCCCCGCGCACCCCCTGAGGCGCCACAATGCGACCAATTTCCAACCAAGCCTGTTCCTGTTGCGGTTCTACCATCACAGCCACTATCGATTTAAGCCATCAATGAATCAAACCTCAATCATAGCCGGTCTTGACGTTGGGGTCTTCCGACCTAGCTGGGGGCTGAAGCTGGCGTTTTTGTAAACGCTCTTGTTCAGCCGCTTCGAGTTGTTTGCGCTGTTCATCGAGAACCGCCAGGGCCTGAGCCAGTTGGGTATCTTGTTCGAGTTGATCACTCAGAGACACCAAACCACTTAAGCCATTAATCAGCCGCCGCAGATTTTCCCGAAGTTGAGGATCTCCCGTGAGATCATCCAAATCCGCCGTAATCTTCTCCACATTCTCAAAGGTCGATCGCGCAGACGAGAGGGTTTCTTGCAACAGCATCAGATTCGCCGGATCATTCACCGCTTCCGAGACATCCCGGAGATTTTGCGACGCCACCGCCGCATTTTCCGATAACACCGTGGCATTATTCACCAACACCTGTAAATCCGCAATCAAATTCGCCTGTTCCAACTGGGACAAATTCTCATTCACCAGACTTAACGTGCGATCGCTCTGCTGCAACAAAGGCGTGATCCCACTCGCCGCCAAGCGCAACTCCCGACTCATCACATTCAAATTATCCAGAGTCATCACCAAACTGGTGCGATTATCCTCCACCAACTGATTCGCCGTCGCCGTCAAGCGGTTTAACTCCACCGCCGTCTGATTAAACGTCTCGGCAGTTGTGCCAAACTCCTGCGCCGTGCGGGTTAACGTTTCCGTCGTCACCAGGGCCGAATCCGATAAAACCCCCAACTCTTCCTGAAAAAACATCGTCATTTCCGAAACATTGCGGGCCAACCCAGCAATATCTTCACTCGCTTGCGCCGTATTTTCGAGCAGACGTTGGATCGCCTCTAATAACTCAGGATCACTAAACGATTCCGTAAACTCGGTTGAGGCGCGAGTGAGTTTCTCAAAACTGATCCCTACCCGACCTAAAACGCGATCGCCATGACAGATAATCACCTGAGGATCGCAGTCCGAATCCCGAGGAACGGCTAAATCCCGGACCTGAGGTAGAGGCTGATCCGGGGCCAGGATATCAATCGTCGTCTCCCCAATAAAGCCCACTTGATTAGCTTCAACATAGGGAGGACGGGGGATTTTGAGATCTCCCGAGAGAATTTCGACCTTCGCATCCACCCCATTGGTTCCCGGAACCACATCCACCAAGCGTCCCACCCGGACACCACGATAGCGAACCGGGGCCCCAGCCTGCATTCCCAACGCATCCTCAAACTCCACCACAAACTCATAGGTTTGTCGTCCCAACGTCACCCCTCGCAGCCAAAAGGACAGGACGCCAAAGAGTCCCAAACCCAGAAGAATAAACAGGCCCAATGAGCCTTCTCGAAGCGTCCGCGATCGCATAGTGGTTCCTCGTGACCTGCTGCACCTATCCTCTTATTTTGCCATCACCCCACCGCCCGGATCGGCCCCTCAATACTACCGGTGCGAAACTGTCGAATCAAGGGATGGTCCGTGTGATCGAGTTCCCGAACATTGCCTTCCCACTGGACTTTGCCGCGATAGAGAAAAATCACCCGATCTGTGGTGCGGCGAATTGTACTCTCTTGATGAGTCACCATGACATAGGTGCTACAACTACAGTGTTTTTGACCGACATGGAGATCCCGAATCAAATCTTCAACCACGGTCGAGGCGATGGGATCGAGGCCGGCTGTGGGTTCATCATAGAGCAAAATCTCAGAAGCGTGGCTGGGATCATCGGGGTGAGCGATAATGGCCCGGGCAAAACTGACTCGTTTACGCATCCCCCCTGACAGTTGGGCCGGATAGAGATCGGCACTTCCCCCAAGTCCCACCCGTTCGAGACTTTCCTCGACGAGCTTACGAATCTGTGAATGAGGCAGTTTGGAATGTTGATACAGAGAAAAGCCGACATTTTCATCAACCGTCAGGGAGTCAAACAGAGCCGCCTGTTGAAACACCATGCCAATGCCGATGGGATCCGAGTTATCCTCAATCAAACCTTGACGCAACTGGCCTTTAATGTAGATCTCCCCTGAATCCGGTGGCATTAAGCCAGCAATCAATCGGAGAATGGTTGACTTTCCCGTTCCCGAGGGCCCGATAATCCCCAAAGCATCCCCAGGGTAAATCGTTAGGTCCACCTGATCGAGGATCACCGTGTTACCGAAGGACTTAGAGATGCCTTTTAGTTCAACGATCGGTTCTGGGGGACAATTGCGATCGCCGTTGTGATCCAGAAGCGCCATGAATCCCGTGATTTCCCGCGACTGCTCTATCATGTTGCCATACTTAAGCGCCCGTTAACCTCAACTTGCGATGATGCCTTGTTTACCCCGGCTGCTATGAAACACACAATCCGCGATCTCAAACGAGTCTCCCGAAGTCGAACCCCTTATCGTGCCAAACAATGGTTTAAGTGGCTCTCTCCGGGGCTGTCGTTAAAGCGATGGTTAGTAGTGAGTGCAACGGGAATGGTTTTGGCGTTATTGGGGATCGCCATCTGGACAAAGCTCACCCCCGTCTATTACCTCTTGCAGTTTGTGGAAGTGGCTCTAACCACCATTGCCACTCGGATTCCCAACTATATCAGCGGCCCCCTCGTCGTGATTAGCGGCATCTTACTGCTGCTTTGGGGACAAACACGGACCATGGGATCGATTCATGATGCCCTGAAACCCGAAGATAACGGGGAGTTAATTGATGCCCTCATGGAACGGCGGCGACTCCATCGCGGACCGCACATTGTGGCCCTGGGGGGCGGAACTGGGTTATCAACCCTATTGCGGGGTCTCAAAACCTACAGTGCCAACATTACCGCTGTGGTCACCGTTGCCGATGATGGGGGGTCTTCGGGGCGTTTACGGCGAGAAATTGGTGTGTTGCCTCCCGGAGACATTCGCAACTGTTTAGCCGCCTTGGCGGACGAGGAAACCCTCTTAGCGGAGTTATTTCAATATCGCTTCCAGGGGGGGACGGGGCTGACGGGCCATAGTTTTGGCAATCTGTTTTTAGCGGCTATGGCCGATATTACTGGAGATTTAGAACAGGCGGTGGTGGCCAGTTCCCAGGTGTTGGCGGTACGGGGGGAAGTGTTACCGGCCACCCTGACGGATGTCACCCTCTGGGCCGAGTTAGCCGATGGCCGCCGTATTCAGGGAGAGTCCAGTATTGCCGAAGCGCGGGGCAAAATCATGCGGGTGGGTTGTCTGCCAGAGAAGCCGGTTCCTCTACCTCGGGTGCTAGAGGCGATCGCCCAAGCGGAGGTGATTGTAATTGGGCCAGGGAGTTTATACACCAGTGTCATTCCCAATTTGCTGGTTCCTGATATTGTCGAGGCGATCGCCAACTCGTCGGCCCAGCGGATTTATGTCTGCAACATCATGACGGAACCGGGGGAAACCGACGGCTATACCGTCTCCGATCATATCCTCGCCATTGATCGCGCCTGCGGCGATCGCCGTCTTTTCGATGGGGTGGTGGTTCAGAAAACTAAACCCTCGGCCCGGGCCCTAATTCGCTATGCGCAAAAACAATCCCACCCGGTGGACTTAGATTTAGACGTGGTGGAACGACTGGGGCGACAGGTGATTTTAGCTAATATCATGAGCGAAGATCCCCAATCAGGCATGGTTCGTCATGATTCCCTAAAACTCGCCCGCACCCTGGCCCAGCAGTTTTCCGGTAAACGTTGAGTCTATCAGCCGTTCGGGGGGAAGAAGACTCCAGAGGTGCGGTATGGTGAAAAGAGACGGTTTCCCACGCGACTTTAAGATCACCTACCTTCAGATACGGACAAGATAGAATCATGACTGCGGTGAACTCCCCCACCCCCTCCTCTTCTTCCCCCTCCTCCTCGACGCAGCCGGGCCATTACAAAGCGAAAGGACTTAAACCTGGTGGCCCACGTCCCGCCAAAGCCCTCTGTAGTGAATGTGGTCTGTGTGACACCCATTACATCCATTATGTGAAAGAGGCCTGCGCCTTTATCAATCAGCAATTTGAGGCGCTCGAAGACCAGATTCATGGGCGATCGCGCCAGCTAGACGACGAGGCGGAAACCTACTTCGGGGTTCACCAATCCATGACCGCCGCCCGCAAAAAAGACCCCATTGAGGGAGCGCAATGGACGGGAATTGTCAGCAGTATTGCCTGTGAGATGTTGAACTCAGGCAAAGTCGAAGGGGTCGTTTGTGTACAAAACTCCCCCGATGATCGCTTCCAACCCATGCCCATCATCGCCCGCACCCCCGAGGAGGTGTTAGCGGCCCGAGTCAATAAACCCACCCTGTCGCCGAACCTCTCGGTCCTCGAACAGGTAGAACAGTCCGGCCTCAAACGGCTGCTGGTGATTGGTGTCGGCTGTCAAATCCAAGCCCTGCGAGCGGTTCAGGATAAACTGGGCTTAGAAAAACTCTATGTCCTCGGCACTCCCTGCGTCGATAACGTCACCCGGGCCGGCTTACAGAAATTCCTCGAAACCACCAGTCGCTCCCCCGAAACGGTCGTGCATTATGAGTTTATGCAGGATTTTCGGGTGCATTTCAAACATGAGGATGGCTCAATTGAGAAAGTGCCTTTCTTTGGCTTAAATACCAAGGAACTCAAGGATGTTTTTGCCCCCTCCTGCATGAGTTGTTTTGACTATGTCAATGGCTTAGCGGATTTAGTGGTGGGCTATATGGGGGCCCCCTTCGGCTGGCAATGGATTCTGGTGCGTAATGACATCGGTCAGGAAATGTTAGATTTGGTGCAGTCCCAGTTAGAGACGCAACCGGTGTCCTCGCGGGGCGATCGCCGTCAAGCGGTTCAACAGAGTATTCCCGCCTATGACAAAGGCGTAACCCTGCCCATGTGGGCCGCACAACTAATGGGAGTGGTCATTGAGCGTGTGGGGCCGAAAGGGCTAGAATATGCCCGGTTTTCCATTGACTCTCACTTTACCCGCAATTATCTCTATGTCCAACGGAACTATCCCGAGAAACTTGAGCATCATGTGCCAGAGTTTGCCAAACGCATTGTTGGACAGTATAAACTGCCTGAGTAAATCACCCACCCAGTCCTCTCACTCCCGCTTCCTCTTCACAGAAGACGGGCCTCACCTCCCCGGACAGTCGGGGACTTAACCACATTCAAGGAGCATTATTCTATGAGCATCACCTGTCATATTCTCGTCGAGCAAAATCCCGGACTTCTCTATGTCAGCCGTAACGGCGCTCCCGAGAAAGTCTTACCCAAACTCGAACGATTTCTGCTCAAGTTTTGGGATGAGCGAGAAACCGCCGGTGAACACCGCCACACCCCGGAATGTTTACTCGCTCAAGTGACCGTGCGTTTTGGCTTTGAGAGTTGTGAGGATGACTTTTCCAATTTACGCCTCGGGCTCAACTATGATCCCGATGTAGATTATCTCTATCGCATTGCCCTCGATAAAACCGTCACCGTCTGGGCCCCAGAACCTCGTTATCGCCAGAAGCCGCAACTGGGACTCGAAGGCTGTCAACAGATTAAGGAATTGTCCTTTCAAGCGGTTTAGAGAAACTGGGCAACCCGAATGACTGCTTTCATCGCAGTAGTCCCCCATAAGGCAAGGGCTGTTCATCAACCATAGGATGAACAGCCCTTGTTTAAGGTTAATGGTTCCCTAACCGGAACTAACGGCGATTCGTCCGGCGGGGACGGTAGTTGTTGTTGCGGCGTTTGCGGGGACCGCCTTTACGACGCTTGGAGCGGTGTAGAAGGTTTTCCACTTCCTGAACGCTGAAGCCAATGCGACTGGGGCCACCCACTGGTTGCTGTTCAAGCAGCATCGACAGGGCCTTGCAGGCAATCTGATTGATATCAACTTCTTCTTCAAGTCGTTGTAGCAACTCGGCCGCTTCTTCCTGAATATGTTGATGTTGCAACTTCGAGGCCAGTTCCACCTGATATTGTTGTTTGGCTTCGCCAATGGTGGGAACTTCGCCATACACCATCGGCGAACCGGCAACGTGCATAATCCGGGTGAGTTTCTTGAACTCTAGGGGGGTGACGAGGGTAATGGCGGTTCCCTTGCGTCCGGCCCGTCCAGTCCGGCCAATGCGGTGAACGTAGCTATCGGAGTCGAAGGGAATGTGATAGTTAAAGACGTGGGTCACGTCGTTGATATCCAACCCTCGGGCGGCGACATCGGTGGCGATGAGTAAGTCGATGCGTCCTCGCTTGAAGCTTTCAATGGCTTCATTGCGTTGTCGCTGCTGCATATCCCCATGGAGGGAACTGGCCGCATAGCCTCGCGAGACGAGGGTGGTGCAAAGCATATCCGTCTCTTTCTTGGTGCGACAGAAGATCAAAGCCTTATTGGGGGCTTCTGTATCGATCAGGCGCACTAAGGCTTCTTCCCGTTCCCGTTCTTCAAGCACATAGTAGCGCTGGCTGATATCGGTATTGATGGTTGAGTCTTTGGGGGTGACGTCAATCGAGAGGGGATCGGTAAGGATCTTCTTCGATAATTGACGAATCGCCGAGGGAAGGGTGGCCGAAAAGAGCAGGGTTTGTCGCTCTTTCGGTAAATAGGTGAAGATTTCCTCAATGTCATCGAGGAAGCCCATATCCAACATCTCGTCCGCTTCATCGAGGATGACGATGGAGGGGGAGAAGTCCTTGAGACGATTGGATTTGAGGTGGTCGAGTAGGCGGCCGGGGGTCGCGGTGACGACCTGAGCGCCACGACGAATGAGGGACACTTGGCGGTCAATGGATTGTCCGCCATAGACCGCAACGGTGCGAATACCGGCACAGCGGCCGAGGCGATAGAGTTCGTCACTGACTTGGGAGGCTAACTCGCGGGTGGGCACAATCACGAGGACTTGCACCCCTTCGCTGCTATCGCGATGAACAGAATTTAGCGCCGGGAGTCCAAAAGCCGCCGTTTTCCCCGTCCCGGTTTGGGCGCGGGCGATCGCATCGCGTCCTTGGAGGATCACGGGAATGGCTTGTTCTTGAATCGGGCTCGGAACACGGAAGCCGGCCTCTTGAATCCCTTCGAGGATTTCCGGGCGGAGGTTAAAGGACTCGAAGTTACCTGGGGTATCGTCGATAGGGGTCTGGGAATCGGAGTTGGTTTCGGGAGCGGATGTTTGTTCGGGAGTTACAGATGTCATAGATGAAGTCATACGTTACTGGGTTACGTGTAGCGAGGGAGAGAACGGGTGATCGAGATAAGGACTCGGTGGTGACCCGTGAACCGGTCAACAGGGGAGCGAGACTGAGGAGAACTGGCAATCGCCCCGGTCTGTTGACTGTTGTAACTGTTGTCGGTTCATGATGGATTGAGTCTCAGCCTGCTAGAAGTTATCTCCGTCGCCAGTTAACCGATCGGCGCTGTTGTGACTTGGACGTAGCACCGTGGTGATGTAGCCCCGTACAATGACGTTGTTCCCACACCGAATCCAGCGACTGAGTCGGCAATCTCGATCAATGCGCTTCGGATCAGCTTAGATCAGACGCACGATTGGAGTTACCACCGCTTGACTCTATGATAGTTGCAATTTCTACTTTTCTGTAAAGCTTTTTTCAGTAATCTCTCAAAATGTCGTGATAGGCTGTTCTCAAACGCTTGCCAGTCGAGACGTGACTGCCTTGTGTTAACCGTATGGCTAGAGGGAAAACGCAACAGATGGACGCTGCCACGCTTTGGAAACGCTATCGGGACTGGCTCTATTACCACGAGGAGCTAGGGGTCTATGTCGATATCAGCCGTATGTCCTTTGAACAGGACTTGGTCGATCGCCTCAGCCCCCGCTTCGAGAAGGCTTTTCAAGACATGGCGAAGCTGGAACAAGGGGCGATCGCCAATCCGGACGAGGATCGCATGGTGGGCCATTATTGGTTACGCGATCCTGATTTAGCCCCCACTCCTGAGATTCGTCAGGAAGTCATTGAGACTTTAGCCCAAATCGAAGCCTTCGTGAGTCAGGTGCATTCGGGGCAGATCCATCCTCCCCAGGGCGGTCACTTCACGGATATCCTCTCAGTGGGCATTGGCGGTTCAGCCCTCGGTCCGCAGTTTGTCGCGGAAGCCCTCGCCCCCATCGATGCCCCGTTAGATATCCACTTTATTGATAATAGTGATCCAGCGGGAATCGATCGCACCCTGGCCCAATTGGGCGATCGCCTCTCAACCACCCTCGTTTTTATTATTTCTAAGTCGGGAGGAACCCCAGAAACCCGCAATGGCATGATTGAAGTCCAAAGGGCCTTTGACAAAGCGGGACTCGACTTCAGCAAGCAAGCCGTCGCCATTACCGGGGTTGACAGCAAACTCGATCGCCAAGCCCAAACCGAAGGCTGGATCACGCGCCTACCCATGGCCGACTGGGTGGGAGGACGCACCTCGGAAATGTCCGCCGTCGGACTGCCCGCCGCCGCCCTACAAGGGATTGATATTCGCGCCCTGTTAGCCGGGGCCAAAGCCATGGATGCCGCCACCCGAGTCCCGGATCTCAAAACCAACCCAGCGGCCCTGTTAGCCCTCGCCTGGTATGCAGCGGGCAATGGACGAGGGGAAAAGGATATGGTGATTCTCCCCTACAAAGACTCACTGCTGTTGTTTAGTCGCTACCTACAACAGTTAGTGATGGAATCCCTCGGGAAAGAGAAAGACCTCGATGGCAATATCGTCCATCAAGGGATTGCCGTCTATGGCAACAAAGGCTCCACCGACCAACACGCCTATGTGCAACAGTTGCGTGATGGGGTTGCGAACTTCTTTGCCACCTTTATTGAAGTGTTGCGCGATCGCCAGGGAGACTCCACGGAAATTGAAAGCGGCGTCACCTCCGGGGATTACCTCTGTGGCTTCCTGCAAGGAACCCGTCAAGCCCTCTTTGACAATCAACGGGACTCCATCACCATCACCGTTCCCGAGGTGAGTCCCTATTACGTCGGAGTCCTCATTGCCCTCTACGAGCGAGCGGTGGGTCTCTATGCGTCCTTAGTCAACGTCAACGCCTATCACCAGCCGGGGGTCGAAGCGGGCAAAAAAGCCGCCGCCACCGTCTTGTCCTTACAGCAAGAAGCCATGGCCGTCCTCAAAGGAGCCAACAAACCCATGTCCCTAGAGGAGTTAGCCACCGCCGTCGGTGCGCCCGAGCAAGTGGAAACCCTCTATAAAATCCTACGTCATCTCCATGCCAACGGCCGGGGCATTACCCTGGTAGGCAACTTAGGTCGGCCCTCCAGTCTTCAGGTGTCCGCCTTTTGAGCACCGCTATGCCTCTGACGATTTTGGTAGTGGAGGATGACTTAGGAACCCGCCTCGCCATCAGCGATTATCTGGAACTCTCAGGCTACTCAGCGATTCCCGCCATCAACGGCCGGGAGGCGCTGGGCCTGCTTGAGCGTTACCAACCCCATCTGTTGATTACCGATGCCATCATGCCAGAAATGGATGGCTATGAATTGGTGCGGAAGGTTCGCCAACAACCCAGCTTCCGGCTGCTTCCGGTCATTTTCCTCACCGCCCGCAACGAGACTCAGGATCGCATTCGCGGCTACCAGGCCGGGATTGATATCCATATGCCCAAACCCTTTGAATTAGAGGAATTGGCGGCGGTGGTGCGGAATTTTCTCGATCGCTACACCATGATGAGTCACGCCTCCACCGTCGCCCCCCCAGCCCCCGCCCCAGAACGCCCGGATGTTACCATTGACTTAACTGATCGCGAACAAGAAGTCCTCGAACTCCTCAGTCAGGGCCTCTCCAATAATCAGATTGGCGATCGCCTCTATCTCAGTTCCCGCACGATTGAGAAGTACGTCAGCAATCTCCTACGCAAAACGGAGACGAATAACCGTTCGGAGTTAGTCCGGTTTGCGATCGAACATCACTTGTTACAAGACTAAGAGGGGGAGGGAGAGGGGGAGGGAGAGGGGGGGGGGGAGGGGGAGGGGAACCACAGAGTCACAGAGGACACAGAGAAAGATCGAGAGAAGCCAACGCTTGTCCCCCTATTCCCTGTTCCCTGTTCCCCCTCTTGCCTCTTGCCTCTTGCCTCTTGCCTTCTTCCCCTATGAACCTCCAAACCCAAAAAGACCTCATTGCCTATCTCAGCCAATATATGACCGAAGCCCGTGCAGCGCGCATAGACGAGGTTTTAGGGAAGCGGACTAAGCAACTGGCGGTGGTGTTGGAGGGGATTCATAAGCCTCATAATGCTAGTGCCGTGTTGCGCAGTTGCGATGGCTTTGGGGTGCAAGATGTCCATATTATCGAGCGAGATACGGAGTTTGACCCTAATCAACAGGTGAGTTTGGGGGCTGATCGCTGGTTGAGTTTGCATCGCTATGATGATTATGGAGTGAATAATACCGCCATCTGCTTGGATCGCCTCAAGGACCAAGGCTACACCCTTCTGGCAACGACTCCCCACGAACCAACGGTTAACATTGATGAGGTTCCCATCGAGGGCAAAACGGCGATTCTCTTTGGATCGGAGTTGCGAGGCCTTTCAACCTATGCCCTCAGCCATGCCGATGTACGGGTGAAAATTCCCATGTATGGCTTTAGTGAAAGTTTCAACATCTCCGTTAGTGCGGCATTATGTTTATATGAACTCACCAAACGCTTACGTCAGGGCAATCAGTCCTGGCGGCTGACCGAGGCGGAACGGATCGCCCTCAAGTTGGAGTGGTTACGCCGTAGCCTTCGTGCCTACGATCAGCTAGAAGCGGAGTTCGTCGCTTCCCTAGAGACACCCTCATCGTCGCCTCTAGGATGAAGCCAGCCCCTTGATGTTGTTCTTGAGGAATGCGAATTGATGAGTGATGTCTCAATGGATGCGCCGGTTTATTTTGGTCAGTTCGGCAGTTATCAGATTACAGCGGGCGATCGCCGTGAAGTCCGGATCTATCGCGCCGGTTTAGCGATCGCTGCTGTCAGTTTTGCCCTGGGAACGGGGTTAGTTCTCACGGTTGGCCCTAGTGATTGGGTTCTACAGACGATCACCGGACTCTATGGCCTGTTTGCCCTATCCCTGGGGGTGAGTTTGTTAACCATTCATATTTATCTAGCCCCTCTGCATCGGCTTCTACAGGCCTGTTGGCTGGTGGGGGTAGCTTCTAGTGTGGATTTGGTCTTAGCTAGTGAAGACCCCCTGGCCCTGACGGTCTATCAGCATCCCAATAGTCTCTGGGGTCTGGGCTTTTTGTTTGTGTCCCTGACGGGGATCTATTTCAAGGAGGCGTTTTGTTTCAATCGCTTGGAAACGAAATTCCTAACTCCCCTGGTGCCGATTCTGCTGTTGGGTCATCTTAGCGGGTTGCTTCCTGAAGAAAGTAAGCCGGTGATGTTGGCCATGTGGGCGATCTTATTTCTCGTCTTTAGCCTTCGTAAACTTCCCCAAGCCATTCCCGATGATATTGGCGATAAAAGTGTCTTTGAACATCTGCGCAACCGCAACAGCCAACCCAGTCCTTCGGAAAATGGCCTCTGAACCTGGCTAAGTGAACCGTTGAGGGAGGTCTTATGGCCATGAATGGCGATCGCCCCTATTGGGTGGCTTGGACTCAAATTAAGCGCATTGGGTCGGTGTTGATGGGTCGCTTAAATGAGCAGTTTGGGTCCCTAGAAGCCGCCTGGAGTGAGTCAGAGGCGGGACTGCTGACCGTCGAGGGAATCGGACCCCAACTGGCCGCCGATATCCTCCGACAGCGATCGCACCTCGACCCCAAAGAACTCTACGCCAAGCATCTCCAAGCCAATCCCCAATTCTGGACCCTGTGCGATCGAGAATACCCGCGACTCTTACGAGAAATTCACGCCCCGCCGCCGCTGCTGTACTATCGGGGCGTCCCAGACCCCGAGGAAATGGAGGGAAACGCCCGCACCATCGCCATTGTCGGAACTCGTCACCCCAGTCCCTACGGTCTCAAATGGACACGCCGCCTCAGTCGCCGCCTCAGCCAAGACGGGTTTACCATTGTCTCCGGTCTCGCAGCGGGCATTGACACTGAGGCCCACCGCACCTGTTTAACCCTGGCCGGGCGAACCGTGGCCGTCCTGGGAACGGGAGTGGATGTGGTCTATCCCCGTCGCAATCAAAGTCTCTATGAAGAGATTGTCGAGAAGGGGTTAGTGGTGAGTGAATATCCCGCCGGAACCCCACCCGATCGCCTCCAGTTTCCCCAACGCAACCGCATCATCGCCGGCTTAAGTCGCGCCACCCTCGTCACCGAAGCCCCGCAAAAATCCGGGGCCCTCATCACCGCCTATCTCGCCAACGAGTTTTGCCGCGATGTCTACGCCGTTCCCGGTTCCCTCGACAACCCCAACTCCCGAGGCTGTCTCGGTCTCATCTCCCGAGGGGCCCAACTGGTCATGGACGAAGACCAGCTAATTCAGACCCTGCAAGAAATGCCCAGCTTCACCGTCCCCGCCCCTCGCCTCAGACCAGAGCTTATACCACAAAAACCGCCATCTGTCAACCCCTCTCCCAGTCCAGCCGCCCCCCCACCCATCAACGTACCGGCCCATCTAGCCCAAGTCTTCGCCGCCGTCGCCCCCGAAGCCACCGCCTTCGATATCATCGTCGAGAAATCCGCCACCGAAGCGTCCGCTGTCTCCAGCGCCCTCTTACAGTTAGAATTGATGGGGCTAATCTCCGCCCTCCCCGGCCTACGCTATCAACGAACGTAACCCCCCCCCTACTGCCCGAAGAGGGCGACCACAAGGGTACGCCCCTACTGCCCGAAGAGGGCGACCACAAGGGTACGCCCCTACGTCCCCTCCCCCTCTTGCCTTTTGCCTCTTGCCTCTTGCCCTCTTTTCCCCTATGAAACTCCTAATTGGTAACGACGACGGTATTCTCGCCCAGGGGGTGCAAGCCTTGGCCAATGCCCTAGCCGAGGCGGGCCATGACGTAACCGTGGTTTGCCCTGATCGAGAACGTTCCGCCACCGGCCATAGTTTGACGATGCACCAACCGATTCGGGCCGAACCCGTTGACGATCGCTTTCACCCCAGCATCGCCGCCTGGGCCTGTTCAGGGACCCCCTCCGATTGCATTAAATTAGCCCTCAGTGCCTTAGTCGACAGTCCCCCCGATTTTGTCCTAGCCGGGATTAACCATGGGGCAAACGTCGGCACGGATATTATCTATTCTGGAACTGTCTCGGCGGCCTTAGAGGGATATATTGAGGGGATTCCCAGTGTCGCTTTCAGTTTAGCCAGTTTTACCAGCCGCGATTTCCAGCCGGCGGTGGAGTTCGCCTTGCGGTTGATGGCCCAGTTGGGCGATCGCCGGCCCAAACACCCCCTACTGTTGAATGTGAACATTCCCCCCGTCACGAGCGATCGCATCATGGGAGTCACCCTGGCCCGTCAAGGAGTCCGTCGCTACACCGATGTGTTTCAGAAACGAGTTGACCCCCGTGGCAAAACCTACTACTGGTTAGCCGGAGAAATCTTAGAAGAATTGGATGATGAACCGGAGAAGGCCGAGATTCCCATTGATGGCATCGCCGTGAGTCAGAACTATATTACAATCACCCCCCTACAATCGAAGCTGATTTGTCAGCCGATGTTGAATCAGATGCAAGGATGGGAGTGGCTGAAACAGATTTAGTGTTATTAACCATTTATTCTCAAACGCTTGCTGAAACCTCTGGGACAGTTTCGGAAACGGTAGAAGAGGCCTTAACAGCCAACTCAACTCAGGTGACGGGATTAGTGGGGGCCTCGATTATCTTACTATTGGTCGCCACGGCGGTGGCCCTGATTACCCGCCGTTTTCGCATTCCCTATGTGGTGGGGTTAGTGTTGGGCGGTTTGTTGATTACTAAACAAGCACTCCCCGCTGAGATTGGCTTAAATCCCGATGTCATTCTCAATCTGTTTCTGCCGATTCTCATTTTTGAAGCGGCGATTAATACCGACATCAGCCGACTGCGAAGTACCATTAAACCGATTTTGTTGTTGGCGGGGCCGGGGGTGGTTCTGGCTGCGGCCATTACTACGGCATTTTTGCGCTTTGGCCTCGACGTGGCTTGGATTACCGCTTCGGCGATCGGGGTCATTTTGACCATTACCGATACCGTTTCAGTAATTGGTGCCTTTAAAACCGTTAAAGTTCCCGGACGCTTAATCACCATTGTTGAGGGAGAAAGTCTCTTTAATGATGGGATTGCCCTGGTTCTCTTGACCATGATTAGCACCATTCATAGCCAAGGGTCTTTTACGATTGCTGAAGGCATTGAACAGTTATTCATTGCCTTAGTTGGCGGAACTCTTCTCGGCTTAGGGTTGGGCTATCTCTGTGTCGGACTGCTCAAGCAACTTAATGATGCGTTAAGTAATACTCTCCTGACGGTTGCGATTTCCTTGGGAACCTTTCAGATTGGGCAATTATTGGGGGTTTCGAGTGCGATCGCCGTGGTGGTTGCAGGTTTAGTTATTGGCAATTCTGGCTTTAATAAAATATCAGCATCGATTAAGGTCACACTCTTGAATTTTTGGGAATATGCTGGATTTGGAGTTAATACCTTTATCTTCTTATTGGTCGGCTTAGAGTTAGAACCTAGTATTTTATGGGTCACGCTTCCCAGTGCCATGTTAGCTATTTTGGGTTATCAAGTAGGGCGAATTTTCTCGATTTATCCGCTACTTTATTTGGTGCAATTTTTCGATAGACCTTTACCTTTAAAATGGCAACATGTTTTAATATTCGGCAATGTAAAAGGCTCTCTTTCCATGGCACTCGCTCTAAGTTTACCCTTCACTTTACCCGGACGAGAAAATGTCATTACCCTGATTTTTAGTACCGTTTTAGTATCATTGATTGGTCAGGGTTTAACCTTGCATTGGCTAGTGAAACAATTAAACCTTAATCGTCCTTCACCAGCAACCGAAAAAATCGAAACCCTACAATTAACCCTAATCGCCTCTAAAGCGGCCCAACAAGAACTGAACAGTTTATTTGACTCAGGAAGTCTGCCCAAATCCCTCTACGAAGAACTCTTCGCTAACTATCAAGCTAGAATTGCCACCGCTGAACGAGAACTACGTCATCTCTATAATCAACGAATGGTTCATGAAGACGAACCCCTAGAACCCGGTGGTTATTTAGACGGCTTACGTCGTCGCCTTTACCTAGCCGAAAAAGGAGCCATTAACGATGCCGTCCGTAAAGGATTACTATCGAGCGAACGAGCCAATCCCTACCTCGATACCCTCAACCAAAAACTCATGTCTCTCCAAGACGACTAATCTCCCTCTTCTCCCCTCCCCCTCTTCTCTCTGTGTCCTCGGGCAACCACAAGGGATTGCCCCTACGGGGTTCCCCCCTCCTAAGAACATAAACCCAAAAAATCAATCACATCTCGAACTAAATCCGGCTTCGTGACCGCCAAAATCTTAGAACCACTTTCGAGGATTGTACTCCCATTAGGAATAATTAAATCTTCATGAGCATGGGCCTGATAACCAATAATTAACGTCCCCTCCGGGAACCGCTCATCCTGAGCAATTTCAGCCACCGTATGACCCACAATATAACAATCTTGGGGTAACGAGAGTTTTAACACTTCCACCTGTCCTTGTTCAAAGTGCATCATGGCATCCACTTGAGGATATTCAATGGCATTAATAATGCGATTGATAGCCAATTGCGTGGTACTAATAATATGGGTCGCCCCAGCGAGTTGATAGGGTTCAGCGAAATCGCGATCGCTCATCCGCACAATAATTTGAGCGACGCCATAATGCTTCGAGAGGGTCACAAATGCTAAGTTTAGGGCATCTTCTCGCAAGGCCCCAATCACCGCATCGGCTTTACGAATCCCGGCTTCAATGAGGGTGGTAGTATTGACCGCACTCCCTTCAAAGGCCATGACCCCAATTTTTTCGCGGGCATATTGACAGGCTAGGGGATCGGGGTCAACAATGGCGATGGTATGACCGATATTGAGAAGTGTATTGGCGAGGGCTAACCCAGTCATCCCCGCTCCACCAATTAAGATATACATGATTCAGTATTAGTCTTGCTGGCTCGTCGATGAGGGCGTTGGGATATTTTCAGTTTAAGACGGGACTGAGGGGGTTAAGGTCTCCAACTCGCGAACAACTCGCTCTAACTCAGCAACGATAGGGCGGTCATCCACAGCGTTTAGGGTATCCACCACGGCGCGATAGTACCATAAACTCCCCGATCGCCCCCCGGTAAAGCGCTGCCAAATCGCTTCACCGACGCAGCGATAATCTTTGAGAATTGAGCGCGCATTATAGAGTTTATCCGCCGCCGAGACGAGACGCACGGAGGGGGAGGCGGTGCGCAGATGGGCAATATAGGCCTCCTTACGTTCTCGCCAGGGGGGTTTAGGCTGAGTTTCCGAATCGGTGCAGCCTTCGACAATGTCAGCGACGTTGTCCCCGAAGCGGCGACGAATCTCCAGGGCAATGGGTCGGCCACCGCAGTCTTCAATGGCATCATGGAGTAGGGCGGCGATCGCCTCATCTTCCGTGGCCCCATATTCTAGGGCCTCACTGGTGACTCCCAACAGATGAGCGATATAGGGAATCCCCGAACCTTTGCGAATCTGCTGCTGATGGAGTTCTGTGGCCCATAGGAGAGCCTCTGTAAATCGTTGTGATAGCACCTTGACATCCTCCCCCACTTAAGCCATCTCGCTACGCTTGATGTCTTTGAAGTGGGGGATTCCCAATCCTCGCGAATTAGGGTTTCTGCTTCGTTCCGTGCCAACTAGAGTCTCGTGACCGAGACTCCCCGTTGCATCCAGTCCACAGACATTTTCCACCACCGTCTGCCCGACGGCTGTTAGACCACGATTTCTGATGTCTTGACTCGCTGCTACATCTCTTGTGGTTTGATATCCACACTCATCACAGTGGTGAATGCGAATCTCCAACGTTTTCTTGCCGGTATGTGCCCCACAGTTAGGACAGGTCTGGCTTGTGCCATCCTTATTGACCTTGGCGAAGTAGGTATCCGTTTTCCAACAGACCCACTCCAATCGATGGACAAACTGACCAAAGCCAGCATCAGCACTATGTCTTGATAGCATTCCCCTTTGCCAACTGACAACGTTGATATCTTCGACAAAAATCATGCCAGCACCCTCACAAAGATGGTGAGCTAATTTAAAATGCCAATCTTTACGATGGTCAGATATCCGTTGATGTAGCCGAGCTATCTTTTGGTTTAACTTGTGTCGATTATTCGACCCGTTTTGTTTGTTCTTTAACCGGCGTTGTAGCAATTTAAGCTGACGCTGCTTAGTTTTCAAGAACCGAGGTCGCTTAATCTCTTCACCATCACTGGTCGCCACGAACTTATCGAATCCTAAATCTAATCCTCGTGGATGACCCTGAGGTATGGGTTGAGGAACATCAACATTGAGCTGTAGTGACAGCATCACAAAGTAACCCGATGCTTTTCTGACGATTCGTGCTTGCTTGACCTCAAATCCCTCAGGAACGGGTCTTGACTGTCGCCATTTAATCCACCCGAACTTAGGGAACTTAATCGCATCATCGTTAATGGGCTCTTTCCCGAGCTGAGGAAACACAAAGGAACGCATCCGATACTTGTTTTTAAAGCGCGGAAACCCAAATCCTCTGGCTTTCATATCATCCCAGGCTCGATCCAACGTTCTGAGGACTTGCTGCAAAACCTGAGAATGAACGGTTTTTAAGTGAGGATATTGGGTCTTAGCGTCTGTGAGTTGCTTGGCTTGTTTATGGTAGCTCGGAAAAGGCTCATTGGCTGAAATGATATACTCAGATCTCAGGGAACAAGCGTTGACCGGTGACCAACGAGAGCTACACCAATCTTTACGCTGACGAAGCGCAAAGTTCCAAACCGAACGACAGACATCTAGCGTGTGCTCGATGGTAGCCATCTGTTCGGCTGTGGGTTGTAACTTGTACTCGTAGGTCATGGTTAGCATGACTCCAGTTTACCTTACATGAGTTATTTTGAAGTGTAAAGATTTGTGCATTTGCCCAGGGTCGGGACATCGAACCCATCGATTGGCTTGAGTGAGTCCATGTCTCCCTGCCTTAAACCTTGTTCGTCTGAACGACTCACTCGACGGGTTTTGAAGGCAGGGTTTTATTGCTCCCTCAAACTCCCTCTTCCGTGATAATGGGAACAGTCCCATTTTGCCACGGGTGAGGGTGGCAGGAAGGGTGATGTCACCCTCAACCTGTCGCACGTTAGCCGCTCCACCACCAGAAGAACCTCCTCTACGACTGGACAGCCAAAATCCACTACACTGAAAACTACGCCCTCGCAGACCATTTTACTCCTGGCTATGGATACCCGCGATCGCCCCACCAGCAACGCCGAACTCACCCCCCAATCCCTACCTCGCATCAGCCTCTTCACCATGTTTCGCCTGGGCCTATTCCAGATGGGACTGGGGATGATGTCCCTCCTCACCCTAGGCATCGTCAACCGCATCGCCATTGACGAACTGAGAATCCCGGCCCTCATCGCCACCGGGGCTATTGCCATGGAACGGCTGGTTTCCCCGGCTCGTGTCTTCTTTGGGCAACTCTCGGACTCCAAACCCCTCTTTGGACGACATCGCAGCGGCTATGTTTGGATTGGCGCGGTACTCTTCACCAGCCTTTCCTTCGTCACCGTACAAGTGCTTTGGCAACTGGGCCTGAGCCTGCAAACCAGTGGCATGACGGCCCCCACCTACGGCTGGGCTGCCCTATTTGCGGGCTGTTTCATCCTCTATGGCCTCTCCATTAGTGCCAGTTCAACCCCCTTCGCCGCCATGTTGGTGGATATCTCCGATGAAGACCATCGTTCTAAACTCATTGGTGTGGTGTGGTCGATGTTAATGGTGGGGATTATTGCCGGAGCGATTATTGGCTCAACCCTCCTGGGTGAGTCTGACAATGGCAATGAAGCCCTCGCCAACGTGCAACAGGTGGATATCCTGGCCCTCAGTCGTACCGTTAACCCTGTATTTATTATTGTTCCGGCGATCGTCCTGACGCTCTGTTTCTTGGCTACCGTCGGTATCGAAGAGAAATATTCCCGCTATAACCAGCGTTCGATGGTGGCCAACTCCGAGGAACGGGTCACCCTGGGAACCGCCATTCGCGTTCTCACCGCCAGTCGTCAAACGGGGTTTTTCTTCACCTTCCTACTTCTGCTTACCATTAGCCTCTTTATGCACGAGGTGGTGATTGAACCCTATGGGGGACAAGTCTTTGGTATGAGTATCGCTGAAACCACTCAATTGAACGTCTTTTTTGGGATTGGAACCCTGGTCGGCATTTCCGGTACAGGTTTTCTCCTGGTTCCCCGTCTGGGTAAGGAACGAACCACTCAATATGGCTGTATTGGGGCCTCGGTCTGTGCCTTACTGTTCATCATTGCTGGGGTCGGCCAGCGGGTGGAATTACTGCAAGCCGCGTTTCTGTTTTACGGACTCTTTGCCGGAACCCTAACCGCTGGGGCCACCAGTCTGATGCTGGATTTAACGGTTGCTGAGACCGCTGGAACCTTTATCGGTGCCTGGGGACTGGCCCAAGCCATGGCCCGAGGCATTTCTACCATTGTCAGTGGGGGGGTCTTGAACCTGGGAACTTGGCTGTTTGAGTCTCCTCTCTTGGCCTATGGCTCAGTCTTTTTGCTGCAATCCCTGGGCTTACTCCTGGCTTTGATTCTTCTGAAACGGGTCAATATCAAAGAGTTCCAAGCCAGCACCCAGAATGCGGTCAGTCGTGTGATGGAAGGGGAGTTAGAGTGAATCCGATTCGATCCTGAACCCTATGCCTCCCCGGCCCACTTTTGAGAGGCTCTATGGAAACGCGCGATCGCCCCGCCACTAACTCAGACCTGATCCCACCCTCCCTGCCTCGCCTTAACATCTTCACCATGTTTCGTCTGGGTCTATTCCAGTTAGGACTGGGGATGATGTCCTTGCTTACCCTAGCGATCATCAACCGTATCGCCATTGACGAGTTGAGAGTTCCTGCGCTCATCGCCACCGGGGCCATTGCCATGAAACGGTTTGTTTCCCCGGCTCGCGTCTTCTTCGGACAACTTTCGGATTCTACACCCCTGTTTGGCAAACATCGCAGCGGCTATATCTGGATTGGCGCGGTTCTCTTCACGAGCCTCTCATTTATCACGGTACAAGTTCTTTGGCAACTGGGTCTGAGCCTGCAAACCAGTGGCATGACGGCTTCTACCTACGGCTGGGCCGCCCTATTTGCGGGCTGTTTTATGCTCTATGGCCTCTCCATAGATGCCAGTTCCACCCCCTTCGCCGCCATGCTGGTGGATATCTCCGATGAAGACCATCGCTCGAAACTGATTGGCGTAGCTGGGTCGATGCTGATGCTAGGTACCATTGCGGGGGCGATGATTAGCTCCACCCTTCTTAAGCAACCTGAAACTGGCGCGGAAGCCGTGCGTCATTTGCAACAGGTGGATATTCCAGCCCTGAGCCGCACCGTCAATCGCGTCTTTATTATTGTTCCGGCGATCGTTCTGAGCCTCTGTTTCCTAGCCACTGTTGGCATCGAAAAGAAATACTCTCGCTATCACCAACGCTCCATAGTGGGCAACTCTCAAGAGCGTGTCACCCTGAAAACGGCCATTCGCATTTTCACCGCGAGCCGTCAAACGGGGTTCTTCTTAAGCTTCTTACTCCTGCTGACGATTAGCCTCTTTATGTACGACGTGGTGATTGAACCCTATGGCGGACAAGTGTTAGGCATGAGTCTTGCAGCAACGACTCAATTAAATATCTTTCTGGGTCTTGGAACCTTGGTGGGCATTGCTAGCACGGGGTTTCTTGTGCTTCCCCATCTGGGTATAAAACGCACCATCCAATCGGGTTGTCTTGGGGCTTCGGTCTGTGCTTTACTGTTCATCATTGCCGGAGTCGGCCAGCGGGTGGAATTATTGCAAGCGGCGTTTCTGTTTTATGGAGTCTTTCTCGGAACCCTCATGGCTGGGGTCACCCGTCTCATGCTGGATTTAACGGTAGCGGAAACGGCGGGAACCTTTCTCGGTGCCTGGGGACTCGCCAAGGCGATGGCCCGGGGTGTTTCTGCCATGATCAGTGGTGGGGTGTTGAACCTAGGAACTTGGGTGTTTGAGTCGCCTTTATTGGCCTATGGCTCGGTCTTTTTGCTGCAAGCTTTAGGACTCCTCCTGGCGTTAGTTCTGTTAAAACGGATTAATATCAAGGAATTTCAAGCCAGCAGCCAAAATGCGGTGAGTCATGTTATGGAAGAGGACTTGGAGTAGACCTTACTCGCTGGGGATTTCAATCACAAATTCGGTGCCCTCACCAACGGTTGACAAACAACTGAGACGGCCCTGATGTTTCTCAACCACAATTTGATGAGAAATCGACAAACCTAACCCAGTTCCCTTGCCCACGGCTTTGGTGGTAAACAGGTGATTAAAAATATTGTTACGCACCTCCTCGGGCATTCCTGGACCATTATCACGAATGCGAATAATCACCCAGTCGGGGTCTGTCTCTTCAGCGTCCTCGGAGGGGGGCGTTTCCACTAACTCGGTGCTAATGGTAATTTCATTGGGATGTTGCTCAATTTCTTCAAATGTCAAGCCCTCATTGGCTTCATCAAAGGCATCAATGGCATTGGCGATGATGTTCATAAAGACCTGGTTGAGTTGACCGGCATAACATTTGATTTCTGGAAGGTCTCCATATTGTTTAACAACTTGAATGCTGGGACGGGCTTGGGTGAATTTCAAGCGTGGTTTGAGAATCATCAGGGTGCTGTCAATGCCTTCGTGGATATTGACGGCAACTTTTGAGGAAGTATCGGCTCGGGAGAAGGTACGCAGGGACCGACTAATTTGACGGATGCGTTCTGTGCCGACACTCATGGAACTGAGGATTTGGGGTAGGTCTTTGAGGATAAACTCTAGGTCAATTTCTTCGATTTCCTCTTCAATGTCTTCGCCGGGGTCGGGGAAGGTTTCTTGATAGAGTTCTAATAAGCCTAGGAGGTCTTCAATATAGCCAGCGGCGTGACTGAGATTGGCATCGACAAAACCGACGGGATTGTTGATTTCATGGGCAACCCCGGCGACGAGTTGACCGAGGGTGGCCATTTTTTCACTTTGCACCAGTTGCAGTTGGGCTTGTTGCAGTTCTTCTAAGGAATCTCGCAATTGCTGGGCCCGATCGCGCTCCCGTAATTCCGACTGTTTGAGGGTTTCATAGAGGCGGGCATTTTCTAGGGCGATCGCCGCTTGGGCGCAGAGTAACATCAAGACATCGAGGCGATCGCGGGTAAAGGCCCCAGCGGTGAGATTGTTCTCTAGATACAACAGGCCAATTAACTTCCCTTTCCCCTGAATTGGGGCACAGAGGAGGGATTTGGGTTGAAACTGTTGGATATAGAGATCATTGACAAACGCAGACTCAGCAGTAGCATCATTGAGAACCACGCTCTCATTGGTGCGCGCCACATAATGAATGGCGGAACGGGGTAAACTCTCACAGGCCTCAATGGCAATTCCCGGCCGTAAGCCCGAATTGAGGGGGCGATTATCCTCCTCAGATCCCTCTCCAGACTCGTCCTCGCTCTCGGGATCGAGATCCCCTACGGTTTGCACAATCTCTAACGTCAGTTGGCCCATGCGATCGAGGATAATTGCCCCTCGGGTGGCCCCTGCATTGGCGATCGCCAGCTTCATCAATTTCCCCAACAGGCGATCGAGCACAATCTCCCCAGACAAGGAGCGGGCCGCCTTCATGACGGTAGTTACATCCAACACCGCTGCACGCGATCGCGTATAGTCCAAACTCATATTGACGCGACGGTTGAACGAGTCGGAGTCTTCCTCATTCTGCAATGCCAACGTCGCCACCGACAGCAAGGAACCATAGGTTTGTGCCAACTGTTCCACCTTATGACGGGCCCCCCAGCGTTGGTAGGCCGTATAAGCCTCCGCCAGATACACCCGGGCGATCTTGGGTTTCTGCCGTTGGAGCCAAAACTGAGCTGCCAACTCATGAGCCAAGGTCACCGCATAGGGGCAATGGCTTTCTAAGGCCTGTTCAATGGCCGCATCATACTCATCGATCGCCTCTCCTTCATGATCCTGCAAGCGGTATCCCTCTGCCCGAACCATGGCTGCTAAACTGGCAAAGGTCTCAGGACAGTCGTGACTCCAGGAGTCTAACTCCGCTGCAACGGTCAAGAATGGCTCAGGTAGCGGCTCACCAACTGTCGTCAAAGCACTCCAACATAGAGCCATAACTGAACGCCCCAGGGCCCAAGTCAGAGGACTTACCTCCCCAGGGTCAATCGCGGTTCCCACAGGTTGCGCGATCGCCCCCGCCCCAGTCATTACTCCTTCCAACCGAGCCAAAGCCAGCTCATACTCTCGTTCTAAATACAGCATCCAGGCGTGATGAATTTCCCGACAGGCCCAAAATCGTCGCTGACTCGGAGCCAGTTGTGCCAACGGCGTCACCGTCTCGGAAGTCAGTTCCTCAGCCGTCAAACCAACGCGCAAATATCGCAGGGGCATCTGCAACGCCTTAAGGGCCTCAATGGCCCAATGATGTTGATACTTGCGGCACCATTCCATGGCGCCAGCAATATCCCCAGCCAGAGTATTTAAGGCTTTCCCACCATAAAACTCCAGATACAACCGCTCCACAATCATGACTCCCAGGGCCAGCCAATCTCCCACCCCTCGGCTATAACGCTCCGCCGCATCCAGCAGCGATAGCGCCTTAGGAATCCCATAGAGCCGAGGATACACCTGACTGGCTAATTCCAAATCACTCCAACCCGGATAAGGATTCAGGTCGCCCCGTCCTGAGTCAAGCTCCCCAGAGGTGGGGAGTTCAGCCAACCGGGTCGCCTCCTGAGCTGGTCTCTCAGCTTCCCTAGCCGACCACAAGGGTTCGCCCCGCCGGGGCACGGGGTGGGGCAGCCAAGCTTCAACGGCCGTAACCCAGGTTTGAGCGAGATCTTTATGCCCCTGATTGAGGAGCATGACACTGTACACCGCTGCCGCCAGGGGAGTCGCCGGAGTTGGACCAAGTTGTTGCGATCGCTGCAACAGCCGCTGCACAATCTCCCGACAGCAGGCACTCTGAGGAGCATAGGTGAGATAGAGGGTGAGGCTTTGACCCAGAAGTTGATCCAGGGCGGAGACGGCCTCAGAGGGGGGGGGACTCAGCTGCTCAGGATGCCAATGGGGCAATGACGCCGTGGGGAGTTGCGAGGTGAGGGGGGGCAGTTCAGGGGTGAGTCCCAAGCGTTTTAGGGTGCTTCGGGCTAGGGTATCAGCGGTTTCCACCTCACCGCGTAAGCTCAAGCCGGCCAGGGCCAGGCGATCTAATTCTGTGCGTAGGGCATCCTGGGGTTGCTGCTGGTAGAGAATGTTCAGTAAGTCTTGGCTGCGATCGAGATTCCCTTGGAGAAGGTTCGCCCGCGCCCGCTCTAAATGTAGATTAAAGGACAATTGCGGTGTAGCTGACCAGGCCGTTGCCCCGAGCGCCTCAATTCCGGCCAAACTATAGGCGATCGCCCCGGTATAATCCCCGGTGAGTCGCGCCTGTTGGGCCGCGAGTTGATTGAGTTGCGCCCGTTGGATGGTGTCCTCTGTCTCGGCGATCGCCCCTTGACCCAAATTCCAATGATGGACAATCTCGAAAATATCATGGGGAGGAATGGCCCAATCCACAGCTCGGCTACGCTCGCTGACCACCCGCTCCTCGGAGGCGCTTGAGGACTCCGGTGGGGTCACTGGGGGATGTTGGGCCCGCTGTAAGAGCCGTTTGCCAATTTGTAGATGTAAGTTAGCGGTCTCAGTAGAGATGTTTGGGGTCCCTTCTCGGTTCGTCAAGGGAGCCGTCGTCGCGGCCAACCCTTGCGGGCAGCGAGCGTAGCTGAGCTGTGATTGCCCTTGAGTCATCCGGTAGGCCGCCTGTTGCACCTGTTCATGGAGGAATTGATATTGTCGCAATAACAAGATCTCTTGGGGGTCACTCGGAAGGGCCGTTGAGGCCGTCAGCGCCACCCCGGGCCCGGAATCCTTAGCTTGGGGTTGCACCAACCCTTCCACTAATGCCGGAATTAAGTTCTGAAATAACTGCTCGGGAGAGCCATTAACTAAATCGGCAATCAGATCTAAATCAAACTCCATCCCCACTACCGATCCCAGATGGAGGAGATATTGAGTTTGCGGCGGTAGGGTTTTGAATTGATCGAGCAAAAATTCCAAGACATTATCGGTAATATCCTGGGCTTTGATGCGCTCAATATCCCATTGCCAACTCATGGACTCGTCATCGAACCGCAAGAGTTGTTCGCGATCGAGGGTTTTGAGAAATTCCCGCACGAAGAAGGGGTTCCCGTTGGTTTTCTGGCTAATCAGAGCCGCCAGGGGCATCACTGTTTTGAGGCTATTTTGTAGGGTATCGGCCACAAGAGCGGCGATCGCTTCGAGTTCCAAGCCTTGCAAGTGAATTTGTCCTACGGGACAGCCGCGCTCCTGGAGTCGCTCTTGTAGAGAGAGAATTGAATTGAGGGCAAAGCGGGAGGAGGAGGAGGGAGGGGGGGTTAGGGGTTGACGGAGCAGACGGGTTTGATTATCGCGATAGGCCGCAATAATCAGGAACGATTGGGATTTGGGATCGCTCAGGAGCATTTCAATCAGGGCTAAGCTATCTAAATCAGCCCATTGGAGATTATCCAGAAAGACCACGAAGGGATCGCTACTGTGAGCAAAGACTTTTAGCAGTTGTTGTAGTCGTTCTGGGGCACAGGTGGGGCGATTGTGGGTCCCGCCGGCTTCGCCATCGCCGAGCCGGCGCTCCTGCATCTCAACATTCCGGGGTAAGTTGGGCCCCAGCACCAATTGCAATTCGGGGATCAGAGCCAGCAAATCGGCAAAGTTTGCGTTATCGTCCGAGTTAGGCTGGGGCTGCCCCTGGGGTAGAAGTGCCTGGAGAATGCGATCGCGCCATTGCCCCAAGGACGTTTCCGTTTCCGTCAACAGTTGGCGGATCAGTTCGCTCAGGGCGCTAATCCAGCCACCATAGGCCAGGGGGCCTCCTGAGTCCCGGTCTACGGCTGCCATCGACTCGCTGCTAGAGGGGGAACTGTCCCGGCGCGATCGCTGAAAGGTCCCGGAGACGAAATAGCCACAATGACGGGTCAGAGGTTTATAACTTTCAGCCACCAGGGCTGTTTTCCCGATCCCCGACTCTCCCATAATAAAAATGGCCGAGGTCGAACCCGTCCGGGGTAAGGGGGACGAACCGCCTTTGTCAGCCTGAGGAACCGCGCCAATGGCTTCAAAAGCGCGATGGAGTTGAGCCAGTTGGCGATCGCGCCCATAAATCGTTTGAGGAATGCGAAACTTGTTGACTACATCATTTTCGCCGGGGGTCACATCCTCAATGGTTCCTGTGGCTTCCAACTGCATCAAACACAGCACCAGATCCGTCTGAATCCCCCACGCACTCTGATAGCGTTCATCGGCCGTTTTAGCCAGAAGTTTGAGCAAAATCCCCGACAGGGCCGGCGGAATACTCGCATCAATCTCATGGGGTGGGGTGGGATTTTGGGCGATATGACAATGTACCAACTCCATGGTGTCGGTACTTTCAAAAGGTAAGCGGCCTAACAACAGCTCGTAAAAGGTCACCCCCAGGGAGTAGAAATCACTGCGATAGTCCAGGGAACAGTTCATACGTCCTGTTTGTTCCGGGGACATATAGGGCAGGGTTCCCTCTAAGATGCTGGGATTGGGGAGAACCGTATAGGGCGGCGTCACCTGACTGGAAATGCCAAAATCAATCACCTTCACGCAGTTACGTTCGGGGTTGTAGAGAAGATTGGCGGGGTTGATATCCTTATGTATGATATTGGCCCCATGAATTTGTCCGATAACTTCGACGATTTGGATGGCTAAATCCAAAAACTCGGGCAATCGTAAGCGATGGGAGGGGCGTTGAGCTAAATATTGCTTCAGAGACAGTCCACCAAAATCCTCTAAAACAATGGCAAGGGTATTTTGATAGGTTTCAAGGGCCAACGCCCGTACCACCCCATCCAGGTCGAGTTGTTGGGTGATGTGATATTCCTGGTGATAGCGAGCAATTTCCGTCGCCGTGGCGCGATCGCTCTTGAGGATTTTCAGAATGACTGGCAATCCATCCCGTTCGCGTTGTCCTTGATACACCAAGGAGTTCACGCTTTCGTAGATGGGTGAACTAAGCTGATAACCGGGAAGAAGAATGCTCAGCACAGTTGACAGTTTACCGTTGATAGTTGACAGATTCCAGGACCGTTTGGGGGGCATTAGCCCTCGGAGATGGCCGTTGTGGAGAGGGGATGGGCGCGCCAGGGGATCTAGGGAATGAATGATGATACTTACCATTTTGACGCACTCTGGGGCAAGCGCGATCGTGCTGAGAGCAAAATCCAACAAAAAGTCCCCAATGTTTGCCACTGGGGACTCGAATCAATTTAAGTTAGGGTGCAGTCCCCTCAGCTACTGAACCGTGGATTTAGGAGCGGCTGGACTCAAACTCGGCAATGTCGAGAATGGTTTTGAGGACTGAGTCTGGGTTCAAGCTAATGGAGTCAATGCCTTGTTCGACCAGGAAGCGGGCAAACTCAGGATAGTCGCTCGGGGCTTGACCACAGATGCCAATCTTGCGATTGTTGGCTTTGGCCCGTTCGATGACCATCCGCACCATGGTTTTGACCCCTTCGTTGCGTTCATCGAAGATATGAGCTACCAAGCCGGAGTCACGGTCTAAGCCGAGGGTCAACTGAGTCAAGTCGTTGGACCCGATGGAGAAGCCGTCAAAGACCTTGCTGTATTCATCGGCAAGAATGACGTTGCTGGGAATCTCGCACATAACATAGACTTCCAAGCCATTTTCGCCCCGTTTCAGCCCATATTTTTCCATTTCGGCTAGAACTTTACGGCCTTCATCGGGGGTGCGGCAGAAGGGAATCATGGGGATCACGTTCGTCAAGCCCATTTCATCGCGAACCCGTTTCAAGGCTTTGCATTCCAAGCCATAGGCAGGGGCATACTTGGGATCGTAGTAGCGAGATGCACCCCGCCAGCCAATCATCGGGTTTTCTTCGTGGGGTTCAAATTGTCGTCCCCCGAGGAGGTTGGCATATTCGTTGCTCTTGAAGTCGGACATCCGCACGACCACGGGTTTGGGGTAGAAGGCGGCGGCGATGGTGCCGATGCCGTAGGCCAGTTTATCGACGAAGAACTGGGGTTTATCGTCGTACTCGGCGGTCAGGGTGGCGATTTCCCGTTTGACGGCGGCATCTTCGAGTTCGTCGAAATGCAGCAGGGCCAAGGGGTGAGCTTTGATGTGGTTGGCGATGATGAACTCGAAGCGAGCCAAGCCGACCCCGTCACAGGGAATGGCAGAGAGGCCAAAGGCTTCTTCGGGGTTACCGACGTTCATCAAGATTTTGGTCTGGGTGCTGGGGAGGTTATCGAGGACGGTTTCTTCAATCTCGAAGGGAACCAAGCCGGCATAGACTTTTCCTTCTTCCCCTTCACTACAGGAGACGGTGACCTCTTCGCCGGTTTTCAAGACACCGGTGGCGTTTCCACAGCCAACAATGGCGGGGATGCCCATTTCCCGGGCGATAATGGCGGCGTGGCAGGTGCGTCCTCCTTGGTTGGTGACGATAGCGCTGGCTTTCTTCATAATCGGTTCCCAGTCGGGATCCGTTTTGTTGGTGATGAGCACGTCACCGGCTTCAAATTCGTCGATTTGTTGCACGTCGCGAATGACTCGGGCCAATCCTTGGCCGATGGCTTCACCTACGGCCCGTCCGGTGACGCGAACCTCACTGGTCCCTTGGAGGCGATAGTGTTTGAGGACGTTGCCAGATTTCTGAGATTGGACAGTTTCAGGACGGGCTTGGACGATAAACATTTCCCCGGTTTGTCCGTCTTTGGCCCATTCAATGTCCATGGGGGTAGGTTGTCCCCGGACTTCGCTGTAGTGGTCTTCGATGATGGCGGCCCATTTGGCGAGGGTCAGGACTTCGTCATCGGTGATGGCGAATTTGAGCCGTTCGGGTTCGGCAACGGGGACGTTTTTGGTTAGTTTTCCACCGCCGACGTCGTAGACCATCTTGATCTCTTTGCTGCCGAGGCGTTTTTCTAGAATCGGACGGAAGCCCTGTTTGAGGGTGGGTTTGAAGACGAAGTATTCGTCGGGGTTGACGGCACCTTGAACCACGTTTTCACCCAAGCCATAGGCGGCGGTGATGAGAGCGGCATCTTTGAAACCGGTTTCGGTGTCGATGGAGAACATGACCCCAGAGGAGGCCAGGTCAGAGCGGACCATTTTTTGGACGCCAACGGAGAGGGCAACGTCAAAGTGGTCAAAGCCTTTGATGGTGCGATAGGAGATGGCGCGATCGGTGAAAATGGAGGCGAAGCAGCGGTGACAGGCTTCGAGGACGGATTTGGCGCCATGAACGTTGAGATAGGTTTCTTGCTGTCCGGCAAAACTGGCATCGGGCAAGTCTTCGGCGGTGGCACTCGATCGCACGGCAACGTCGGTGTCGTAGCTGTATTCTTTGCAGGCTTGGCGATACTCGGGATCGAAGCGTTCACAAAATTCAGTGTCGGCTCCGTAGCGTTCGCAAAGCTTGAAGTAGGCGGTGGCGATCGCCACTTCCAACTCTTTCGGGAAGGGGGTATTCAAAACTAAGGCTCGTGCCTGTTTTCCGCGATCGCGCAGGTTTTTTAGGTTCTCAACATCCAGGTCAGAAAATAGTTTCCGGAGTTTGCTTTCGAGTCCGGCTTGTTTGACAAAATAGCGATAGGCATAGGCGGTGGTGGCAAAGCCCGTGGGGACGGTTACCCCTTTGGCGGAGAGTTGTTGAATCATCTCTCCTAGGGAGGCATTTTTACCGCCAACTAGGGGAACGTCAGCAATTCCAACATCTTCAAACCATAAAACAAGGCTTTCGGTCTTGGAGGATCCAGAGGCAGATTGAGGTGCGCTAGTAACCATAATTATCTATCCCACGTGGCTAAGCTTCATTTATCATGGTATCGACCTAACTCTGGAAAATGACAACTTTTTAATGATTGTTTATAATTGGCTTTTTTGACTTTATGGTGAAGCTTTTTGAAGGGATAAAAAAGATTGTTAAAAAAATATTGATTTGTGAGAATAAGGCGTATAATAAGGGAGCTTGTTGTTTTTGCGATTTTGTTAGGGGTGATCCCCAAGCACCCAGGAGCCGACCGTCTCGCCAGCCGAGGAGATCGCAGCCTGGAGCCAAAGAAAAGACGGTGAAGGAGTTTCCCTCACCGCCTGGCTGACAAGCGTTAGTTTTGTGGTTAGGGTCTCTAGTCGTCGTATACTCGGCATTCTGCCGCGTCGGGGTTATTGTCGCAGTACGTCTCGAAAGACGTTTTTTCAGGCTTGTTCTTTTTGTGAGCAGCTTCTGCTTGTAACTCCTCGACGGCATCCCAGGCAGCAGCACATTCTTTGGAATTGGCTCCACTGGTGTCACAGGCGTCACGTGCGGCTTGGCGCTCTTGCTCAATTTGGCTTTGGATTTTGTTCTCGCTCATAATCTCGTCCGTTTGAATAGTTACCTGTTCTTAGTTTAGACATCTTATCGGGGCTAGGGGAACCCAGCTCTGAGACAATGTCTAAATTGGTCTGTGGTCGGGCCCCTGTCTCAGGAATGGGGAATCGAGCCAGGATGCCGGGCGATCGCCCCCTGAGAGCTGACTCTATCGCCACTGTCCCCACGAGACGGTCTCTCGTGAACAGTTGCCTGATCGATCTTAACAAGAAAGCTTAAAACCCAAGCCGAGATCCCGGTTCGTCTCTAGGGACGAATGATGGAGACGCCACCGCCTCCCCTGAGGGACACCCGGATTTAGGCTTGAGTTCGGGTCGCTTCTTGATAGGATCACTCATACCTGAAAATAAGGCGAGAGTGCCAAAACCCTATCGTTCTTTTTAGATTTGCCGCCGATCGCCCTTTTTCTTCAGCCATCGATCCTGTCCCCCCTATCATTGAGAGAGAAACACCTATGGAGTGGGTTAATTCCCTGTCAACTCGTCCATCTCTAGAAGCCGCCATCACTGATGTGGTGGACAGGGCCCTGGCTGGCCTTGCCCAGCCACCGGATGTCGGCTTGGTTTTCATCTCCTCGGCCTTTGCCAGTGATTATCCTCGTGTGTTGCCCTTATTACGAGAGCGACTGCCGGATATTCCTCTCATCGGTTGTGGTGGGGGAGGTGTCCTCGGCAACCGTCAGACGGGGAGAGAGTCCATCGAGACGGTGGAAATTGAGGGGGATATTGGCCTGAGCCTCACCCTCGCTCACTTACCTGGGGTGACCATTCAGGAATTTTATCTCTCGTTAGAGGATTTACCGGATCTCGATAGTCCTCCTGATCGCTGGGTGGAGAAGTTGGGGGTGAATCCAGAAGATGATCCCCAATTTATTATCTTGGCCGATCCCTTGATGACTGGCATCACCGATTGCCTTCAGGGCCTCGATTATGCTTATCCTAGCGCCCCCAAAGTGGGAGGACTCTCTAGTGGTACGGTTCTCAATGGTAGTAGTTTGTTTGGTGGCGATCGCACCGTGAGCGAGGGGGTGGTGGGCCTGGCTCTATCCGGAAATATCCAGCTCGATGCGATCGTGGCCCAGGGATGCCGTCCCATCGGCAAACCCTATCGGGTGGCCTCAGGCGAACGCAACATCATTCTGGCCCTGGATGACTTAGGACAAACGGAAACGGCCCGGCCTCCCCTAGAGTTATTGCGAGAATTGATTACGGAGTTAAGCCAGGGCGATCGCCAATTGGCCCAACAGTCCTTATTTATTGGCGTGGTGCGCGATGAGTTTACCCAACAGCTCCAAGCCGGAGATTTTCTGATTCGCAATCTCGTCGGGGTTGATCCCGATGCGGGAGCCATCGCCATTGGCGATCGCGTGCGTCCCGGACAGCGGGTTCAGTTTCACTTACGGGATGCCCAAACCTCCGCCGACGACCTAGAAACCCTCTTACAACGCTACAGCCAGTCTGCCTCAGGGTCTTCCCAACCCTTTGGGGCCCTAATGTTTGCCTGTCTTGGACGGGGACGTGGCCTGTATGGTCAACCCAATTTTGACTCTCAGTTGTTCCATCGCTATCTGCCCCATCTGCCCTTGAGTGGCTTCTTCTGTAACGGAGAAATTGGCCCCGTAGGCGGTTCAACCTTCTTACATGGCTATACGTCCGTCTTAGGCATTTGTCGTCCCCGTGCTTAAGAGGATTGAGAGGGGGCGAAGCCAGAGAATCCAGCACCCGCAAGCGAATTTCAACCTAAATCTGGGGGTTAGGGGCGCATTTTGCGCGATCGCCCTTCACGTTTGTTAACATACAGTCAAAGCCCTAGCCCTTTACCAGTCAAAGTCCTATGAACCCTGACACCTTGATGCAATCGTTACAAACCAGTTTCCGCGCCACGGTGGGTGCCGCCTCGACGGCTCTTGAAAGTTTGCAAGATGCTCAAAAGCGGGAGGAAAATCTCCAGGCCCTACAAAACCAGGATTGGGAAGTCTTAGTGCAGCAGTTGGCAGAAAAAGGAGAGATCACCGAACTCGAAGCACGCCGCTTTGTCGACGAACTCCTGGGAACCCAACCGACAGATGGGCCCCGAACAGTTGATGTCACCGGCGATACCGAAAGCCCCGACGGCGAACCCGCGACGGAAGAAGAGTTGGAGGAACTCTCGGAGATGGTGGCGAAATTACGTCAGGAGTTGGAACAATTACGCAATTCTAAATCTGACTCTAACTCTGAGTCTTAGACATCCATGTCGGTTTGAGGAGTTGCCCAAACCTTCCCAGATTGCCAACAATTCCCAAACAACCTCAACGGTGAGCTGTCGGAACACGGCTCACCGTTGTTCTTTAACGGAGGTTTAGCGGAGATGGATACAGGAGCAGAGCGGTACTCCTGAAAGGGTGTCAGCAATACCGCTCTGGCTCTGTGGAGCTGGCTCTCTAGAAACAATGGCTCGAAGCCGTCACACTTTAGTTACCGGAGTTGGAAAAAAGTTTACAAAACGGTAACAAGGACTACTTCCTCATCTCCTGAGCCTTGTTTAAATGGTCGTGGAAACAACAGGAACGGAGGGGGTAAGTCGTTACCTAGTCGTTTTCCCAGGTCTCGGGTCCGACGAGATCGCCAATGCGATCGCGCAAGAGGTAGTCGTGCTTCTCAAGTTCAATCTCGACGGAAGTCCAATGGCGAGCCGGGATATGGACGCAGAGGGTGTAAATGGGTTGCTGCCGACTGACGGATCCCTTTTGCACCAAGTGACGAGCTTCCTCTTCGATGGTTTCAATAGTATATCGGGTGGTTGTTGTGAGAGTCATAATATATCCCTGTGATGAGCGCGTGAACAGAACTGTAGATAGATGGGGTAGCTGAGTTGAGTCGGGTCACGACTCGGTTAAATCTAAGCTTGAGTTAAGGTATACCAACCGGATCCGGACAACAGATGTCAGAAGCTGTAATCTTCTATACAGACCGTTGGGGATGCTTGCGGTAGGGACAACTCAATTATACTCAAGTCTATTGAATTTTCATTAAGTTGGGCCGAGTCCTAGATTGTGAATGCTCCGAGATCCTTGAACGCGGTCCTTCTGTACGCCATCCTAACAAATCTGAACCTAGCGGTCTGTACGCAGTCCAAAGGGGGCAAACTTAGGCTAAAGGGGTCAAAGATGACCAATCTAGCCGCGAATCTGGGAATAACTGACTAAGTGCGATCTCTTGGGCTGCGGCCATTTGCCCAAAGGAAAAGGCATAGGGAACAGATGTTGGGATCTGGCGCAAGAATCGTTTGAGACTATATGGACTACCATAAATGGCGATCGCCCTCAAGTCGCCATCTCTTAATAATTTGTTAAGCCATTCTTCACTGAGGTTTGCCAAGGCGGCACTGCTTCCAAAGGGGTTACCGCGAATAAAAACTTGAACAATTGTAGGTTGGGAAATGATCGCGGCACTGGGGTGGCGATCGCCGTGGAGATCGAGCAAATAAGGCTGATATCCCTGCTGTTTGGGGAGTGCGATCGCCGGAGAATGGTGGTCGAGATAGCGGCTACGCAGCCAGTCATCCACAATCACTAGGTTATACCCCTGTTTCACGGCCGCCACGGCCCCCGTTCGCCCCTGGCCCGACCCCTGGAGGATGCGATCGCCCAGGGCCCGAGCCTCACGGCGGCTCACCTGGGTTAAATCTGCCAGTGGCGACGTCGTTGAAGATTTCAGCTTTTCTTTAGCTTTGGCAATCCGTTGCACCGACTCTAGGATGCGATCGCGGCTAATTCGCCCCGACTGCACTGCCTCACAGACCGCCTCAATACCACCGGGTAAGTCCTCAGGCATCAAAACAATATCATTGCCCGCCTCCACGGCTAAAACAGCCGCCTCTCGGGCATCATATTGGTTGGCGATCGCCCCCATCACCAGAGCATCCGTCACCACCAACCCCTCGAAGCCCAAGTGACCCCGCAACTGCTCCCGCAAAATCTTAGGGGAGAGCGTCACGGGGGCCTGTTCATCCCAGAGAGGAACCTGCACATGAGCCGTCATCACCCCATCCACCCCAGCGGCGATCGCTCCCCGAAACGGTAACAACTCCACCTCATCCAGGCGTTGAGCCTCATGGGGCAATCGAGGCAACTGCCAATGGGAATCCACGCTGGTATCCCCATGGCCCGGAAAATGTTTAGCGGTAGTTAAAACCGACTGAGTTTGAGTCCCTTGAATAAACGCCGTTGCCAACGCCGTAACGATCCCCGGATTGTCACTAAACGATCGCACATTAATAACTGGATTCTCAGGATTATTATTCACATCCACCACCGGGGCCAAAATCCAGTTTAATCCTGCCGCCACCGCTTCCGAGGCCAACCATTGGCCCATCTCCCGGGCCAACCCTTCTGCTTGGGCCAAATCCTCTCGGGCCATCTCACCCAACGCCATCGGCGGCGGAAACCAGGTGGCCCCCGTAAAGCGTTGCCCCACCCCCTCCTCAATATCGGCACAGAGGAGCAAGGGAATCTCCGCCCAACCTTGCAATTGCTCCGTTCTCAGCCGTAACTCACTCACACTCCCATCAATGAGCAATACCCCACCGATGCCCCAATCCTCAATCCAATGCTGCAACCGCTCCCGAGCCGGTTCCCAGGCCGGATAGCGGATTTGCGAGTCAAATAGATGTCCTGAAGCCCGAACCACAAACATCTGGGCAACAAGACGACGTAGAGATAAGTCCGAAGGATTAAACATTGGAATACAATAAATAATTAATCATGGATAACGAATTGGATACAAAATTGTAGGGGCGAAAAATTTTTCGCCCCTACGATCGGGATTTTAATCTGCCATAAATTTTACTAATAAACCTGAATCTTGAAAACGCAACAAGAGAACAAACCGTTGGAGGCAGGCTAGAAATCATTTCCGTATAGATGTCTTCAACGTTGTTTCCCATAAACTCTCCTTTTAGTTTCAGTCTATCTGTCAGGCACTCAACAGCAGCAAAGACACCTTGTCTCCCGCCGAAATGGCAGAACTCCCCACCGGAATCACCGCACAGGCAGTCGTTTGAGCTAAATTCACCAAATTTCCTGAACTAAAACTTCCTCCAGCACAATTAAAGTAGAAATGCCCATCCCGAATTGTCACCTGTCCCCAAATATAGGTTTCTCGACTCGGGGCAGCCGGTAACGCCAACTCCGTTGTTGCTTCTACAAATTGGGGTTGCCAGCCTTGACTTAATCCTGAGAGTTTCAGCAGAGCCGGTTGAACAAATCGCCAAGCCGTCACTAACGCCGACACGGGATTTCCTGGTAGGCCAAAATAGAGCGATCGCAACTTGGGAAAACGAGCCATCGTCAAAGGTTTTCCCGGTTTAATCGCCACCGACTGCACCAACAATTCGCCCCCCAACTCCTGTAAAATCCCCTCAATATAGTCATAATCTCCCACCGAAACGCCTCCCGTCGACAGCACCACATCCCCCCATTGCAGAGCTTCCCGGATGTTCTGACGCAGCACCTGGGGATCATCGGCCACAATCCCCAACCGTAACGCCTCAATCCCCAACTGCTGCAAAAACGCCGCCAAAGCATATTGATTTGAATCCACAATTTGTCCCGGTTTCAGAGGCTGATCCGGAGCCACCAACTCACTCCCCGTTGAGAGAATCGCCACACGAGGTTTACGAATTACCTTAATCAGATTACATTGAGCCGCTGCCAACACCGCAATCTCCGCCGCTCGCAGACGAATCCCCGGATTAAGAAGAGGGGTTCCGGCTTGGTAAAAGCGGCCGCGATGACGGACAAATTCCCCCAACGCTTTGGGCGGTTCTAACACCTCAAGGCGATCGCCCTCCCGTCGTGTATTCTCCTGCATGACAATGGTATCCGCCCCTGGAGGAACCATGGCCCCGGTAAAAATGCGAGCCGCTTGTCCAGGTTCTAGGGTGTTCTGGGGAGGCTGTCCCGCCGCAATCTCTTCAATCACCTGTAACCCTCGGGGATGGTCTCGGGAACTGTCCGCCACATCCTCAAACCGCACCGCATAGCCGTCCATAGCGGAATTATCCCAATGGGGAAAGTCCAGTTGACTCCTCACGGTTTGGGCCAAAATGCGCCCCGTTGCATCGGGGAGATGAACGCCCTCAACCTCCGTTAAGGGATGAACAGCAGCCAAAATTACACGTTCAGCGTCAGCAACAGACAACATAAAGACTTCAGAATTGAGACTTGACAATGGCAGGATTTGCCGGGAACTAGGGAAGTTGGGTTTCCCAGGTGGCGATTTGTTGTTGGGCCCTCTCGTAAGCGGGGCTGGTTTCGGGAATTAAGCGAGCCGCATCAATGGCAAATTGAATCTGCCCCGCCTCCGCTCGGCGTTCGGCCAACTCTAGGATATCCTGACTCCAACCGTTGATGGCCCCTTGGGCTTGATCATAGAGAGGCTGGTTCGGTTGGATTTGTCGCACTTGCTCGATCGCCCGCCAGTAGGATGAGGCTTGTCCGGGGTCAATTTGCGCTTGAGCTTGTTGGAGTATTTCTTGGTTTTGACTGGGGTCTATGGGCGTTTCTGGTGGGTCTGGGCGCATTTGGGCGGTGGGGGTAGTCTCCTCTCGTTCTGGCGAGGGAGGGGTACCCAAGACCCCCAGCATGAGGAACGAGGCGATCGCCCCTAATAAGGCCACCAGTTGCCAAAGACCTCCGGCTCTGGGGGCTGAGGCGGTGCTGGGGACGGCCTTCTCCTGGGCGGGGGGCGGTTGAACCTCGGAGATAGGGTCTGGGGTGGTGTCTGGGGTGGTGTCTGGAGTGGTGTCTGGGTTGGGACTGGGGGCTGAGGGAGCGTCATTGACAAAGAGCGATCGCCCCTTCTGAGACTCCGAAGCAATCAATAAAGGAATTTGAGGCGGTTGGCGACATTGATCCGCCAAAGGAGGCAGAGCGACCTTTAAGTCAGCTTCAATCTCCGCGAGGGTGCGATCGTCGTGATAGCGTAGGGCAGCAATGAGGGCGGTGGTAAATAGCCCTCGCCGTAAATCCCGCGATTCCCGCGATCGCTCACCTAACTGACAACTGAGCAATAGGGGAATCTCAGCGGTTTGGGCCAACCGAACTAACTCTGAGCCAATCCGTTGACCTAATTGCGGGGCGGTGGGGCGGCGGATATCTAGAAATAGGGTGATATGGCGACTCTTGAGAGCCTGAAGTTTCTCAACCAAGCTACGAGCGGCGATCGCCGTTTCCGGGAGGCGTTCAGGATCACTATCTCGCAGCAAAAAATAGTCCTGGCCGCCATGATTGAGCACATAGCCACTAAAAAACAGCCACACCACATCCTCCGTCCCCACCTGCTGGGGGAGCCAGTCAGCTAACAACGCTTCTAACGCCGCCGTTTTGGGTTCCGTCTCCATCCCATCGTCGGTAGGGGGGGACTGTTCCGTGAGCAGGGCACAATGAGCCGGGGAGAGCCGGCCGGTACCCACAAGATGATCCCGCAACCCCTGGGCATCTTGAACCGCAAACCGCAGAGGTTGAAGATAGTGATAGTGATCAAGTCCGACAGCAAGCAGAACGAGGTGGCCCATGGGGAAGTCGTAAAGTGGTGAATGGTCAATAGCAATGCGGCTTGTCTTGGCCGAGGCGATCAACCTTGGTAGCCGTTGACGACTTCTGAACGGAAGACTTGGCGGATGGGGGCAGACAGATAGCGACATTGTAGACTGTGCCACTGTAACCAAGCCTGATAGCGCCTCTGTTGAAGTTGTTGGGCTAAATTTGGGGCGATTTTACTAAAGTCTTGGTTTAACGCCTCGCTGAGAAATTCCCCCATAACATAGCTATCTTGCAGATTGCCTAACACCTCTTGTAAGTCTTTCATATCCGACAAATAGGCCTGATAGGTAGGGCTATAGAGATCGGCAAAGAGATACATCAGATAACGAACTCGCTTGGTTTGTTTACGCAGGTTATGGAGATGTTGTCCCTGACTCAGAAGCAGGGTTTCGACCTCCTCTTGAGTGAGCTGGGCCGCCTCGATAGAGGTGGAGGACTTGGCGTTAGCGTCGGGGGATGACGCCGTTGGCTTGGAGACTCCAACCCACCAACCGGGTTCGAGCAGCAGGCCGCTGATACTCGGTAGGAGAATATCCGCTAAGACATCCTGAATCGGTAGATCGGCGTAGGGGCTGTATTGAGGATGTTGTAACCATTCCTGAATCGCCCCTTTGAATTTGTTGTAGGCTTTGCCCTGAAGGAGTTTTTCTGTATCTTTGCGGGCAGTTTTGCGGCGTTTGGCGAGAGTTTTGAGGGCCGGTTGCAGGCGATCGCGTTCTTTTTTGGGACTGTTGGGTAAGAACTGCTCCTGGAGAAGCTGTTGCATCACATCAATGTCCCGTAATACCCCTAGGGTTCGGGCCATCTTGCCAATTTTACGATTCTGGGCCGGTTTGGGGAGGATAACGGCGGCGGCGAATCCCACGGTATCACTGCGTAAACGTCGCATTCCCACACGCATCTGATGCAGGGCTTCAGGATCGCGATCGCCCAATACATCCTCCTCATGCTTCAGGATATGCTCGACATGGGTACTGATCGCTTGGTGGGCGCGATCGCCAAAGGTGGGAGTTGAAGAAGTCATGGTGCGTCAGTTGCCTCGTGATACGTCGGGGAGAGAAGGCCCGAAGGGAGGGCCGGACAAGAATCAGACCTTAGCAATCGGGTTTGCAACCAAGTTTGCCAGAAAGTTTGCAACAATAGTACCGCTACTGTTGAGCGAGGGGGAAATCTCACCTTGGTACTCACTGCGATTCTATTTGATCTCGATGGAACCCTTGTTAATACTGATATTTTGCATTTCGCCATTTGGCAAGAACTTCTCCTGGAGCAGGGGATAACCATCGATCGCCCCTTCTATGACCAGTTTATGGTGGGCCATCGCAATGAGGCGATTGTACGAGATGTGTTGTCCCATCTGCCCTTCGAGGTAGGCATGGAACTGGCCAGGCGTAAGGAAGCCTTATTCCGGGAACGGGGAACTCAGATGCAACGGTTGGCGGGGTTGGATCGGCTCCTGGATTGGCTCTCGCAGCAGGAGTTAGCCACGGCGGTTGTCACCAATGCCCCCCGAGAGAACGCTGAGATGATGCTGACGGCCTTGGGGTTGGGCGATCGCTTTGATCGGGTCATTATCAGCGAGGAGTTGCCCCAGGGAAAACCCCATCCCTTGCCCTATCAAACGGCGTTACAGCAGTTGGGCCGAGAGTCTGGGGAGGCGATCGCCTTTGAGGATACTCCCCTGGGAATTTGCAGTGCAGTGGGGGCCGGAGTCACCACCATCGGTATGGCCACCACCCATGATCCCCGCATTTTAGAGGAGGCGGGGGCTAAGTTTGCCATTGAGGATTTCACCCAGGAGCGTCTCTGGAACTGGTTACCCCAGTTGAGCGTGTCGGCGTGATGATGATGGCGATTCTTCTCAATGATGGGGCGATCGCCCTGCTGATTTTCCTAGGGGCCCTCCTCCTCGACTATCTCCTCGGAGATCCTTGGCATTGGTTGCATCCGGTGCAAGTCATGGGTTGGGTCATTTCTGCTTATACCGAGACGGCCTTGCGTCTGACTCAATCCCCTCGATGGTTGCGATGGCTGGGGGTGGGGTTAACCCTGCTGATGGTCCTCGGGAGTGGGGGGCTGGCTTGGGGAATGATTGCCCTGGGGGGCTGGATTCATCCGGGAGTTGGGGCGGCGATCGCCATCATTCTGTTCGCTTCCTGTTTAGCCGGGCGCAGTTTACGGCGGGCCGCTGAAGATGTCTTAACGCCAATTCTCAATGGAGATGTTCCGGCCGCCCGGCAACGGTTACAAAACTATGTGGGACGGGATACAGACCACCTCACGGAGTCAGAAATTTTACGGGCGATTTTGGAGACGGTAGCAGAAAATACGGTGGATGGGGTAACCGCTCCGTTATTCTACGGACTTGTTGGGTCAATCGTATCTCCAGGGGGCGCGGCAGTGGTCGCTCTTGCCTACAAATCCGTTAGCACCCTGGATTCCATGGTTGGCTATAAACGCCCTCCCTACATCGATATCGGCTGGTGCAGCGCGCGCACCGAGGATGTTTTAACCTGGCTTCCCTGTCGTTTAACAGTTTTGACCATCGCCCTGCTGTCGGGCCATCCCCATCATCTCTGGGGACAATGCCGCCAGCAAGCCCGACTCGATCCTAGCCCCAACTCCGGTTGGAGTGAATGTGCCTATGCCTTGGCCTTGGGAGTCGAGTTGGGCGGAACGAATCGTTATCAGGGGGTGGTGACTGAGAAACCCCGTTTAGGCAAACCTGACCGACCGATTACAGCCTCAGTGGTTCAGGAGGCCTTGGGGTTAACCCGTCGTCTACTAGTCTGGGGGTCCCTCGTCGGAGTATGGTGGATCTGGGGACGTTACCGCTTCGGCTAGGACTATCATTTAAGACCATCATTTCAGACTGCGATTGCCTCTAGCGATGTTGCCCCGTTCTCTTGCCTGTCCATGCTTCTCTGATGACTCATCCCCCCATTCATGGTGGAAATTTAACATGGGCTGCCTCCTTCGCTGGATGTCGGCCGGAGGAAATTTTAGACTTTTCCGCCAATATTAATCCCTTAGGACCTCCTCAGACCGCCCTCGACGCGATTCAAAGAACCCTAAAGGAACTGCGGAACTATCCCGATCCTAACTATGGGCCATTACGTGAGGCGATCGCCCGGAGTCATAAGATTGACCCGGCTTGGGTGTTGCCGGGAAATGGGGCAGCGGAATTATTAACTTGGGCCGGGTTAGAACTGTCCCAATGCGATCGCGTTCTCTTGCCCCTACCGGCCTTTGGGGACTATGGTCGTGCCTTGAGTACCTTTGGGGCAACTGTTCGTCCGGTGTCCGCCTGGAATCAACCCCTCTGGCAGGTGAGTTCTCAGGAAGGCCTACTGGTTAACAATCCTCATAACCCCACGGGACAACTTTGGCCCCGCTGGCGATTGCGGGCGATTTTGGAAACGGCCCAGTTGGTGGTGGCCGATGAGGCCTTTATGGATTTCCTAGAACCGGACTCTCAGGAAAGTCTGATTGATTGGGTGCAGGAATTTCCCAATCTGGTGGTGTTGCGATCGCTGACCAAGTTTTATAGTCTACCCGGCCTACGGCTCGGCTATGCCATCTCCCATCCTGATCGGTTACGACGGTGGCAACGTTGGCGAGATTCTTGGTCAGTTAACGTATTAGCTGCCGCCGCTGGGGTGGCCGTCTTAGGAGATTATCCGTTTCAAAAGCGAACCTATGAATGGCTAAAACCCGCTAAACACCAGTTATGGGAAGCGATTAATGCCATTCCCGGACTGTCGGCAGATTGGGGGGCGGCCAATTTTCTCCTGGTGAGAACCCAGATGCCTGGAGATCAGTTACAACGGTTATTGTTACGGGAACAGCGAATTTTTGTGCGAGATTGCCTCAGTTTTCAGGAGTTGGGCGATCGCTTTGTTCGTGTTGCCGTGAAACGCCCCCAAGAAAATCGCCGTTTGGTCTCTGCCCTAGAGGTGATTTTCCACTCCACCCCGTACACTTGAGAATGCGATCGCCTCCCAGCCCCGAGTCAAACCTATGCACCTACGTCTGTTAAGCCCCCCATCTCTCCAAGCCGGAGATACTCTTCATGTCATCGCCCCCAGTGGCGGACTACGAGAAAGGACGGTTGTTGAACAAGGCCTGCAACTGTGGCGCGATCGCGGCTATCATCCCGTTCTCACCCCCGGCTGGGATGGCCAATATGGCTATCTCTCCGGGGAAGACTCGCAACGGCGACACCAACTCTATGAGAGTTTCCATGATCCCCAGGTGAAGGGCATCCTCTGTCTTCGCGGCGGCTATGGGGCCACACGACTCTTGGAAAATTGGCATTGGGGGGTTCATCTGCCTCCCAAATGGTTAATCGGCTTTTCTGACATTACCGCCCTCCTGTGGAGTTTATCCAAGGAAGGGGTTTCTGGCCTTCATGGCCCCCTCCTAACCACTCTAGCGGCTGAGCCTCACTGGTCTCAAGACCGACTATTTAAGTGGGTATCCGGACGGGCGATCGCCCCCCTCCAAGGTCAAGGTTGGGGCGGTGGAAGCTGTGTGGGACGCTTATTCCCTGGCAATCTCACCGTGGCCACCCATCTGATTGGAACCGACCATGAACCCGACTTAACCGGGGCCATCCTCGCCTTTGAAGACACCGGCGAAAGCCCCTATCGCATTGATCGCCTGATCACCCATTGGCGGATGTCCGGTCGCTTTAAACATATTGAGGGAATTGCCCTCGGCCGGTTTAGTCGCGGGGAGGTTGCCCCAGGAACCCCCAGTTTCAGCATGGCCGAGGTGCTGCGCGATCGCCTAAGCGACCTGAAAATTCCCATCGTCTCGGATCTCCCCTTTGGTCACGATGGTGTTAACGCCGCCCTCCCAGTTGGCGTTGTGGCTGAACTAGACGGGGACGCAGGAACCCTCAACGTCACCCCCTTACCCGATCGCTACGAAATCACCTCCCCCTAACCCGTTTCCCTTACGGCGAACTCTAATCCTTTCCGCTAGAATAGTAATTCTAGGTCATCCCTAGACAGAATAATCCTAATATCAATGGGACGGACTCTGTTCATTGTCCCCGTTGATATAGTCTTGGTGAGAGGAGAACGACGAGTATGGCTATTCAGATTCAGCAGGCTGTTACGGTGGGTAAATATCTAGTCGAGCAGCGATTAAAAGGGCGCAAAAAGTTCCCCCTAGTCTTGATGCTTGAACCGCTCTACCGCTGTAACCTAGCCTGTTCTGGCTGCGGAAAAATCCAACATCCCACGGAAATTCTCAAACGGAATCTGACCCCAGAGCAATGTTTTGCAGCAGTAGACGAATGTGGCGCTCCCGTGGTATCTATTCCCGGCGGTGAACCCCTCCTTCATCCCCAAATCGATGAGATTGTGGCGGGTTTAGTGCAACGTAAGAAATTTATTTATCTCTGCACCAATGCCATCCTCTTGGAAAAAAGCCTCACCAAATTCACCCCATCCCCCTATTTAACCTTTAGTGTGCATTTGGATGGCTTGCGGGAAAAACATGATGACTGTGTCGATCGCAAGGGCGTATTTGACATTGCCGTGAATGCCATTAAAGCTGCCAAAGCGAAAGGCTTTCGCGTCACCACCAATACCACGGTGTTTGAAGGCACTGACCCCAAAGAAATGCAGGAGTTTTTCGACTTTCTCACTCAATTGGGGGTCGATGGCATGATGATTTCTCCAGGCTATAGCTATGAAAAAGCTCCCGATCAAGATAACTTCTTGAAACGGGAACAGACCAAAGCCCTATTTCGGGAAATTCTCGCCCCCTTCAAAGCGGGTAAGAAAAACTGGGACTTCAATCACAATCCCCTGTTTTTAGACTTCCTAATGGGAGATAAAGACTACGAATGTACCCCTTGGGGCAGTCCCAGCTACAGTGTTTTAGGTTGGCAGAAGCCCTGTTATCTCCTCGATGAAGGTCATTATGACAGCTTCAAAGAGCTGATTGAAACCACCGATTGGAGTCAGTATGGCCGCAAGAGTGGCAATCCGAAATGTGCTGACTGCATGGTGCATTGTGGCTATGAACCCACGGCGGCCATGGATGCGATGGAACCGGCAAATGTGGTCCGTTCCCTCGGCAGTGTCTTCGGCATGGCCCGTTAATGATGGCCGGTTAAGACTCATCAACCTCAGATGAAAGTTTGGGGTTGATGTGACCGCTGATGTTCAAATAAAGAACGCCCCGTACATCACGCCGCTGAGGGTGGCCATCATCACCACGAGGATGAGGAAGGCCAGGGTTTTCTGATTGCCGATAATTTGCCGAATGACGAGGAGATTGGGCAGGGATAGGGCGGGTCCGGCTAGTAATAAGGCTAAGGCGGGCCCCTCACCCATCCCACTCCCCATGAGACCCTGTAAAATCGGGACTTCGGTGAGGGTGGCAAAATACATCAGTGAGCCAGCAAAGGAGGCAAAAAAGTTGGCTTGTAGGGAGTTTCCACCCACCAGTTGAGCCACCCAGTCGGAGGGAATCAGGGCTTCGTAACCGGGACGACCAAGTAACGCTCCGGCGATGAAGACTCCCATGAGTAATAGGGGCAGAATTTGCTTGGCGTTATCCCAACTGGCGGTAAACCATTCTTGGGGTTCGCCGGGGGTGGTGAGGGTGAGCCAAGATAGGCCAATGGAGGCGAAAGAAAAGGCCGCCAGAGGGGTTTCGGGAAATCGTACCGCTAACACCAAGGTGACGATCGCCACCAGTAGGATTTTACCCCAGCCGACGTTTAACCAGCGGTTGAGAATGACTCCTAAGGCGACTCCGAAGCCTCCGGTAATCCACCAGCGATTGTTGTAAATATCCGCCCAGAGTCCCTGGCTACTTTCGGGTTCTCCCCAGTTGGCGAAGACAAGAATCCCCACGAGAACCGCGAAGAAGAGCGCATTTTGTCCCAGGGAGCGATCGCCCTCCGAGTCGTCATCACTCATTTGGGCCTCAATCTGTTCTAGGTTTTCATGACGAAACAGCCAGGCCATAATCACGCCAATGATGAGGCTAAAGACGATCGCCCCCACGGCCCGGGCGATGCCTAAGGGAAGTCCTAAAATGCGGGCGGTGAGAATGACCGCTAAGACGTTAATGGCGGGGCCAGAATAGAGGAAGGCGATCGCCGGGCCCAATCCGGCCCCCATGCGGTAAATTCCCGCAAATAGGGGCAACACGGTACAGGAACAGACGGCCAACACTGACCCCGAGACGGAGGCCACCCCATAGGCGATGATGGGGTTGGCTTTGGCCCCAAGGTATTTAATCACCGAATCTTCACTAATAAAGACGGCGATCGCCCCGGCGATAAAGAAGGCGGGAATTAGGCAGAGTAAGACATGTTCCTGAGCGTACCAACGCACAAGATACAAGGATTCCCAAAAGGCATTTTCCAATCGTTCAGATTGTTGAATAGCCTCGATGGGAAGGTAGAAGCAAAGCAGGAAAATCCCAATGACCGCCAGAAGGATGTTTTTTTCTTCTTTCCAAAATGATGCAGCTTTCATTGTGATCATTAATGATAGAGAAAACTAGGGATTCTTGAGGAGAATCCCTAATGAGTGTGAATTAAAGGCTCAGTTTTCGGTTCGGTTAGCCGTTAATTAAGGTCTCAATTTCGGCAGCGGAGGGGACTTTTCCTTGAGACATGACGCGATCGCCAATGACGATGGCTGGCGTTTTCATGACCCCTCGCTTGGTAATTTCCATCATGTCTGTAATATGGCTAATCTCCGCCTCAAGACCTAAGTTGCGAACGGCTTCTTGGGCGTTGGCTTCGAGTTGATGGCACTTTTTACAGCCGGTTCCGAGAACTTCGATTTTGTAGGTATCCATAGGGTTTGATAGTAATGGGGTTAGCGATGGTGTGTCAGCCGGATGAGGCTGATTGTGATTGAGAACAGAACAGGTTTGAGTCTCACTGGAGTTGAGTCTGACTTTACAGGTTTCGATGAGGGGCAACAGTTGCGACTTTAAGGCTTGCAGTTGCTCGATTTTGTAGTCAATCTCTTGTTCTTTGAGTTTGAGATGTTGATAGACGCGATCGCACGAGAGGAGATTATCCTCCTGTAACTCCAGAATTTCGCGAATGTCTTGCAGAGATAGCCCCAGGCCTTTCAGGTGGCGGATAAACTTTAAGCGTTCGACATCGCGATCGCTATAGAGACGATATCCCCCTGAACTGCGTTGAGGACTGGGAATTAAGCCAATGCGCTCGTAAAAATAGAGAGTTTGGCTATTAATCTCTAGTTTGTCAGCTACGTCACCAACTTTTAACATCTGCTCTTTCAATCCTTGGTTTCATCTTAGACCCTATACCTAACTATAATGTCAAGGGGAGTGGGGTTAAAGGTTCGCGCTTGCGGGTTAATCCACCTCAATCTCCCCAGACTCTGGGGTTTCCCGGTAGTGAGGGGGACTATTGATATCCTGGCCACAATGGGGACAGATAATCACATCACTGCCTCGATTTTGAGCCTTACGGGCCGCCAGTTCTTCCGAGAAGCCTGAGGCTAAAATCCCGGCGGGGAGAGCGAACAAGCCAATTCCCAACACCGCCAAGCTTCCGCCCAGAATCCGCCCCAGAACCGTCACCGGGTAAACATCTCCATAGCCAACCGTGGTTAAGGTAATGGTTCCCCACCAGATGGCCGCCGGAATACTGGAAAATGCCTCCGGCTGGGCTGAATGTTCGGCAAAATAAATTAAGGTCGAGGACATAAATAACAAAACAGTCAAGACAAAAAAGGTTAACAATAGCTCTTCTTTTTTGAGTCGATAGACGCGGACTAAAATTGATAAGGAATCCGTATATCGATGTAATTTCAGGACTCGAAAAAAGCGAATCAGGCGTACTGTTCTGCCAATGCGAAATTGCGGTGAGAATAAAGGGATATACAAGGACAGAAAAAAGGGCAAAATAGCCAATAGATCAATAATGGCTAAGGGTGTGAAAATAAATTTAAGTCTGCCGAACAGGGGATGCCGATATTTGGGGATCACCGTACAACTCCAAAGTCTCAGCACATACTCAATGCTGAAAACAAAGACGGTGAACTGTTCAAAGCGGCGGAACTGCAGAAAGTAGGCTTCAAATAAGGGTTTAACGGTTTCTAGGGCAACGGTAATGGTATTGAGAAAAATTAAGCCCAGAATAAATAAATCCAGGAACTTGCCGAGGGTGTCATCTGGCTCGGCGAGGTCGAGAATCTTGGCAACTCGAAACTTGAGCGATCGCGGATGAGCCATAGGACAATAACGGGTTAAACGTTAACACTTAAAACCAAAAAAGGGAACCACTAACAAGCCAATAGTTCTCTATCAATTATCCATGTTCAATAAAAATGCCCGCTGAGTTCAAGTGGCTCAACGGGCGAAGGAAGGAGAAGCAGCCGGGGACTAAATCCCGGACCCATCCAGAAATTCTTGAATGGTATGATCGCTCAGGTTACAGTTGGGAGGGACGGCCGCACCGACTTTCTCCAATTGCCGATAGGTGAATTGTCCCTGTTTCTCCAGCACCTCGACGTGTTTCTCTAGGGCTTGAATGCGATCAACTAGGGTACGAATCACCTGGGCTTCTGAGTCGGGGAGTTGTCCATGTTCGAGGGGATTAACACGCACTCCAGAGCGGTACACCACACGCCCAGGAACCCCAACCACCGTGCAGTCGGAGGGGACATCCCGTAGCACCACCGAGCCAGCCCCAATGCGAACATTATGGCCAATTTGTAGATTCCCAAGAACTTTGGCCCCAGCCCCGACAACCACCCCCTCGCCGAGGGTGGGGTGACGTTTGCCGGTTTCCTTGCCGGTTCCGCCGAGGGTGACCCCTTGATAAATTAAACAGCCATCGCCGAGAATGGCCGTCTCACCAATGACGACTCCCATCCCATGGTCGATAAACACGCCTTGGCCAATGGTGGCACCGGGGTGAATCTCAATTCCGGTGATGAAGCGGGCAATATGGGAAATTAGACGGGGGAAAAAGGGAATCCCCACATGATGCAGCCAGTTGGCGAAGCGGTGGAACACCAGTGCTTGCAAACCGGGGTAGCAGAACAACACCTCCACCCAGTTGCGGGCAGCGGGGTCGCGCTCAAAGATGATGCGAAAATCGGCAACGAGCGATCGTAGCACAGTAAAAGACCTGGTAAAACAAATCACAGTTACCTATTGTAAATCATCTTTCGGGGTTCTTCACGGGCGATCGCCGGCGAGTTTACCCCACTGACCGAACCGAGGCAGTTTAGAATAAAAACCACAGCTAACCCACAGCGTTGGATTCATTGTCTCGATAGATGTCATGACTTCGCCCCCAGAAACACCCCAAATTGCCCCTAAACCGCCCGAACAGGATGACAACTATCTCGATGAAGCTCCCTTCGAGGTAGAGATGTCCATCTTCGACCACCTCGAAGAACTACGACAGCGGATTTTCTATTCCATCATCGCCGTTTTCATTGCCATTATCGGCTGTTTCCTTGCCGTCAAACCCATTGTGCGGCTCCTAGAGGCCCCCGCCAATGGGGTGGATTTCATCCAAATTCGCCCAGGGGAGTTTTTCTTTGTCTCCATCGAGGTCGCAGGCTATAGCGGCCTCCTCCTAGCGACACCCTTTATCCTCTATCAAGTTGTCCGATTTGTGCTGCCGGGCCTAACCCGCCGGGAACAGAAACTCATTGCTCCGGTGGTTCTCGGCTCCAGTGTGCTGTTCTTGGCGGGGTTAGTTTTCGCCTATGTGGCTTTGATTCCGGCGGCTCTCAAGTTTTTTGTCAGCTTCGGTGAGGGAGTCGTGGCTCAGCAATGGTCCATTGATGAGTATTTCAAAACCATTCTGCTGCTGTTGTTTAGTACCGGTATTGCCTTCCAAGTTCCCGTCTTGCAAGCGATTCTCGGCGGCTTAGGGATTGTCTCCTCCCAGCAAATGCTCTCAGGCTGGCGCTATGTAATCCTGACGGCTGCTGTCTTGGGGGCGGTTTTAACGCCCTCGACAGACCCACTCACCCAAAGTTTGCTGGGTGGGGCTGTCGCCATGTTGTACTTCAGTGGCATTGGTTTGGTCAAAGCAATGGGGAAATAATCGATAATGTCATCAATCAATAGCCTGCAATAGCTTGGGAGATCTCTAATGGAATGGACAGAATTTACAGTCCGCCTTTGCGTGGCGTTTCTTTTGGGATCTGCCATCGGCTTGGAACGACAATGGCGGCAACGGATGGCGGGCCTGCGAACCAATACCCTCGTCGCCACAGGAGCGGCGTTGTTTGTGATGCTCTCGGTTCTGACTCCCGATGAGGCCAGTCCCACGCGGATTGCGGCTCAGGTGGTGTCTGGGATTGGTTTCTTGGCTGGGGGGGTCATTTTACGGGAAGGTCTGACGGTGCGTGGCTTAAACACCGCTGCGACGATTTGGTGTGCGGCCGCTATTGGCACGTTGGCGGGGTCGGGGTATTTTAGCCAAGCCTTTGTGGGGTCTTTGGCGGTGTTGGCCTCTAACCTGATTTTGCGTCCCCTGGGCTATCGCATTAATCAAGAACCGCTCAAGGGCAGTGAGATTGAACTTTGCTATAGTTGCTCCCTCGTCTGTCTAGAGAAGGATGAGGCTCGGGTGCGAGCGTTGTTACTGCAATCTCTGAGTTTGGGGCAGATGAAACTGCGATCGCTCCACAGTGAAGATATTGAGAATAGCAACGGTCGAGTGGAAGTCGAAGCAGAACTGGTCACCCAAAGCCGTGAGGATGAACTCCTCGAACAGGCGGTGAGTCGCATTAGCCTAGAACCAGGTGTCATCGCCGCCAGTTGGCGAGTGATTGAACAGGAGTTCGGTTAAACATCCCCTGACGGCATGGTCACTCGGTAGCAAAATCCTCTACAGTGTTAACTTTGATCGCAATTGCCTCTTAGCTTATGTCAGACGAACAACAAACTCCCCAATCTCAGCCAGACTCTCAACCCCAGTCTGAGACGAAATCTAGCAACACCCCTAGTTTTGGCTGGAATCTCTATGCTGAGAGAATCAATGGTCGCTTTGCCATGATTGGCTTTGTGGCCTTACTGATTTTAGAAGTGGTCACGGGCCAAACCTTTTTAAGTTGGATGGGTTTGATGTAATTGGCCAACCCATTGGACACCCGGTTTTTCCAAGAAACCGGGTGTCTGGGGGTTGACTGCTGCGGACACCCCCCCCGAAGAACTCAGGTTGAAAAGTCGCCAGGATACTGAGGGCAGCATTTAAGTGCGATCGCCCTTGCGTTCATTACAATCAGCACAAGTAATTTGTAAATTTTCCAGCGTACAAGCTAACTCTGGCGCTTTTGACAGAGGCTGAATATGGTCAATGTGGGAGTATTTCAAGGGAATAAAACAACCACAAATAGCACAGCATTTTCCTTGTTGCTCGTATTTTTTTAGCTTCCAAGCTTTGCCAGAACTAGAGTCCCGCCAGCGATTAAATCGTTGACGAGGGTCATGCTTTCGTTTGATTTTATCAGTAGTATTACGGCTTTTTTTTAGAGCCTTATCGAGTCGGTTTTTACCCTTAAATAGTTCCAAAAAAAATTGCTCGTCAAATTTATCGTCTAACCCATCAGACATACGTTATCCCTTTTTGCCTCCTCGTCGAGTCGCCGCCAGTCCTTTAGCACGAGATAGTTTTCGGTCAAATTCAGTTTTAGACTGCATCGCCTGCACACAAAGCTTTCTCAATTCTGGGTCCCCACCCGCTTCAAATGGAACCGCGATGACATTTTGCATTTGAGGGGCTAACTCATCCAAAATCTGCTGAAGGATCTGGCGCGTGGTTTGATGAATTTTCGGTTTAAGCAGATAAGTTTTAATCGCTTCCATGACCTGGGGTAATCCATAGAGATAAGCATTTCCTTGCTTTGCCACAGGTTCTAGTCCATCCGTCACTGCACGAGTCAGATATCTAGAAGCCCCATAGCCTCGGAGTTGCGATCGGCTAACCATCACCTGATTCGGTGCTTCGAGCCGATTTGTTGTCTTCTGTACCGGGGTCGAACCCATCATAAAAACCTCCAATTTACTCCGAAACCTTTTGACTAGGAAGCGCGATGTTTATCATATTGAAGGACTAATGCTTCAACCCAAGGATCGCGGAAGCCAAATTTTTGAGCAATGCGATAAAGACGCTCAATCAGGGGAACCAACCGACTTCGTTCTTGTTCAGCTTCATTAGCTAACTCTTCCAACTGCTGACTATAATCCACCTCTAATTGTTCAATTAGTTTTGTCCGTTTGGTAACTAGGGTTTTCTGAGCTGCTTGCAGATATTGCCGTTCTTTAAGTTCTGGTCCAGCAAATTTTGCCATAGCCATTAACACCTCTTGTTCAGTGGCTTCAGCAATTTCAGCTCTCGAAAAGTCCTTAAGTGCGCGCTTAGCATCTGCTTTAGTCCAACCCAATTGGTTGGCATATTCAATCCAAACCTTTCTTGACATAGCTCTTTTCGATTTACGCTTGTTGAGGGTTTTTGAGGAAAAATAGGCATGGTAAGGCCTCATGAACAGGCATTTCCCAAGGTTTCTGGGAACTTCCATCTATGACTATTAATCTTGCAATATTGAGATGCTCCCAACTACACCACGCCACAAAGCCAGGTTGACGCTGCATTACCGCCAAAGTGGGTTAATGTATGATGCGGTTCGTGAACGGTCTTTAGACGTTAGGGTAATCAGCCCAATTGCTATCCAAGGCAACAAACCTCACCATACTGCTAGAAAACCCTTAATAGATTATTATACAGTATTTTTCTGGACTGTCATTGTGCCTTAACCTATGTCAACTGAGGAGAGCGAACACCGTTCGCCCCTACAGATATCTATGTCATGAATTCATGAAAATTGGTAGCAGTTGGATGGGTTTCATGTAATTGCCCAACCCATTGGACACCCGGTTTCTCCAAGAAACCGAGTGTCTGTCCCCCGCCCTCAGTTTTCCTCAACCGTTAACCGATAACGTCCTCGTCCGGTGTTGTCATAGCTATTGACAATCACCGAATAGGTCCCCGTATAGGGCAACGGTAACCTCAGGCGAGAATTGGTATTACCAGGACTAATATCGTCATTGGCATCAATTAGAGTGCCCTCGTTATCAAAGAGAAAGAGGTAGGTATCAAATTCAGAGCTTTCCAGGTTAATGGTGACCACTTGTCCGGCTCGTCCTTCAAACTCATACTCATGATAAAGACTGCCATCTCCGGGCAGCATGGGGTCGCCTCTGCGTAATGCACCCTGCTCATCGAGAAGCATCCTCGTCTGAGTTTGTCCGGCAGTCTGCCCCGGTTGGCTCCTGAGGGTGAGTTGATAGCGACCCGATTCTCCACCTCGGAAGGAGTTGGCCAAGACGATATAGGTGTCGTTGGCGGGAAGTTGGGTGACAATGCGGGCATCGGTTCCGTCTCCCCCATCGTCATCTTGGGCGATGGAATTGCCATTAGAATCGATGAGAATCAGATAGGCATCAAACTCATCAGATCTCAGATCTAAAGAAACCCTTTGTCCGGCCCGTCCTTCAAAGCTGTAAGCGTTGAAATAGCTGTTGTCGACCGGCAAGATATTGGAGTCGGGTCCTAAACTGCCGCGAATCGGTGTTCCATCGAGTTCTACCGCTTGCGGAGGTTGTGTTCCCGGAAGACGACTTCCGGCCCGAGCCGTCTCGGCCCCCCGTCCTTGGTCAATGGCGGCGAGAAAGGGTTGAACATCGGTGATGGGAATAGCGAAGCCGATGCCAATGTTGCCTCCTTCCCGGCCCACGGTGAAGATTGCCGTGTTGACCCCCACCATTTCGGCGTTGGAGTTCAGCAGCGGGCCGCCAGAGTTGCCGGGGTTGATGGCGGCATCGGTTTGAATGGTTCCCTCCCGAGGGTCAATGCGGCTGATGATTCCTACCGTGAAAGTGGTTTCTAAGCCAAAGGGACTGCCGATGGCAAAGGCCCGCTGACCGACGCGAACGGAGTCAGGGCGGGCAATTTGGATGGTGGGAAGGTTGCGAGCGTCGCGAATTTGGAGGGCGGCTAGGTCTTGGCCGGCGGGGTCATACCCCAAGATATCGGCGGTATATTCCTCGCCATTCGGAAGTCGAACCTGAACGGAACGCCCGGCGGCTTCTTGGACGACATGGGCGTTGGTGAGAACTAAACCATCGGGGGTGATAATGCTGCCGCTACCGTTGGCGTTCCCGGCAATAATGGCGACGACGGCGGGACTGGCTTGGTCGTAAACCCGGATGTTGGTCTGTTCGTCTTGGTTTTGGGCGATCGCCGATTGGGGGGCCAGTTGCGGCAAGGGAGCCACCACTCCTGTGAGGACTCCGGCGGTCAGAAGACTCGAAACACCATAGCGGAACCAGAAAGCACTCATGATACAACGTCGAGGAAGGGGATAAGAACGACCTCAACGAACAGGTGTGGGCAAGTCCAGGGGTTGTCCGTTGCGGTTATAGACCAGAATATCCCACTGGCCATTGAGATTGGCTTCAAAGGCGACAGTGCTACCATTGGCACTGATGCTGGGATTGCGGACGGTTGCGTCGAGATTTTCGGTGAGGTCGCGCAATTGCCGGGTTTCTCGGTCATAGATAAAGATTCCTGAGCGACCCCGACGGTTTCCGGCAAAAACGATATAGCGACCATCAGCGGATACCCCCGGACTTTCGGCGATGGTATCGAGGGAGTTGAGACCGGGTAGGGCGATGGTTCGTTGCGTTTGTCGGTCGTAGAGATAGATGTCCTGCCGTTGTTCTCGCTCGGAGACAAAGACGATATAACGCCCGGAAATTGCCGGAGAGATGTCGGCGGCTAAGGAGTTCAAGCTCCGCCCTCCAGGGTCCACGGGACTATTGACTAATCGAGGATAGGCGGCACAACTGCTTAGGGCTGTTACTAGGGATAGATAGAGGGATAAACGCAATAGCTTAAACCGCTTGATAATCGCGATTTTATCAATCCCAACTGGTTTAACATCCTTCATGGACTGTTTAAAGTGAATCCCAAAAATTATAAGTTATTCGTTATTATTGTTGGCGATCGAGTTCTATGTTGGGACCACGGTCAATGATTTCAATATCCCATTGTCCCCGCCGTCCGGTTTGAAAAACGATATAGCGGCCGTCGGGGCTAATTCTCGGGTGACGAACCCAACCCCGATAGCCACTGCTGAGGACTTGGGTGCGGCGGGTAATGCGGTCGTAGAGTTCGATTTCGGGGCGGCCACGATCGCTGGCCAGATAGACAATATAGCGGCCGCTATAACTCAAACTGGGAGACTCGGCGATCGCATCATCGCGATTTAGATTGGGCAAATCGATAAATCGTTGCCGTTGTAAGTCGTATAACAAGATACTCTGGGTTCCATCCCGGCCCGAGACAAACGCCAGCAACCGGCCGTCACCACTCAAGGCCGGTTGCTCATCTCGGTAATAGCTATCGAGGGCGGCGGGGGGTTCCGGTCCCCTCCCTGCACAGCCCCCCAGTCCCAAGCTGATGGCGAGGGATAGGGCGATGGGTTTGAGTCTCCGTCGCCATCCTCGTCGCCATCTTGATTGTGATTCTCCCCTGTTCACGAGCGTTACAACTGACGGGCGATCGCCCTAGCGATCAAACTGATTGGAGTTATCATCTTCGAGTTCATCGTCATAGGGGTTAGGCCCGAATCGCTCGTCATAGTCCTCATCCGGGGGGAAGGGGTCTTCATCGGGGGGGACAGTGGGCCTGGAATTTCGCATACTGGGGGTGCGATCGTAGACCTCATAATCACCGCCACCGCCGCGCTCCTCATCAATGGGGGGCGAGTTCGTGGGGCTACTGCTGGGGGCCTCCCCATAAAAATCGCTGTAGTCATCGTCTAACCGCGCCTCGACTTGTTTTTTGGGACGAGGGGGACGGCCTTGGGGGGGACGCGATCGCCCACTCGGAGGCGTTCCGGTTCCCGGCGTTCCTGAACTGCGACTCGGAGGACGACGAGAGGGACGAGATGGGCCGCCGACATCACCATAGGGTGCATCATAGACCTCATCGTCATTCCAATCACTATATTTCAAGTCCACCTGACGACTTGGGCCAGCGGGACGCGGCCGACGCTTGCGGGGGGGAGCGGGGCCATCACTAGGGGGACGACGGCCACTCGGAGGACTCCCGGAACTCCGACGAGTGGGAGGACGACGCGGCTCATCGCTATAGGCATCTCGCGGCGAGCGGCGGGCAACCTCCCGACTTCCCGGAATACGACGAGTGGCGGGATTGGGTTTATAGGGTTCGAGTTCTTCGAGTTCAGCTTCGTACTCGTAGGACTGATAGTCAGGACTGACATCCCGCTCGTCATCCACAATGGGCGTGTTTCGTTTCGCCTGTTGGGTGACAATCCCTCTCATGCGGATACTTTCGACGGCAAAGAAGACGGCGGAACCCGTCATCAAAAACTGACCAAATTGGAGAATCGGGTCAAGTCGCCATCCTTGGAAAAAGAGAATACCGCCACAAAGCAACGCTACGGCGGCAAAAAAGATATCGTGATCCCGTGCCAAATTGGGTCGGGTTGTCCGCAACAAATATAGGGCAACACCGCACAGGACAAGGGCAATGCCCATTAAACTGCCCCAGCCAAAGCCGTAGGCGACTTGAGCTAGGACGGGGGGAGTGTTGATTGCGTGCAGCAGGCTGCTTAAGCCCAGTCCGATGTTTACCATTAGCCTCTCTCCTACTTCAGTCCCCATCTTAGCGACTTCCGAGGCGAATCTCCAGGGTCATGATTGTCCCTGAAGAAGAAGCTAGGTTTTACGGGATAGACCTGACTCACCTGCTGCGATCGCCATCAATGACGGAATTTAAGACCGAGATACTTTGTCTTGTTGGCTCAAGAAAACCAGGGCCACCACGACCGGAATCACCACGATGATTCCGCCAGCCAGAAGGCTATAGAAAAAGTTCATCAAAGAAGGGGTCATATTATTCGCTTCCTTAAAACGAAACGATCAGAAATATTGCTTCACTCAGTGTAACGACTTCTGCGCCGCTTGGGAAGTTGAGTCTCAGATTTCTCCGGGCACTGCCAGCGAGGGTTTAACCCTACTTACCCCCATTCCTAGGGCGATCGCCACCTCAACAATCAAGATACAATGGTCTCAGCTAAAAGTTACAAACCTTAATATTTCAGCTCAAATCAAACGATGACGACTCTCACCGTAACCAGTTGGACCCTTGGCATTCTCCTCGGGGTCATGACCTTTCTGATGATTTTCCGCATCATCCTCACCTGGTATCCCCAAGCGGAACTCAACAAATTCCCCTTCAACCTCATCGGCGTTCCCACGGAACCCTTCCTAATCCCCACCCGCAAACTCATTCCGCCCCTAGGAGGGGTTGACATTTCCCCCATCATCTGGGTGGGAATTTTCAGCCTCATCCGAGAACTGCTGTTAGGGCAACAGGGGTTAATTACGATGATGCGGTGAAGAAGGCAAGAGGCAAAAGAAAAAACGTAGGGGCGTACCCTTGTGGTCGCCCTAGACAAGAGGCAAGAGGCAAGAGGGGGGGCTTCCCTGTTCCCTGTTCCCTTCTTTTCCCCTAATCCCGATCCTTGGCCATAAACTGTTCCACAAAATTGGTGTAGACGGTGCCGCTGAGGAACTCGGGGCTGTCGAGGATTTTTTGGTGGAAGCCGATGGTGGTGGGAATGCCGGTGACAGCACATTCTCGGAGGGCCCGTTTCATGCGGGCGATCGCCTGTTCGCGAGTTAAGCCCCAGACAATCAGCTTGCCGATGAGGGAATCATAATAGGGGGGGATTTCATAATCCGTATAGACATGGGAATCCACCCGTACCCCAATCCCACCAGGGGGGAGATAGCCACTAATCCGTCCCGGATGGGGTCGGAAATTGCGATCGGGATCTTCGGCGTTAATCCGACATTCGATCGCATGGCCCCGTAACTCCACCTGACTCTGATTCACCGGCAGTTTTTCCCCTTGAGCCACCAAAATCTGAGCGGCAATCAAATCTAAGCCACAAATCGCCTCCGTCACCGGATGTTCGACCTGAATGCGGGTGTTCATCTCCATAAAATAGAAATTCCCCGAACCATCCAGGAGAAATTCCACCGTTCCGGCCCCCACATAGTTAATAGCCTTCGCCACCTTCACCGCCGCTTTGCCCATCCGTTGCCGTAACTTAGGATCGAGAGCGGGACTGGGGGCTTCTTCGAGGAGTTTCTGATGTCGTCGTTGAATCGAACAATCCCGTTCCCCCAAATGAACCACATTGCCATGTTGATCGGCCAAAATCTGAAACTCGATATGGCGCGGTCGTTCGATAAACTTTTCCACATAAATCCCCGGATCACCAAACGCGGCTTCGGCTTCCCCTTGAGCGGCCAGAAAGAGCTTCGGCAACTCTCCGGCATGGCGAACAAAACGCATTCCCCGGCCACCCCCGCCAGCCGTCGCTTTCACCATAACGGGATAGCCAATCTTGTCAGCCAGGGCCAAGGCCTCTTTTTCATCTTCAATGAGTCCATCACTCCCCGGAACCGTGGGAACCCCGATCTGTTTCATGGTTTCCCGGGCCGTGGATTTATCCCCCATCTGTCGCATCGATTCCGGGGAGGGGCCAATAAAGGCAATTTGGTGATCGGCGCAAATTTCAGCAAAGCGAGCATTCTCCGCCAAGAACCCATAGCCGGGATGGATGGCGGTGGCATTGCGGGTTAAGGCCGCCGAGATGATGTTGGGAATGTTGAGATAGCTTTTATTACTCGACGGTTCGCCAATGCAAACCGCTTCATCCGCCAGTTGCACATGGAGAGCATGGCGATCGACCGTGGAGTAAACAGCAACGGTGGCAATGCCCATCTCCTCGCAGGTTCGGAGGATACGGAGGGCGATTTCACCTCGGTTGGCAATGAGAATTTTCGAGAACTGCATCTTTGAATGTCTGGGGCAACGGGGAACGAAAACAACCGCAGCAGGATCGGATGAAAAAAATTTTTCATCAAATGTGGCGCAACTGTCCACAGCTATGCTAAGTTATCATAGTGCGGTTAACCAAGGTTAGCGGCATAAGCGCCACGCGGATGTGGTGGAATTGGTAGACACGCACGCTTGAGGGGCGTGTGGAGCAATCCTTGCGAGTTCGAGTCTCGCCATCCGCATCGCAATCTACCCATCTGTGCCTCAACAGATTCTGAAAAAGGGATGGCTCTAAAGCTGTCCCTTTTTTGGTGGGTAGGGAGTGAATCACCCATTACCTCTTGCCGGAAGAGGGCGAACAGCCGTTCGCCCCTACATCTCCTCTGTGTCCTCTGTGACTCTGTGGTTCCCCTCTTGCCTCTTGCCTAGGGCGACCACAAGGGTACGCCCCTACGTTTTTTCTTTTGCCTCTTGCCTTCCCCCATGCCTGATCCTCTCCAAAACCTCTTTTCCACCATCTGCGATCGCCGCGACAATCCCAGCGAGCAATCCTATACCTGTAAACTCCTCGCCGGGGGAGACAACAAGATTTTGAAGAAAATCGGTGAAGAAGCCGCCGAAGTGGTCATGGCCTGTAAAGACGATGACCCCGATGCGATCGCCTCAGAAGTTGCCGATTTGCTCTACCATACCCTTGTCGCAATGGCGCATCATAATGTAGATGTCGATGCGGTCTATCAGCACCTCGAAGCCCGCCGACGCTAACCTAACTCCCGGAGATCTGATTAGCCTATGTCTCTCGAAGTGACAGCGAGCGAAGCTCTCATCCAAAATAACTTAGAGAAATTTCTCTTAGTGCTGTCCGTCTCCCTCACCGTCGCCACCCTGTCGCGAACTGTTAGCTGGATGCGGCAGATCCCCTACACCCTATTATTGGTCATCGTTGGGGTCTTCCTCGCCTTTGAAGATGTCCGTTTGGTGAATTTGTCGCCAGAACTCATTTTGGAGATTTTCCTGCCCCCCTTGCTCTTTGAAGCCGGTTGGAACCTCCATTGGAAAAACCTCAAACAGGACTTAATCCCCGTTACCCTGTTTGCCATTATCGGAGTCATGATCTCCATCTTTGGCATGGCTTGGCTGCTGGCCACCTTTACGGCGATTCCCCTGCCGGTTTGCCTATTAGTCGGTGCCAGTCTCTCAGCAACTGATCCCGTTTCTGTGATTGCCCTGTTTCGGGAGTTGGGGGTTGGCGAACGACTCACCATCCTCATGGAAGGGGAAAGCCTCTTCAACGATGGGGTGGCCGTTGTCGCCTTTGGACTTCTCGTGGGGTTAGCCACAGGAAGTCAGGAGTTCTCCCTGCAAGCCACGATTTCCAACTTTGCCGTATTTGTCGGCGTTGGGGTGGGGGTTGGCAGTGCCATTGGCTTTGGGATTTCCTATCTCACCCAACGTTTTGATTTGCCCTTAGTCGAACAGTCTCTGACGCTAGTGGCCGCCTACGGAACCTATGTCATCACGGAAAACCTCGGCGGTTCCGGGGTGATTGCCGTGGTGACAACAGGGGTGATTTTAGGCAACTTTGGCTCCCGGATTGGCATGAATCCCCGAACTCGCCTGTTGGTGACGGAGTTTTGGGAATTTATCGCCTTTTTCGTCAACTCCATTGTCTTCTTGTTGATTGGCGATCGCGTCCAATTCGACAGCCTCCAGGAAAGCCTAATTCCCATCGGCATTGCCATTGGTGGGTTATTACTTACCCGGGCGATCGGTATTTTTGGCCTAGGCAGTTTCAGTAACCTCACCGCCAAATCCGGCATTAAAACATCAGAATTAACCGTCTTGTGGTGGGGAGGCCTGCGGGGTTCCGTCTCCATCGCCTTGGCCTTGAGCGTTCCCGTCATGCTTCCGGAACGGGAAGAAGTCATCGGGATTGTCTTCGGTGTGGTGTTATTTACCCTGCTGGTTCAAGGCTTAACCACCAAATCCCTACTTCAGAATCTCTCCCTGCTCGACGAAAACTCTCGCAAACAGGAGTATGCTGAAGTTGTGGCCCGTCGTGCCGCCCTAGAACGGGTCTTGCAGCATCTGCAACAGCAAGAGGCTCGCTCTGATATCCCCCAAGACTTTTACGACTACCAGACGTCTCTGATTCAAGGAGAACTCACTCAGTTGCAAGAACAACTCAAGCAACTTCAGAAAGAAGATCCCGACTTGAAAGACTATGCCAGTCAAATGCTCAAGGATCAACTCCTAGCCATTGAAGCTGATACCTACGCCGAGTTTGTCAAATCGGGGCAATTGAGTGAAGAACTGGCCCCCTTCTTGCAGGGAAACCTCTAGCCAATGGGTTGACAACCCGCAGGAACCCCATGAATGTACTCACTCCCGGCGGCCAAGGAACCCCGGCGATAGTTCGCATCATGGGGTTGTCCCCACCCCAGTTGCAAAACGACCTCTAAAAAGGTTTGATTCTCCCATTTCCAGATATTGGCCCAATCAGTTCGCGGAATCAACGCGGATACCTCAGCCAGCGTCAGGGGTTCATAGTTTTTCCCCTGGTTCACACTCAAATACAAATCCATCTCCGGCGTAACTCGCTCCCAAAACTCAAGAATCCGGGGTTTAGCCTGGCGGAGAATTTCTAAATCCCGTTCAAGAGCAATCAGGCGTTCATGAACTTGGGGATAGTGTAGTGTTTGCCCCTTCAGCGTCAGTTCCCGCCAGATAATCCCTGAGACGCCGTGTTCCTGCTGATACTGGTGAATGGCCGATTTAAAATCCTGATAGGCGGAGAACCGCTGCATCGCATCGGGTTTCAGGAGGCTATCCACCGCGATATTGCCGATATAGGGATTGGCGGAGAGGTTGAGCCGTTCTCCCCTCAGACAAGCCTCATGTTCGGCGGCGAGGATATCAATGAGTTCTTCGGTTGTATGAACCTTCACCATACGGCGATCGCCCACCCCATTGTCTTTTCCCTAGTCTGCCATGTTTTGCCGAGGTTTTCATCCTGTCTCGTAACTCAATAGCGACGGGGAAAGGGAAGCCGATAGCGATAGCGAATCTGGACAGGGGACTCTCGTTGCGGAAGGCGACAGGCCCTGGCAGCGGAACTGGCTTCGATTTCGGTACGTTGGGAGGTCACTCGCGGCCCTCCACTATGATCGGTATTGGTATACAACACACCCAAGACACAACGGCGGATCTCGCGAGCCTCAATCCGAGTTTGCACCCCCTCGCAGGCTTCAGCAGCCGAGGCCTGATCAACAACCGTACGGCGGGAGTTGAGTCGGGGGGTTCCATCATGGCTAATATCCGTATGCAGCAAGCCGTTCAAGCACAGGCGCACTACTTGATCACGGGATTGAGCCAAGGCGGGAGAACTCCAAAGGAGGCCCAGGGCAATTCCTAGGCTGAGAGGAAGCAGTTTCATGGGTTTGTATTGAGTGAATGAGTGGTTAAGAGCGTCCTACTCCAATTGTGACGAATTCCCAAGACCGAGGTTTCTATGCCAACGTTGCCCCTTGCCCGAAGAGGGCGCGCCACAAGGGTACGCCCCTACGTCTTTTCTGGGCGACCACAAGGGTACGCCCCTACGTCTTTTCTGGGCGCCACAAGGGTACGCCCCTACGTCTTTTCTGGGCAACCACAAGGGTACGCCCCTACGTCTTTTCTGGGCAACCACAAGGGTACGCCCCTACGTCTTTTCTGGGCGCCACAAGGGTACGCCCCTACGTCTTTTCTGGGCGCCACAAGGGTACGCCCCTACGTCTTTTCTGGGCGACCACAAGGGTACGCCCCTACGTCTTTTCTGGGCGACCACAAGGGTACGCCCCTACGTCTTTTCTTTTGCCTCTTGCCTTCCTCACAACATCGCCTCAAACTCCCGCCGCAAACAATTCACATTTGCCACTCGGGCCACAATCAAATGTCCCTCATCTGATTGTTGAACAAAAATAGCGACGCATTCGAAAGGCCTTGGGGTATCATACCGTTATGGCAACAAAGAAACCCACCTCAATCATCCGTACAGACCAATGGAATCTTAACCCGACAGCCAAGCAGCGAGTTCTGCTGAGCCAAACGGTTAAGGTCTACCGTCGTGTCTGTCGGCATTTGATGGGAATTCTCTTAACCCATTGGTCGTCTCTGGGAGCGTTATCGAGCCAAAAACGGGTTCTAGCCGTCGAGAAACTCATTCACCAAACCGCCAAGAACCCCAACCCCAAATACCGGCAATTTGACCAGACCTTTTACAAGTTCCCCAGCTACTACCGAAGAGCCGCCATCGTTTTCGCTGCTGGCCAAGTCAGCAGTTACATGACCCGGTATCGGGAATGGCAATCGGGGACTCGTCAACGCCGGGATGCCAAACCTCCAGGCCTTAATCCAAACAGCGGCTGTTATCCCACCCTGTATAAAGGTCAATGCTATAAGCTGCATCGATACCACCACATCGAAATCAAAGTCTTTAACGGAACCGATTGGGTTTGGACGACCGTTCAAATTACAGGTCTACGAGAACGACATACCGTAGACAGCAACAGGCTACTATCACCCTCCCTGATTTTTAATGAGGACAAGAATGTCTGTCACCTCTCAGTTCCGTTTGAGTGCCATCCACCCCAACGAGAGGGAGACGGCAATGTAGTGAGTGTTGACCTGGGTATCAACACCACCGCGACCGTGGCAGTCGTGAATTTTGACGGCACTGTAATCCACCGTGAATTTATTCACCCAGGAAGAGACATCGACGAAGTCGCCGCAGCCGCTGGAACCTGCGTCCAGCGGAACGGCGACCGTCGAGATAAGCGGCTGAAATCGGTATCCAAACGAGCAAGTAAGACAATGGGAAAAGGTGGACGTCTCCAGAAAGGCTTCTGCTCCCATACCTACCGCAAATGCCGTAACATCAACCGTCAAATCGGGCAGATTGTCTCGAAGCGTATCGTGCAGATTGCCCAACAGTTCAATGCCGATGCTATTGTCTTTGAGAACCTCAAAGGATGGAAAGCTAGAGGAGGGCGCAAACGCTCTAACCTGCGCCAACGCTTTCATGGATGGCTTAAGGGGATGATTCGAGAGTTGACCGAGATGAAGTGGCAAGAGATGGGCGGTCAGGTGATTGATGTCGTTGCTGCCTATACCTCAAAGCTGGCTTATGACGGCAGTGGCGTGGTGCGGCGCGACTCCAAAAACTATGCGCTGGCTAAATTTTCTTCGGGCAAGCGATACAATGCAGACCTCAATGGGACGCTCAATATTGCTGCCCGAGGCATTCTTCAGCTCACTCGCCGAAAGGACAGTGAGGAGTGTTCCAGCCAAAGACCTGGACATTCGCCTAGAAGCTGGGCTTGTTTGTGTGACCTGTGGACTAATACAGTCCCAGGTTAGCACCGACACCCCCACCTCGCCCAAGGCAGGTGGGGTGAGCTTCATTAAAGCCGTCTAGAGTACAGTCATAACTTCCGAGATACGCTAGACTGCGATGGGGAGTTTGTTCAACTTTTTGCTGATGGTCAAAGAAGTTCAGAACCGGTAAAATATTGATGATATCAAAGGTATAGCTCATGATACGGCTTGTTTAACTCACGCTAAATTCGTTGTTTAAGCAACCTAAACTGCTGATAAGTTATCCCTGAAATTAGCACTCACCAGTTGAGAGTGCTAATGAAAAAGCCGCCAGGTGGTGAGCTTTTCTCACTCCCTAACGGCTAAACAATGGGGAGATATACGCAGAGATTTCCTGAAGGAAAATCTAGGCATGGCCAGTCCCAATCGTGCAAGTTAACAGGTTGATAGTTGGAATTTTAGCGAATTGATTGGCAAAAACCGTTTATCATGAACATCTAGCCAAAAAAGTTAACCAAAATTCACGATACATCATGGGTCTGGCTCCTTGGAAACCTCATCTAGCGGCTGCTTTACACCGCAACCGCAGTCTAATCTATGCCCGCTATTTGCAACTGGCGACAGTACGTCCTGATGGGACTCCGGCGAACCGAACGGTGGTGTTTCGCGGCTTTGCCGAGGGCGATCGCCTGCAAATCATTACCGATCGCCGCAGTGCCAAGATGCAGGAAATTGCAGAAAATTGCCAGGCCGAAGCCTGTTGGTATTTCCCCAAAACTCGGGAACAGTTCCGCCTAGGAGGTTCCTTAATTTCGGTATCAGCCGCATCTGACGATGAGGAGTTACAACGGTTGCGATCGCACCTCTGGCAACAGATTTCCGACAATGCTCGTTCCAGTTTCGCCTGGCCCGAACCGGGGTGCGATCGCGCTCCCCTAGAAGCCTTCCAAGTCTCTCCCCCCAATCCCAAAACCCCCCTAGAGAGTTTTACCCTCCTCCTACTCGAACCCATCCGCGTCGATTGGCTACAACTGCGAGGCGAACCCCAAAATCGCCATCTCTATCAACGCAACAATGATGGCAGTTGGAGTCAGCAAGAACTCAACCCCTAAAGCCATGTTTACCAGACCCAGGATACTCCATGCTACCTCTGTGTCCTCTGTGACTCTGTGGTTCCCCCTCTCCCCTTAGCCTTACTCTGAGCCGCCTCTAACTCCTCTCCAGAAGGAGTATCCTCCTCTTGATCCGCAAAACGTCTGGGATAAATGCGATCGCAGAACAACAGCGTTCCCGCCGCCACACACACCGGAACCGCCAACAGATTCACAAAAGGAATACTCACCAGAAACAACGACACCAAGCTAAACGTAGCCGTTGCCGGAAGTCCCCCTAAAGCAATCTTGAGCTTATCCCGAAAGCGGAGGCGGCGACGTTCGAGGGGAGCATCGAGGAAATCCAAACAGACAATCAGGGCCGCGATCGCCACCCCACCAAGGCCAGCCACCAACGTTCCCAACCCCGGAACCCAGTTCGCCAAAAACAAGAGTATCCCCAACCCCAACGCCAAGATAAGTTTCTTCACCTCAAACGCTAACGCACGCCAGATATCCTTAAAAATCACCAACAGCCCCTGTTCGTAGGTGGTGACTTTCCCCGTCTTTAACTTCTCCAACTCCTCCGATAACTGCCCATACCAGGGAGAACCCAGAATCGCCCCAAACTGCACCAACAACAACCCCGTCGCCAGGAACAACCCCACCACCAGGATGCCTTGCAACAGGCCCCCCAACAGTTCTCCCAACCAACTCAGCCAACCCAACCATTGAGGTAAATTGGCAATCCAGGCCGTAATCTGGGCATCCAGGGCTGCCGTAAGCCCCTGAATTTCTGCCAATCCAGGGCGCAACAAGCCAATATAAAGTCCCACCCCAATGATGAGATTTAACAGGATAGGGAAGGCAATATAGCCCCAGAGTTTGCTGTTTTGGGCCAGGATGGCGATCGCCTTGAGGGGATACAACGCCCCCGCAACAACACCAACCGGCAAATCCAGCAGCCGATAAAACCAATTGTCGCGGGATTTATCTGTCATGGTTCTCCTACACTTGCATCATCCAACCGTGAGTATCCTCCCGTTTCCCCGTCTTAATCCCATCGAGATGTTTCAGTAACCGCGCCCCATATTGCTTATCCTCCGTCACCTCCAGATTCAACTCCACCCCATCAATGGCGATGGTTTCAATCTGGGCAATGGTGGCCGCCGTTCCCGCCCCAAAGGCTTCCTGTAAACGCCCTTGTTTATGGGCCGCCAAAATCTCAGTTAAGGCAATCCGCCGTTCTTCGACAGGAACCCCCTGTTCCTTGAGCAATGTAATAATGCTATCGCGGGTAATCCCCGGTAAAATCGTTCCCCCCAGCGGCGGCGTCACCACAACCCCATCGATGACAAAAAAGACATTCATCGTGCCGCACTCTTCAATATAGGTTTGATCCACCCCATCGAGCCACAAGACATTGTCATAGCCCTGTTGCTTGGCCTGGCGATCGGCTAACAGACTCGCGGCATAGTTCCCCGCCGCTTTCGCCGCCCCGGTTCCCCCCGGAAAGGCCCGCACGTACTCCCGCGTCACCGTCAGTTTCACCGGTTCAGCATAATAGGCCCCCACCGGACAACAGATAATCGCCAGGCTGTACTGTTGAGAGGGCCGCAACCCAATCGACTCATCGGTGGCAAAATAGATGGGGCGAATATAGAGCGCACTTCCGGGGCGGGTGGGAATCCAATCCGCATCGAGACGGATTAACTCCCTCAGGCCATCCAAGAAAATTTCCTCGGGGATGGGGGGCATACAGAGTCGCGCAGCGGAACGGTTAATGCGCTCAAAATTGGCTTGGGGGCGAAAGAGCAACGCTTCCCCAGCGGGGCCCTTATAGGCTTTCATCCCTTCAAACACCGCTTGTCCATAATGCAGGGCGGAAATGGACGGGGACATCTCTAACTTGCCATAGGGCAAAATGGTCGCAGGGTTCCAGGTTCCGTCATCATAGGTCGCCAGCAACATATGGTCACTAAACAGGCGACCGAAGGGAACGTTATTGATATCCAGTCCCCGAAGTCGGGATTCTGACACGGGTTTGATCTCGATGGGATAGGTTTGCGCTGCCATAGTCTCTAGTAAAACCTGCTGTTCCGTCCCGCCAACCGCATTTGGGAGGACAATTGATGTCTTTCTACGGTATCAAATCCCGGTGCTAAAGTGGATCGAGTCTCTGAGGTTGCTGCCTCAAGTCGCCTCTAGGGAACCTTGGCGACGGGGGAGGATAGGGGGCTGGCGATGGTTTGCATGGGAATCTCGATGATAAATTCTGTCCCCTGTCCGAGTTTGGAGATGCAGTCGAGTTTCCCCCCATGGAGTTCGGCAATAATCTGATAGCTGACGGACATCCCCAGTCCGGTTCCTTGGCCCACGGGTTTCGTGGTAAAAAAGGGATCGAAGATGCGCGAACGGTGCGTTTCTGGAATGCCAATGCCATTATCCCGGATGCAGATTTGCGCCCAGGTTCCCCCAAGGATGTCAGTCTTAATCTGAATAAAACTGGGGTTAGCCTGCATCTCGTCAGGAGTGCGGTGGCGATCGCGCTCATCGAGAGCATCAATGGCATTATTGAGGATATTGAGAAAGACTTGATTGAGTTGTCCGGCGTAACAGTCTATCGCCGGAAGTTGCCCATAGTCTCGTTTCAGTTGGATGGGGGGGCGCTTGGCGCTGCCGTGAAAACGATGTTGCAAAATCAACAGGGAACTCTCAATTCCTTCGTGGATGTCAACCCGTTTATAATCCGCTTCATCCATACGGGCAAAGGTCTTTAGGGAGGTGACAATCTGCCGAATGCGATCGCTCCCCGTTTTCATTGATGCCAAAAGCTTGACGATATCCTCTTGCACAAATTCTAAGTCAATGGTGTCGGCGAGGTGTTGAATCGGGTCGCTCGGCTGAGGATAGGTCTCTTGATATAGACGTAACAAGTCCAACAAGTCCGAGACATAGGCAGAAGCATGGGTGATATTACCGGAAATAAAGTTGATGGGATTATTAATTTCATGGGCAACTCCGGCCACCAACTGCCCTAAACTCGACATTTTTTCCGTTTGCAGCAACTTCGACTGAATCTCATGGAGATCGCTTAACGCGGCTTCGAGTTCTTGGGCTTGTTTTTGCGCCTGTTCTGCGGCTTGACAACTCTGATAATAGAGTCGAATTTGGCTGCGGTTAATAGCAGCTTGCTCAGCTTCATTTTCCCGTTGATATTGGTTCACCACTGCATCTAAAGCAGGTAATAAGCTGATTGAGGCTGCCTCTAGGATTGCCTGTAGATTTTCTTGTTCGGGTGTAATCTCTGAGTCGTCTGTTTCTAGTAACTCTCGCAGTTGCGCTAAATACTCACGAACCTGACGGTCAATTTCCCAGGGCGGCTCAAAATACATTTCTCGCACGGTCTCCGAGGGATTTCCTGGCAAATGAAGCTCAGCATTCCCCCTCAATAACCCCTCATGAGAGAGTTCCATCACGTCCACCATTTCGGCAATTTCTTGGCGGAAGTTTGCCCGTTCCTGGACATCTTGGCTACAGGACCAACGCAAGGATAGCATGGCGATCCGCTGTGATAACATCCGCTGTCGACCGCTGATGTTCACAATGGCTGCATTGACGGCCTGTTTCCTTTTCCATTGCTGCATTTGCTGTTGTAGTTCGCTCCAATCTTGAGGCGCTATCTCATGTGAACGACTACCCGTAGGGTTCCCCATCATCCTGTGAATCTAACAATCAAGAATCAATACTAAGCAGTGAGTCATTAAGGATCAAGGCAGGGGGATGTCTATTCCCGGTTCTGTTTTTTTCTGGTCTTTTGTTACAAGAGACAGAAACCTCACTTTATACTATAGCGAATTTAAAAGTTGATTACTTGTATAAATAATTACTGTTTTTTAGATGATTTTGAGTTAAAGCAGAGGACATTGTCCTGACAAAGCCCCGGTTAAAAATGACGAAAGCCTGATTGTATGGCCAAAATTTCGATGCGATCGCCCCATTGCAATTCTGCACCTAATCCTTCCACCATCTCACCAATAATCGCTAGCCCTGAAACCTCATCCACCAAGCGTTTCGCATCCTCAGGGGCTAAACATAACACCAACTCAAAATCCTCTCCGCCCCATAACACCCAATCTTGAGCCAACTCTGGAGGAACCATCGCCGATAAGCCGGGGGGACTGGGGAGGCGATCGCCCCAGAGTTGAGCCTTCACCCCACTCTCATGAGCCAGTTGCATCACCGCATCCCCCAACCCATCAGAACTATCCATCCCGGCGATGCGCCCAATCCCCAAGCGTTGCAGCGGCTCTAATAGGTCTAAACGGGGTCGGGGGCGCTGATGGGCAGAAATCAAATTTTCACGAATTTGTGGGTCTAAATCGCCCCATTGCAGGTCGTTGAGCAGTAATTCCAACCCTGCCCTTGACGCACCATGCACCCCACTGACCACGATCGCATCTCCCACCCGAGCCTGATGACGATAGATGGCCGAAGTGACGGAACCGAAGGCGGTAATACTGAGACTAATCTCCGAAGCGCGACAGACATCACCTCCCACCAAAGGCGTCGCAAAAGGCTTCAGACAAGCAGCCATTCCCTGATATAACTCTTCCAACCAGGCCAACTCCGTCTCTGGAGGAAGGGCCAAACTGACCGTAATTCCCAAAGGAGTCGCCCCCATCGCCGCCAAATCCGAGAGGTTGGCCGCCACCGCCCGCCAGCCCACATCCTCCGCTGACGTCGTTTGCGGGCTAAAGTGAACCCCATTGACAAGGGTATCTGTCGTCACCACCAGAGACTGAGACGGTGGAACCGCTAGCACTGCCCCATCATCCCCAATAATATCTCGGGGACAAAACTGCTGTAATCGTTTCAACAGCTCCCGTTCCCCTAAGTCTGAAATTTGCATAAGAGCTGATCACACTAATTGTGCCTCAGCCGTTTGCTGTTCGATAGGGGCCAGGGGATGGGGGTAATGATGCACCGCCTCAATGCGGTTTCCCTGGCCCAGAATCACCACTTTGGGCTGATGCTCTTTGAGATCTTCCGCCGAAAACTGAGCATAGGCCATAATAATCAGGCGATCGCCCTTCATTCCCAAACGGGCCGCCGCGCCGTTGAGTTCAATCAAGCCGGACTGGGGTGGAGCGCAGATGACATAACTCATCAACCGTTCACCATTATTGACATTGACAATCTGCACCTGTTCATAGGGAACAATCCCCACTTCATCGAGGAGAGCGCGATCAATGCTAATGCTCCCCATATAATCAAGATTAGATCCCGTCAGGGTGCAATTATGGAGTTTGGCGTACAGGAGCGATCGCTGCATCATGGTGACTCTGGCTTAGGGCGTAGACAAGCTGAGGCGGTGAGGACTCCAATCCCGTTCAGGAGATGAGTCCCCACTCCAGTTTCATTTTAACCGTAAGCCTTCACGCATTCCTCGATTAAAGGCTTGACCGCATCCAAATCTTTCCAGCCTAGAATTTGCGTCTCTTTCTTCTCTAGGTTCTTGTAGGTGCGGAAGAACTCAGCAATCTCATCGAGGCGGTGTTTTTCCACGTTCTCCAGAGAGGTGTATTCCGCATAGCGAGGATCTTCAGCGGGAACACAGAGAAGTTTTTCATCGCGATCGCCCCCATCAATCATTTCTAGCATTCCCAGAGGCCGAGCCGTAATCACACAGCCAGGGAACGTCGGTTCATCCATCATCACCATCCCATCGAGGGGATCTCCATCATCAGCGAGGGTATTGGGGATAAACCCATAGTCAAAGGGATAATGGACCGAGGAAAACAAGACGCGATCGAGCGCAAAACAGCCTAAGTCCTTATCAAACTCATACTTGTTCTTACTTCCGCCGGCGATTTCAATCAAGACATTGACGAGGCCCGGTTTGGGTTGAGCAGGAATACGCGATAAATCCACAGGTAAGCTCCTAAACTGACTGACTGGACAGGTTGTCCACGATGGGGACTCCACCGTGGCACATTAGACAGCACCGAGGTTCGGCTGTCAAACCCAATCATTTTAGCGCCAAACTGCCTCAGCGCCGTCGGGCCAGCCTCAGGTTCACCAACTCTCCCACGCGATCGCCCCCATCGGACACCTCTGAGGCGGGTAGATTCACCGTTCTCGCCGAATAGACGAAAATCACAAACAACGGCAACGTCAGCGTCAACACCGCAATTAACGTTCCCACCCATTGGGCGAGTCCCGTTCCCGGAGGTTGTTCTGAACGAGCCGATTGACTATCCGCTTCCATAAACACTCGATCTTAAGCCACTATTAAACACACACCGATACTGCAACCAGTATCTCAAACCATCCTAGTCAACTTCTGAGGTCAGGACTGTGACAGAGCCAACAAAACCGGAGTAAAACCGATTTGCTATTACCCCAAACTCCCATCCCGACCTTAAGCTTAGGTTAAGATACCCTGACTATTTTTCAGAAACCACTTAGCCGAGTTGAATCCTTAAGATGGACGGTCGAACTCATGTCTTCCCCCCCATGACCTGATTGACCTAGGAATTTGAATCGAGAAAGTCAGGAATTACCCACTTAGGGGGTTCACTGAGTTTACGTCTGCGAGCCGCTTCCGCGATGTCGTGCATCGTATCTAAGGAAGTCGAATCAATAAACTGGCTCGCCGATTCTGCATATTCACGATTGGGACAGTCGTCTCCCAAAACGCAGCCCTTGACACAAGCCGTTGCACAGTCGATTGACGTCTCCATAGTTCCGGAATTTAAAACAAGTAACAAACAGATTTACTATCCTGTTTTAGCATAGCATCTTTAAGTCCTAAACTGACGGCGCACTGAACTGGCTTAACCCCCCACTCATGTCCTAATCTCAATAAAGCCCCAACGGTGTGATTTGGGTCACTGACAAGTCCATCTATCCAGACAATGGACTTATACAAATCCAGCATGAAACCAAGAATAGTCGCTTTATTTTTAGCCCAACTAAGAATCGGACTCCAGCGAAAACTGTCAAAAAAAGAGACCAAAAGTCCCCTAGTTCAAAACACTTAGTTCAAAACACTTAGTTCAACACGTTGCTTGAACTACTAAGCCGTTAGAAAATGAGTTAAGATCGAGTTGATTAAGCCCAGGGCAATTGAGCCAAGTAAAGCACTCCAAATTCCCCAGCGTAAGTGGAACCCGCGCACAAGCCAGGCAGCCAATCCAAAAATAGCCGCATTGATCACGACCATAAACAGCCCCAGCGTAAGCACAACTACCGGAAATCCCAAAACCACAAAAACCGGTTTAATAACCGCATTGAGGACACCAAAGACCGCCGCCGAAATCAACGCCGTTCCCAGGGTATCAACATCGACCCCCAGGGGCAGTTTAGAGAGAATAAAAAAGCTAGCGGACATAATGAGCCAGGTGATAATTAAATCCATAGGACTTAGGTTTTATGTAACATCACCTTCCATTAAAGCCAAACCCAGCCCAGTTAGCATCCCCCCAAAGACAGGATTTTTCCGCCAGCACACAGAGCCAAGAGGGCACACCACTAGAAGATTGCTTCGACTGGGTGAGGGCGAACACCGTTCGCCCCTACGTCTTTTCTCTTGCCTCTTGCCTCTTGCCTCTTGCCTCTTGCCTCTTGCCTCTTGCCTCTCCCCTAAACATTAAACCGGAACAACAACACATCCCCCTCCTGAACCAGATAATCCTTCCCCTCACTGCGGATTTTCCCCGCCTCCTTAGCCGCCGTCATCGAACCCAACGCCAACAACTCCTCACAGCCAATTGTCTCAGCGCGAATAAAACCTCGTTCAAAGTCCGTATGAATCACCCCCGCCGCTTGGGGGGCCGTCATGCCCGCGCGAATCGTCCAGGCGCGAGTTTCCTTGGGGCCAGTGGTGAGATAGGTCCGCAAGCCCAACAAATCATAGCTAGCACGAATCAGAGACGTTAGGCCGCCCTCACTCACCCCGAGAGACTCCAAGAAATCCTGACGTTCTTCCTCAGGAAGCTCAATCAACTCCGCCTCAACCTGAGCTGACACCACCACCACCTGAGCTTGCTCCTGGGCGGCCACCTCCCGGACTTGTTCGACCCAGGCGTTCCCCTCCGCCAAATCCTCTTCCGAGACATTGGTGGCGTAAATAATCGGCTTGCGGGTGAGGAGATTGAGAGCTTGAATCGCCGCCTCTTCCTCCTGTGTCAGGGAGACACTACGGGCAGATTTACCCCCATTGAGTGCCTCAGCCAGTTTCTCTAACACCGTCAACTCAAACGCCGCCTCCTTGTCCTTACGAGCCTGTTTGCGGGTACGATCCATACGGCGTTCCAGTTGCGACAAATCCGCCAACCCTAACTCTAGGTTAATCACCTCAATATCGCGCACTGGGTCGATGGAGCCAGAGACATGGATAATATCGTCATTCTCGAAACACCGCACCACATGCACAATCGCATCCACTTCCCGGATATTGGCCAAGAACTGATTTCCCAGGCCTTCCCCCTGACTCGCACCGGCCACCAAGCCAGCAATATCTACGAACTCCATGCGAGTCGGGACAATTTGCTCAGACTCAGACAGCCTCGCCAACTTGCCCAGACGTTCATCGGGAACCGCCACCACCCCCACATTGGGTTCAATGGTACAAAAGGGAAAATTGGCTGCTTGGGCTTTGGCATTGGCAACCAGGGCATTAAACAACGTCGATTTTCCCACGTTGGGAAGTCCGACAATTCCGGCTCTGAGCATATTGAGAAAGATAGCGTAAGGATATTGACCAGGAGCAGACCCTTGTGGCTACAAGAGTCGCTTTGGTAGTTTAACTTGAGATTCAGGCCGATTGTAAACCTTAATAGAGAAGAGTCAGTCCCGTGCCTTAGTCTTTTTAAGAGGTTGACCTACATGTTCTGCCTGCGTTTTGCAATTGTATTCCCTCTGTTCACCCTTTTCCACAGCATCATGTCCCCTGAATCTACCTCCCTTTGGCCCTACGTTACCCCCGGCATTGCCGATGAGTTATTTGAGCGGCTTCCCGGCATCCCCCTGAGTAAACGGGAGGTGCGTCTGATTTTGCTCTCACAACTGCGCTTAACCCACGATGCTGTTCTCTGGGATATTGGGGCAGGGACAGGAACCATTGCCGTCGAGAGTGGTTTACTGTGTCGGCAGGGCAAAATTATTGCCATCGAGCGGGATGAAGAGGTGGCGCAGCTAATTCGCCGCAACTGCGATCGCTTTGGTGTGGAGAATGTCCAGGTGGTCGAAGGAAGCGCCCCCGACTGTCTCAAGAACCTCTCCCCGCCGCCAACTCATGCCTGTATTGAAGGGGGGCGAGCGGTGACAGACATCTTGCAGACGGTATGGCAGGTGCTAAAACCGGGAGGACGATTAGTTGCCACGGCCGGGAATCTGGAGAGCCTTTATCAGATTTCCCAAACCTTTGCCGAATTACCCGCGCGTCATATTGAAGTCGTCCAGTCAGCGGTGAATCGTCTGGAAACACGGGGGACACATCAAGTTCTGGCAGCCGTTAGCCCCATTTTTATTCTCAGTGGTGAGAAAATTGCCCGGTAGCCGTCCCTCGCCCGCTGTCGGGTTTGGTCAGAGCATTTTAGCGATCTCTTGGGCTTAAGATACGGTTAAGCCTGGGATAATAGAAATAACACGAATCGAAACAACGGTTGTTTCAAGGGGCCAATCTCGGGATTGGCGTTGACCGGTCTTGTTTAGTCTAGCCGTTCAACACTCTAGTTCAAATACGATTTTAACATTATGTCTTGGTCTCGGCTCGTCAGTGGCATTGTTGCCATTATTGTGGCATTAACGACCACCCTTCTCGGCGGATGGTCGTTTGTCTTATTCTTTGCCGTGATTGCCTTCTTGGGCCAACGGGAGTACTTTCAGCTAGTTCGCGCCAAGGGGCTGATTCCGGCGGCCAAAACTACCTTTGTGCTGTCACAAGTGCTGCTGCTGACAGCGGCGATCGCCCCGGAGTTGGTCAATGTCCTGTTTCCCCTGTTGGGGGCCATGATTTGCGCCTATCTCCTATTTCAGCCTAAGTTGGCCTCGATCGCCGATATTTCCACCTCCATCTTAGGACTGTTCTATGGCGGCCTATTGCCAAGCTATTGGATTCGCATCCGCCTAGAACTCGATGGATTGACGGTCCTGTCGATACGGCCTCCCTTCGGGGGCGACAACGTGACCGTGGCCGGTGGTCTACCGGGCTGGGCTGGCTCAGACTGGGGCCTGGGGCCTTGGACCTCAGATACGTCTCCCTGGCTCTCTCAAGGTTTTTGTATCACCGTCTTAGCCTTTCTCTGTATCTGGGCGGCGGACATTGGTGCCTATTTTTTTGGCAAAACCTTTGGTCGTACTCGCCTGTCGGCCGTCAGTCCCAAGAAAACTGTTGAGGGCGCCGTCTTTGGGATTTTCGGCAGTACGACGGTGGGAATTTTTGGGGCGCACCTGTTAGGTTGGCACTATTGGATCTGGACGGGAGCCGCAATTGGCCTAATAATTGGCTTAGGAAGCTTGATGGGCGACCTAACTGAATCGATGATGAAACGAGATGCCGGCGTTAAAGATTCCGGACAACTCATTCCCGGCCATGGTGGCATTCTCGATCGCACCGATAGTTATATTTTTACCGCGCCGTTGGTCTACTACTTTGTCACCTTGCTGTTGCCCTTGCTAGACTAACGCTTTAGCCTTCAATCTGTTTTCTGTGACTCACGTGTTTCTCTCCCCACCTTGTATCAGCGGGCTTCCTGATTTAGTCATCCCCCATCTGAGCGAGTGGACGTAATTATGAACGTTGACCCCCTAAATCAGGAACATTCCCCTAATCTTGGAAAACTGGCTCAGTTATCATTGGATCGCATGGCGGATGCTGTGCTACTCACTGATGTTGAGGCGAGAATTTTCTATGCCAATGATGCCGCCTGTCGGCTATTGGGGTGCGATCGCCGTGATCTTTTGGAGGCTCGATTTTGGGAGATTGACCAAAACCTGACGCCAGACACCTGGCCCCGGTATCTGCAAACATTGCAAAACAAGGGCGTTTTAGAACAGGAAGCTCGCTATCGCACCAACAATCAAAAGCTGATTGAAGTCGAAATTACGGCCACCTATCTTGTTGCCGATGATCAGGCTTATAACTGTACGGTGTTTCGCTACCTCTCCGAACGGGCTTCTGTGGCCCGAGAGGTTCAACGGGCAAAAGACCAATTACGAGCGGTTCTAGATGCAGTGCCCGGGTTAGTGTCTTGGATTAGTCAGGATGGGCGGTATCTTGGGGTCAATCGGCATTTAGCCGCGAGTTATAATATGCCTCCCGATGCTTTTGTTGGCAAAGAATTGGGCTTTCTTAAAAATAGTCCAGAATTTGTCGAGTTTGTTCGCGACTTTCTCCAAGGGGATGTGGATTACCACTCGCAACTGGTACAGGCCAATGTCCGAGGGATCCCTTGCTACTACATTACCGCTGCCCAGAAATATGACCAAGGACGAGCCACCGTGGTGGTTGGGGTTGATGTCAGTGAGCGCAAACGCTCTGAGGAAGCCCTGCAACGCAGCGAAGCCCGTTTATTAGAAAAAACCCAGGAACTCGAAGAAGCCCTACGAGAACGACAGCGGGCTGAAAGTCAGTTAATTCAATCCGAAAAAATGTATGCCCTGGGCCAAATGGTGGCCGGCATGGCCCATGAAATCAATAACCCTATCAACTTTATTTATGGAAACCTTGCCTATACCGATAATTACGTCCGAGATTTACTAGACTTGTTTAAACTTTACCAAGAAGAAGTTCCAGATACCCCTCCTCGGGTGGCGGCAGAAATTGAAGCCGTGGATTTGGATTTTATTACCACAGATCTGCCCAAAATCGTTGATTCTATGAAATTAGGTGCAGAACGAATTTTAAAATTAGTTCTGTCTCTCCGTAACTTTTCTCGACTGGATGAAGCCCAGTTTAAACAAGCTTATGTTCAAGATGGAATTGAGAGTGCCTTGGCGATTCTCAATCATCGGATTCAAGGTCGCATTGAGTTAGTTAAAGAGTATCAACCTTTGCCAAAAATTTATTGTTATCCGGCCCAACTGAATCAGGTTTGGATGAATCTACTCTGTAATGCCATCGACGCCGTTCTCGATCCGGCCCTGAGGGATGATGGGTCTAACTCCCAGCCGCGCATCACCATTCGCACAAAACCCCTGAAGGGCGATCGCGTTCTGGTGACGATTCATGATAACGGGCGGGGGATTAAGCCGGAGTTACAAGAAAAAATCTTCGATCCCTTCTTCACCACAAAACCCGTTGGGACGGGGACGGGCCTGGGGCTATCCATTTGCTACCAAATTCTGCAAACCCATAACGGCAAGATTCGCGTCCGGTCCCATGAGGGCCGAGCCGAGGACAGCCCCTGGAAACGTGGGAGTGAGTTTCTCATCGAATTACCGGTGGGGTCATCCAAAGATGACGCTCCGAGATGAGCTGACGGTGTAGAATCAAAAGCCAGAGCCGTCCGTCTAGATCGCGCGCGATCTAGAAGATCCAGTTGAAAAACTGGCGTTGCTAGGCAGGCTGGCCCCCCAGCTTGATCGACCCTAGAGAACAGTCGCGTGCTCGCAGCTTGTCCACCCCCCCCATTCAGCTACAGGTAAATTGAATGTCCCAATCGCGCCAACTTTACGAAGGTAAAGCCAAAATTCTCTACAGTACCGATGATCCACAAATTCTCCTGTCTGAATTTAAGGATGATGCAACAGCCTTCAACGCAGCGAAACGCGGCCAAATCACCCGCAAAGGAGAAATTAACTGTACGATCTCAACCCGGCTGTTTCAAAAACTCGAAGCCTTAGGGGTTCCTACCCATTGGATTGATAGCCCCAGCCCCAGCCAAATGCGCGTCAAAGCTGTGGAGATTATCCCGCTGGAAGTGGTAGTACGCAACCTCGCCGCTGGGAGTCTCTGCCGGCAAACTGGCTTGGCCTTGGGAACTCCCATCACCCCACCACTGGTGGAATTTTTCTACAAAAACGATGACCTGGGAGATCCACTGCTGACGAGCGATCGCCTGCGTTTATTGAATGTGGCGACATCCGAGGAAATTGAGCAACTGCGGGAGATGGCTCTAACCATCAATGGTCATCTGCAAACGATCTTCGGTTCCTGTGAGATTACCCTGGTCGATTTCAAATTGGAATTTGGGAAACTGGCCGATGGCAGTATTGTACTAGCAGACGAGATTAGCCCAGATACCTGTCGCCTTTGGGATCGCCTCGATGAGGATGCTGAGCGACGTGTCCTCGATAAAGACCGTTTTCGACAGGATCTCGGTAATGTTGAAGATGCTTACGAACGAGTTTTAGCGCGTATCCTAGAGCGTGTTTAACTCGTCATGATGCCGGAACAAGCCATCAAACGATGGCAAGGGTAATGATGCGTTATTTGGTGTGTGGAGGTTGAAACGTGACGTTAGACAATTCGAAATGGTCTTCTGTGACCCTATTATCCCTGGCGATCGCCGTCATTTTGGGCGATGCAGCTCAGGCGATGGAGAGCAAACGCTTAGACAAATCCTTGGAGGCGGAGTCGTCACAACTGGCTAAGGTCAAGTCTGACCGACCGCCCGAGCCGCCGGAGATCTCAGAGGTGCCGAGAGACCTCGACCGCTCTGAGTCTTCGCAATTCGAGTCCCTGGGGAGGCTGGAGAGTCCCCAAATCGAACCGTCGCAAATTGAGCATCTTCAGACGGAGGAATCCTCTCTCTGGCAGATGTCCCGGGATGTGCGGCGGAACATGGCTCAGGAGACTCAAGGGGTTGAGACGGAGGGGCCATCACCGGATCAGGCCGCCCCTGACCCGCAAGAGTCACTCTCGGAGCCAATCTCAGAGCTAGAACAGCTCGACGACTCGGCCCCAGAGATGTCCCAACTTGACATCCCTCATCCGCCCGACCAGAACCTCCCTCAAACCCTGGCCCAGGTCGAAACCCCACAACCCCAAGTTCTGGTCTCAGAAGTCCTCGTACGGCGAACCGACGGGCAACCGCTGCGGTTAGAACTGCAAGATGAGGTCTATGACAGCATTCGCACCCAGCCAGGCCGTACCACCACCAGCCGTCAACTCCAGGAAGATGTCAACGCCATCTATGCCACCGGATTTTTTGGCCGGGTCGAACCCCTGGCAGAGGAAACCCCATTGGGGGTACGGATTATCTTTGAGGTTTTGCCAAACCCTGCCCTTAACCGAGTGGCGGTGCAAAATAATCAAGTTCTGACACAAGATCGCGTTGATGAGATTTTTGGCGATCAGTATGGTCAAATTCTCAATCTCCGGGATTTCCAAGAAGGGGTAGAAGAAATCAATCGTTGGTATCAAACCAACGGCTATGTGCTAGCTCAGGTGATTGACCCGCCACCCCTGCCAGAAACAGGACCCGTCACGCCGCCCCCCGTCTCTCCCGATGGGGTGGTGACCCTCGATGTGGCAGAAGGAGAAATCGAGGAGATTGAACTGCGGTTCCTCAGTGAAGATGGTCAGATGGTGGATGAAGAAGGACAACCCATCCGAGGCCGGACTCGCCCCTTTATTGTCACCCGCGAGATGCAAACTCAGGCGGGGGATGTCTTCAACCGCGATCGCATCCAAGCCGATTTACAACGGGTCTTCGGCTTAGGGCTATTTGAAGATATTAATCTCTCCGTCGAACCCGGGACTGACCCTCGTAAGGCGGTGGTGGTGATTAATGCCATTGAAGGCAGTTTTGGCTCCGTCGCCGCTGGTGGGGGCTTTAGTTCCGTGGGGGGCTTCTTTGGGACCGCGAGTTATCAAGAACAGAACTTTGGCGGTAATAACCAAGTTCTCGGGGCAGAAGTGCAACTGGGAACACGGGGGTTGTTTTTCGATGTCAACTTTACCGACCCTTGGATTGGCGGTGACCCCTTCCGTACGGCCTATAACGTCAATCTCTTCCGCCGTCGTTCCATTTCCCTCGTGTATGACAGTGGGGAAGGCCAGCCGGACGTCAATCTAGAAAATGGCGATCGCCCCCGGATTGACCGGATTGGCGGGGCCCTGACCTTCACCCGTCCCCTCACCCGAGATGTGTTTGATAACCGTCAGGCTTGGACGGCCTCCCTGGGGCTACAGGTGCAGGAGGTGACCATTCGTGATGCCGACGGCGATCGCACCCCCCGAGATGAACAAGGGAATCTCCTCTCGGCCAACGACAGTGGTACCGATTTTATGGCCAGTGTGCGCCTCGGGTTAGCCCGCGATCGCCGCAATAACCCCATCGATCCCACCCGGGGCGATCGCGTCAGTTTCAGCACCGAGCAAGTGCTGCCCTTTGATGACAATGTCTTCTTTAACCGCTTGCGGGGCAGCTATAGCTACTATGTCCCGGTGAGTTTCTTGGATGTTGAAGGCTCCCAAGCCTTAGCGTTCAACCTACAGGGAGGCACGATTGTCGGCGATATGCCCCCCTATGAAGCCTTTGTCCTCGGCGGTGTCAACTCCGTGCGTGGCTATGCGGAGGGGGCCCTCGGGGCAGGCCGTTCCTTCCTGCAAGCCACAGCCGAATATCGCTTCCCCATCTTTTCCATCATTGGTGGGGTCGCCTTCCTAGATGTGGGCACCGACTTAGGAACCGCCGGAGATGTCCCCGGTAACCCGGCTGGCGTCAGGGATAAACCGGGCACAGGCTTGGGATATGGCTTAGGACTGCGGATTCAATCCCCCATCGGACCCATTCGCATCGACTTTGCCCTCAACGACGAGGGAGACAACCGCTTTCACTTCGGTATTGGTCAGCGATTCTAGCTCTCTCGCCTCATCCCACTCACCCGCCAGCCTGTCATGTCTGTGTCTCCCTCATCCCCCATCACCTCCCCCTGCGCCTTGACCCAGGGGGGACGAATCCTGCGGCGATCGCTCTCCCGCAGCGGGGTTGGCCTTCATTCGGGGCAAATTACCCAGGTGCATCTGCACCCCGCCCCCACGGGTCACGGTCGCCGTCTGCAACGGCAGGATTTACCCGGAACTCCCCCGCTGCATCTATCCCCTGATCGAGTCCAACCTAGCCCCCTCTGCACCCAACTGGTGCAGGGGGAAGTCTGCGCTCAAACCGTGGAACATCTCCTAGCGGCTCTGGGCGCTCGGGGTCTGACCGATGTGCTGATTGAGCTAGATGGCCCAGAAGTGCCCTTACTCGACGGTTCCGCCCGAGACTGGGTTGACGCCATCGACGACGCTGGGGTCACCCTGGGGCCGCCTCCTGCATCGCTCCCCCCTCCCCTGCCAGAACCCATCTGGATTTATGAAGGGGATGCCTTTGTTGCCGCCATCCCGGCCCCCCAGCTGCAATTGAGTTATGGCATTGACTTCAGCGCCCCCGCCATTGGCAAACAATGGCATACCTGGAATCCTCAAACCGAGGACTTTGGCCAAGAGATTGCCCCCGCTCGTACCTTTGGACTAGCCCATGAGGTAGAATCTTTACGAAGCCGGGGACTCATTCGGGGTGGCTGTTTAGACAATGCTCTCGTTTGTGACGGTGACCATTGGCTAAATCCCCCCTTGCGATTTGCAAATGAACCAGTGCGTCATAAAATCTTAGACTTAGTAGGAGATTTGAGCTTGCTGGGTTGTATTCCAGTGGCTCACATTCTTGCTTATAAAGCGAGCCATCGCCTGCATGTTCGCTTAGCCCAATGCCTGCGATCGCGCGGGTACGCGTAAGCCATTATTTAGGGGATTCCGAGGGCAAGCCGCAGGCAGCGCCGAGCCGGATCTCGTTAGCCGCAGTACTTGAAGCCAATTATGTCCACACTTATTGACGCCAACACTAACAACGCTCAATATTCAGAAACGGAGCCGGTCTCAGCCCCAGCGACTATGCTGAGTGTTGATGAAATTCACCGTCTTCTGCCCCATCGTTACCCCTTTGCTTTGGTCGATCGCATTATCGAATATGTGCCCCAAAAACGGGCCGTGGGCATCAAAAACGTAACGGTCAATGAACCCCATTTTCAAGGCCATTTCCCGGGAAAACCGATTATGCCCGGGGTCTTAATTGTTGAGGCGATGGCTCAGGTGGGTGGCGTCGTCCTCACACAAATGCACGAAATGGAAGACGGCCTATTTACCTTCGCCGGGATCGATAATGTTCGCTTTCGTCGGCCCGTGGTTCCCGGTGATCAACTGGTGATGACGGTGGAACTCCTCTGGACGAAACGCCGCCGTTTTGGCAAAATGTACGGTCGCGCCGAAGTCGAGGGGCAGTTGGTCAGTGAAGGGGAACTGATGTTCTCGTTGATGGTGGAGTGAACTCGGCTTCGGCCAAGGACCTCTCGCCGGACTCAACGCCGCGCCTGACTAGGTGCGTCACAGGGAGAACCGCCAACCCTTTGAGGCGGCAGTTTCCGCTCGCCAACCGATAACTCGAGACATGATTCATCCAACTGCTGTCATTCATCCCCAGGCCCAACTTCACCCGAGCGTTCGTGTCGGCGCCTATGCCGTGATTGGCGAACAGGTCACCATCGGACGAGATACCACGATTGAAGCCCATGTGGTCATTGATGGGGCAACGGAGATTGGTGAGCGCAATCATATTTTCCCTGGAGCGGCCATTGGCTTGGAACCCCAAGATCTCAAGTATGAGGGGGCCCTGAGTGGGGTGTCTATCGGCAATGATAACCGCATTCGAGAATATGTGACCATCAACCGCGCCACTCAGGGGGGAGAGATGACTCGCATTGGGGATAACAACCTCTTGATGGCCTATGTCCATGTGGCCCATAACTGTGCTATTGGCAATGGGGTGGTCATCACCAATGCGGTGGAGTTAGCGGGTCATGTCTGTGTGGAGTCGAATGCCCGCATCGGTGGGGTGGTTGGGGTTCATCAGTTCGTCCATATTGGAGAGCTGTCTATGGTGGGGGGAATGAGTCGTATTGACCGCGATGTCCCCCCCTATATGCTGGTCGAAGGCAACCCCAGCCGGGTTCGCGCTCTCAATCAGGTGGGGTTAAAACGGGCTGGATTGATGGAGGTGGATGAGGGTCAAGCCTTTCAGGCGCTGAAAAAGGCCTTTCGCTTGCTCTATCGCTCGGATTTAACCCTCGATCGCGCTCTGGATGGTTTGGACTTATTACCCAATACCCATCAGGTTCAGCATTTACAGCGTTTCCTACAAGGGTCGCGGCAACCGGGACGACGGGGTCCCATTAGTGGTCAACGACGCCATCGGGGTGAGTCGTCGTGAGCCAACGCATTTTTATCAGTACCGGGGAAGTCTCGGGGGATTTACAGGGCGCGTTGTTGATTGAAGCCCTCTATCGTCGGGCGCAACAGCAGGGAACCCCTGTGGAGATTTTAGCCCTGGGGGGCGATCGCATGGCGGCGACTGGGGCGACGCTGCTGGCTCAGACGAGTGGCATTGGCTCGGTGGGCCTGTTGGAGTCTCTGCCCTTCCTGCTGCCGACGTTGCAGGTGCAGCGACAGGCTCTCAAAGTCTTGCGATCGCAGCCCCCCGACTTGGTGATTCTCATTGACTATATGGGACCTAATCTGGGCTTGGGCAATGCCATTAAACGAGAGTTTCCCGGCATCCCCATTATTTACTATATTGCCCCTCAAACCTGGGTCTGGTCTCCGAGTGATCGCGATGCCCTGCGCCTAATCGCGCTGTGCGATCGCCTCCTAGCCATCTTCCCGGAAGAAGCACGCTATTTCCGAGAGCGAGGGGCCACAGTGACCTGGGTGGGCCATCCCCTGGTCGATCGCCTGGCCGCAGCCCCCGATCGCGAGACGGCCCGACGGGCCTTTAACCTCACCCCAGAGGACCAAGTGATTGCCCTGCTCCCCGCCTCGCGTCATCAAGAACTGAAGTATCTGGTTCCCCCCATCTTCCGCGCCGCCCGGACGCTTCAGGAGAAATTCCCCCAAGCGAAGTTTTGGATTCCCCTCTCCCTCGACATCTACCGCGATCGCCTGCAACAAGCCCTCGACGAGGTGGGACTCCAGGCAGAAATCACCGGCGATCGCCGTCTTGAACGTCTCGCCGCCGCCGATTTAGCCATCAGTAAGTCAGGAACCGTTAACCTAGAACTGGCCCTGCTGAACGTGCCACAAATCGCCCTCTACGCCGTGCATCCCCTAACCGCAAGCGTTGCCCGTCGTGTCTTGGGCTTTGAGATTGAGTTCATGTCTCCGCCTAACCTCGTGTCCATGACTTCGATTATTCCCGAACTCATGCAAGAGGACGTGACCCCCGAAAACATCCTGCGGGAGTCCCTCAGCTTACTCTGCGATCCTCAGCGTCGGCAGACCATGCAAGCAGGATATGCCCAGATGCGACAGCAGATTGGTGAGGTGGGGGTCTGCGATCGCGCCGCCGAGGAAATCCTCAGCCTCTTAAATCAACCCCGCCCCATCTGCCCCTAAATCGACCCGGATACAATCTGGAAAACCAGCCATCCCTTCGGTAGTGTAAAACAAGAGCGGTGCGTCAACACTCCCAATACCCCCAACTCTGACTCTCTCTCAACCTTCTATCGCAATCGAAGATTGCCTGATTGACACTCTGAGTTGGGAGAGAATCCCCTACCTCTTGCCTCTTGCCTCTTGCCTTCTCCTCCCTACTGCCTACTGCCTACTGCCTGCTGCCTTCTTGTCCCCTGTTTTTTGTCCTATTCAGACCCACGTTTGCTACATGAAAGACTCAGCCAAAAAAAATCGTTCCCTTGGACTTCTCGCCGGCCTAGCCGTCATCCTCATTCTGGGGGGTGCAGCGGTCACCCTATATCAGCGTAGTGGTGGAGATGATATCGTTCAACCGCCCCCCGATCTCACCGAACCGGATGAGGGCGGAGAGTTAACCCTAACCGCCGCCCCAGAAATTTATCTGCTTCAGGATACCGGCACCGACTTCGAACTGTTAGCGATGCCCATCACCATTGATGAAGACAACAATGTCCTCACCAGTGGTGACCCCGAGTTGATGCTGACGGAAGCCTTTGAGCAACTGCTAGAGATCTCCGAGACCTCACCGGGACTCAGTGCCATTCCCGCAGATACGCGCCTGCGAAATCTACAAATTACCGATGCTGGGGTGCGCGTAGATCTCTCCCAAGAATTCACCCTAGGAGGTGGCTCAGCCTCGATGCTGGGCCGATTGGATCAGGTCATCTACACCGCCACGAGCATGGACCCGAGTGCGGAAGTTTGGCTGTCCGTGGAGGGAGAACCCCTAGAACTGCTTGGGGGAGAAGGGTTAGAAGTTCCCCAACCCATGACCCGAGCCGATGCCCATGGGTCAGTCCAATAGACTCCCGCTTGGGCCACCCGTCCTCCCCGAGAGATGAGTGGTCTCTCTCTCGGGGCTGAAGCTGGACCTAGGAGGTTATTGCATCACCACCTCCGGTTCCGCTGGGACATCGGGAACCCCATCGAGTCCCCCCGTCTGACCACCATCGAGACCCGAGAGATCTAAGTTGCCATAATAGGCATCCAAGATCAGTTGTTTGAGGTCGGTAATCAGGGGATAGCGAGGATTGGAGACCGTGCATTGGTCATCAAAGGCGCGATCGGCCACCTGATCCACCTGAGCCTTAAATTGAGCTTCGTCCATCTGAATCAAGTCTTTCATCGCCGAGGGAATGCCCACCTCTTGTTTGAGATGTTCCACAGCCTGAATCAGACGGACAATTTTCTCATTCTCCGTCTCGCCGCCGAGTTGCAAGTGATCGGCAATGCGAGCATAGCGCCATTTCGCATTAGGGTACTTGTACTGGGAGAAGGTCGCCTGCTTAAAGGGGGCATTAGTGGCGTTGTAGCGGATGATGTGAGAAATCATCACCGCATTCGCCAAACCATGGGGAATATGGAACGTCGCGCCGAGTTGGTGGGCGATGGAGTGACAAATGCCTAAGAAGCCATTGGCAAAGGCCATCCCCGCCATGGTGGCGGCATAGTGCATTTTTTCCCGAGCCTTGGGATTGGCAGCCCCCTGGTGATAGGAATCCGGCAGATACTTAAAGATGAGACGAATCGCCTCTAAGGCCAAGCCATTGGTGTATTCCGAGGCCAACACCGACACATAGGCTTCTAGGGCATGGGTGAGAGCATCGACTCCCCCGAAGGCGGTGAGGCTCTTGGGCATATTCAGCACCAACTCTGGATCGACGATCGCCATGGTTGGGGTGAGGGCATAATCGGCCAGGGGATATTTGATATCGTTGCGGCGATCGGTCACCACGGCAAACGGCGTCACCTCTGAGCCGGTTCCCGAGGTAGTGGGAATGGCCACCAAGACAGCTTTTTCACCCAACTCGGGTAAATCATAGACCCGTTTGCGGATATCCATAAACCGCATCGCCAGGCCCTCAAACTCAATTTCCGGATGCTCGTACATCAGCCACATAATTTTGGCTGCATCCATGGGCGAGCCACCGCCGAGGGCGATGATGACATCGGGTTGAAAGCTGTTCATCACCGCTAAGCCCCGATTGACAGTTTCGAGGGAGGGATCGGGTTCAACTTCCGAGAAGACGGTATATTTCAAACCAATATCTTCGAGGACGGTTTCCACCGAAGCCGTCATTCCCAGGTCATAGAGGGGTTTGTCGGTGATAATCATGGCCCGTTGTTTCCCGGCCAGTTCCCGCAGGGCCACGGGCAGAGACCCATATTTGAAATAGACTTTGGGGGGAATGCGGAACCACAACATATTCTCCCGCCGTTCGGCTACGGTTTTGACGTTAAGCAGGTGATGGGGTTCAACGTTTTCACTGATGGAGTTGCCCCCCCAGGTACCACAACCCAGGGTGAGAGAGGGATCGAGGCGGAAGTTGTAGAGGTCGCCAATGGCCCCTTGGGAGGAGGGGGTGTTAATGAGAACCCGCGCCGTCTGCATTTTGTCCTCGAACTGTTTGATATGGTCAAACTCCGAGGGGTTGATGTACAGCACGGCGGTATGGCCCCGTCCGCCAAATTCAACTAAGGCTTCGGCTTTGTCGACGGCTTCGTTGAAGTCTTGGGCCCGGTACATGGCTAGAACCGGGGAAAGTTTTTCGTAGGCGAAGGGTTCGTCGGTACTGATGTCGCTGACTTCGCTGATGAGAACGCGGGTGTTGTCGGGAATGGAGATGTCCGCTAGGGCCGCGATGCTTTCGACGGACTGGCCGACGATGTTGGCGTTGAGTCGTCCGTTGTTGATGAGCAGTTTCCCGAGGCGATCGCCCTCGTCAGGCGCGAGCAGATAGGCGCCGCGATCGATAAATTCTTGACGCACCTCTTCATAGACATCATCCAAAACCACCACCGACTGCTCACTGGCGCAAATCATGCCGTTGTCGAAGGTTTTACTGAGTAAAATCGACGAGACGGCCATCTTGATATGGGCGCTGGAGTCAATCAGAGCTGGAGTGTTCCCAGCACCAACCCCCAGGGAAGGATTCCCGGAGGAATAGGCGGCTTTGACCATTCCCGGGCCACCGGTGGCCAGAATCAGTTTGATGTCCGGGTGCTGCATCAAGGCTTGAGAGAGGGGAACCGTGGGTTCATCAATCCAGCCAATGATATGTTCCGGTGCGCCGGCTGCAACGGCGGCATCTCGGACAATTTTGGCGGCTTCAATGGTGCAACGTTTGGCTCGGGGGTGGGGGGAAAAGATGATGGCATTGCGAGTTTTTAGGGTAATCAAGGCCTTAAAAACTGCCGTTGAGGTGGGGTTGGTTGTGGGGACAATCCCGGCTAAAATGCCTACGGGTTCGGCGATTTTTTGAATGCCAAACGATTTATCTTCTTCGATAATGCCGCAGGTTTTATCGGACTTGTATTTGTTGTAGATGATTTCCGAGGCAAAGTGGTTTTTAATCACTTTATCCTCAACGACTCCCATTCCCGTTTCTTCAACTGCCAGTTTCGCCAAGGGAATGCGGGCAGCATTGGCGGCAAGGGCTGCTTTCTTAAAAATGACATCCACCTGCTCTTGGCTAAAGGTAGCATAGGCTTGTTGAGCGGCTTTAACTCTAGCAATATGGGCTTCGAGTTGTTCCAGGTTGGTGACAAACTCAGTCATGATTGGCATTTCCTTAGTAAGCGACAAAAATAAGAATAGGCGCTCTCAGGTGACCTCTCCTTGCGTCGATCCAGTACTCTATCCGGGTGGCTCATGGTTCAAGCCGATCCGGTTTCTGTGGAGAGTGTTTGATGACAGGGAGGATGTGAGGAGGCGTAAGAGAACATTAAGTCACTGCCTTGAGCGCATCGAAAACTGTCGGAACGTCCCTAGAGATTAAGAGCGGCTTAGATTAAAGGAGTCGAAAAAGGTTTCGGCTTCTGGAAAGTCGATATTACCATCTTGTGCGCCAACTAAAAGTTGGTAAAGAACGGCATTATCAGAGTCAGCCAGCATCATTAATTTAAAACGAACTCCCTCAGGATTGCGCATCACAATTGTTCGACCCGGAAGCCCCTCGACATTGATGGATTCCTCGCTCTCTACGTCAGAGTTTGTGCTGGCTGCTGCGTTATCGCGGCCACCATCTAAGCCTTGCTCGACATCAAAGCTGGCGCCCTCGGGGAGAGGAATCGGGTTAGCACCACTCATGTAGGCTCGCCCTTGGTTGGTATCTTCGTAGATGGCAAGTGAGAGCTGGATTTCCTCCGTCTCATTCACGGGGATGCTTTGGTTTTGTTCGAGAGGTTCGTTGGGAAACTTGATCTCATAGCGTCCGTCGGGGGGTTCATAGGTGAACCACTCTCCAACGTCACTGGGGGTTTCCGCTGCCTCGGGCATCTCACCGGGAGCTGGGGGGGCGTCAGCCGTAGGTTGCTCTGCGGGAGCTTCCACTGCTTCTGGACTGCTGGGGTCTTCAGCGGTCTCGTCTCCGCTACAGCCAACCAGGGATAAAGGTACTGTGACCGCCAGCAATAGGGCAAAAAGTTTTGATCTCATAGTCAGTCTGTTGAGTGTTTGATATCTATGGTAACGCGATTAGATTTAGACACTCATCTTTCAAGAGACTGATTTTAGAATCTCTAGGAAACTAGAAGACGAATGGTTACATCGGATGCAGACGCAAATCCTGACCCTATGCTGGTAACTTTAGGCTGTTTTTTAATGTTTTTTTAAGGTTTGATTCCAACCGGAATCATAACCTTAATTGGGTTCGTTTTAAGGGTTAAAATCGAGGAAAATGCCCCAATTTTTAAAGTTTTGGGCGTGACGGATTAGGTGTTTGGCGATCGCGCGGTTGGGGCGAGTCACCCCAGGCAAAAATCACTTCAAACCGCTGTTGACTAGACTCAATGGCCCATCGTAACTGCCGTCAGAGGTCTTGGCAGTACGGGGTCAGTGGCGGCTCAAGGACGAGGAGTAGCATGGCTGGGGAGCGACAGCAGCAGATTGATGGGCAGACCGAGAGTGTCACAGAATGGCCTATGTTGATCTTAATGTGATCTAAGCTCCTGTTCACCTCATGGCCCGATTGATTCATGCTCTCTCCCCAGTTGCCTAGTTTTACCCTGGCGATCGCCCCCCTTAAGACGGTTCACGGTGGTTTCCCCCAGTCTTATGCCATTTGGGTCCTACAAGCGCCATATACTGGGGGCTATGTCCATCAAGATTGTCCCGGGTCGTCATCTCTTTGTGAGACCTGGCAGGAATGGCAACGATTTTTCTCGGTGAATCCTCTGCCGGTGTCCCCGGCCTTGGCGGGTGTGGGCCCGGAGGCTTCGGCTGGACTCCCCGAGTTGGGGCCATCCCTGGTCACGAGTCACAGCAGCCGTTTAATGCAAGAGTTGGGGTTACAGTTGTGGCAATGGTTGTTTTCGGGGGCGGTTCAGGCCAGTTTTGCTCAGAGTCAGGGCATTGCTCTCGGCCGTGAAGTGCCGTTGCGGGTGCGCTTGGATATCCGGGCCCCGGAACTGATGCTACTGCCCTGGGAAATTGCCCAACCCCGGATTGGGAAAGCGGCTCTGTCCCTAGCACCGCAACTTCTGTTTAGCCGCACAACTTGTGATGTCGATCCGTTGGTGTTGCGGCGGGCCCGGCGATCGCTCAATATTCTTTTGGTGTTGGGGAAACCTCAGGCTGAGGATGAGGAGTCCTCTGCGAAAACCCCGATGTTGGCTCTTGATGATGAGGCGCAACGGTTAGGGGAAATTTTTGCAGCGGCCCTGGCTGATGGGGGTCAGGTTCCCTATCATTTGGATACCCTGGTGCAGCCAACGGCGGCCGAGTTGACGCAACAGTTAGAGCGTCAGGAGTATCATATTTTTCTGTACGCCGGTCATGGGGCCACAGCCCCGGATGGGGGGATTTTGTTTTTAGGGGAGGATAGCACCCTGAGTGGGACGGAACTGGCTCAGATTTTGGTGCGATCGCAGGTTACCCTCGCGGTGTTCAATGCTTGCTGGGGGGCGCAACTGGATTGCCATGATGACCAATGTATCCCTCGCAGTAGTGTGGCGGAGGTGTTGCTACATCACGGGGTTCCGGCGGCCTTGGCCATGCGAGATGCGATCGCCGATACGGAAGCGTTAAGTTTCATTGAACAGTTCGCTGGGGCCATCGCCCAGGGCCATCCCATTGAGCGAGCGGTGGCGATCGCCCGTCAACAACTCTTAACCTTATACAAGTTTAATCAACCGGCCTGGACATTACCGGTTCTCTACCTCCATCCAGAATTTGATGGCTATTTACTCGATTCCTCCGAGGCCATGCCAGCGGATCAAATGCCGACGGAGTTACCCGAAGACGCGTCTACGACCCTCAACCATCCTGGGGTTAAAGCCTATCTAACTCCCCAAGGGTCTTCAGCTTCCCCCGAATCGGGATTTCAGTTGCGAGGGGGGCGGATGCGTCTCGGACGCAGTCAGGAGAATGAAGCCGTTTTGGGGGAACCTTGGGTGTCCCAGTATCATGCCGAAATTTTTCTGCGACATCTCCCCCATCAGGGTCCAATCTATTTTCTGCGAGACTTTTCTCGTTATGGAACCTTGATGCAAGAAGGGGACCGTTGGCGCAAAATCCATCATCAGGAAGTCACCCTGATGTCAGGGATGCTCCTCAAGTTTGGGAGTTCTCAGGGACAGCCTTGGCAGTTTTGCCTAGCCTCAGGGGATTTTTGAGTCAACGTTGCGGAACACCCAACTCTCATGCTGTAGTTGAGGAAGTCAGCCGTTAGGACGGTCTCGACACTGGTCGGTAACAGGTCCTGTCGTTCTGACCTTGATGCTTCTTCAGCTTGCTGACTCGTCTGCGCTCGTCCTCTAATCGTTTGCTCATACTGTTATGGTTTTATCGCCCCGTCCTTCTACCTGCTCTTCCTCACAAACCCAAGCCGAACTCGATTTACTCGAAACGGTGTTGTTTGGGGATGACGTCACCTATCCTTGGAATCCTGGTGAATGTGAGGCCCTTGATGAAACCGTTGCCCTCGGAGAGCCGTTAAAGGTTGATGATTTAAATCTAGGCGATCGCTCGCCGGTGTTTTTTGAGCAACTGGATAGTTGCATGGTGTATGCGTCCCTCTGTGAACGATTTGGCTCCCAGGTTCCCACGTCGATACTCAAACGCCTTTGTGACCTCGCCAAACAAACTCGCCCCGAGCAATCTCCACTGGAGCGGCTTGTGGCTTGCGTGGCTGACGTACTCCCCCAATGGCCTAGGGAGGATTTACAAGTGTTAGCCCGTCCTCTGGCTTGTGCTATGCGGGGTCAGTCCCGAACGGAGCGGCTGAGCGATCGCCCCTGGCAGGAGTTATCGAGTTTGGAAAAAGCCCGTCTAAGTTTGGCGATCGCTCAAGTGACCCTGCACGAGTTCTCAGTTGACAGTAACCCGTAACTTTTTAAATAATAGGTTAAGTATGCGATGTTTCAGATTGTCGGGGAACCTGAGGGACATAACCCGATAATTTTCTGGACGTTGTTCCTTATTTGTTCCCAATTTGTTCCCAAGACTCTATGACTGAATTGCCTCCTTTAACGACCGATACGATTTGGGCCATCCTCAACAAAGACTTGGATAACGACACGGTCAACCGCTTAGTTTGGCATTATTTGGGCTATCGCTATGATGACGCGGAGCAAACCTGGCAAACGGATCAGGTGGCGGAGGATTGGCGGGAGAACTATCCTGACCCTCCAGATTTCATTGAAAATCGTCCGCCCAATGTGAAACTAACTCGCTCAATTCCGAAGGAAAATAAACAGCTTCTTAAAGAAAAATTAGGCTTTAAAGGCTACAAGATTGGTGAATTTTCTCCTTTAGAAACCCGCCGAGCTACAATGGCAAACTGGCTCCTCAACTACATGGTAGAACAAGGTCTTCTCTCCTGATTTCCTCTCGTTTTCCTCGCCCCTTCCTCCCGTACCAGGCGGCAGAGCCGCCCCAGGAGCGTGTCACGGCTTCAGCCATGACACGAGGGGGGAAAGCCATGACACGAGGGGGTAAAGCCATGACACGAGGGGGGGAGGGGGAGAGGAAGATTAGCGATCGCGGCTATCAAACTTGTTGGTAATCCACATGGATTGATAGGGATCTAACACCACACTTTGATAGATATCGGTGATCAGCGTACCACTGATTAAATCACACCAGGGATCAGTACAAACTAAATTTAACTCCGTTAACGGAAGTTTCTTGGGGCGATCGCTCAAATTATGAATCGAAAAAATACTCTGATCTCGATTCATACTTTGCCGCCAAAAGCCAAACAAAGCTTTCTTTAAATGCAGCGTATATTGAGTGGCATTGGGATGAAACGCCGGTTGTTGGCGGCGAATGCGAATCAGACGGGTTAATTCCCCTAACACCCGCGCTTGAGGAGATTGGGGATTCTCCAGATAAGCCAGTAACTCCGCCTCATCCCATTGATGACGATTGATGGAACGGTTGCGCCCTGTTTGCGCCATCTTCTCATGGTCATTGCCCGTGGCTAACAAACTATGAATATAAAAGGCAGGAATCCCCTCTAAGGACATCATAATCGTCTGAGAACAGAGGAACCGCTCAACTTGCCACTCATCCTCCCCCTTGACGGTTCCCTTGAGAGCTTCAAACAAGGAAATATTGATTTCATAGGGACTTTCTGAGCCATCGGACTGTTTGCGCATACTGATTTGGCCGCCAAACCGTTTCATGGTGGCGATGAGTTGCTCATACTCGTCATCCGTGAGCAGGCCTTCCGTCGGCCGTAGGCCAATCCCATCATGGGAGGCGGTGAAATTAAAATAGGCACAGCCGAGGGGGGCCGGGGGCATACTCATCATCCAGGTTCGTAAATGCTCGGATTTCCCTTGTAATAGGGCATTGAGCAATAAGGGAGGCAGGCTGAAGTTATAGATCATGTGCGCTTCATTCCGGTTCCCAAAATAGCTCAAGTTTTCCCGGTTGGGCACGTTGGTTTCGGTAATGAGGGCAATTTGAGGGTTGAGGGTTTGCAGAATTTCCCGCAGGACTTTGATGAGGGCGTGAGTTTGCGGCAGATGAATGCAGGAGGTTCCTAATTGTTTCCAAAGATAGCCAATGGCATCGAGGCGGATATATTTAGCCCCGGCTTGCACGTAATAGAGGAGGATATCCACAAATTCCATGAACACATCCGGGTTGGCGAAGTTGAGATCCACTTGATCCTCGCTGAAGGTGGCCCAGATATGTTTTTCCCCTTCTGGCGTCTCGATGCGAACTAACAGGGGGCTGTTGCGGGGCCGTACCACTTGGGAAACGTCGGTGTCGGCGTCGACGCAGATGAAATAGTCGCAACCGGGCTTTTTCCCCTGTTTGAACTGCTGAAACCACTCGCTTTCACTGGAGGTGTGATTGATGACGAGATCGACCATTAAGTTAAACTCGCCGGCGATCGCCTTGATGTCTTCCCAGGTTCCGAGTTCGGCGTTAATGGCTCGATAGTCAATCACTGCAAAGCCATCATCGGAACTATAGGGACAAAAGGGGAGAATATGAACCCCGGTGATGCTGTCTTTGAGATAGTGGCGCAGGAAGCGCCCCAGGGTGGCCAGGGGTTTTTCTCCTTCACGGCGGATGCTGTCACCGTAGGTAATCAGCAGGATATTATCCTGACTCCATTTGCCCAAATCTTCATCTAGGGAATCACTGAGGAGGGGGGCTAAATGGTTATAAATGCGATCGAGGAGGGATTGTGCCGTGTCTTCGTCATAGACCGATCGCAGGAGGGGCAGGATACGTCGGGTGAAGATGTCATAGGGAGGATTGAGGGTCGTGGATGAGGAGATGGATGAACTCATAGGGCAAGATATTGAGTCAATGAATCGGTTTAACGGTTTAGCTTAAGAGGTTGGCGATCGCCAATTTGGCGGTTTTGTTACCGCTTGGGGCAGAAGACGCGAACCCATTGGGGATTATGTTATGAAAACTTGAAGTTTCTCCCGAAATCCGGCAACCTTTGTCAAAATTTTGCCAGGGAGTATCCCAACCCCACGGTGAACGATTGGCCCTGGGGACAAAAAATTCTCATAAAAATCGAGACGCACCTAGGGAACGTCTCGATCCGTTGTTAAACGGGACTCTGGACTCTGGATATTCGTTAACTGCGAGCGATTTCTTCTTCGAGTTCTAAGTCGAACAGAAGATGGAGGGTTTTCATGGCTCGACGGCGGGCTTCAATGTCCTGTTGGGCCCGCAGTTGCACCATGGGGTCATGTAAAATCTTGTTAACAATCCCTCGGGTGAGGGCTTCGATGACCTCTTGGTGTTTCTCCGCAAATTCAGCACCGAGGCGAGACAGGGCTTTTTCGAGTTCCTGTTCGCGGATGGTTTCAACTTTGCGGCGCAGGCTGCTGATAGTCGGGACGGTTTCGAGCGATCGCCACCAAGACTCAAAGCTGGCTAACTCGTCTTCTAGGAGAGTTTCAGCTTCGAGAGCCATTTGACGGCGGCTTTCCTGGTTTTGGGCCACCACCGCTTTGAGGTCATCGACATTGAAGCATTGAACCTCCTCCAACTCGCTGACATTGGCATGAACATTCCGAGGAACGGCAATATCAAAGAGCATTAACCCCGGATGGGCCACGGCGCGCAGGTTATCACAATGGAGAATTGGCTCCGTTGCGCCGGTTCCCGTGAAGACCATATCCGAGTCGGCCACCGCCGCCAACATCTCATCCCAAGGACGAACATTAATATTGGCATCGGGGAACTTAGCGGCCAGTTCCTCGGCGCGCGTTTGGGAGCGGTTAACCAGGGTGAGGCTGTTGGCCCCTTTGGCGATCGCATGTTGCACCAGGAGGCGAGACATTTTCCCGGCCCCGAGAACACAGAGGCGCTGACTCCCTAAGTTGGGGACTTTCATCTGAGCCAACTCAACGGCGGCGGAACTAATCGAAACCGCACCGGTTCCGATGCTGGTTTCCGTGCGAACCCGTTTTCCGGCACTGATGGACTGTTTAAATAACTGATTGAGCACTCGTCCCACCCCTTTGTACTTCTGACTGAGCTTGTGGGTGGTTTTCACTTGTGCCAGGATCTGTCCTTCACCCAAGACGAGACTTTCGAGGCCCGCACTCACCCGTAACAGGTGCATGACTGCATCTTGGTGTAACAGGACAAACAGATAGGGACGTAATTGGGGCAAATAAATCCGAGAACGATCCGCTAGGAACTGGCTCACTTCTCGAACCGCAGGTTCGGTATCTTTGGCAATGAAATAGATTTCGAGGCGATTACAGGTACTCAGCAGAGCCACTTCTTCAATGTTGGGATAGCTCGATAGCTGGGCGATCGCGGCCTCAATTTGCGGTTCCGGGATACTCAGTTTTTCACGAATTTCGACTGGCGTTGTTTTGTGGCTTAGCCCAACAACAGCGATATTCATAATGATTTGGTAAGAGTTTGTTATCAGGGTTGGAGTCGGATCGGAGGGGTTCCCCTATGGCTTCAGTATAGCGTGAACCTGGGGAACACCCCCGAGTCAAGTCAAATGGCGCTCTATTTCAGTTGCAAGCGACGGGGGGAATCCGTCATGTGAACGGTATCGACAAAGCGAGCCGTCTTACTCTGACTCGAAATAACCAAAGACTGAGTCCGAGCACCACCGTGGAAGAAGCGTACCCCTTCCATCAGGGTTCCGGGGGTAATCCCAGAGGCGGCAAACAGGACGGTTTCACCACAGGCGAGTTCATGAGCATCATAGACCTTATCGGGGTCATCAATGCCCATGCTGGCCAGACGTTCCAAGTTGCTTTCTTTGCTCTCACCAATCAGACCGGTTTTCACCACGGCGGGGTCATAGATGAGTTGTCCTTGGAAGTGACCCCCCAGACAGCGCATCGCGGCGGCGGAAATCACCCCTTCGGGAGCGGCGCCAATGCCCATCAGCGCGTGAATGTTGGTGCCAGCAAAGGCGCAGGAGATGGCGGCGGACACATCACCATCACTAATCAGACGCACGCGAGCGCCAGCTTTGCGGATTTCTTGAACCAAGTCTTTGTGACGGGGGCGATCCATGACCACCACCACGAGTTCTTCAATGCTACGATCCATGCAATCAGCTAGGATGCGTAGGTTTTCCGTGGCGGATTTACGGATGTCCACATGGTTTTTAGCCACAGCGGGGGCGGCTAATTTTTTCATGTAGAAGTCCGGGGCGGCGAACAAACCGCCTTTTTCAGAAATCGCCAACACGGCCATGGAACCATTTTGTCCATAGGCGACGAGGTTGGTTCCTTCGCAAGGGTCAACGGCGATGTCGATTTCGACGAGTTCGTCGGGGTTACAGTATTGTTTGGCGTTTTCTTGGGTGCAAATGCCCACTTCTTCGCCGATGTAGAGCATGGGGGCATCATCCCGCTCCCCTTCTCCGATGACGATACGACCGCGCATATGGATTTTGTTCATCCGTTCACGCATGGCTTCGACGGCCACTTGGTCGGCGGTGTTTTTCTCGCCTTTCCCCATCCAGTGAGCTGAGGCGATCGCCGCCTGCTCAACGACTTCAATAATTTCTAGCCCGAGGGTACTTTCCACGAATTCTATTCTCCCAAAAGATATTTATAGGTGAGTTCGATGGGACTTGCTCCCAATTTTTTGTAAACGAACTCTTAACAGTTTTACCGGGACGAATGCTGCCTGTTTGAGGACAGCAACGCTCCTTGAACATGAGAACTCGGCATTCTCCTGTGGTTTCCATCTCTGGAGGTTTACCACTCACTAGAAAATGCCACACCGGACAATCTTACGATATTTCCGGACCTTTCGCTGTCAAGCTGTCATCAAAAGTTTTGAGGATTTGAGTGAGCGAAACCCAGGAGAACGCGACTTGACAGGCCTGTTGTCAAGTCTCCCATAGATAGAAGTCACAATCAAGATAGTTCTCAATCTCCAACCCTGACTGTTCGCCAGGTTGCACAGATCCAGGAGCTGCGTCTCGTTGGTTCGGGTATTGGTTCGGGTAAAAGTCTATCAGAGGTCAGCTGCCCTGCAACCCCAAACGGGAGAAGTTTCGTTAAGTTTTGCGGCTTGGCCATGGTTCTGTCGGCTCTGGGTGCAGGAGAGGTGACACGGAGGTGGTTTCTTCAGCTTGATTCAGGGAGCGGCTGGAAACGGGAAATCGAGGAAAACTTGCCTGAAATAGTCGGGCTTGAGTTGAAAATTCATTCAGATATGCCAGACTGGTGGTCGGACTTCCTGAATCTTGGGGGAAGACTAGGCAGTGACAAGTTTAGAGATATCTTTCCAGATATTATTTTCCTTGGATGGACAAACATAATCACGACGGTTACGATTCCTCAGGAGTCCTTCTGATGGGGATGACGCTTGCGGCGATGGTTCTTCCATCTTCTGTGCTGGCGATGGAGACTGAGGCGACCCAGCCAACCACCCCCCGTTACTTAGCTCAAGTTCGTCCAGTCCCGGAGGCTCCCTTTCCTGAGTTGGGAGATCCTCAGCCATTACCACCACCGGAAGAGTTGCTAGACCCCCGGCCGGGTGAGGAGACGGATGAGTCCCTCGATCGCCTCGACGGCACTCTGGAGGTACGCGGCTATCGTGTTGAAGGAAGTACCCGGTTTACCCCTGAGGACTTTGTACCCATCTTGGAACCGTTTATCGGCCAGATGTCGTTTGCGGATTTATTGCAAGCGCGTTCAGCGATTACTCGATTCTATGTCGAGCGTGGCTACATTACTTCCGGGGCCTTACTCCCACCTCAGACGATTGAGGATGGGATTGTGACGATTCAGGTCGTTGAGGGGGCTTTAGAGGATATTGTGGTGACGGGCGATCGCCGTCTGAAACCGGAGTATGTGCGATCGCGCCTGAATTTGGCGGCCCAAACCCCCCTCAATATTGATGACCTCTTAGAGGCCTTACAGTTGTTACAACTCGATCCGCTGATTGAGAATCTCTCGGCGGAACTCTCGGCCAGTCCCCGTCCGGGATTTAATCTGCTAGAGGTGGAAATTAGCGAGGCCCCCAGTTTTCGGCCGTTACTGAGGATTGACAGCGGGCGATCGCCCACGGTGGGAGCCTATCGCGGTACGGTAGAACTCCGCGAAGCCAACTTGACGGGCTGGGGCGATCGCGCTCGCCTGAGTTACAGTGGCACTGAGGGCAGTCATGAACTACAAGCTGGCTACCGTCTCCCCATCAATCCCCGCAATGGAACCCTGGAAACCTCGCTTCGGGTGACTGGGAGCGAAATTATTGAACGGCCGTTTGATGAGTTGAATCTCACCGCTGACTCTCGGGATTTTGAACTCACCTATCGTCAACCGCTTCATCGTAGTCCAGGAGAGGAATTTGCCCTGGGCCTGACGTTCTCCCGCCGGGAAAGTGAAACCTCGTTATTAGAGGAACCCTTTCCCCTCTCGGTGGGGGCCAATGAGAAAGGGGAAACCCGTCTATCGGTGTTCCGGTTTTTCCAGGAATGGACGCAACGGGGATCTCAGGAAGTCTTGGCGGCGCGATCGCAGTTCAATTGGGGGATTCCCCTTTTCGGTAATGACACTATTAATAGCCGTGAACCGGACGGTCGTTTTTTCAATTGGCGAGGACAAGCCCAATATCTCCGCCTACTGTCCCCTGACGGAACCTCTCTGTTATTGCGTTCTGATGTGCAACTGTCGGCCACATCCATGGTTCCCCTAGAACGCTTTGGCTTAGGGGGAAACTTTAGTGTACGGGGCTATAGCCAAGACTTTCTTTTAGCCGATAGTGGCCTGTTCGCTTCGGCGGAAGTCCGATTCCCCATCTGGACGGCGAATGCTGGCGAGAATCGCTTGGAACTGCGGCCCTTTGTGGATGTGGGGACGGTTTGGAATCAGGGAGACTCTAGTATCGATACGAATACGTTAGCCTCCCTGGGGTTAGGGGTTCATGTAGGGTTGGGCGATCGCTTTTCGGCCAAACTGGATTGGGGGATTCCCCTGGTTAGTGTTGAAGAACGGGAAAACCGCGACCTCTTCCAGCGTCAGGAACTCTATTTTCAGCTTGAATGGCAACCGTTTTAAGGGGATTTAAGCTGATTTAACGAGGGTTTTCTCGCTAATCACCGCATAAAAGGGATCAGCCCCCGGAAATCCCATCATTTGCAGGATGGCGGGAACGTCAGAGGTTTTGGCAATCACCTCGGGTTCGGCAAAACCGGGAACGGCTTGAAAATAACGTTTCACCAGTTGCACTCGGCTGGCGTCAGTTCCCTCGCGCCAGGCCTGAATGGCTTTTTGGTAAAACATCCGATTAGAGAAGCTGACGATGGCTAATCCGCCGGGTTTGAGGATGCGGTGGATTTCGGCGAAAACCTCCTCAGGATGTTGCAGATACTGAATCGAGACGGCGTTGAGGACGGCGTCAAACTCGTTATCCCCATAGGGGAGTTGCTGATTATGGTTGAGGTTTTGGACGATGTAATGGTCTAACTGGGGGTTTTTAGCCAGTTCGGCCTCGTTCATGCCATGGCCCTCTACATGAGCGAAGGGGATATCCTCGGGAAGATGGGACACCCAGCTACTCATCAAGTCGAGGATGCGGCTGTTGGCTTGCAGGCGATCGCGATACAATTGCGTCAGTTGGTCGATGAAGCTCTCATCAACATGGGTAACAAATCGCGGCATTTCGTAGAAGCGGGCATCATCACTGCTGTCGAGTTTGCTGCGATCGCGGTCTTGTAAAATTCCCATACTCGTGAATGTCTGGAGTCAGATGTCAAGGGTCGATTTGTTTATTATAAGGAGTTTAGACAATGAATTACATTCCCGTCGTTGCCCGGATTTGTCTGGCGGTCATCTTTTTGCAAGCTGGAATTTCTAAAATCTCTGGGTTTGCTGGAGTTGCCGAAATGATGGGTAATTCAGGATTGCCGATTCCTGAAGTTTTGCTGGTTGGAACCATTGTTTTTCAAATCCTGGGTAGTATTTCCTTGATTTTAGGATATAAAACTCGCATTGGTGCGGTGTTACTAATCCTCTTTTTGATTCCGGCAACGATTGTATTTCATAATCCAACTGACCCCGATGAATTGACGAATTTTTTCAAAAATCTTGGTTTATTGGGGGGTTTATTGATGACACTTTATGCGGGGGCAGGCCCGGTTAGTATTGATGATCGCCTGATGGGATATCGGTAAGAAAGGCAAGAGGCAAGAGGCAAGAGGCAAGAGGGTGGATAAGGGAACGGGGAACACCGGAGAACCCACCCCTGACCCCTCCCAGGAGGGGATAAATTTTTACGACTTAAAAACCATTATTTAGGAGGAATAAAAATCATGAAAATTGGCATTTTAGGAACCGGCTTGATGGGGCAACCCATGGCACTCAAACTACTAGAAAAAAACCATGAAATTGTCGCCTATAACCGCACTGCCGCTAAACTAGACCCCATTAAAGCCGCTGG